>QCHU01000007.1 GCA_003279455.1 Prochlorococcus sp. AG-402-G19
CATCTTCATGGAGACTTCCTAATACGATGGGATAAACAAATTATTTACATATCAAACAAGACTTAATAATAGAGACAAATATTCTGTTATTAGCTAATTGCAGATCTGCGACGTCTTGTTCTTCCAGATGGCATTTCCTCTGTATTATTTTCGCTATTTGTTTTTTGTTCAGATGTTCCATTTTTATCTTGATTGGTTACGGATACATTGCTTTGCTTAAGGGGTGTATCAGCATTTTTCTTAACTACTTGTCGTGAGTCTGGCTGTTGATCAAGTTGAGGTTTATATGCACGAGTTCCACCAGGAGCAGGTTGAACAAGGCAAAGAATTAATGGCTCAGCTTGAACCTCCCTTCTTAATCGACGAGATAATCCTGATTCAACTTCTCTTTGCAAACCAATCCAATCGACCTCAACCGACTTACCTCCTGTCTTAAGAACAAGCTGTTTCCATCGATTTTCTAAGACCCAATTAATCTCTCTTTCAGTCCAATTGACCATTGTTTTAGCATCAACATTAGTAATAACACCACGTAGATTGACCCTCGGAGGTGCAACCATTACGCCATCAGTGCTAATAGGAGTAAGAACAGTAATAACTCCATCATCAGCCAGTTGCTGACGTTCTTTTAAGACGCGAGTATCTACAACCCCTGTTCTAGAGGAATCGAGTAATTCAACTCCTGATTTAACTGGTGAGCCTTGAACAAGAGAATCTGGCCTTAATTCAGCAACGTCCCCATTTTCCATCACTAAAACATTCTCTGGATCAACCCCCATTGATACAGCAGTTTTTCCATGAAGAACTTGCATTCTGTACTCTCCATGCACAGGAATAAAGTATTTAGGTCTAATTAATCCAAGCATCCATTTTTGATCTTCTTGACATCCATGGCCTGATACATGAATACCTTTATCTTTCCCATAAATAACTTTTGCACCCAATTTGATTAATTTATCAATCGTATGCATCACGGAAATAGTATTTCCAGGAATTGGACTAGCCGAAAAAATTACAGTATCACTGGTTTTCAACTGAACATGTTGATGTTCTCCCCTAGAGATACGACTCAAAGCTGCCATTGATTCTCCTTGACTACCTGTCATCAATAAAAAAGTCTCTCTATCAGGCAAATCTCTTATCTGCTTAATTGGGAAAAACAAATCATCAGGGAAACGCATATATCCAAGCTCTCTTGCTTTCCCAACCACATTCAGCATTGAACGGCCTAGCAAGCCAACTTTTCTACCATTTTTCATCGCTAACTCTAGAAGCATAGCTACGCGATGAGTTGAACTAGCAAATGTAGTGACCATCACTCTGCCTTCAGCAGTAGCAATATATCTATCTAAATTTGGAAAAACAGAATATTCAGAGGGCGTGAAACCTGAGACTTCAGAGTTGGTTGAATCAGATAAAAGACAAAGAACACCTTTATCTCCATAGTGAGCCATTCTTGCTAAATCTGAAGGCTGTCCATCAGGTGGCGTATGGTCGAACTTAAAATCACCAGTAAAAAACACTACTCCCACTGGAGTAGTTACTGCGAAGGAATAACTATCCGAAATTGAATGTGTATTTCTTACAAATTCAACTGAAAAATGTTGTCCAACTTTAATAACTTCTCTTGGTCCACATACTTGAATTGTTGTTCGATCAGCAACTCCTGCTTCCTCCATTTTGCCCCTAAGCATAGACATAGCAAGGGGAGGGCCGTAAATAATTGGAATATTAAATTTCTTTAAATGATGAGAAATCCCACCAATATGATCTTCATGTCCATGGGTTACTACTAAACCTCTTATTCGACTTTGATTTTCACGTAAATAAGTGGTGTCTGGCATCACAACATTTACTCCATGCATCCCGTCGGTTGGGAAAGCCAAACCAGCATCAAGAATCATGATGTCATCACCATATTCAAATACGCAGGTATTTTTTCCAATTTCTCCGAGGCCACCTAAAGGAATAATCCTTAAACAAGGAGATTTTGATTGATTATTTTTTGAAACTTGAGAATTCATTGAACTTGATGTCATGGAAAAATTTATGTAAGAAACTTGGTTGATACCTAAATGAAAGTCGGATCCACTCGAGAACGAGGAAATAGATCAAATCAATCTCATAGAAGAGAGTGTCTTCAGGAGTTCTTCTTTCATTTCACTGTTTAATGAGACTAGAGGACTTCGAGGAGGTCCAACAGACCAACCGATAAGTTGAAGTGCCGCTTTAACAGGAATAGGATTTGTGGTTGCAAAAAGGGATTTAAAAAGAGGTTGTAATGTCTCATGGAAATAAAGTGATTGGTCATATTTACCTTCAAAAAAACTCTCAATCATTTTCTTCAAATGAAGACCAACTATATGACTTGCCACACTAACAACACCTACTGCACCTACTGCAAGCATTGGTAAAATTAAAGCATCATCACCGCTATAAATAGCTAAATCTGATCCGCAATAGTTTCTTAATTGAGTCACTTCGTCTGTTGTTCCACTTGCAGCTTTGAAACTGACTACATTACTGCAATCCATAAGCTTACTTACAATACTAGGTGATATCGAGCAACCTGTCCGTCCAGGTATGTTATACAGCATTAAAGGTAACTCCGGCGCGGCATTAGCGATAGAGCGAAAATGAATTTCTAATCCTTCTTGCGGTGGTTTGTTGTAATAAGGAACAACAACCAATGCCCCATCAGCACCTAAATTGGCTGCTTCTTTGGTAGCTTCGATTGCCTCAGAGGTAGAATTGCTTCCTGTCCCAGCCAAAACTTTAGCTTTAGAGCCTAAAGAATTTCTCACTGTTTCCAGCATCTTTTTTTGTTCTTGCCAAGTTAAAGTCGGCGATTCTCCTGTCGTTCCGCATACAACGATGCCATCTGAACCTTGATCTACTAAATAACTTGCCAAATCAGCAGCTAGGCCATAATCAACTTTCCCATTTTCATCAAAGGGGGTAACCATTGCGGTTAAAATCCGTCCAAAAGGTGCGCGTGATAGTAAAGCCGAATGACTCATGATTTTTTTGGCAATAAAAGTTCAGCAATTTGTATTGCATTAAGTGCGGCTCCTTTTCGTATTTGATCTCCACATAACCATAGTTCCAAAGCATTAGGGTTACTGATGTCCTTCCTTATACGGCCAACTGATATTGGATCTCTACCCGTTACATCTTGTGGCATTGGAAAACGATTTTTATCAAAATCCTCAAGAATCTCAACTCCAGGAGAAAATTCCAAAATCTCATACGCTTCTTCTACTGGAAACGGCTTTTCAAATTCAATATTTACTGCTTCAGAATGTGCTCGTAAAACTGGAACTCTTACACACGTTGCTGTCAAAGCAAGTTCTGGGGCTCCAAGAATCTTTCGAGTTTCATTAACCATTTTCATTTCCTCCTCGCAATAATTATTTGATTGCAAGGGTGAATTATGCAAAAAAAGATTAAATGCTAAGGAATAAGGAAGAACTTTACTTTTTGGTGATCCTCCATCTAAAACTTCTTGACTTAATTTTTCTAATTCTTCCATTGCCATTGCACCTGCACCACTAGCCGATTGATAGGTTGAGACAACAATTCTCTTAATAGGGATATGCCTATTCAATGGAGCTAGAACCAATGCCAATAAAATAGTCGTGCAATTAGGATTAGCAATTAAACCTTTGTGCTTACTTGCATCGTTAGGATTAACTTCAGGCACAACTAAAGGGACATCATCGTCCATTCGAAATGCACTTGAATTATCAATCATCAATCCTCCATAACTTTTGATCGTATCTTTCCACTTCCGAGATATTGAACCACCTGCCGAAGCTAAAACTAAATCTACATTTTTAAAACTCTCTTGAGTTGTTTCCTGCACTATTAATGTGTTTCCACAAAAGTTCTGAAGCTCACCAGCAGAGCGATGAGAAGCTAATAAAATTAATTTCTCAATTGGGAAAGACCTTTCTTCAAGCAAAGCCAATAATTCCTTGCCTACAGCCCCACTTGATCCAAGGATGGCAACTGTAAGAGGTCTATTTGGTAGAAGAAACTGTGGGTTCAAACTTGATAAAGAGAATAAAAAGGTTTAACAAAAAATTTTTTCTTATTGGAAAAATCAACAAATAACAAATTTTTCGATACTTTTTAGGCCACAATAGCTTTGGAAGTGAATTAACGCTTTCTTACGCTAACCAAATTTGAGAATTCTGTTTCAATGAGTGCTGCCAAATTAAAAGTATCAACCAGTTCGAAACCCAATAGCAGAATTGCTGTAGAGGTCGAGGTGCCCGCAGATCGATGCAAAAATAGTTATAACGAAGCTTTAAGTAAACTCAGCAGGTCTATCTCAATCCCAGGTTTTCGCAAAGGTAAAGTTCCAAAAGCAGTCGTCATTCAGCAGCTTGGAATCAAAAGAATACAAGCCTCTGCACTAGAATCACTTTTGCAAAAAGTATGGACAGAAGCACTAGATCAAGAAGGTATTGAACCTTTATGTGAGCCAGAGCTGGAAGATGGTTTTGAAACAATTTTGGAAAATTTTAATCCTGAAAAAATTCTTAAGTTAAAACTTGAAACTGATATCGCCCCCATACCAACTTTAAAAAAATCTTCAGGTCTAACTGCTGAAGTGGAAACTTTAATCTTTGATCCAAAAAAAGTAGATGAACTTATTGAGCAATCTAGATCTCAACTTGCAACTAAGGTCCCAATTAGTGATCGAGCCGCAAAAAAAGGAGATATTGCGCTGGTAAGTTTTAAAGGGAATTTCTCAGATGATGGAAGCGAAATTGAAGGCGGAAGCGCAGATTCAATAGAAGTAGAACTTGAAGAAGGCCGAATGATTCCGGGGTTCATTGAAGGGGTAATTGGAATGAATATAAATGATGAAAAAATATTAAAGTGTGAATTTCCCAAGGATTATCATCAAGAAGATGCCAAAGGCAGAAGGGCTGAATTCAAAGTAAATCTAGAAGATTTAAAAATAAAAGAATTACCTGAACTAAATGACGATTTTGCCAAGCAAGCGAGTGATAAAGAAAATATGACTGACTTACGCGCAGATCTTGAAAAGAGGCTTAAAGAAGACACTGATAGAAAACAAACAAAAAATCGTCAGGACTCACTTCTCGACGCTTTAGTTCAAGAGCTTGAAGTTGAGTTACCAAAAAGTCTTATTGACCAAGAAGTGCGTTTAATTGTTGAACAAACAGCACAAAATTTTGCTCAACAAGGAATTGATGTCAAATCAATGTTTACTCCAGAACTTGTGAAATCTTTAATGGAGTCTTCAAAAGGGGAAGCAGAGAAAAAGCTTCGTCAAAAACTTGCTTTAAATGCTTTAGCCAAGTCTGAAAAAATTGAAGTTTCACAAAAAGAAATCCAATCAAAGCTGAAAGAAGTACAAGCTGATATAAAACTTTCAAATGAAAAAAACATCGACGAAGACCGTCTTAAAAATGCTATTTCTGATGATTTATTGGAAGAAAAATTATTTGCTTGGCTTGAAGAGAATAATACTATTGTAGAAAAAGCCTCGGAAAAAACAAAGGATCAAAGCTCGGCGAAAAGTTCTAAAAAGAAAACAACAAAAACAAATAAAGAAAATAAAAGTTCTAAAAAACCCAAATCCTAGTTTCTACGCATAGATTAAAAGTGTTAACTACTAAACTTTGAAGTTGATTGAAGCAAGACAAAATCATCCCATTAATAATTTCTGGAATAACTCTTGTCTATTCTCAGGACCGGGCGTTCTACCAACAGTAATTGAACAATCAGGTCAAGGTGATCGGGCATTTGATATTTATTCTCGATTACTGCGTGAAAGAATCATCTTTCTAGGGACGGATGTAAATGATCAAGTTGCCGATGCATTGGTGGCTCAAATGCTTTTTTTAGAAGCTGATGATCCAGAAAAAGATATTCAATTGTACATAAACTCCCCAGGAGGATCAGTAACTGCTGGGCTAGCCATCTATGACACCATGCAGCAAGTAAGTCCTGATGTCATAACAATTTGCTATGGACTGGCTGCAAGCATGGGGGCTTTTCTTCTCTCTGGAGGGACTAAAGGTAAAAGACTTGCATTGCCCAATTCCAGAATAATGATTCATCAACCTCTTGGTGGAGCTCAAGGTCAAGCTGTTGAAATTGAAATTCAAGCCAAAGAAATTCTCTACTTAAAAGAAACACTTAATTCACTTTTAGCTGAGCATACTGGTCAAAATATTGAAAAGATTTCAGAAGACACTGATCGAGACCACTTTCTTTCTCCTGAAGAAGCGGTTGAATATGGCCTGATCGACAAAGTGGTTTCCAATCTCAACTCCATATGAATCATTAAGGAAAGCTGACAAGGCATCAATCCTCAATGATCCTATTAACTGAGACTGAATAAATTAATGATCGGTCCATCCAACCTGTTTTTTTTAGAGCTCGATGGCAAAGTTTGAGGCCCATCTTAAATGCTCCTTTTGTGGCAAAGCCCAAGATCAAGTGAGGAAACTCATTGCTGGTCCAGGAGTTTACATATGTGATGAATGTATCGACTTATGTAACGAAATTTTAGATGAAGAACTTATTGATACTCCAAATCATCAAAGAAGTGGATCTGAACAAAGCCGTAAAGCAAAAGCTGCCACATCATCTACAACCAAGCCTGCTCCGACTTTGGCTTCCATACCAAAGCCCATTGAAATTAAAAAATTTTTAGATGATCAAGTGGTTGGGCAAGAACCAGCGAAAAAAATCCTTTCAGTTGCTGTCTACAATCACTATAAAAGACTTGCATGGAAAGGAGACGGTTCTGGCGAGACTGATCTCACAGCAACGAAATTACAAAAATCCAATATCTTACTAATAGGACCAACTGGATGCGGCAAGACGTTACTTGCTCAAACCCTAGCTGAAATGCTTGATGTTCCATTTGCTGTCGCTGATGCAACAACTCTTACTGAGGCTGGATATGTTGGTGAAGATGTAGAAAACATTCTGTTACGACTCTTGCAAAAAGCAGAGATGGATGTGGATTTAGCACAAAGAGGAATTATTTATATCGATGAAATTGACAAAATTGCTAGAAAAAGTGAAAACCCCTCGATTACCAGGGATGTGTCGGGAGAGGGCGTCCAGCAAGCCCTGTTAAAAATGCTCGAGGGCACTACGGCTAACGTCCCACCACAAGGAGGCAGAAAACATCCCTACGGTGATTCTATTCAAATTGATACAAGCCAAATACTGTTTATCTGTGGCGGAGCATTTGTTGGTTTAGACGATGTAGTGCAAAAAAGACTTGGCAGAAATTCAATTGGTTTCATACCAAATGAAAATCGGGCTAGAAGCAAAACCAATCGTGAACGAATTGGTGCAGACTTAATTAATGACCTTGAGCCTGACGATTTAGTGAAATATGGCCTAATTCCAGAATTTATTGGGAGAATGCCTGTCACTGCAATATTAGAACCATTAAATGCTAAAGCTCTTGAATCTATATTGACAGAACCTAGAGATGCCTTGATAAAACAATTCAGAACCTTATTAAGTATGGATAATGTAGAACTTTCATTTGATGAAGAGGCTGTTGAGGCAATTGCACAAGAAGCTTACAAAAGAAAAACTGGAGCTAGAGCTTTGCGAGGAATTGTTGAAGAAATTATGCTAGATCTCATGTATAGCCTTCCATCTCAAACTAAGATAAAAAACTTCAATGTAACAAAAAAAATGGTCGATGAAATTACAGGCGGAAAGGTAGTGCCTCTATTATCAAATGAAAAAAGAATTGTTAAGGAATCTGCCTAGAGAAATAAACTTTTCAAACTTAAAATTAGCCAAGTATTTCAGCAATAATTATCAACTTTTGAATATGATCAAAAATGAAAATCAAATGCATATTTATCTGTAAGTGCAAATGATAAATATTTATGAGCCATTACACAATAAATATCGACCCACAAGCTTTGACGAGCTTGTGGGTCAGGATCCAATTACAGCCACACTCAAACAAGCATTAATCAGCAACCGTATTGCCCCTGCCTATATATTTTCAGGGCCTAGAGGAACAGGGAAAACATCCAGTGCAAGAATTTTCGCGAAATCTTTAAATTGCTTAAAAAGTGAAAAAGCTACAACCGACCCTTGCGGAAAATGTGAACTATGTAGAGGAATTAATTCTGGAAATGCCTTGGATGTAATTGAAATTGATGCAGCATCTAATACGGGTGTTGAAAATATTCGTGAACTAATAGAAAGGTCTAGATTTGCTCCTGCAAAAGCTCGCTGGAAAGTTTATGTAATAGATGAATGTCATATGCTTTCAACTGCGGCTTTTAATGCACTTCTAAAAACACTAGAGGAACCTCCGCGACAAGTAGTCTTTATTCTTGCGACAACAGATCCTCAACGCGTTTTACCGACAATTCTTAGTAGATGCATGCGCTTTGATTTTCGAAGAATAAGTCTGATTCATTTAGAAAGTCATTTAACCAATATTGCTGAAAAAGAAAAAATTGTAATCAACGAAGAGGCGATCTCCTTAATTGCGAAGCATTCCCAAGGTGGTTTAAGAGATGCAGAAAGCTTACTTGATCAAGTCAGCTTGCTTTCTCCGCCAATAACTAAATCAAATATCATTAATCTTATAGGGGCTGTACCCGAAGAAGAATTAATAACATTAGCTAAATCGTTAATAAATAAAGATCCTAATTCTATTTTAAATATTTGCAATCGCCTAATTAATAGAGGGAAAGAACCAATTGCAATTTTACAAGGAATAGCATCTATATTAAGAGACTTAGTTGTCACAAAAGTCACAAATGAACCAACTGATTTATGTGAAATTTCTCCAGAGAATAAAGAAGATTTAAATGACTTAGCAAAGTCTATTCAACTTGATCAAATACTAAGCATACAGTCTAAATTAAAAGGATCAGAAAACAATATTAGAAATAGTAACCAGCCTAGATTATGGCTAGAAATTCTTTTACTTGGAATGCTTTCAGATGAAGATTTCAAACAAGAAAATAAAACAAAAGAAACCATCTCAAGTAATTCTTATCCTCAAATCAAAACATCAAATCAGATAGCCTCAATTAACAAACAAGAAAAAATTCAAGAAATATCTATTCAAAAAGAATCCAAACCCAGCCACGACAGTAATCTTGATCAAATTTGGGAAAAAGTTCTAGCGATGCTTGAGCTTCCTTCAACAAAAATGCTACTTTCACAACAAGCTAAATTAATAAGTTTGAACTCAAATTCTGCTGAAATAGCAATCTCAGAAAAATGGATAAATATGATTCAAAGTCGTAAAAACCTTATTGAAGATGCTTTTTATAAAGCAAGAGGATCATCAACCAAAGTTCTTTTAATAGAACAAAAAGATAGTTTATCTAATAATAGAAAAGAAGAAAGAATTCCTCAAAAAATAGAACCAAGCAATCACTTTAAAGTTGATCAAAATCGAGCTAAAAATAATTTTACAGAAGAGAAAGTAGAATCAAAAAATAATTTAGAGACAAATTCTATTGATCTAAAAGCCAAGCAATTTGCAGACTTTTTTAATGGAGAAATTGTAAATCTTGAATAATTAAAATAATTTAATTAAGATCCAATATGATCGGTTTTTTCCCAAATCAATGTTTTACGAAATAATGACATTTTAATAACTATAAATGGTATGACAATAAACCAATGCGCAAGGTAAATTGTTGCTCCAAGTATATTAAGAAAATTAGGAGATGGTAAGTTTGGGCCTTCACTGTTTTGAGAACATCCTTTCCAATAAGCTATACTGGAAATAGCAAATGCAACAATAGATAAAGGCCAATATAATGGCATCTCAAATAAAATAGTTGATACAATACAATCTATAAATGATACAACTGGTAAAACATATTGCAATAAGAAAAAGCAAGATAAATCTATTTTTTTAAAGTTGGATAATCGTTTTGAAAATAACAAGGGCCAATAATCAAAAAACCTTTGTAAACCTCCTTCAGCCCACCTTTTTCTTTGTCGAAATAAAGCCGGCAATGATTCAACTGCTTCCTCTTGAATAGGTGGATCCCACATTATGACTATTGGCGATCGAGTTAATAAAAACCGGAAACTTAAATCTAAATCATCAGTGATAGTTTGTTCATTAAATCCTCCACAAGATTCAAGAACTTTTCTATTGATTAATTGACCATTGCCTCTTAACTCAGAAACCCCACCACAAGCAAGTCTGCCTCGTTGAATAACAGCATCCATTGCCATCTCCATTGCTTGATACACAGCAATTTGATTTAACTCACAATTCACAACTGATTTTCTTAACTGCACACCAGACCATCCACCATTCAAGGCAAGAGCTATGGCCCTAAGTAATACATTGCTCTGTAATTGAGCATCAGCATCAAGAATAAATAACCATTCTCCATCAGTTTTATTCAATGCAGAATTCAAGGCTCCTGATTTACCTCCACCACTCATTATTGGACGACTTAATACATTAATCCTAGAGAAATTTGTACTTAATTTTTGTAATAAATAAGGGGTACGATCTTGACTCCCATCATCAATTATCCATAGAGAAAGCTTCTCCTCTGGATATTCAATTGATAAAAGTCTTGAAACTAATCGCTCTATTACATTTTCTTCATCGCGTGCTGCCACCAACACATCAACTTTGGGAAGAGTTTTAAAAAAATTTTCATTATTGATTAGATACTCTTTTTTCAATTGATAATTTTCTCTACTATCTCTTAAAACGACCCTTAACCCATAGCCACCCAGCAAGACAGCCAAAGTAATGGACGGGAATAAATTATTGCTAGGCTCCAGAAAATGAGGAAAAATTCCTACAAAAATGCAGCAAATCAAAAACAATATTGATTTAATGCGTCGGTTTTCTCCACTGATTTTGGCTAAAGCCATGGAGTAGTCCTTTTATCAACTAATGACTCTAAGAGTCTTTCATCACTAAGGCAAAAATCCATATTTAGTATTTGGATAATAATGAGAAAGAATTTGTTTGGTAGTCCATCCATTTTTTGCTAAATCTATAGCCCCAGACTGAGACATTCCTGCTCCATGACCAAAACCTCCACCAGAAAAAAGCCATTTACCTTCTTTAATTTCTTTAACAACAAATAATGTGCTTGGTAATTGTCTTAAGACACGACGAATGTCATCAAGTTTAAGAAAAATTTCTGATCCAGTATGTCCGTCAATTTTCAACGACGTAACTCGCCCACTACTTCCTCGACTTACAACCTTAATTTTACTTGGATAGAAAGTACTACTAACTTTTTGAGCTTGATTGAGCTGTTTAGCTATTTTAGAGGCATCTAGCGTCCTCTCCCATCTAAAAAGGGGATGATCAGAACCAAAAGCCTGAGACTTAGAAAATAAAAAAGATCTCAAATATTTCTCATTTGATAGAGGTAAATCAACCGTCCGAATCCACTGCTTTGGTCCATCCAAGCGCATTTGTAAATATGGAACTTGATTAATTGACCATGCTTCATCAACAGAAGCCATTACCCCACCATTTGTTGCATGATAAACAGTATTGATTGGCTTTTGATTCCAAGTAAGAATTTTACCAGTAGTTTTTTTGATAGCCTTTTTAATTTTTTGATCGGCCTTAGATGGATTCTTATAAACCTGACATTGTGTATCGCTGCAGAGATTATATCCATCAACTTTGAATCTATGGCTATTAGCAAAGGCCCATGTTCGAGCTAATATTGCCTGAGCTGCAAGTGCTGCTTCAGGAGAGCTTGCTCCTATTTCGTGAGGAATTACTCCATTTAAATATCTCTCAATAGGGACATGTTCAACTAATGTCCAACTTCCATATGCATCTGACTGAATTGAGAACGGACCCAAATAAATCCCCCCACCCAAGCGCAACCCATCAGGGGCTTGCAAAGAGATAGGACCCTTGAGGCCAATCTTTCCACTATTTCCATTTAAATAAGGAAAAACAATCTTTGAAACTTTTATTTTCTGATAAGTCGACTTGATAGATCGTGGAATCTTGATCTCACCTGACACCCAAACCTCCCAATCCAACGGATGAGCAATAATTGATTCAATACCTTTATCTTTTAAATCATTTGCCACTCTTTCAGCAGACTCGAAACTTGAGAAGGGCCCAATTTTGTTGCGGGCAAACACTTGTGGATTTGATAATTGTTTTGCTCGCCAACCAATATTAATTTCTTTAGCTGTTCGAACGACTCCATCCGCATCTTTCAAAATCAAATTTCTACCATTACTTAAAAGCTTTAAAACTGGCGAAAAATTGTCACTCATTACTTCCTTTCCTAGATATGGCTTAATCCCAATAAGCAGTACATTTTTTTCTAAACTTATAAGAGGTGTTTCTGGTGGCACCTGATGAGTTGCAAAAAACTTAACTTTGCGAGGATTGGCAATACAAACTTGGTAGGAATAATGGACACCAATCAAGAGAAACAAACCAAGAACAAAAAAACGCTTTTTATCCTGTAAATAGCTTTTAATCACAACAAAAATCTTCTCCAAGCAATAATTTAATAATTTTGGGTTGGCTTAAGTGAGCTCAAGGACGTATTCTTATAGATCAACTATGCTTTATCCATGCCAAAGCTCAAGACCCGCAAAGCTGCCGCAAAGCGGTTCAAAGCAACAGGCACTGGCAAGTTTATGAGACGTCGTGCATTTCACAATCACTTACTCGACCATAAGAGTCCTAAATTAAAACGACACCTTAAAACAAAAGCAGTCGTAGACGAACGTGATGCAGAAAACGTAAGCCTTATGCTTCCCTACGCTTAAGACTTCTTCGGAACGTTTATTAGTTCAATT
This sequence comes from Prochlorococcus sp. AG-402-G19, assembly GCA_003279455.1. Lineage (GTDB taxonomy): Bacteria > Cyanobacteriota > Cyanobacteriia > PCC-6307 > Cyanobiaceae > Prochlorococcus_B. The sequence continues at coordinate 12,823 of QCHU01000007.1, forward strand.
TCTTGATTTCTAATTTTTAATTATGGCACGAGTTAAAAGAGGTAATGTTGCTAGAAAACGTAGAAACAAAATCCTTCGTCTAGCCAGAGGGTTCAGAGGAGGAAATGGTACTCTTTTCCGAACTGCAAATCAAAGAGTAATGAAAGCTCTTTGTAACGCTTATAGAGACAGAAGAAGAAGAAAGCGTGATTTCAGAAGACTTTGGATTGCAAGAATCAATGCAGCTGCGAGATTAAATGGGTTAAGTTATAGCAAGTTGATGGGTGGCTTAAAGAAAGCAGATGTAAGAATCAACAGGAAAATGTTGGCTCAATTAGCAGTAACAGATCCTCAAACATTCACAAATATCGCAGTTAATGCAAAATGATAAATTAGCTTGAGTATTGTTTTTCTTCTTTAAAGCCATGCAGGAATGATTAATTAAGATAAAAAAATACAGAAGAAATTCCAAAAATTAAGAATATGCTAATAATAAATAATTACTATAAAATCAACAAATTAGTATTTTAGTTTTAGTCGATGATAGTTAATCTTCCTCAAACTTATCTAATAGGACTTTGTTTACTATTAGTAATTATTGCTATTTTAGTAGGAAGACAACTATTTAAAGTAAGAAAAGATGAAATGAAACTTATAAAATTAGAAAAAGAAGATTCAAATACAAAAGAAGACTCAGCTAAAATGTATGAACTAGCATCTGTTCAATTAAAGAAAAGATTGTATCCTCAAGCCACATCAACTTTAAAACAAGCCCTTAAGAAACTTGATGGCGAACCAAAAGAAGCTAAAGCACTTATAGAAAATGCATTAGGATTTGCACTTGCTGCTCAAAATGACTTTAAATCAGCAGTAATTCATTACAAAAAAGCATTAACAGCAAAATCTGAATATCCAGTTGCACTTAATAATCTTGGTTTTGCTTATCAACGTTTACTAAAAGAAGATGAAGCTTATAAAAATTATCAAGAGGTCTTAAAACTAGATCCAAAAAACAAAACCGCGATTTCTCAAATTAAAAGACTTGAACGTATAATTGGAAAGGATAAAGATGAATTATTAAATAAAAAAGGTTTCTGAATAAATCTTAATTCGTCATACTTTACCCATGCAAAAAACAAATCAATTTCTCAAAATAGGAAATAAAGAATTCAACAGTCGGCTGCTTATTGGAACTGGTAAATACTCATCCTTAGAGGTAATGCAAAAAAGCCTAGTAAGTACAAAATGTGAAATAGTTACTGTAGCAGTCAGAAGAATTCAAGGACTAGAAAATGGACATAAAGGGTTAATGGAATCAATAGACTGGAAAAGCATATGGATGCTTCCAAACACTGCAGGGTGCTCAAATGCTGAAGAAGCTATTCGAGTAGCAAGACTGGGTAGAGAATTAGCAAAGTTAGCAGGTCAAGAAAATAATAATTTTGTCAAATTAGAGGTTATTCCTGACAAAAAATATTTATTACCCGACCCGATTGGAACTTTAAAAGCAGCAGAAAAATTAGTTAAAGAAGGATTTACTGTTCTTCCATATATAAATTCTGATCCATTAATTGCAAAGCAACTTGAAGAAATTGGATGTGCAACTGTTATGCCTCTTGGCTCTCCCATTGGATCTGCTCAAGGCATAAGAAATGCAGCAAATATTGCCATGATTATCGAAGAATCTCGAATTCCAATTATTGTTGATGCAGGTATTGGAGTTCCAAGTGAAGCAGCTCAAGCATTGGAAATGGGTGCTGATGGGGTTTTAATCAATAGTGCTATTGCCTTAGCAAAAGACCCAGTTTTAATGGCTCAAGCCTTCTCAAAGGCAACTGAAGCTGGTAGAGAAGCTTTTTTATCTGGAAGGCTCCAAGAGAGCCAACTTGCCAATCCAAGCTCCCCATTAGATGGAGTTATTTCAAAAAATTAGAGTAATTCGTTAAAAATTAGTAACGTTCTAAGCTAATAAACAAAAAAAGCATGGCAGTCACTAAGGAAAGTCAAGGCAGACTTAATGTTTTTGCGGATGAACCAAGAATTGAAATCCTTACAAAAGAAAGCAGTGGCAACAAAGGTTCTTGGCTTTTTACCCTTGCTGGAGTTATCCTTGTAATTGGGCTTATCGCATATTCTTTAACAATCAAGTGAAACCCTTGTAGTAGCTTGAATAAAATGAGCATTTGCTCTTTCTTTTGGAGTTTAGAGTGAAAGTTTTCGTTCTTGGTGGTGACGGCTTCTGCGGATGGCCTTGTGCAGTCAATCTTGCTGACAAGGGTCATGATGTATTCATCGTGGATAATCTCAGTCGTCGAAAAATCGATATAGACCTTGAGGTTGAATCCTTAACTCCAATAACAAGTATTGGTGAAAGGATTAAAGCTTGGTCTGAGATAGGTGGAAGACCTATTAAATTTATTCATTTAGACCTTGCCTCTGAATATCAAAAGCTTTTAGATCTTTTGATCGAGGAAAAGCCTAATTCAATAATTCATTTTGCTGAACAGCGAGCTGCTCCATATTCTATGAAAAGCAGCGCAACCAAGAGATATACAGTTGATAACAATGTCAATGGTACTCATAATCTCTTGGCCGCAATTGTTGAATCTCAATTAGATATTCACATTGTTCATCTTGGGACAATGGGGGTTTATGGCTATGGGTCTCATAGAGGCGCAACCATTCCTGAAGGTTACTTAAAAGTGGAAGTTCCCCAACCAGATGGCAGTCGTTTTGAAGAAGAGATTTTACATCCAGCGAGTCCTGGAAGCGTTTATCACATGACAAAAACGCTTGATCAATTGCTTTTTCTTTACTACAACAAAAACGACCAGATAAGAATCACTGACTTGCATCAGGGAATTGTATGGGGAACAAATACTGATGTCACAAGCCGTGACCCAAGACTGACTAATCGATTTGACTATGACGGAGATTACGGGACCGTATTAAATCGATTTTTAATGCAAGCTGCCATTGGATATCCATTAACAGTCCATGGTACGGGTGGACAAACAAGAGCTTTTATTCATATTCAAGATTCAGTAAGATGTGTTCAGCTTGCATTGGAGAACCCTCCAGAAAAAGGTGAAAGAGTGAAAATTTTCAACCAAATGACAGAAAGTCACCAAGTCGGAGAATTAGCAAAAAAAGTAGCCTCTCTAACTGGAGCGAAAATTAATTATCTTCCAAACCCAAGAAACGAAGCAGTAGAAAATGATTTAATAGTTGATAATCGATGTTTTCTTGAACTTGGATTAGACCCGACAACACTAGATAATGGACTTTTAGAAGAAGTTGTTAATGTTGCGAAAAAATTCTCTAATCGCTGCGATTTAAAACGAATACCTTGTGTATCTGCATGGACATCAACCCAAGCAAAAGCAATCAATAAATCCTAAACCTAATTAATCCAAAATCTTGAAAAGACACGCTCAGTGAAAATAGCTTTCTTTACAGAAACTTTCCTACCAAAAGTTGATGGGATAGTCACGCGTTTAACTAAAACAATTCAAAATTTAGTTGATTCAGGTGATGAGGTTACCGTTTTTTGTCCAGAAGGCTGTCCATCCAGCTATATGGGTGCAAAAGTTGTAGGTGTCCCAGCGATGCCATTACCCTTGTATCCAGAACTCAAATTGGGGCTACCCGGTCCAGGTGTTTCAGATGAATTAGAAAACTTTAAACCAGACCTCATTCATGTCGTGAACCCAGCTGTTCTGGGATTAGGTGGCATTTGGCTAGCCAAAACAAACAATATTCCACTTGTAGCCAGTTACCATACTCACTTACCTAAGTACTTAGAACACTATGGAATGGGGATGTTAGAGCCGCTTTTATGGGAGTTGTTAAAAGCTGCTCATAATCAAGCAAGCCTAAATCTGTGTACTTCCACTGCAATGGTTCAAGAGCTCTCAGACAAAGGAATTCAAAATACCGCTTTATGGCAAAGAGGAGTTGATACAGACATTTTCAAACCTGAACTAAGAGACGAACAAATGAGAAAGCGTCTTTTAGGAAAATTTAGTGATGAAGGTTCTTTATTGATATATGTTGGCAGACTCTCAGCAGAAAAACAAATTGAAAGAATAAGACCTGTACTTGAAGCATTGCCAAGCACTCGACTAGCTCTTGTTGGAGATGGTCCACATAGACAACAATTAGAAAAATTTTTCCAGGGAACCTCTACTACATTTGTGGGGTATTTAAGTGGGAATGAATTAGCAAGTGCTTATGCATCTGGCGATGCTTTCTTATTTCCTTCAAGTACAGAAACTCTGGGATTAGTCCTTTTAGAAGCAATGGCTGCTGGATGCCCAGTCGTTGGAGCAAATAAAGGGGGAATCCCAGATATCATTTCAGATAGAGAAAATGGATGTTTGTACAATCCTGATGGAGATGATGATGGAGCTTTAAGTTTAATTGAGGCTACAAAAAAGTTATTGGGGAACGAAGTAGAACGAACAGCAATGAGAAAAGCCGCTCGTTCAGAAGCTGAGAGATGGGGTTGGGGAGGAGCTACAAAACAATTAAGACGTTATTACGAAGGCGTACTAGATCAAAAACAATCAAAGCTTGCTGCTTAGTTTTTACGCAGCATGAGGAGGAGTTGGGGAATCAAATGATTGCAAAGGTAATACCAAAGTTGCCCATTTAGAAAGCTTGGCTGGCCTTTGTTTCTTAGGCTGACGAACCCCAAATGGAACCCTAACTACATTAGTTCCAGCAACTTGTAAAAGTTCTCCTTTATTTAAAAGAGATTCCAAGCAATTAGAAAAAGAGGGCAAGGATAAGTCATCCCTTTTTTTCATTTGATCTGGAAGATCAAAAGATGTTTTTTTACTCATTTGGTCCCCATATAATTTAAAGCCGTGGCAAAGATTAATAAAAAAATTGCAAAACAGCCTAAAAAAACCAATAATTTGGTTTTCGCTTGAAATTTAACTAATAAAACAAGTTTTAACCAGTCTTTAAATAGAATTAATATTTTCCAAATCTTGAACAGAAGGACAACTACATATCAAATTCCTGTCTCCATAAGCATTATTGATACGTGAAACTGATGGCCAAACCTTATATTTTTCTTGATCTGGCAATGGATAAGCTGCTTCTTTACGAGAATAAGGTCTATCCCAATTATCAGATGTAATTGTTTTTAAAGTATGCGGAGATTGTTTTAAAGGATTATTAATAGGATCAATCTTACCTAATTTTATTTGTTCGATTTCTTCTCTTATTCCTATCATCGCGTCACAAAAACGATCTAGTTCAGTCAAACTTTCACTCTCTGTTGGTTCAACCATCAAAGTTCCTGCAACAGGCCAACTGATGGTTGGAGCATGAAATCCATAATCCATCAATCTCTTTGCAACATCCTCAACTTCGATACCTAACTGACTCTTTAAAGGTCTTAAATCTAATATGCATTCATGAGCCACCAAACCATTTGGATCTTTAAATAAAACTGGATAATGAGGATCAAGTCGTTTTGCCAAATAATTAGCAGAGAGAATCGCGATTGAACTTGCCTTGCGTAACCCATCTCTACCCATCATCCGAATGTACATCCAACTAATGGGCAATATTCCAGCACTGCCAAATGGAGCTGCAGAGACCGCTGAAATAGCCTTTTCGCCTCCACACTTAACAATTGAATGTCCAGGAAGATAAGGAACCAAATGACTTGCTACAGCTATGGGACCTACGCCTGGGCCTCCTCCTCCATGAGGAATTGAAAAAGTTTTGTGAAGATTTAAATGGCACACATCTATTCCATAAGACCCAGGCCTGCAAATACCTACTTGAGCATTAAGATTGGCGCCATCCAAGTAGACCTGACCTCCCGCTTGATGAATGACTTGGCATATTTCACGAATATTTGGCTCAAATACACCATGAGTTGAAGGGTATGTAACCATCAATGCAGCCAAATTATTTGAATGAATCTTTGATTTATTTCTTAAATCTTCTAAATCAACGTTACCGTACTCATCACATTTAACAGAAACAACTTTGAAGCCAGACATGACTGCGCTAGCTGGATTTGTACCATGTGCACTGGTTGGAATCAAGCAAATATTTCTATGCCCCTCCCCATGAGACTGATGCCATGAACGTATTACAAGCAAACCAGCAAATTCTCCTTGAGAACCTGCATTGGGCTGAAGCGAAACCCCCTTAAAGCCAGTTAAAGCAGATAGCCAAGCTTCAAGGTCATTAATTATTTCCTGGAAACCAACTAATTGGGCCTGAGGAGCAAAAGGATGAACAGAAGCAAACTCGCTCCATTCAATGGGTAAAAGTTCCGCAGCTGCATTCAATTTCATGGTGCAACTACCAAGAGGAATCATTCCTTGAACTAAAGTAAAATCTTTAGACACTAGAAAATGTATGTATCTCATTAAATTGGTCTCGCTTTGGTATTTATGAAATACCGATTGTTGAAGCCAAGGTTTGTCGCGAAGTGGAATATCTATTAACGGTTCATTTTCATTTGTTAAAATAGAAAAATCATTGATATTTTTTCCTTTAACTTTTGCAAGTATTTGATGTAATTTATAAATTTCTTCATCGCAAGTTAATTCATCAAAAGTCACACCAAAACCCTTAGCATTTAAAACATCTGATCCAATAGGAAGCACTCTGAGATTATATCCTTCTTCATAAGCTAACTGAATAACTTTTGATGCTTCTGGACAATAAATATCTATACTATCAAACCTGGGATATCTATCTAAAGGATATTCTAAATTACTTATGATTGATTCAAAATATGATCTATATTTGACAATCTTTTTTGCTATTTGTTCAAGACCATTTGGACCATGATGTACTGCGTAAAAAGAAGAAAGAACAGCTAATAAAACTTGAGCAGTACAAATATTACTGGTTGCTTTATCTCTTCGAATATGTTGCTCTCTCGTTTGAAGAGCAAGCCTCAAAGCTTGATTGCCTTCAAGGTCAACTGATTGACCGATTATTCTTCCTGGTATTTGCCTTTTATATATTTCTTTTGTTGCAAAAAAAGCTGCATGTGGTCCACCTAATGCAATAGGAACTCCAAATCTTTGCGCGCTTCCAACAACAATATCTGCACCGAATTCTCCCATAGGTTTAATCAAAACTTGAGCCAATGGATCAATTGCAATGGTTGCAATTGCATCACATTTGTGTACCTGATTAATTATTGAAGTTGGGTCCCAAATACGACCATTTTTGCCAGGCAACTGAATAAGTATTCCGAAGATATTATGGTCAATTTCACAGTTGTTGTTATCAAAGATCTCCAATCGAATTCCGAGTGGTTCACAACGAGTTTTTAACACATCAAATGTTTGAGGCAAAATTTCTTGATCTACTAAAAATTTATTAGCTTTTTTGTTTTTTCTAACAGCAAAACTTAAACTTAGTGCCTCTGCTGCTGCAGTTGATTCATCAAGCAAAGACGCATTTGATATGGGAAGACCTGTTAATTCACTTATTAAAGTCTGAAAATTAAATAAAGCCTCTAATCTACCTTGCGATATTTCTGCTTGATAAGGAGTATAAGCAGTATACCAATTTGGATTTTCTAGAACATTTCTTTGTACAACAGGAGGTATGACTGTTGAATGGTAACCAAGGCCAATTAGGGAACGATATTCAACATTTTTCTTTGCAATTATTTTAATTTCTTTTAACGCTTCATTTTGGTTACAACCATCTGGAATAGAGGCAGAATTGTTTTCTGAATCAAAGATTTCATCAGGAATTACGGAAGAAATGAATTCTTCCGAATTTTTAAAACCAAGATGTTGAAGCATTAAAGCTTCATCTTCATTAGTTGGACCTATATGGCGAGACTTAAAAGTGAGATCCTTTAATTCTGCTTTTGACATGAGCTTGTTCTCAAGCACAAGCAAATTAAGTTATTTGAGTGAAGGCCAGTGTAGAGAAAAATTTCCTAATTTGTTGTAAGAAAAAATTATTCAGTAAAATTTTACTCACCAATTTTCTTTGAATAAGTTTCAGAATCCATAAGCTCTTTTAATTGATCAGGGTTATCAGGACGAATTATTAATAACCATCCCTCGCCATGTGGATCATTCTGAAGTTCCTCTGGACTTGCCAAAACAGAATTGTTTCTATGAACAATTTCCCCACTTATAGGAGCATACATATCTTCAACAGCCTTTACAGATTCAACTGAGCCAAAGGTTTCTCCTTTGGCTATTGCTGTACCTTCTTCTGGTAGGTCAACAAAAACTATATCTCCTAACTGATCTACTGCAAATTCACTTATACCAATTCGAACTAGAGAATCATCAGCATGAGCATATTCATGACTGTCAGCAAAACGAAAATGATTTGGGAAGGAAAAAGCCATCGCGTCAAAACGTAAAACGCTTAATCATTCTGGGGCAATTTGATCAATCCTGCCTGAAATAAATTGGATAGTGCATGAATCAAAGCAATTTTGACATGCGAGCGATGGGATCCTCCTTGAATAAAAAGATCAAATGGAGGTTTCATCGGAGCATCAGCAGAAAATTCACTAGTACTACCATCTATGAAAGTTCCTCCAGCCATGACTAAGTTATTTTCATACCCTGGCATTGGGGCAGGTATTGGGTCGAGAAAAGATCCAACGGGTGATTTTTCTTGAAAAGACCTACAAATAATTTGCAATATCTTTGAGTCGCCTATTCTTACTATTTGAATCAGATCACTTCTCATAGTACCTGAGGTTGGCAACACTTCAAAGCCCAATTCGCTAAATGTAGTTGCAATAATTTCAGCACCAATTAAAGCCTCAGCAACCATTTGAGGTGCGAGAAAAAGTCCTTGTAAAATAGTTCTATTTAGATCAAAAGTAACACCACCCTCAGATCCAATACCTGGAGCAGTCAAGCGGCAACATGCTTTATCAACCAAATCAGCTTTCCCCGCAATATATCCACCAGTAGGAACGATAGTTCCCCCTAAATTTTTTATTAAAGAACCTGCAATTAAATCCGCTCCTACTGATGTTGGTTCTTTATTTTCAACGAATTCTCCATAGCAATTATCAACAAAACAAATACAATTAGGTTGCATCTTGTGACATAAATAACAAATCTTCTTGATAACTTCAATACTCAAAGATGGACGCCATGTATAACCACAACTACGTTGTATAAAAATTAATTTTCTAGGTCTTTTTAAAGCTTTTTCTAAAGCTAGAAAATCTATATTACCATCTTTTTTTAAAGATATTTCTTCATAGTTAATACCAAAATCAATCAAAGATCCTTGACCATTACCCCTTAATCCAATCACTTGTTCAAGTGATTCATAAGGCTTTCCGGTAACAGATAAAAAATCATCTCCTGGTCTTAAAACACCAAACAAACATGACGTAATGGCATGGGTTCCGCTTACAAACTGGAGCCTTACTGCCGCTTTTTCACAATCTAAAATATTTGCAAATATTTTATCAATTACCTCTCTCCCTAAATCTCCATGTCCATATCCTGTGATAGAAGCAAAATGTTGTACATTTAAATGAGAATTAGAAAAAGCATCTAATACTTTTTCTAATTTCAATGTTACACTATCAGTCTTTTCTTGAATAGATAAGTATAATTTTTTTTCTATATTTTCAATAAAATTCTTAGCAGAAGAGTTGAACATATAATTTTTTAATATAGCTTAAATAAGTTTTAGGAAGTTAATCTGAAAAAATAATTTCTAATTTTTCTTGATCTTTCAGTAGTAAACCTCTTTGGCGTAGATTTTCCAAAAAGTTATCAGCACCTTGCAAATTATTTGTATTCAACAATTTATTTGTTTCGTGTAAATCTAACAATTCACCATCCAGTTCTTCAGCTGTGTAATCTTTTAAACCGGCCATAACTGCTTCAAATCTCTCTCTTCGTTGTTTTTTACTTACTGGATATGCTGACATAACTTGTTGTCTACAGTTTCTCCAAGATCTACCTTTACACAAATAATCAGCCAAAGCAGCACTGAGCACAGGTGCCTCAGCTTCTTCAATAAACCAATCAAAAGAGGAAGGCAAAGAGGCTAAACCAACAAAAATCTCAAAAAAGTCCCCTGCAGAAAGTGGATTACCATCATTACCCTCAACAGCAATAGCCGATTCTTGAAGTGATTTATGCAGCTCAGGATGAGCGCTTGATATTTGACTTTCTATATTTTCTAAACCACGAGAAAGTACTTGATTTACTTTCCCCAACGCAAAAAATACTTCAGGACTTGGAGATACAAGTTTTCCATTTCTTAGATTTGAAATCTGAGAACTATGAACCCTCCCTAAGTCCAAACATTCAGCCAAAGCTGGCAAAACTTTATGAGACCAGCCATTACGCTCATGCCACACATGCACAAGATGAGCCATCGCCCTTCTACCTGCATTCAATTGCTCCCGAAAACTAGAAGAGGTCACAAATCACATTCAAGATTAATCGCAAGACCTGATTAGGATCCTTATCGTATATTATATACACCAAGTAGACGGATCACTAATGGTTTCAAGTTTAATCGAGGCTTCGGCTCCATTAAAAAAACCAGTTGCTGCTGAAAAAGCAATGGCTGCATCCAAAAAGCTCCAGGGACATGTACCCAGAAGAATCCAGAACCAAAGATCCAGGAGGAGATGGGGAACAGTTATATTTATGTTCACAATCCATGCTCTAACAATATTTACCTTGCAAGCTCAATTTTGGAGCTGGCTAGCATTTTCTGGATTTATTTTCTTGTATTGGGTAACTGCTTGCTTGGGAGTAACAACAGGATATCATCGCCTTCTTTCACATCGTTCTTTTCAAGTTCCAAAATGGCTTGAAAGATTTTTTGCAACTTGTGGAGCATTAAGTTGCCAACATGGGCCAATTGATTGGGTTGGTCTTCATAGGCATCATCACACTTTTTCTGATACTGAAGCTGATCATCATGACAGCAACAAAGGATTTTGGTGGAGTCATATGGGATGGATGTTTGAAGATGTTCCTGCCATGAAAGCCGTTCCGAGACTTTCTGGAGATTTAATCAAAGATCCTTACTATCGCTTCTTAAATAAAAATTTTTTACTGTTGCAAATACCTTTAGGTGCAACACTTTATTTAATTGGCCAATCAGCTGGGGTTGGTGGATGGTCAATGGTCCTATGGGGGATTCCTTTAAGACTTGTTTTTGTTTATCACATAACTTGGCTCGTTAATTCAGCAACTCATTGCTGGGGTACTACTGCATATGAAAGTGGAGACAACTCAAAAAACAACAAATGGGTAGCCGCGCTGACATTTGGTGAAGGTTGGCATAATAATCACCATGCTTTTCCTAATTCTGCAAAGCACGGCCTTCAACGAAGGCAAATAGATCTGACATGGCAACACATACGTTTTTTGAAAGCAATTGGTTTAGCTAAAAAAATTAGACTCCCTATCGCATCGTAATATTATCAACATGACTAAAAGTATTAATTCATTTGCAATCCATGGCTAAGAGAGTTCAAGTTGTTCTTAATGAAGACATAAAAAGTCTTGGCAAAGATGGTGACCTGGTTGAGGTCGCTCCTGGCTTTGCAAGAAACTTTTTATTACCCAATAAAAAAGCATTACCAGTAACGCCCACTGTCTTAAAACAAGTTGAACATAGAAGAGCAAAACAAGCCGAAAAAGAAGCTGCTAAAAAGCAAGAAGCCATTGATTTTCAAACAGCTCTTACAACAATTGGAAGATTTACTGTCAAAAAACAAGTAGGAGAAGATGGTGTCTTATTTGGAACGGTAACAAATGGTGATGTAGCAGAAGCTGTTAAAGAGGCAACTAAAAAGGAAATAGATCGTAGAGACATATCTGTCCCAGAGATACATGGTGTTGGCAAATATAAAGTACAAATCAAGCTTCATAATGAAGTGAATGCTGAAATAAACCTTGAAGTTACAAGTTACTAATAGTTGCATCTTTATCTGAACAGGCCAAAGTAAGTGTCCTTGTCCAACAAGCAATAAATGATAAGCACCCCCTCTTCAAATAACGGGGATTTTTCAAAACAAACTAGAGATTTTGGAGCTTTTAATAATTCCAAGATTGATAAGCCCCGTTTTGAAGCTCCACCTGATCAAATACCACCACAAAATTTGGAAGCAGAAGAATCTGTTCTTGGTGGAATTTTATTGGATCCTGATGCAATTGGACGAATAGCTGATTTGCTACAAGCTGAAGCTTTTTACATATCTTCTCATCGAGAAATATATAGAACCGCATTAATGCTTCATAGCCAAGGAAAGCCTACAGATTTAACAGCGATGAGTGCTTGGCTAGCCGATACAAATTCTTTAGAAAAAGTTGGAGGAAATAATCGATTAGTTGAACTAGTTGAGAAGGTTACATCTACAGCCTCAATCGAACAAGTTGCTAAATTAATAAGCGATAAATTTCTTCGCAGACAACTAATCAAATCTGGGAATGATGTGATCAAATTGGGTTTTGATCAAAGCCTCCCAATGGAGGAAGCCATTGATCAAGCGGAGCAGAAGATCTTTGCTATTAGCCAAGAACAGCCATCAAAAGGTTTAACACCTACTGCAGAAATCCTTACAAGTACTTTCAATGAAATAGAAAGTAGATCACTTGGCACATCAGTAGCAGGCATACCAGTTAATTTTTACGATCTGGATGCAATGACACAAGGACTTCAAAGGAGCGACCTCATAATTGTTGCAGGACGACCAGCAATGGGAAAAACTTCAATTGTTTTGAATTTGGCTAAAAACGTAGCTCAACTTCATGATCTACCTGTTTGTGTATTCAGTCTTGAGATGAGTAAAGAGCAACTAACTTACAGACTGCTATCAAGCGAGGTAGGTATTGAGAGCAGTAGATTAAGAACAGGGCGTTTGCAACAAGATGAATGGCCATTACTTGGTCAAGGTATTAACACCCTTGGTCAATTACCAATCTTCATTGACGATAAACCCAATTCAAGTGTTCTTGAGATGAGGTCATTGTGTCGTCGCCTAATCGCTGAGCAAGGCAAAGAACTGGGACTAATAGTGATTGATTATCTACAACTAATGGAAGGTACTTCGCCAGATAATCGAGTTCAAGAAATCTCAAGGATTACTCGAGGTCTGAAAGGTATGGCAAGAGAACTTAAAGTCCCTGTTATAGCTTTATCTCAATTAAGTAGAGGAGTTGAATCAAGAACCAATAAAAGACCAATGCTTAGTGATCTTCGTGAATCAGGTTCAATAGAACAAGATGCAGACTTGGTCCTAATGATTTATAGGGATGAGTATTACAATCCAGAAACTACTGATAGAGGCATTACAGAAGTTATCGTGACAAAACATAGAAATGGACCTGTTGGAACAGTTAAATTACTTTTTGAACCCCAATTCACTAGATTTAGAAATCTTGCCGCTTAATTATTCGAAAATTAAAGTCCTAAATGCTTAATTGATGATTACTAAACAATCCTCAAATGAAAGTTTTGATGTAATTGTTGTTGGAGGTGGTCATGCAGGCTGCGAAGCTGCCCTGACTTCTTCCAGATTAGGATTGAATACAGCTTTATTTACACTCAATTTAGATCGAATCGCATGGCAACCATGTAATCCTGCAGTAGGGGGGCCGGCTAAAAGTCAATTAGTTCATGAAGTTGATGCGCTGGGAGGAATAATTGGAAAATTAGCCGATTTAACTGCTCTGCAAAAAAGAGTACTGAACGCTAGCAGAGGTCCAGCAGTTAGGGCATTAAGAGCACAAACAGATAAGCGTTTATATGCACATGAAATGTTGAAAATTCTTCAAAACGCTCCAAACCTAAAAATCAGAGAAGCAATGGTGACTGGGCTAGAAATTGAACATTATCCCAATACGATCAAAGAACATAAACCAGAAATTCAAGAAAGAATTGGATGCATAAAGGGAGTTAAAACCTATTTTGGAAGCGTTTTTCATGCAAAAGCAGTTGTACTTACAACAGGAACATTTCTAGGAGGCAGAATTTGGATTGGCAATCAATCCATGAGTGCAGGTCGAGCAGGAGAACAAGCCTCTGAGGGGTTAACTGAAGAATTACAAAAGTTAGGCTTTATTACTGATCGTTTAAAAACAGGAACACCTGCTCGAATCGATAGACGCAGTATTGATCTCAGTTCTCTTGATGAGCAATTAAGCGATGCTTCAGATAAATTTTTTTCTTTTGATCCTCTTTCGTGGAGAAGTGGAGAACAAATGAGTTGTCATATCACTAGAACAACACAAGAAACTCACCAACTTATTAAAAATAATCTTCATTTAACTCCTATTTATGGAGGTTTTATTGACAGCAAAGGTCCAAGATATTGCCCTTCCATTGAAGACAAAATTGTACGTTTTGCTGACAAAGATTCACACCAAATTTTCTTAGAGCCAGAAGGTAGAGATACTCCAGAAATATATGTACAAGGTTTCTCAACTGGACTACCCGAAAACTTACAATTAGAACTTTTAAGGACCCTGCCAGGTTTACAAAAATGTGTAATGCTTAGGCCTGCTTACGCTGTAGAATATGACTATATACCAGCAACACAATTAGAGGGAACACTAGAAACAAAAAGAATAAGTGGTTTATTTAGCGCGGGTCAACTAAATGGTACAACAGGTTATGAAGAAGCTGCTGCACAAGGTTTAGTAGCAGGTTTAAATGCTGCAAGATTAGTAAACAATCAAGAAGGAATTATTTTTGAAAGAGAAAGTAGTTATATAGGAACTATGATTAATGATTTGGTCACAAAAGATTTAAAAGAACCATATAGAGTATTAACTAGTAGAAGTGAATATCGATTAATTTTAAGGGGTGATAATGCAGATAGGCGCTTGACCCCATTAGGCTACAAATTAGGATTAATTGATGAGAGAAGGTGGAAAATCTTTAATACTAAGCAAAAATTGATAGACGAAGAGAAAGCAAGATTAGAAAAAGTACGTATAAAAGAAAGTGATAAATGTGCACAGAAAATATATTCCTCAACTGGAACACCTATAAAAGGTTCAATAACTCTAGCAAATTTCCTTAGAAGAACAAATATTCACTATAAAGACTTAATTAATTATCATTTAGCATCAAAAAGTATTCCTTTAGATGTTGAAGAAGGAGTTGAAATAGATATTAAGTATACCGGTTATTTAGAAAGACAAAAAGCTCAAATAAATCAATTAAAACAGCAAAGTAAAAAATTATTACCAAAAAATTTAAACTATAATAATATAAAAACACTATCGAAAGAAGCAAGAGAAAAGTTAACAATTTCACAGCCTAAAAGCCTTGGGCATGCCGCACAACTTCCTGGCGTGAGCAAAGCTGACCTCACGGCACTTCTTGTATGGTTAAAAATAGAGCAAATGAAAAAAGCTGAGAGAAAAGATCCACTTAAAATATCAAACTGATAAAAGTGAATTCACATCAATCTCAATTACCTTCCCCTGAAGTGATTTGGAAAGCCTCGAAAGAAAGTGTTCTTTCAGGAAAAGGTAACTATAAACTATCTGGAGCATGGCAGTTAATGCTATTGGGTGATGGCAGCCCAACCAGGCATTTGAAGCTTTTAACAGGACATGAGGTTGCCATAAAGGTTATATCTATGGAAATGGAAAATAATAATCAAAATGGAGTGCCAGAAGAAGTTAATGAGCTAGAGCCACCTTTAATAAGAAGACAAGTTTGGCTTACATGTAGAGATTTAACCCTGGCATGGGCTGAAAGCTGGTGGAATTATCAAGAAGCAGAAAAACATCTACAAAATAAGGATCAACCAATCTGGAAAAGCTTGACCCAAGGACGCTCAGAACTTTTTAGAGAAGTAGATGGATTGGGATTAGTCAATGCCAACTGGCTGAAAGAGGAATTTAATGAAGATGGACCTTTTTGGAGCAGGCATTATCGATTTTTTCGTCAACAAAAAGAATTAACTGTAATCAGAGAAGTGTTCAGCCCAAAGCTAGAAAAGTGGTTAGGACCAATACCAAGAAAGGCTTTTTAAAAACAACTAATATTTTCTTCGACTAGATCTTGGTATGTTTTTTCTTCTTTGTGGAGTTCGTTCGTTTAAAAAAGAATCGTCTAAATCAAGGGAATTTTGCTTAATTAAATTATCTTTTCTTTCCCACTTATTTACTTTAAAAGATTTATCATCTGGCCATTCATCAAGTTCGTCTGACTTTTTTCTCCTTCCTTCAATCTTAGGCGGCAAGGCTTTAGGAGCTCTTAAGGAAATAGCACTTAAAGGTTTTTTTAAATTGATTGTACTTTCTTGCAGCGGCTCATCATCCAAGTCTTCATGATCCAACCAATCCTCATCATCCTCAAAAAACCAATCAATTTTCTCTTCCATCCAACGACCAACTTTTTCGAAATTTGCTGAAGTCTCTTTATCTTGCCACCCTCTCCTCCGTTGACCAGGGCGATTACCTGCCACGCCATCAACCACCTGTTTTCCAGTTTGTATCCATTTATCCATTCTGCGATCAAGTGGTTCTCGAGATCGCCGGCGAATTTGATGACGATTTTTATATGAGCTCATCTTATAAATTTAACGCTTTTAAACCAACTAGTGAAACAACGTAATGATGAAATTATTCCAAAATTAAAACAAGTCGATTAAAAAATATTTATGTACTTCTAGAAAAAGGTTGAAATTCAAGTACACATTTTTGATCCCATCGACCTGCAAAATAATTATTGCAACAGCTGCGACAGGCAGCGCCTTTAACAATACGACGATAACTAAAACTTCTTTTACATAAAGGACAAGTTGCCACCCATTTGGGGATTCTTTGTGAAACTGGGAAAGAATGACGAACTGTTACTTGGAAATCACTTTGAATCGAATTGATCACTGCCATACGTTGATGAAAATTTGGCCCATGTGCCTCTTCAACTTTTAAGACAAGATCTATCCATGCATGAATCATTTCGTGGCATAAGGTACTCATCAATGCATGTTGTGGAAGATTCTCCAATACTGGTCTAGATAAAATTATTTCACTAGCTTTCACTCCGAAAAAATTCGTTTGCCTTCTATACATCCCAGCCGTTGTACGCATACGGCCATCACTCCAACGAACCGAGACTCGAGGAACTCCTTTCTCAAACAAGGAGTTCTCAAAAAACTGTCTGTTTAATTTTAGAAATAATGGTAAAACAGGTATTAAAGACATTGATGCGGAGAACTCATAAGCTTTATTATTCCGATAACATTCTGTCTGACTATCAATAACAAACAAGCTAATCTCATGGCTAATAAGTCAGAATCTTTAATTAAACGGAGTTAAAAATGGATAGTGCTCTTGTCAAAGCAATTGGATTAAAAGCTCTCTTGTTTGGAGTTGGCGCACTTCTCCTGTTTTGGACTTTTAACGCAATTAAACTCGTTATAAGTGCCAGAGGCATTAATCCTCTTGTGAAAAAGTTTTTTGATCAGATTGCAGCTGGCCGAATAGATGGAGCTTATAGACTTACGACAAAAGCTTATAAAACACATGTCAATAGACAAGACTTCATAAAATTTTTGGGTAGCTTGCAATTAAATCGATATAGAAACTTGAAGTCAGGGCGTCCAAGGATAGAAGACAATCAAATAATGCTCACACTAAGCTTGAAATCAGAAGATAAGAAAAATGAAATGCCGCTGGACTTCACTTTTATTAAAATCAACGAAAATTGGCAAATAGATCGTATTGCAAAAGCCAATACATAATGAAGCCAAATTTGATAAGTGAATTCAAACTTGAATCAACTTTATGAACGTGCAAAAGAGCTAAGAGCTTTACTCAATAAAGCAAATTACTCTTACTATGTATTAGATGCACCAGAGATAGAAGATGCTGTTTATGATCAACTATATCGAGAATTAATTGAAATTGAAAATATCCACCCATCTTTAATTACTGATGATAGCCCTTCGCAAAGATTAGGAGGTGTTCCTTCTAAAGGTTTCAAAAATGTTGAGCATAATATTCCTCTTTTAAGCCTCGAGAATGCTTTTAATTTTAATGAATTAAAAGCATGGTATGGACGAATCAACAAATTAATAAGTTCAAAAAACAAAAACATCAAGGCAGTTGATAGTCCAGAACTAATATGTGAATTAAAAATTGATGGAAATGCTATTTCACTTAGATATGAAAATGGAATTTTAACTAGAGCAGCAACTCGGGGAGATGGAAAAACTGGAGAAGAGATCACTACTAATATCAAAACAATTTCTACAATTCCTTTACGTTTATTATTAAAAAATCCACCCTCTTGGATAGAAATTCGAGGCGAAGCTTTCATGCCCAATAATATATTTAACAAACTCAATATTGAGAGAAAAAATACTGATCAACCACTTTTTGCAAACCCTAGAAACTCTTGTGCAGGTACATTAAGGCAATTAGATTCAAAAATAGTTGCATCTAGAAAACTTGACTTCTTCGCATATAGTGTTTATTTACCTGAAAATTGGGAGCCAATTGATAGCAATTTAAAAAAACCAAATTCTCAATCTGAATCACTTGCATTTTTAAAAACTATTGGTTTTAAAATAAATACTACTTTTGAAACAAAAAACAACTTAACGGGAGCAAATAGCTATTATAAATATTGGGAAATTAAAAAAAATTCTTTAGCTTATGCAACTGATGGAATAGTAGTAAAAATAGATAAATTCACAATACAAAATCTTTTAGGATCAACAAATAAAGCCCCAAGATGGGCCATCGCTGTCAAATATCCAGCCGAAGAGAAAGCAACAACGTTAAGAAAAATAATTTTCCAAGTAGGACGTTCTGGAGCTGTTACGCCTGTTGCAGAATTTGAATCGATAGAGCTTGCAGGAACAACAGTTAACCGAGCATCACTACATAATGCAAAAAGACTTGGTTCTTTAGATCTTCATTATGGAGATACCATAGTTGTTAGAAAAGCTGGAGAGATTATTCCTGAAGTTATTCGAGTCATAAAAGAATTTAGACCAGTTAATACACAATTAGTTAAACTTCCTCAACATTGCCCAGAATGTAATTCGAAGTTAATTCAAGAACCAAACGAAGCAATAACAAAATGTATCAATTCTGAATGCCCAGCAAAATTAAAAGGTCTTTTACGTCATTGGGTCAGTAAAGGAGCCATGAATATCGATGGATTAGGTGAAAAAATAATTAATCAATTAGTAAATGAAGGATATGTAAAGTCAATCGCAGATTTATATAAACTTGAAATTAATTGCCTTTTAGGACTTGAAAGGTTTGGGGAAAAATCCGCGAATAATTTACTAAAAGAAATTAACGAATCTAAAAATACAAATTGGCACAAACAACTCTACGGTTTAGGAATACCTCACATAGGAGAAGCAAATGCTAAATCTCTTTCAAAAAACTTTAATAGTATCGAAGAACTTTGTAGTATTGCAAAAGAAACTCCTGAAAATATATCCAATATCTATGGATTTGGAAATGAGATGAAAGATGCAATAATTATGTGGTTTGAAGATTCTAACAATAAAGCTTTAATTAAAGATTTAAAAAAAATCGGATTCTCTCTGAAAGAAAGTTTAAATTCAAACTACAATTCAAATCAATCAAATGTTTTTGATGGCAAGATTTTTGTATTAACTGGAACTTTAGATTCGCTTACAAGAGATGAAGCAAAAGAATTGATAGAAAGTGCTGGAGGAAAAGTCAGCTCTTCAATTAGTAAAAAAACTGATTTTTTACTATCAGGAGAAAAATCGGGTAGTAAATTAAAAAAAGCACAAAAGCTAGGAGTAAAAATAATTAACGAAAATGAATTTAAACTGTTATTGTAAAAATAATTACAATTTCAAAATGGATAAGTATCCGATCTTTTCCTTAATTAAAACAGAATGTGGACGAGCAAAATATGAGATGCTAGTTTCTAAAAAAGGTATATTTAATCGCATAAGACTTTATTGGTTCATCATATTTGCAGCGATTGAAGATTGGAATTTAAAAGCTGATGATTAATCTAGTTTTTGAGAATCCTGATTAAGTTTTCTTGTTGAACGTAAAACTAAAATAACAACTAAAATAGTCGATAAAATACTAATTAAGCTCCAAATAAATGAACTAGTATCAGATCTTCCTGAGAGTACTTCACCAAAACTTGAAACTTTGAGTGCTAAAGAACCTAAGCTGCAATATAAAATTGTGCCTGGTAATATACCAATCATTCCAAGAGTAAAATCACGAACTTTTACCTCACTCAAGCCATATGTAAAATTAAGCAAGCCAAATGGAAAAAGAGGAGAAAGTCTTGTGAGAAGAATAACTTTTAGACCCTCGCGTTTAACAGCTTTCTCCATTATTTGAACTTTTGGAAAATTGGAGACCTTTTTTTGAGCCCATTCTTTTAAAAAAGTTCTCCCTAAATAAAAAGTTAGATGAGCTCCAAGAAAAGCACCTACAAACACAACCGAACTTCCAAGCCAGGTGCCATACAGAAAGCCAGACAACATGGAAAGCCATGAGCCTGGCAACAAACAAGACACCCAAAAAACATACACCAAAGCAAAAAAACAAAATTCCAAAAGGGCTACTTAAAAAAGGAATGAAATTATTAACAAGAGTTTCTAAGTTGTTAGACATAACTTAAAGAGTTCAATCCAATCCCATTAAACGCTCTTTGACAAGGTGAACTTGCGCTTCTGACTCCTTTAAATTTGCTCTGCATTCCTCAACGACCTCTTTGGGAGCTTTATCAACAAAATTCTTATTTGCTAGACGTCCAGAAAGACTTTCTATTTCCTTTTGAGCTTTATTTAAATCTTTTTCAAGCCTTGATCGTAAAGAAGCTATATCTATCAATCCTTCAATAGGAAGAACCACCTCTAGCTCGCCACTTACGCCGGCTACAGCTTTCATAGAAGGTAATGATTTTGCTTGCTCTGGAGATAATATTTGAACTTCCTTAGCCTTAGTCAAAGCAGCAATATCATTGATTGATGTTTTTAGGGTGTTTTGCAAGACTTCCTTGCCAGAGACCAACATAACAGGAGCTTTTTGAGAGGGTTTCAACCCAGCAACTGCTCGTAGATTGCGAATTAATCTGATAGATGCAAATAAATCAGAGAAAGAACTCTCTAAATCAATATTCAAGTCGTGTTCATTTGATTTTGGCCAAGGCTGCAAAGCTAGAAATTGATCCTCAGCTAAACCTGTTAATCCATGCCAAAGCTCCTCTGTTAAATGGGGCATTAAAGGATGAAGCATAATCAAAAGATCACTTAAAACTTTGAATAAAATACTTTTCGCTATTTTTTGATCTAATAATTCATCAGGAGACAAATTTCTTGAAGTATTCAGTCGACGTTTAATTAATTCTAAATACCAATCACAAAAATCATTCCAAGCAAACTCATATAATCCCTTAGCCGCCTCTCCTAAAGCATAATTTTCATATCGATTAGCAGTCTCGCGATTGACTCGAGCAAGTCTTGATAAAATCCACTTATCTGATAATTGCAACTGAGAAGAATCATATTTATCCAAATTTTCAAAATCTTGATCCTCAAGATGGATAAGAGCAAATCTAGTTGCATTCCAAAGCTTGTTAGCAAAATTTCGAGAGGCCTCAACCGTTACTGAAGTTTGATTTTTGCGATCAAAATCAAGACGTATATCTTGTCCCGCACCTGCAACTTCACGAACAAGAGCAAACCTCAAAGCATCTGTTCCATATTTTTCTATTAGTAATAAAGGATCAATACCATTTCCTGCGCTTTTACTCATCTTTCGATTCTGCTCATCTCTAACAAGTCCATGAATATAGACGTCAGAAAATGGCATCTTCTCCGTAAAGACTCCAGCCATCATTGTCATTCTTGCTACCCAAAAGAAAATAATGTCAAAGCCAGTAACTAGAGTATTTGTGGGATACCAACGTTGAAAATCAGGATGTGTTTCATCAGGCCAACCTAATGTAGAGAAAGGCCATAAACCACTGGAAAACCATGTATCTAGAACATCTTCATCTTGCTCAATTTTGACTGTATCTCCATATTTTTCTCGTGCTAATTGCTTCGCTTCATCTTCTGTACGAGCAACAATGTAAGGTGTTTCATTAACAACTTTATTATCTGTTTGACTAATTACAAACCAAGCCGGAATGCGATGTCCCCACCACAATTGTCTACTAATACACCAATCTCTTATATCAGTTAACCAATCTCGATAAACTTTAGACCATCTATTAGGAATAAATTTAGGTTGCCCTTGATCAAAAAATTCAGAACAACTAGTCGCAAGAGGATCCATTTTGACAAACCACTGAGTGGAAAGGAGTGGCTCTACTGGTACTTTCCCCCTATCAGAGAAAGGAACACTATGTTTATAAGCGTCAATCTTTGTTAAAAGACCAATTTCCTTTAAAGAATCAATAACAGCTTCACGAGCCTCAAAACGATCAAGGCCTTCAAATTGACCTGCGTTATGATTCATAGTTCCTTTTTTAGTCATGACTGTTATTTGAGGTAAGTCATGTCTTTGGCCTATCTCAAAATCATTAGGATCATGAGCTGGAGTAACCTTGACACATCCAGTTCCAAAATCTTTATCTACATGAGGGTCTCCAATAACGGGAATAGTTCTACCAACAAGAGGCAAAGTAACTTTCTCCCCTATGAGATCTTTATATCTTTCATCTGATGGGTTAACCGCAACTGCGACATCACCAAGCATCGTCTCTGGACGCGTAGTCGCTACTTCTAAATAACTAATTTTTCTTGCACTTGATACAGATGGTGTGACTAACGGATATCGAAAATGCCATAGATGTCCATCTACTTCTTTCATTTCAACTTCTAAATCACTCACAGCCGAACCCGAGGCAGGGCACCAATTAACTAAATATTCTCCTCTATATATCAAACCCTTCTCATGTAAACGAACAAATGCTTCGGAAACAGCTTTACTCAGGCCCTGATCCAATGTAAATCTCTCTCTACTCCAGTCTACGGAATATCCCAAACGCTTTAATTGATCAACAATTCTTCCACCACTTTTTTCTTTCCACTCCCAAGCTTTTTCCAAAAAGGACGCTCTACCAAGATCACGACGATTTATACCTTTTTCCTTAAGTTGTCTCTCGAGAATAGTTTGAACTGCAATTGAAGCATGGTCTGTTCCTGGAAGACAAAGCACATTATTTCCTTTTAATCTCTTGTACCTGACAACTGTATCGATTAAAGCAGTATTAAATGCATGCCCCATATGCAGACTCCCTGTGACATTTGGAGGAGGGATAACTACGGAGAATGGATCTCCAGAGGCTTCTGGATCAGCTTTAAAAGCTCCTTTTTCTTCCCAAGCTTTCTGCCAGCGATTTTCAGTGCCAGCTGGATCATATGTTTTAGAAAGCCCTAAGGCTTCCGATAATTTAGTCGTTTTTGCCCGCTCGATCACAGAAAAAAAATGTGTTTAATTTAATTTACTCATTCCCGAGAAAAGTTTTACATCATTCTTGCTTTTCCTAAATTCAAATGTCATTTTTCACATTCCAAGGAATCGAAACAATTGAATCATGCCTTTCCCATTTAGTAGAAGATAAAGAAACCTTTTCACTTAAACCAATCGTTTTTAAGGCTTGAACTATATCCATATCATTAATCTCCTTATCTAAAGCTATAGGCATTAGCAAAACTTGTGCTTCTGCAGGATCAGCCATCACATGTATTGATAAATCTTCTAAAGCTCGTTCAAAAAATATTTTTCTCATTCGACTTGTTAAAGGAGAACCCATGGCTTTCGCAAATAATTCCAGGCTTTCTTTGTCTCCAGAAAGCCCACAATTTAAACTTAACCAGATTAAAAATTTAACCCAGCTATCCACGCTCCACAGTGGCTGAAAGCTATCTCGCTTACTATAAATTAATTCCATCAATGCGAACTCAAATGCTTTTGCTTGAATAGACGTGCGAGATATTTGTTCCATAGAAGACATTTTCTCCAACTACAGCCAAACTAGTGTTTATTGTTCATTATCTGTTTATTTGTCATGGATCTGAACGACCCTGAACTTGAGTTCTCCGATCTTGTCTACGCATATCAAAGCTGGGTAATTGCAGTAATCAACGATGAAAAATTAAATAGTAAGGAGAAGTTACTTACAGAAGAAATATCAGATGATGCTTTAAATGCTATGAGATTCTTACCTGGTGAAGTCACTAGCGCAATTGAGACAAGTTTAGCTCGCGTCTATGAAGTTGATTCTGATGAACTTTCTTCGATCTTGTTTCCAGAATAATAGAGTCAATTCTCTAATTGTTTTAAAAAATTATTGAGCTTTTGCAAGTTTTCTAAAGCCTGATCCACATGGAGAAGCTTCTGCCCCTTTTGGCGTACTAATCAGAAATCCACCTCCACTTAAATCACCAAAATAATTCAGCTTTAGACCTTGAAAAAATTGGACTTGATCTTGACGAGCATACAAAGTAATCCCTTCAGCTCTAGCGAGGGGAACACCATCATTTTTCCCTGGCCTAATTCTTATAAATTTCCATCCTTCTCCACACTTATCATCAAGTAGATCAATATGCATAACTCCTGGTGTTCCAGTAAAAGCAGCTTGCCTATTTAACTCTGCTACTGCTGTTGCTGAAATTTTTAATCCAGGACCATTTTGCATAAATTGAAAAATAATCTAGATGGGCGATCCAGGGTTCGAACCAGGGACATCCTGCTTGTAAGGCAGGCGCTCTACCGCTGAGCTAATCGCCCATATATTTTTTAGTCCTAGGACTAATTCATTTACTTTATACCTCAAGCTGCTCTGATGTTGAGAATTAATCATAATTAGATCAACGATTCAAAAAAAATCGTTTTAGGAGCTTCATTACAGCTCTCTCAGGACAACTAAAAATGAAAAACACAAACCAATTAAATTTAGACAAAAAAATCAATAAACTCCTTGAAGTGGTTTCAGACCTAAGAGATCCAATCAATGGTTGTCCTTGGGATCTCAAGCAAACTCATCGTTCGTTGATCCCATATGTTTTAGAGGAAGCCTATGAAGTTGCTCACGCAATACGAGAAGGCAATCCTGACGAATTAAAGGAGGAGCTTGGAGATCTCTTATTACAAATAATTTTGCATGCTCAAATAGCAAAAGAAAAAAACTTATTTGATATAGGAGATATCATTGACATAATCACTGAAAAGCTAATTCGCAGGCATCCACATGTATTTGAAAAAAAAGCAACAATAAGTATCAAAGAAGTGGAATACTCATGGGAAAAAATCAAGAATAAAGAGAGGCCATCAAATAACTCAAAAACTCCAATTAGTGACCGATTAAAATTAAAGATACGACCTCAACCTTCAACAAAAGCAGCACTAATAATCTCTAACAAAGCCTCAAAAAACGGATTCGAATGGGAAAAAAGTGATCAGATTTGGGATAAATTATATGAAGAATTAGAAGAATTAAAAGATGCATTAAAAAAACGAAAATACTTCCGATGCTGAAACTGAAATAGGAGACGTATTATTTACATTGATCAATATTGCAAGATGGCATAAAGTATCTATAGAAGAAGGATTAGCAAAAACTAATAAAAAGTTCCTTGATCGATTAACATATATAGAAGAAAATATAGATGGCGCGTTACATTCGCAATCAAAAAAGAAATTAGAAAAATACTGGGAATTAGCGAAGATCAATCTCAAGCATTAATATAGTAATTATGAACGACAAACTAAAAACAAGTTCAGAGTGGCTTGACGAATATCATCAAGGCGTTAGATATGGGCTACAGGGAAAAGTAATACTAGAAGAGTCAAGTCCTTTTCAAAAGATTACCATATATGAAAGCAACAGATATGGGACAGCATTATTACTTGATGATTGTTGGATGACCGCAGAAAAGTCTGAAAAGTATTATCACGAATGTCTTATTCATCCTGCCTTGTGTTGTTCTAAACAAATAGAGAATATTTTAATTATCGGAGGAGGTGATGGGGGTAGTGCAAGAGAATGTTTAAAATATAAAGATGTTAAATCTATCGATTTAGTTGAAATCGATATAAGAGTTATTGAATTAAGTCAAAAGTATTTGCCAACTATTGGAAGCAATGCATGGTCTGATTCAAGATTGAATTTACAAATCAAGAATGGTATTGATTGGGTAAAACATACAAAAGAGAATTCATATGATGTGATTGTTATTGATGGAGCAGATCCTATTGGACCATCTAAAGAATTATTCAGCAATTCTTTTCTAAAAGATTGCAAACGAATACTTAAACCAGGAGGGGTTTTGGCAACACAAAGCGAATCCCCAGAATCTTTTCAGCAAGTTCATATGAATATTGTCAAAGTTCTTCGTGAAATTTTTGACTACGCAGATCCAATGTATGGATCTGTATCTATATACCCAAGCGGTTTATGGAGCTGGACATTTGCATCTATGGAGCAGCCAAAATATATGCATCCAAGAAAAAGTCGCGTAGAAGAGATCTCCGAAAATTGTCAGATTTGGAGTGAGCGATTGCAAAAAGGAGCATTTAACACTATCCCTGCATTCATAGAAAGAGAGCTAGCAAAAATATGACCAAATCCAACCTCAAAGATCTATCACTATTTAATAATGATGGTGCAATATTTATGGGTGCACAAAGAGGGATCGATAAATGCAGAGTATCGCTTTTAGGAGTTCCATATGATGGGACTTGTTGCTTTAGGCCTGGTGCAAGATTTGGTCCTTCTGCTGTCAGGGAAGATAGTTATGGAATTGAAACATATTGTCCGCAATTAAATTTAGACTTAGAGGATATAAACTTTGCTGACGTAGGTTCATTAGATGTTCCCATTGGAGATGCAAGGTTAACACTGAATTATATAAGAGATGCTACAGATATATTACTTAAAAATAATTTAAAGCCGCTTATTATTGGTGGAGAACATTCAATAACAAGTGGGGTTATTAAATCAATAATTACTAATTATCCTGAATTGATTATTATTCAATTAGATGCTCATGCAGACCTTAGAGATGAATGGTTAGGTAGTAAATTTAGTCATGCATGTACTATGAAAAGATGTTTAGAAATACTACCTAGCAAAAAGATTTTTCAAATAGGAATAAGAAGTGGAACAAAATCAGAATTTCTTGAAATGAATAATACTAAAAGATTAATTCATCATACTTTAGGAGGGAATGGAAAATCTTTAGAAGAGGCTCTAAAAAGTTTTAAAGGGACCCCAATCTATTTAACTTTTGATTTAGATTGGTTTGATCCATCTATAATGCCAGGAACAGGAACTCCTGAGCCGGGAGGCTATTTCTGGGGAGATTTTGCAGCAATAATAGATGTGATTAAGTCTCATAACTTAATTGGTGCTGATGTAGTCGAATTATCTCCCAAATTAGATAACACTGGTATTAGTAGTATCCTTGCTGCAAAAGTTATACGTTCATTAATTATGTTATTGGACAAATCATCCTCAAAAATTTAAATTTAAATTCTCATTGAACTAATACCTTTTCAAAATCGAGTTGTTGATCAACAGACCTTTCAGAAATCTTTGGGAAATAAGGTTCTTTTTTTATCCAATGACCACAAGAAACAAATGAAGATATCTCAGAATGTATTTTTATCTTTCTAAGTTTGCACCATGAGAATGAATCAAAATGACTTGAAACACACTGATTGCAGCTCATACAAGATCTTTTAAGAGTCATCAAGTCTTAACCCAAGACTCATAGAGTAGTAAAACTTTCCGGATCGAGCCACAAAGCATTAAATTTAGTTCTAGAAATTCTTATGGGTTCACGTTTTTACTAGTGAATTTCTTTAAACGTTCAGGAAAAAATGAAATTACTTAAAACTCCTCTTTACGAAGAATGCCAAAAATTAGGGGCTAAAATGGTTCCTTTTGCAAATTGGGAAATGCCTGTTAGTTTTTCTGGGTTAATAGAAGAACACAATGCAGTAAGAAAAAAATGTTGGAATGTTCGACATATCTCATATGGGTGTTGTGCAAGTAAAAGGTAAAAATATCAAGAGCTCATTACAAAATTTAGTTCCTTCAGACGTCTTTCGAATAGGACCTGGGGAAGCGTGTTATACAGTTTTTTTAAAAGAAAATGGAGGAATTCAAGACGATCTAATCATTTATGATCAAGGAATTTTAGACACAAATGAAGAAAGCATACTTTTAGTTATTAATGCCGCAAGAAAAGAATCAGACATTGAATGGTTAAATTCAAATGTTTCAACAAAAGAAATCACAATATCCGAATTCATGCCTCACGGTGCATTAATTGCCATCCAAGGTCCACAATCAATCCGTGCATTTGAGGAAATTCTTCAAGAGTCTTTATCAGATTTACCACGCTTTGGGCACAAAACTATTATTTCTAATCCCAATTTAATTAACGGAAAAGACTCAATTTTTATTGCACGAACTGGGTATACAGGAGAGGAAGGTTTCGAATTTTTGTCATCGCCAGAAACAGCACAGTCCATCTGGAAGAATCTCATCGCATCGGGGGTTACTCCATGCGGGCTTGGAGCAAGAGATACACTTCGATTAGAAGCTTCTATGCATCTATATGGCAACGATATCGACCTAGATACCACTCCCTTTGAAGCTGGCTTGGGTTGGTTAGTTCATTTAGAAATGCCTCATGATTTTATAGGCAGAAAAGCTCTAGAAAAACAAGCCGAAAATGGAACAGGGAAAAAACTTGTTGGTATTAAGGTGCAGGGTAAAGGAATCGCAAGAAAAGGATATCCAGTTTTATACAACAACGAAACCGTTGGGCAAGTTACTAGCGGAACTTGGTCTCCAACACTGAAAGAACCTATAGCTCTTGCGTATGTGCCTAGCAAAATTGCAAAAACAAATACTAAATTAGAAGTAGAAATCAGAGGGAAGAAACATCCTGCAATAATCGTAAAAAGACCTTTCTATAGAAAAGGTTTTTGAGCAAGTAGAAACTGTGTTGTGCATAAAAGCCGTTCTTTATGGGAAACTCATTATTCATGATGATTGAGAATTTCATGCGCAATAAGACTTGTGGAGAACTACGAGCTTCCGCAATTGGCGCAAATGTTCAACTATGTGGTTGGGTTGATCGCAGGAGAGATCATGGCGGGGTAATTTTTATTGATCTAAGAGACCGCTCTGGAACAATTCAAATAACAGTAGATCCAGATCAAGGCCAAAATCTTTTTAGAATCGCTGAAAGTCTAAGAAATGAGACTGTTCTTCAAATTAATGGATTAGTTAGAGCAAGACCTGAAGAAGCTATTAATACAAAAATCCCAACCGGTGAAGTAGAAGTCTTAGCTGAAAATATAAAAATTCTTAATGCTGTTACTAGTACACTCCCCTTCTCCGTTTCAATTCATGATGAGGAGAGTGTTAAAGAAGAAATCAGGCTGAAGCATAGATATTTAGATCTAAGAAGAGAAAGAATGAATACAAATCTTAGATTGAGACATAACACAGTTAAAGCGGCTAGAAATTTTCTTGAAAACGAAGGATTTATAGAAGTTGAAACACCTATTTTGACTCGATCAACTCCTGAAGGAGCAAGAGATTACTTAGTTCCCTCAAGAGTATGCGGTGGCGAATTTTTTGCATTGCCGCAATCACCACAATTATTCAAACAATTATTGATGGTTGGTGGCATTGAACGTTATTACCAAATCGCACGCTGCTTTCGTGATGAGGATTTACGCGCAGACAGGCAACCAGAATTTACTCAATTAGATATTGAAATGAGCTTTATGGAGGAAACAGAAATAATTGATTTAAATGAGAGGTTAATTGTAAATATCTGGAAAAAAATTAAAGGAATTGATCTCCCAACTCCATTTCCAAGAATGACTTGGCAAGAGGCTATGGATCGGTTTGGAACTGACAGGCCTGATACTCGATATGGAATGGAACTTGTTAATACAAGTGATTTATTTTCTAAAAGTGGATTTAAAGTTTTTTCAAATGCAATTTCTTCTGGTGGATGCGTCAAATGCATCACCATTGAGGAAGGAAATAATTTAATTAGTAATGTAAGAATAAAACCAGGTGGAGATATTTTTAGCGAAGCCCAAAAAGCTGGCGCTGGCGGGCTAGCCTTTATTAGAGTTAGAGAGAATGAAGAAGTCGATACTATTGGAGCCATAAAAGAAAATTTAACTACCTCACAGATAAAAGAACTCCTATCAAAAACCCAAGCGAAAGCTGGTGATTTAATCCTTTTTGGTGCAGGACCCACAAATATTGTTAATAGAACTTTAGATAGAGTGCGTCAATTTATAGCTCAAGATTTAAAAATTATTTCCGACAACAGATTAAAAACACAATGGAATTTTCTTTGGGTCACTGATTTCCCTATGTTTGAATTCAATTCTGATGAAAATCGTCTGGAAGCCATTCATCATCCTTTCTGCGCTCCGAAGCCTGAGGATATTGGTGAAGCAAAAAGCTTGTGGAAAGACAAATTACCCAGGTCAAATGCACAAGCTTATGATCTAGTTCTCAATGGACTTGAGATTGGTGGGGGATCTTTAAGAATTCACAACTCGGAACTTCAAAAAACTGTACTTGAAGTAATTGGTCTATCTAGCAGTGAGGCAGAAGAGCAATTTGGTTTTTTAATTGATGCACTTTCAATGGGTGCTCCTCCACATGGTGGGATTGCATTTGGACTTGACAGAATAGTTATGCTTTTAGCCAATGAAGATTCAATTAGAGATACTATTGCTTTCCCAAAAACACAACAAGCTCGTTGTTCCATGGCTAAAGCCCCTGCAATGGTAGAAAGCAAACAATTAGAAGACCTCCATATAGCCTCGACTTGGATCGAACCTGATTAAATTGATAGAAATTAGCAGCAAAAACACTATCCTAAAGAGAAAATATGTAAATTCCTTGGCGTTTAGCTGGATCAAGGTAGCTTAAAGAATGATTGAAAAGTAAATGGCAAAATTTGTTTTCGTTACTGGTGGTGTGGTTTCAAGCATTGGCAAAGGAATTGTTGCCGCAAGTCTTGGCAGACTACTGAAGTCAAAAGGGTACAGTGTTTCGATTTTGAAGCTTGACCCATATCTAAATGTTGATCCTGGGACGATGAGCCCTTTTCAACATGGAGAAGTTTTTGTCACTGAAGATGGTGCTGAAACTGATTTAGACCTTGGGCATTATGAGCGCTTTACAGATACTGCAATGTCTAGACTAAACAGTGTAACTACAGGTTCCATTTATCAAGCTGTTATTAACAAAGAAAGACGAGGTGACTATGAGGGAAGAACAGTTCAAGTTATTCCCCACATCACTCGAGAAATTCGCGAAAGAATTAAACGTGTAGCAGACAATAGTGGTGCAGATGTAGTAATTTCAGAAATTGGAGGAACAGTTGGAGATATCGAATCTCTACCTTTTCTTGAGGCAATAAGAGAATTTAAAGGGGATGTAAAAAGAAATGATGTTGTTTATGTTCACGTCACATTATTGCCTTACATCGGCACCTCTGGAGAAATTAAAACCAAGCCAACACAGCACTCTGTCAAAGAATTACGTTCTATAGGTATTCAGCCAGATATTTTAGTTTGTCGCAGTGATAGGCCTATTAATGATGATTTAAAAAATAAAATAGGGGGTTTCTGTGGAGTTAACTCTGATGCGGTAATAGCATCTCTTGATGCTGACAGTATTTACTCAGTACCATTAGCTCTCAAAGATGAGGGACTTTGCAAAGAAGTATTAGATTGCTTGGATCTGAATGATCATGAAAGTGATTTAAAAGACTGGGAACAATTAGTCCATAAATTGCGCAATCCAGGTCCTTCTGTCAAAGTCGCATTAGTTGGCAAATATGTACAATTAAATGATGCCTACTTATCAGTAGTTGAAGCATTACGTCATGCATGTATCTCGCAAGATGCATCTTTAGATCTTCACTGGATCAATGCGGAGAACATCGAATCAGAGGGAGCAGAAAAACTACTTCAGGGAATGGACGCAATTGTCGTTCCTGGAGGTTTTGGTAACCGAGGTGTAAATGGGAAAATAGCTTCAATCAGATGGGCAAGAGAGCAAAGGGTTCCTTTTCTTGGTCTTTGCTTAGGTATGCAATGTGCTGTCATTGAGTGGGCTCGCAATTTAGCTGGTTTAGAAGATGCATCTAGTGCCGAACTAAATCCAAATTCAAAACACCCTGTTATTCACTTACTGCCAGAACAACAAGACGTAGTTGATCTAGGAGGAACAATGAGATTAGGAGTATATCCTTGTAGACTTCAAACCAACACAATAGGGCAAAGTTTATATAACGAAGAAGTTGTTTACGAAAGGCATAGACATCGTTATGAGTTCAATAATTCATATAGGACTCTCCTAATGGAATCTGGTTATGTAATTAGTGGTACTTCACCTGATGGTCGGTTGGTAGAAC
>QCHU01000008.1 GCA_003279455.1 Prochlorococcus sp. AG-402-G19
AGCTCTTCAATTTCAAAATTATAGATAGCAAATTAATAATTAAAAATTTTAATTTTTATGATTCTTTACTATGGAGCAATTAATCCAAAAACTTGCTGAAAAAGCGAATGTATTATCTGGCAAGTCAAAAAAAGAATTAGAAAGAACATGTTGGATGGTTGTTCATGAACATAAACATGGGGCAATGCCAACAGAATATGACATTAGAGAGATTGATGAAGAACTTTATTTGGAGGTTTTAAGAACTGCTAAAGAGATGATTTAATTAAATAAAATGGAGTTTTTATTCATACAAGAACTCTTCTTGATCAATAAAAAAATAAGGTGATTATTTTTTCTATCTAACAAACTTCACAATATTCTCTAAATCAACATAAAATTATCTTAGACAAACTTTTTTATGACAACTCCATTTCGTAATGTGACTCCGAATGGGCCTGGTGGAACAACAACTCTTCTACTAGTCCTTTCCTTTACTGGCTTTTTACTTCTTACTCAATCATTTTTTGTTGTACCTGCTGGGCAGGTTTCAGTTGTAACAACATTAGGAAAAGTCAGTGGTGGATCTCGTAAACCTGGTCTAAATTTCAAAGTTCCATTTGTTCAAAATACTTATCCTTTTAATGTTCAGACTCAGGTTAGACCTGAAAAGTTTGATTCATTGACTAAAGATTTGCAGGTTATCTCTGCAACTGCAACTGTAAAATATGCTTTAAAACCTAGCGAAGCCGGAAGAGTATTTAAAACAATTTCTTATAACGATAGAGAAATCTACAACAGGATTATCCAACCATCCCTTTTGAAAGCTCTTAAGTCAGTTTTCTCAAAGTATGAATTAGTAACTATCGCAAGTTCCTGGAGTGATATTTCAGAATTAGTTGAAAAAACAGTGGCAGATGAACTTAACAAGTTTGACTATGTAGACGTGCAATCTCTTGATTTAACAGGTTTAACGATTGCAGATGAGTATCGAGCAGCAATTGAAGAAAAACAAATTGCTGAGCAAAAACTACTGAGGGCTCAAACTGAGGTTAAAATTGCTGAGCAAGAAGCACTGAGATATGACACATTAAATAAAAGTCTTGATGATCAAGTTCTTTTTAAATTGTTTTTAGACAAATGGAATGGTGAAACACAAGTTGTTCCAGCCTTGCCAGGAAGTTCTTCAGGAAATGTTCCAGTTATTGTAGGAGGAAAGAATAGAAAATAATTAAAAAATAAATAAAAAAGTCCAATTATAGATTTATTTTAATTGGACTTTTTTTTATGAGATTTCAGAAAAGCTTTCTTGAAAAGCTTTTATTGTCGCGTTTATATCATCTTCAGAATGAGCAAGTGATGTAAAACCAGCCTCAAATGCGCTTGGAGCTAAATAAACACCCTTTTTGAGCATCAATCTGTGCAGTTTACTGAATAGTTCAGTATCAGCAGATTTGGCTTCCTCAAAGTTCCTAACAGGTCCTTCACATAGATAAAAACCGAACATAGCGCTAATGCTCTGACCATGAATGGGAATATTTGATTCTTTTGCTGCAGTAAGGATTCCATCCAAAAGTTTTTTCGTAATAGCTTCTAATTTTTCGTATGTTCCTTCTTGTTTAAGCAGTTCAAGAGTTTTAATGCCTGCTGTCATAGCAAGAGGATTTCCGCTCAAAGTGCCGGCCTGATACATCGGACCGGAAGGGGAAACCATTGACATGATTTCTTTACGGCCTCCATAAGCCCCTACTGGAAGGCCTCCTCCAATTACTTTCCCCATAGTTGTCAAATCAGGAGTAACTCCAAAACGCTCCTGTGCACCTCCGTAGCTGATTCGAAAACCAGTCATTACTTCATCAAAAACCAAAAGAGCTCCGTTCTCTTGAGTTACCTCTCTTAATCCTTCTAAGAATCCTGGCTCAGGTGTTATGAAGCCTGCATTCCCTACTACAGGTTCCAGTATGACTCCTGAAATAGCATCAGGGTTTTCAGCAAATAATTCTTTGACTGCTTCAAGATCGTTGTAAGGGGCGGTAAGAGTATTAGCAGTAGTACTCCTTGGAACACCCGGGGAATCAGGCAGGCCGAGTGTTGCAACACCTGAGCCTGCCTTCACTAAAAACATATCTGCATGTCCGTGATAGCAACCCTCAAATTTGATAACTTTATCTCTTCCAGTAAAGGCTCTCATTAAACGAAGAACAGCCATACATGCTTCGGTGCCACTATTAACAAAGCGAACCATTTCAACGCTTGGTACGGCATCTATAACCATTTCAGCGAGCTGGTTTTCAAGAACACAGGGTGCGCCAAAGCTAGTTCCTTTTTCCAGTGTTTCTTGAAGGGCCGCAATCACCTCAGGATGAGCATGGCCACAAATGGCTGGTCCCCAACTGCCTACATAGTCGATGTATCTGTTTCCATCAACATCCCAAGCATAAGGACCTTTCACTCGATCGAAAACGATTGGATCCCCTTCAACAGATTTGAAAGCTCTTACAGGTGAACTGACTCCACCAGGCATTAAATTTTTGGCAGAGCCAAAAATTTCTTCAGATCTTTTTGTGTTCAACGCGTCTGTCACAGCACCTCAGCTAATGAGCTCTTCAACACAGTTCGCCATAATGGCCTAAAAGTGACTGATTCGTCTAAATTTTTGAATCTGTTCTGCATCTGGTTATTTTTTTTTAATCTTTTACAGAGCTATCTTTCTCGTTTAACTTGATCGTAAAAGCAAGTTTCAGACTGGCTTCTTGAGAGATGATGCCCTTTGAAAACAAAATTTTTTAGCAAATTGTAAATATTTGATTTGTTAATTCTGTGATGATATGAAAATAGAAAATAATCTAATTTTTTAAAAGAAAAATTCATTTTCAATTTCTTCTGGTGGCCAGCTGATATCGACGACTACAGGAGCATGGTCACTTGGCTTCTCTCTGGATCTTGGTTCTTTATCTATCCAGCAACTATTGGCACAACTAAGAATATCTTCTGTTAAGTAAATATGGTCGATGCGCCAACCCTTGTCTCTTTCCCAGGCTGAATGGCGATAATCCCACCAAGACCAATTTTTTTCTCCAGACTCAAAAATTCTAAAAACATCTTCTAATTCTCCTCCTAAGGCATCTTTAAGTAATTTTCTCTCTTTAGAAGAAGCCATAATTGATTGTTTAAAAGCACTTGGTGTGTGTATATCTTTATCTTCAGGAGCAATATTAAAGTCTCCTAATAAACATATAGGCGTATGATTTGAATTTATTTTTTTTAGATAAGCTTGTAAACCTTTTATCCATTTTTCTTTATAAATAAATTTATCTGAGTCTAAAGATGATCCATTTGGAACATAAACATTTATAATTCTTATATCATT
This sequence comes from Prochlorococcus sp. AG-402-G19, assembly GCA_003279455.1. Lineage (GTDB taxonomy): Bacteria > Cyanobacteriota > Cyanobacteriia > PCC-6307 > Cyanobiaceae > Prochlorococcus_B. The sequence goes on from QCHU01000008.1 coordinate 3,350, forward strand.
TATTTCAGCACTTATAATTCTTTTTTGCTGATCTAAGAAAGATAAATCTTTGTAGTCGGGGATTACCGCATTAAAATCAATCTTTATATCTCTAATAGGGAATCTACTTATTATTGCTACTCCATTGTAAGACTTTTGCCCAGAAATAGATACCTCATATCCAAGATTTGAAAAAATTTCAACTGGAAAAAATTGATCTTCTGCTTTTGTTTCTTGTAAGCAAAGAATGTCAACGTTATTTGAAATGAGCCATTCTTTGACTTGATCTATTCTTGAGCGAATAGAATTTACATTCCATGTTGCAATAAGCAAGACTTAAAATTTCTATTACTTAAGTTATTATTATGTAAATTTAGACCAAAGTTAAGTTTTGAATCAAACTCGACTTTTTATTCACCGTCAATTGTTTTTTACTTTCTTTTGTTTGACACCAATTTTAATTACTGCAGGGCAAGTTATTTCCTTTTCAAGAATTACAAAGATTGCAGAAGTAAAAAATTATTCAATCGATGAGAAAAGAGATATTTACAATACTTTTGATTCAGAAAGCCAAATTGATCAAGGTTTACCTGTGGATCCATTCGATTTAATGAATCGTCTCAAGCAAGCAGAAGCGATGGATGATGCTACAACCCCTTCTGATGCACTTGATGAAGCTCTTGAGGCATTTGAGCAGTCAGAGTATGGAAATGTCCCAAATGAATAAAATCAGAATAGTATTTGTAGGGATTTTGGTAAATTTTAAAATGGTCATGAATGGGCAATTTATTAAATAGATGCAGAACCATCCAATCCCCTTGGTCACTGATCCATTGCAATACAGAGCAATTGGAATGGTTAGAGGTATTTACAAGCCTAAAGATGATGAAAATTTTACTCGTGGTGCTCTCATTGATTCTAAAGGTAATGAAATAGATTCAGTTCTGCTTGGAAGAGTTATAACTTTGATCCGTAATCATGTCCCTCTAGAAAAACCTCACCTCTGGGTTGTATATCCAAGATGTAGGAATAATAAAAATCTTCATTTGCAAATCTCAGGTATTTGGGAACCTAGCACTTTAAATAAAGATCTTAAAGAGAAAGATGAATTGAATGAAGCTTCAATTCCTAAAGCTGATTCTGATTATTTATTAGAAGGTGATGATTATTTTTCAATAAGAGGAGAATTAGTTTTTACTAAGCCAGAAGAAAAGGATTTAGTTGTAAAAATCCGTCAAAAGCCAAGAAATCAACAAAAGAAAGCGATACCTTTTAAGGTCAACCTTAAAGGTGAAGTACCTATTAAATATTTAAAGCATTTTATTAGCCTTGATGTTCGTCGTGTTGACTATCAACTTTTGGTTGAGGATTTTGAAATTATAGGTCCCGTTCTCCAACAAAATATGGATAATAAAAATAGAAAAAATCTAAAAAAATGAAAATTATCTTTTTTGATTGATCCAAATGTATTCGGCCTATAAAACAGATTATAAATATAGTCAAAAATGAAATCTATTTATATTGATTGTGGTCTTGGAATATCTGGAGATATGCTTTTATCAGCATTGTTAGATCTAGGTGTTCCCTACTCTATATTCTTAGATAACTTAGCAAGTTTAAATATAGATAAAAATTATAAATTAAAATTTAATCAGGGAGATAGTGAAGGAATTAGAGGAATTGTTTGCATAAGAAATCAAAGTGAATTTAAAGAATCACCTAGAAGTTTTAATGATATTAAAAACTTGCTTCTTGATTCAAGCTTGAATGATTATGTGAAAAAAAAATCTATTAGGGTTTTTGAAATTCTTGCCGAAGCAGAAGGAATTATTCACGGGAATCAAATTTCAGATGTTCATTTTCATGAACTAGGTTCAATTGATTCGATCATTGATGTTGTTAATGTATGCGCGGCTATAGATTTTTTAAATCCAAAAAATATTTATTTTTCAAGTCCACCAGCTGGGAAAGGAATTGTCTCTACCTTGCATGGTCCGCTGCCAGTCCCAGTCCCAACTGTTTTAGAGATAGCGAAACAATATCAAATTCCGTTGATGTTGTTAGAGGATGAATATCTTGGTGAAATAACAACACCAACTGGTATTGCATTGATAGCAACTTTCTTAGATAAAGTAGCTAAACCAGATAATATGATTATTAAAAAAATTGGTATTGGTTTAGGCAATAAAAATATATCTCGACCTAATTTTTTACGCGTTCTGATAATAGATGTTGATCAAGATTGTAAAGATAATAATGATAAGCCTGCATATGAAACCATAATTTCTCAGGAGGCTTGGATAGATGATTCTACTCCTGAAGATATTGCAATTTTGATAGAAAGATTAAGGTCTGCAGGGGCTGTCGATGTGATTTCTTATTCGGTTGATATGAAAAAAAATAGAAAAGGTATATGCATTAAAGCTATTGTCTACCCAAAGCATCAAAACTTAATCAGGGAAGTTTGGTTTAATTATAGTACAACAATTGGAATAAGAGAAAATAAGATTAGTCGATGGATACTTCCAAGACGAAGGCACTGCTATAAAACTAAATTTGGGGAAGTCAATGTTAAACAAATTATGAGACCAAATGCTCAAACTTCAATAAAAATAGAACATGATGACTTGACTAAAATATCTTTGAAAACAGGAATTAGTATAGAAGAGATTCGCCAAAGATTATTTATAGAGTTATCAGAACTTTATGAATTAGATGATTACTCGAATTGATGCTTGATTTGAAAAAGTTTAAACTTGAAATAAATAGTTTTGTTTTTTGGATGTTATCTAAAATTAATATTAAACTTATAGTAACATTAATTTGCTTTGTATTCCTTGGAAAATCAATATATAAAAATTCAGATTATTTATTTGATCTGACAATTACTAGTGAAGAATTATTGTGGCTAATATGGGGAATTATATTTACTTTTTTAAGTATAATTATTAATGCTTATGCATGGAAGCTTTTAATCAATAATATTGGCTGCAGTATTAATAAGTTGAATATTGTAAAACTATTTCTAGCTACAAATATATATAAATATTTGCCAGGAGGGATATGGCATTTTGTATCTAGATATAATACCTTGCGCTTAGAAATTTCAAAAGAAAAATCAATTGAAGCTATTTTATTAGAACCAATTTTAATGCTTGTTGCAGGCTTTCTTTTTATACCTTTTAGAGGTTTTAATATAGCTCTTTATGTGCTTTGTTGGTCTACTGCTCTAGTCTTTCTACCAGCATTTAGGCAATTTATAATAAAAAAAATTAAGGCAATGAAGGCAAAGATTTTTACTAATAATAATAATATTAAAGACACAAAATTAGCACAAAATAACCAGAATATTGCAATCAGGATTTTTTATCCCTATAAACCGATATTTGTAGAGACTATATTTGTTTTGTTCCGCTTCTTGGGCTTTTTATGTTGTATAAATGCATTTTCTATGAGGCCATTTATTTCTTATGGTGAATTAATATCTTCCTTTTCCTTTGCATGGATTATTGGCCTTATCGTCCCAGCAGCACCAGGAGGTTTAGGCGTTTTTGAATCTGTAATTCTATTTAGCCTTGGCTCATCATATTTGCCAGAAGCACCTCTTTTAGCGTCATTGCTTTGCTATCGCCTTGTTTCAACAATATCTGATATACTCGCAGCTTTGATTTACCCAGTTAAAAGATTATTTAAAGTTTAAATATCTATTTTAATTATTTCTGCTGTTTAGACTGGGTATTAAGGCTAAAGAAGCTATTAATCCCAAACAAATTATTATCAATGAAGGTAAAATAGATTCTGCCAATCTTTCATCCCCGGCATATTGGAATATTCGTACTGAAAGAGTATCAAAATCGAATGGTCTTAAGATAAAGGTTAAAGGCAATTCTTTTATTGTGTCTACAAAAACAAGAAGTGTTCCCACCAACATTGGTCCTTTGAGAAGAGGTAGATGTATTTTGAAAAGTACATCTGACCAGTCCTTCCCAAGATTTATGGCCGCATTATCTATATTTGGTGAAATCCTTTCAAGGCCAGCATCAAGACCACCTTTTGAAACGGCTAGGAATCTAATGCTATAACCCCAGATTAGTAAGCTCAGTGTGTTTATTTGCAAGATACTTCCTTTAAAGGAAAGAAGAGCAAGAGCCAGAACAGAGCCAGGAATTGCGTAGCCAATACTGGATAAAAACGTCAATAGATGGAGCCATTTTTGATTTTGCCATCTTTTTGAAATTGATAAAATCAATGATATAAATATCGTTATTAATGAAACAATAAAGGCTAAGCTAAAGCTTCTAATAGTTAATCCAATTAAATCTGTATTGAAACCTTGATTCATTTGATCAATATTTATTATTGCCCATGTAATTGGAATGCCTAATGTAAGCATTGGAGGAGTAAATGTTATAACTTGAGCAAGGAATAGATTTATACCTTTTAATTCCCATTTGGGTGAGTCTCCACTACCTATTTCGTCTGTCCATCGTTTACTTCTCTCTCTTGATTTGCGTTCTATTGCAACTAATAAAAACACTAAAATCAAAGCAAATAAGGCAAGAGCAATTGCACCTGAGGGCTCGCCTTCCTCTACCCAACTCTCAAGTATTCCAGCAGAAATACTTGGAATATTTAAAAGTTGAACGGCACCTAATTCATTTATGATTTCCATTGCCATTAAAGCTAACCCAGCAGTGATTGAGGGAAGCGCTATTGGCAGAGATATGCTAAAAAAACTTTTCCAAGGACCTATCCCAAGAGTTCTACATGCCTCAATTTGTTTTCTACCACCTTTCTCAAAACTTTCTGAACTTAGTAAAAAAACGTATGGATAGGTTGTGAATGCCATTATTAAAACCCCCCATAACATGCCGGTTATTCTGATGGAATTTATGCTGCCGAGGTCAATAAATGTAGCTGCTAAAAGATAGGCTGGAGTTGCGAAAGGAATTAGTTGGCATATCCTAAGAATTTTTCGCCCTTTAAAATGGCAATTGGCTAAAATCCAACCATTAGCTACACCTAACAATCCTCCTAAAGTTAGAGAAAGAATCAATAATAATAGTGTTCCTTTTATTTCATTAAGTCTGTTTATCGTCAAATATATAGATCCTTTTTGAATACCGTATAAAACTTCTCCTACGAGGGTGAATAAAGGCCATAAAATAAAAAATGTCAATAGGATTACTAAGAACTTTAATATGTAGCGACTATTCTTTAATACGATTGGTTTATATGTAAAATTTATCTTTTCAGTTTTTTTAAGTACCTTTGAATTGGATTTGATGTTGTTCAATTTATCTTTTTAGGTTGGTATTTTGTGATTATTTGTCAATACATGTATTTAATTGAGAGAGTATTTTCTCTTTATCTAATTCTTTTCCAATAAAGACAAGTTGATTATTTCTTTCTTCTCCCCATTCACTATCATCAATAGAAATTCTTTTACCAGCAAGGTGGAAGATATGTCGTCTTTCGCTTTCGCTGAACCAAAGGATACCCTTTGCTCTAAAAACATTATTTTTTAATTGATTATCTAGAAAATATTGGAATTTCCTAAGAGAGAAAGGTTCTTTAGTTTGAAAAGAAATAGAAAGAAAATCTTCGATTTTATTATCTTCTGCTGAGTGAACATGTTCATGTTCATGTTCATGTTCATGCTCATGAGAGTTATCATGATCTGATTCTTTTTGATTTATGAGATCAGTTTCGAATAGACCCACGCTTAATAACAGATTGAGAGGAATATTACCTTTAATACTTTTTAAAATCCTTGCATCTTTCTTTATTTCTTTTAACTTGGCTATGGTCTCTTCTATGTCTTTGCTAGTTACTAAATCACATTTGTTAAGAAGTAAAATATCACTATAGATTACTTGGGATCTTCCTATTGAACTCTCGAAGGCAACATTATTAAAGTTCTCAGCATCAATTAAAGTTATAATAGAGTCAAGTCTAGTTTGATCTCTTAAATCACTTCCAAGTAATGTCATTGCGACTGGAAGAGGATCTGCTAATCCAGTTGTTTCAATTATAATATAGTCTAACCTCTTGTTGACATTAATCAACTTTTCTATTGCTTCTACCAGCTCGCCATTTATAGAACAACAAATACATCCATTGCTTAGCTCTATCATTTCTTCTTCAGTTTTAACTATTAACTCATTATCAATTCCTATTTCACCAAATTCGTTAACTAATACAGCTGTTTTTATACCTTTCTGATTAGTAAGTATATGGTTTAATAAAGTTGTTTTTCCTGAGCCTAAAAAACCTGATATAATTGTAATAGGAATATTGGTTTTGGAAGCTATATTTTTTTTGTTATCCGATTCACTCTTGTTCATTTTGATTGCAGTAAGTAATGATGCATTAGGGATTGATTAGGTTATCAATAGACTCAGCAAGCTTTATGTCATTACTAGTGATTCCACCTTTGTCATGAGTAGTTAGATTGATTATAACTTTATTGTATGTATTTTGCCAATCTGGGTGATGATCTATCTTCTCAGATATAAGAGCGACCTTACTCATAAAGCCAAAAGCATCAATAAAATTATCGAACTTAAATTCTTTCTTTATCGTATTATTGTCTATTACCCAAGAAGGATTGTTTTTTATAAAGTAATCTAGTTGATTTTTTTCTAATAAGGTAACCATGAGTTTTTTATATTTAATTTTAATTTAAATGAAAATCACCAATTGCATGCAATTGTAATGACCTTGATTTATTTGATGTTCTATGTTCCCATATGTAAATTCCTTGCCATAATCCTATTTCTAATTTACCATTCACAACACTGAAGCTTAAATTATTTGAAGTAAGCATTGTTCTAATATGAGCAGGCATATCGTCTAAGCCTTCTTCTGAATGAAGATATTCAATTTTTTTACTGGTTCTGTTATTTGGATAAAATCCCTCCTCAGGGACAATAGCGTTCATATATGCTGAGAGATCTCTAAGAACATTAATATCTGCATTTTCATTTATAATTAAACTACAGCTTGTATGCTTTAAAAAAATAAGAAGTATTCCTTTTTTAAGCTTTTTGTGTTGGATCCAATTATTAAGATCTTTTGTTATGTCAGTAAAACCTTGTCCATTCGTCTCGAAATCTATAGTTGATAAAATCTGTTCCATTCCTAATTAACTGTCTAACCTAACTATATGAAATATTAACAGGTTTGTTTTTTCTATTAAGTAAAATTATTTTGAATCTGATCTGATAAAAAAGATGTAACCATTTTGATCTTTAAATCATGAATATTTAATTTAATTAAAACCTTATAATTTAAATTATTTTAGATTGATCAAATACGGATCTATTTTCATCATTTTGATATTAGGATTCCATAAATATCAAATGGAATACGTTGTCAAAGTCTGCTTGGCAGCTTTTGGGTCATTACCTAAAAGATACACAGTTATTGGGATCTATACAAAGCACTCTCTACTGGGATCAAAATACATCTATGCCTATTGCTGGCTCGACTTGGAGGGGTGAGCAATTAAGTCTTTTGGCTAAGCAACTTCATGCAAGACAAAGTTCTGAACAGTTCGAAATTTTAATAAAAGAAGCAAAATCTGAACTTAAAAATTTAAAAGAAAAAGACGATTTTGATTCACAACTAATGATAGACAGGTTTAGAAATATTGAATTACTTGAGCAAGATTTCAATAGACAAAAAAGTTTGGATCCTAAATTGGTTGTTGAGCTTGCGACAGCAAAGTCTGAAGGGTATATGTTTTGGCAGGAAGCTAAGAAAAATAATGATTTCAAAACCTTTTCTCCAGCTCTCAAGAAATTAATTTTATTACGAACAGAACAATCAAATCAGCTTGGTGAGGAAAGAAGTTGCTGGGAGACACTTGCCCAACCTTTTGAACCGAACTTAACGATTAAACGTGTAAGCGAACTATTCGAACCTTTAAAAAAAAGATTGCCCGAATTGATTCAGAAGGCTACGACAATAACTAGCAAAAATATTAAGAAATGGGATTTGGCAATTAGTGATCAAGAAAAGCTCTGTCAAATACTTTTAAATGATTGGTCTAGGGATCCTTCTAATACAGCTATAGCGAAGTCCCCTCATCCATTTTCTATAACTTTGGGTCCTGACGATTATCGAATTACTACTCGAATAGTGAAAGGTCAGCCACTTTCTTGCTTATTGGCTACCGCACATGAGTGGGGACATTCTCTGTATGAACAAGGCTTACCTTCTCAAAGTCACCAATGGTTTGCATGGCCGTTAGGTCAAGCAACCTCTATGGGTGTTCATGAGAGTCAATCTTTATTTTGGGAAAATAGAATTGCTAGGAGTTTTTCATTTGCAAAGTCTTTTTGGCATCATTTTGAGAATGCAGGTGCTCCAATTCACTCTGGGAATGATTTATGGATCAATCTAAATCCATTTACTCCAGGATTGAATAGAGTAGAGGCCGATGAGCTTAGTTATGGGTTGCACATAATGATTAGGACTGACTTGGAAATTGATCTTCTCGAGAGAGGGCTTTCTGTAGAAGACCTGCCCAATGAATGGAATAAAAGGTATAGGAACCTTCTAGGTGTTTCTCCAGAAAATGATACTGAAGGATGTTTGCAAGATGTACATTGGAGTGAGGGGATGTTTGGTTATTTCCCTTCTTATTTACTTGGTCATCTTATTAGCGCTCAGCTAACAAAAACTCTGGAAGAAGATTTAGGAAAAATTGAAAATATAATTGAATCTAAGGAAATCAGTAAAATATTGGATTGGCTTCGCAAAAATGTTCATCATCATGGAAGAAGCGTGGATTCCGAGGAACTTGTAGAGAAGGTCTCCGGAGTGACATTATCACCAAATTATTTTCTTGAATATTTAGACAATAAACTTGAAAAGCTTTCTAAAATTTCAGATTAAAATACAAATTGATTAGCATAAAAATTTTGTTGAGCATACTTATGTTGAAACTTTTCTAAATTATGTGCCACAACCTCATTTACATTTACAGCCTTGATTTATCATGTAGGAACATAAAGAAATACTATGGCTAACCTTGATCAAGCTCCTAGCAGAACAATGCCTAATCTGCTTCATGTCTTACCTGCGTTTGCCAATGAATCTGAACTTAGAGTCAATACAATTGTTGAGTTAAATTCAAATACTATAAATAAATACGAGCTTATTACTGAAACAGGGCATTTAAAGCTCGACAGAGTTGGATATTCGTCTCTGGCCTATCCTTTTGCTTATGGATGTCTTCCACGGACATGGGATGAAGATGGTGATCCATTAGATATCGAAATTGTTAGTGTTACTGAACCGTTGATCCCAGGTTCAATTGTTGAGGCAAGGATCATAGGAATCATGACCTTTGATGATGGGGGTGAAGTTGACGACAAAGTTATTGGTGTAATAGCAGATGACAAGAGAATGGATCACATAAAAAGCTTTGAACAATTAGGCAAGCATTGGATTAAAGAAACAACTTATTATTGGGAACATTATAAGGATCTAAAAAAACCAGGAACTTGTACTGTAAATGGTTTCTTTGGTGTTGAAAAAGCAGTTGAGATTATTAAATCCTGCGAGGAGCGTTACTTATCTGAAATAGATTCTAATTTAATTAATTAAATTCTTTAATGATTTAGGCCCGTGCAGATTTGAATATTTCTTCTAATATTTCTCCTGCACCACGGCCTTTTAATTCATTCGCTAAGTCTATTCCGATTTCCTCTGCAGAGTTTGTCGAACCTTTTTTTGTATCTCTAATTAATCTTTTGCCATCTAAGCTTGCCACCATACCCTCAAGAGTTAATTCATTGTTGTTGATTTCAGTTCTAACGCCTATTGGAACTTGACATCCTCCTTCAAGCTCTCTGAGGAACGACCTTTCTGCTAAGCATCTTTTAGATGTTGATTCATGTTCCAGTGTTTTTAAAATATCTATGACCTCCTGCTGACCACTTACACATTCAATGCCAAGAGCTCCTTGACCCACAGCATGAAGTGAAATATCTGTTGGAATTAATTGATGTATTCGATTAGCAAAACCAAGTCTTTGTAATCCAGCAGCAGCCAAGATAAGGCAGTCATATTCTCCTGAGTCCAGCTTTTCTAATCGTGTTATAACGTTTCCTCGTACATCTTTGAAAACAAGATTTGGATAATGGTATCGCAATTGAGCAAGTCTTCTTAAGGAGCTAGTCCCTACGACAGAACCTTCTGGCAGCGTTTCTAGTTTGTAAATTTGATTTTTTTCATTAACGACTAATGCGTCCGAAGGATCCTCCCTTTCTGTTATGCAGCCAAGAATTAATCCTTTTGGAAGGTTGGTAGGTAAATCTTTCAGTGAGTGGACTGCAATTTCGGCATGACCAAGAAGCATTTGAGCTTCAAGTTCTTTAGTGAACAGACCTTTATCTCCTATTTTCGCTAATGCTACATCAAGTATTTTGTCGCCCTGCGTAGCCATTGCTTCTATAGTGATAGCAAGATCAGGATGGGCTTTTTGTAGTTCATCTCGTACCCAGTTCGTCTGAACCATGGCCAGCTGGCTTCGGCGAGAGGCGATGCGCAGTTGGTCTAGTGTCATTAGCAAATATTTTCTATTTCTTTACCTTAAGCAGTCAACCTTACCAAATTAAAATTCTTGGAAAATAATTTAATAAGGTTAATGTGAAACGAAATCTATGATCTCTGTATTTGTGGATAATTAAAGCAAAGTTTATATTTTATTCTTTAGTTTAGCTTGATATATTCTTTCAATACCCCGTTTCTATTTGGATGACGGAGTTTCCTGAGAGCCTTAGCCTCTATTTGTCTTATCCTCTCTCTAGTCACATCAAAAATCTGTCCGATTTCTTCAAGGGTTTTCATTCTCCCATCATCTAAGCCATAACGAAGTCTTAGAACATCGCGCTCTCTTGGACTTAATGTAGCAAGAACACCCTCCAAATCCTCTCTTAGTAGGGTTTTTGCCACATCTTGTTCAGGATTTTCTATATCTGCTTCAATAAAATCACCAAGTCTAGAATCTTCTTCTTTACCAATAGGTGTCTCTAAAGAAATGGGCAGCTGGGCGCTTTTTGCAATAAATCTAAGTTTCTCAATCGTCATTTCCATACTTTCGGCGATTTCTTCCTCGGTTGGTTTCCTTCCAAACTCTTGACTTAAAACTTTAGTGGTTTTCTTGATACGTGAAATTGTTTCGTATAAATGCACAGGTAAACGGATTGTTCTACTTTGATCTGCAATTGCTCTGGTAATAGCCTGCCTGATCCACCAGGTAGCGTAAGTTGAAAATTTATATCCTTTTTCATGGTCAAATTTTTCAGCTGCACGAATTAGACCAAGACTTCCTTCTTGGATAAGATCTTGAAAAGACAATCCTCTATTCATATATTTCTTTGCAATCGAGACTACTAATCGCAGGTTCGATTGCACCATTTTTTCTTTTGCTCGTCTACCAAGCATTAATCGCCTTCGGAAGCGGGTTAATGGCATCTCTGCAAGAGCTGCCCATTCTTTTACTGTTGGGAAATGTCCATTCTCACTTTCAAATTGCGCGGCTTCTTCCTCTAATTGAAGAAGATCAGCTATCTTTCTGGCTAATTCGATTTCTTCGTCTGGTCTGAGAAGTCTTATACGGCCAATTTCTTGTAAATAAACCCTAATCGAGTCTTCTGTGTAAACACCCTTTGGACCAATTTTTATACTTGCTAAAGCTTTGGCTGCTGCTTCTTGAGCACTGGATAGAACTGAGGCATTATCGTCATCATCATCCAGATCGATATCTGCTTCAGGTACTTTATTTGCTTCGGCAATTAATTTATCTGCCTCTAGATCTAAATCCAGTTTTAGATCATTTGAAGATTCTTGAGGCAGAGTTTGAGTTTCTTTAGTCACGTTTACTTTGGCGGCTGTTTTTTTAATTTTTTTGGAATTATTTTTGGTTTCCTGATTAAGAGAAATATTTTTATTTGTCTTTTTTTCCTTTAACATGATTTTCGGGATGGTTTTGTGTTGTGTTGCAGAGCTCAGGTTATTACCCGAAAAAATGGTCGGAATCTCCTAGAGATAATATTTCAGGAAAAACTATTTAATTTTTAAAAATTCAACAAAAACACTCTAATTTGAGATTGTCCTTAATCGTGATAAATCTTGCGAAAAATCACATGACATCTATTTGGACTTGAAATTATGAAGGTTGTTTTGTTGAGGAATGGAAATGTATAAGCAAGGATGTCAGGGGATTTCTCAGACCGGCTTATCTAAGAATTGGATTTTTCCTATTCTTGATAAAGCTTCTAGTCTTCCCTCTGGGTGGAATTTTGCAAGTTCCACAACAGCTTTTAAGCTGCTCACAATCCAATGGTAGAAAAAATTTCTGAAGTCGGCAAGTATTAAAAATGATATGAATTCTTTTATATTTGATATTTGGTTGCATGTAGGTCGTGAAGGACGATGTTTCTCTTATCGAGATGGAAATAAGTTAGGGATTGATTTGGGCGATGTCGTAACAGTGCGTTTGAAAGGGCAACGCATGCAAGGGTTGGTAGTTAATAAAATAAAAAAAGGTATAACTAATTCAAAAGAAAATTCTAAAAATATTTCATTGAATAATGTGGAAACATTGGTTCAAAAAGCAGCTATCAAAAAAGAATGGAGAGAGTGGCTAGAAGAAATGGCTCGTGAATTATATGTAAGTGATTTTCAGATGCTTAAGACCGCATTGCCTCCTGGTTGGTTGGGAAGGTCAAAACTATCGAACAGACCTAAAAAGCTTTGGTGGGTAAAATTGATAAGCAAGAATCATCAGGGAAAGATATCTCCTAGACAGCTTGAGTTAAAGAAAAATCTTCTTTCAAATGGAGGAGGACAATGGCAAAAAGATTTGGAGGCTGAAGGGTTTTCTTCTGTATTGATTAGGAATTTTGTTGCGGCTGGTTGCGGGGAAAGAGAAAAACGTCTGTTCCTTTTAAATTCTGTTGCTTATGAAGAATCTAATGAAAAGGTGAACATTGAGCACCCTCAACCTCTCACTTTAGAGCAAAAATTAGCAATGGAAAAATATGAGTCTCTGTCAAATGGATCAGTCCTTTTGCTTTGGGGTGTTACTGGATCTGGTAAGACAGAGGTATACCTACAGACGGTAGCTCTTGAGTTGTCTGAAAGTAGACATTGCCTTATCCTTACACCTGAAATTGGTTTGGTACCACAATTAGTTGATCGCTTTCGAAAAAGATTTGGATTAAATGTTTTTGAGTATCACAGTAATTGTTCTAACAAAGAGAAAATTGATGCATGGAAGAGATCTTTACAGACTACAAAACCTAGTGTTTTCATTGGTACTCGCTCAGCTATTTTTTTACCATTATCCAACTTAGGCTTAATAGTGCTTGATGAAGAACATGATAGCTCGTATAAACAACAATCTCCTATGCCTTGCTACCATGCAAGAGAATTGGCAATTCATAGGGCAAAAAAATTTGGAGCTAAAGTAATACTTGGAACTGCAACTCCATCTTTAAATGTTTGGAAAAATATAAAACCCAATGGCAATATAGTTGTAGCCAAATTAAACCAACGGATTTTGAATCGTAAAGTACCAACGGTTAATGTTGTAGATATGCGGGAGGAATTAGCTATTGGAAATCGTAGCTTGATTAGTAGATATCTAAAACAACAACTTTTTAAGATAAAAGAGAGTGGCAATCAAGCCATTATTTTAGTCCCTAGACGTGGATATAGTAGTTTTCTAAGTTGCCGTAGTTGTGGAGAGGTCGTTCAATGTCCTCATTGTGATGTTGCACTAACTGTACATCGTTCGAAAGATGGGCATGAATGGCTACGTTGTCATTGGTGTGACTTTCGTTCGAGTATTAGTGATAAATGTGGAGAATGTGGATCAAATGCTTTTAAACCGTTTGGTACCGGAACACAAAGAGTTATGGATTATTTAGAAAGAGAACTGGAGGGTATAAGTCTATTAAGGTTTGATAGGGATACAACTAGAGGACGTGATGGTCATAGATTGTTGCTAGAAAGATTCGCTAATGGTGACGCCGATATCTTGGTTGGTACTCAGATGCTCTCTAAGGGTATGGATTTGCCAAAAGTAACTCTTGCCGTCGTCCTAGCAGCAGATGGTTTACTGCATCGACCTGATTTAATGGCTACTGAAGAAACTCTTCAACTTTTTATGCAATTGGCTGGTCGCTCTGGACGTGGAGAGCAACCTGGAAAGGTTGTAGTGCAAACTTATTGTCCTGATCATCCTGTTATTCTTCATTTGATTGACGGAAGGTACGAGGAGTTTCTGAAGAAAGAAGAAAAGACTAGAAGAGAGGCTGCGATGGTGCCATACAGTCGGGCCTGCTTATTAAGGTTCTCCGGTGAATCTTCAGAGTTGACATCAAAGGGAGCATTTCATATCTCATCAAAAATCAATCCTGCTTGTAGTCAAAAAGGTTGGAAATTGGTCGGTCCAGCGCCTTCATTGGTTGAGAGAGTTGCAGGTAAAAGCCGTTGGCAACTTCTTTTGTACGGTCCCCAATCAAGTCAGATCCCACTCGCCTATGGACCTGAACTATGGAAAGATTTACCAAAAGGAGTACATCTTTCTATTGATCCTGATCCGATACAATTATGAGTTTTTATCTTGATTAAGGCGGTAGTTCTGGGAAACCGAATCCCATTTGAAGGCGAAATCTTTGGAGGGATAAGCTCAGCAAAGTTAAAGCAATTATCACGATAATCCCAATTGAAATTTGGTTCCATTCCCAATTTGAAATCTCCAGTTGGTTAATCTTTCCAATCTCAAGAGGAAAAAATGCTGAACCTTCTTTAAAAGTAAGTTCAAGAGGTTTGGTTCTGAAATTATTTTTATTACCAACGTCGTGAATGATTATGTTTATTTTTAATCCAGGAATTTTTGGAATTCCTTTCAAATTAATATAAATTTTAAAATTTTGACTTGTGCCAATGAACCAGTTTTTATTATTAATGATTATTTCAGGTTTATTTATATTGAACCCGCTAGTTTTCGCAGCTGCTGAAGCTATTTGCTGTAGTAATTTATTTGCTTCTTCAAAACGAATAGTTGGTGATTCAAAATGCTGCGTTCCTTCGTTGGTTTCGAGTCTTAATATGCTATTTTTATTACTAAGATTATCTTCAAATTCCATCTGCCATGGAATTAATTTGCCAGAATTGCTATCTATATAAAGTGAAAACTTGAGTCGATCAGGACCAGTAATACTCAAATTTGTTGACATATCAACGCAACCACTCAGAAGGAAAGTTAATAATAAAATAATTAATAAAGCTGTTATTGAAAATCCAAAGTCTAAGCTTTTCGTTGGACCAGTTGGAGGATGGTAAATTCTCTCCTTCTTTTTTTTCATTCTTTTAAATGACGATTTTAGAGATGGCTCCATCTCTATCTTTGGTATTTTTACCGACCAGTTTGAAGGCCTTGGTAATTGTGGAGCTTCAAGTATTGATAAAAGCTGTTTGGCTTGTTGACGGACACTTTCTTTTTTATTATGGATTAATGTTTGACAAATATTAATTGCTTTTTGTTCATCACCTTTGCCCATGTATGCAGTAACTATAATAAGTCTAAGCTGTCCTCCTATCGCTGTCTCTGCCTTGCATTCTAGGAGTAGAGGGTCAACTATTTTTATACAAAAACCATACTCACCTTTATCAAGGGCCGCTTCAGCAGCATTTATAGCTGAAGCTATATCTGGCATTTAACCTCTACCTATAACCATTGTTCCAATACCGGCATCAGTGAAAACTTCTAATAGAAGTGCGTGAGGAGTTCTTCCGTCAATGATATGGGCAGCCTTTACCCCTTGGGCAAGAGAGCGAATACAACATTCAACTTTTGGTTTCATACCCGCTTTTACTATCCCTGTATCAATTAATTCTCTTGCCTTAGATAGACGTATCTTTTCTATTAAGGAAGAGGGATCATTTTCATTCATTAATATGCCAGGAGTATCTGTTAGGAGAATTAATTTTTCTGCACCTAGTGCTGCCGCAAGCTCTCCAGCAACAGTATCAGCATTGATATTGTGTGATTGACCATCAGAAGAGTTGGCTACACTAGAAATGACTGGGATGTAACCTTCTTCAAGAAGAGGGCTGAGTATCTTTATGTTTACTTTTGCAACTTCTCCCACACGACCATGACTTCCACCTCCAAGCGTCCTTGCCTCAATAAGTCCGCCATCTATTCCACATAGTCCAACAGCTAAGCTTCCGTGATTGTTGATTCCACCTACTATCTGCTTATTTACTCTTCCAGCAAGTACCATTTCTACTACATCCATGGTCTTGGTATCAGTAATACGTAAACCATCAAGGAAAACTGGCTTTATTCCTAATCTTTCCAACCATTGGTTTATTTCTGGCCCCCCCCCCATGAATGACTACTATTTTTACGCCAACAGACGAAAGAAGAGCTAGATCTCTAAAAACTGCATTCTGAAGTGTTTTATCTGTCATCGCTGAGCCACCATATTTGACTACGATCGTTTTATTTGTAAAACGCTGAATGTAAGGAAGCGCCTCACTTAAGATAGAGACTCTTATTGAATCTTTGTCTGAAAAAGTTTTATTGAAATTCTTACTGGAGTTAGCTTGTTGCTCTTTTTTATTCATTTTCTTTTGGATTTTCTTCTTGTTTTTGCGGAAGTAGAGTTAAATCTAATTCACCGGGTGTGGGGCAAAATAGTTCAGCGCGCAAACCTTTAGCAAAGAATCTTCCTAAACGTTCTTTTTGAGCATTCCATCTCTCCAAAGAAACAGCAGCCATTTCAAATCTCATTCGTATTCCATAATTACCATCTTGAACCAATTCTTCTACTTCTTTAAGCTGGGGAGGAGTGTCTATATCCCAAAGCTTTAATACTCTTAGAGATGCTTCAAGCTGGCAAGATTGACCATAGCGCCATCTGGTTACATCTTTAATTAGTTTTCCAAGCTCTTCAGGCGCTTTGTTTCTCTCTGATTCAAACTTAGTTGCAGGAACTACTCTTAGGGCAGGCGGAACTTCCGTGGTTTTTAGGGATATACCTATCAGGAATATAGGTACTCCATAAAAAAAAGTTGGAACACTGAGATTTGTTGCATCAGTGAAATAGGCTGTTAGTCCAATTAGAGAAAGGGATGCTCCACCTATCGTGATGAGGCTTGCTGGTGAAAGAAGTTTATTCATGAGTTTGATTTTGGCTAAAATCTTGGTCAAATGGGTTTTCGGGAGACAGTCTCATGGCCTCACATCAAAAACAATTTTCTGAATTAACTGAACTTGTTGAAAAACTAAACAAGGACAGAGCGTGGATCCTTGAACAATTAGATAGAG
Organism: Prochlorococcus sp. AG-402-G19; assembly: GCA_003279455.1. Taxonomy (GTDB): domain Bacteria; phylum Cyanobacteriota; class Cyanobacteriia; order PCC-6307; family Cyanobiaceae; genus Prochlorococcus_B. Next base: position 20,691 of record QCHU01000008.1, read on the forward strand.
GTAATTGGCCTGAATTTAGACCTGATCTGGCTGCTTTAGAGAGAGAATTAGGTCAGCTCCTAACTAGAGCTACAGAATACATTGAAGAAAATTGTTGATTTTTTTTTAGAATGGTATGTCATCAGTATCAGGTACTAAAGGCGAGCTGTCCCATCTGACCCCTTCGTTATTTAATGAATTTGCGGAATCGCTTTTTAGGTTTTGTTGAGTTTCAGAAGGTATTCTTGAAACATTCGTACTAGAAGAAAAAGGATGAATTCTCGAAAGAGTGAATTCAGCTCGTTTCTCTTTAGTTCCATCCGGTCGAGGAACAGTATTCATTCTTAAGCGTCCTTCTATTACTAATCTAGAATTGACTTGAACTGTACTTTGAAGTTCTTCTGCTAATTTTCCCCAGCCAACTACTTTTATTGCGCAGGCAGGGTCGTCAGCACGGAGACTGTCAAATTCAACCTCTACCTCAGCTAGCGGAGTTTTGTTGTCTTGGGTAAAACGAACAGTTGGGGCCTTCTTTACTTGGACCTCTAGCATGCAATGGTTCATTTTTTTCTTTAGCTATTGTGGTTTATCTTGATGGATATAAGGGAAAAATGCCAGCCACATCTTTGGTTGTTAACAGGGACAGTTGAAGGTCATGTTTTTGCTAGGTCTTTATTGAAAGAAGGCTGGAAGATTACTGTGAGTGTTGTTTCAGATAGAGCCTCAATTCCCTATGAAAAATTAAACTTAGAGAAAATATTAGTTGGCGCCTTAACTACCGAGGAAGAGCTCCGGGAGGTCATTTTAAGGGCAAGAATTAATCACAGTGGATTTGATTGTGTCATTGATCTAACTCATCCATTTGCTATAAACATTACAGGGGCAATCTCAAAAGTTTGTAGAGAACTAGGTCAACCTTTTATAAGGTATGAAAGACCTGTTGATAATATTTCAAATGCATTTTTAATAAAAAAATTTAGTGATTTGGAAAAATATGATCTAACTAATAAATCTATTTTGCTCGCTGTAGGCGTGAGACATCTTAAGGATGCACTAACTTTTGCAAGAAATTCAGGTGCTGAGGTTTATGCAAGAGTTTTAGCTAACCCAGAAAGTATGAAAATGACTTTGTCTTCGTCAATTCCAAAAGCAAATTTTGCGGTATTAAATCCTTCAGTCTCTAGCAATGGGAAAATCGAAAAAGCCCTTATTAGGAAATGGAATATTGATGGAGTTATTTGTAGGCAATCAGGAGGAAGAAATGAAATCTTATGGCACCAAATTTGTTCAAGTATGAGTCTTAATCTATGGTTATTGGAAAGACCTTGTAAATTAAAACATATTAATCCAATAGATAGTTATGAAAAATTAACTAAAAGATTGAAATCTATTAATATGGAATAAGAAGAATTAAACATCATGCCTTTATCTAGTTTTAATCAAGAAATTTATTTAATTATAACCACTGAGGCAGATAAAAAAAATGCATCTAAATTAGCTAATTTACTCTTGAGCGAGAAATTAATACCTTGTGTAACTTTTAAAAATATTGAATCACATTTTTGGTGGGATGGTGATATAAATCAATCAAATGAAGTGCAATTAATGATTAAGTGTAGAGAGGAAAATTTAACTAAAGTTTGTGATAAGATCAGTGATTTTCATAGTTATAAGGTACCAGAAATAATTTATTTTCCTGTTTCAGTTAATAGGAAATACTATAATTGGGTGAATTCTATTTGAGTTTTAAATGTTTATTTTTCTAGATGTGAACTAACCAATCTTAAAAGATTAGTATTTGATCGAGACCCTAATTGTGTAACTATATTTCCTGCACAAATAGATCCGATTTTTGCGGATATTTCTGGCTTTAGACCATCTGCAAGCCCTTTTAAGAAACCTCCAGCATAAAGATCTCCAGCACCAGTGGTATCAATAGCCTTTCCAAAAATGAAAGGATCTATATTTCTTTCTTTGCCATTTGAAATTAGAATTGATCCTTTCTTTCCAATTGTGATTGCCGCAAGATTACATTTCTTTTTCAATTTTTCAATTGCTGCATTTAAAGAAGATGTTTTATATAAAGTTTTTATTTCATCTTCGTTGGCAAATAAAATATCTATATAGTCTGCAACTAGTTTTAAAAAGCTTTCGCGGTGTCTATTTACACAAAATGAATCAGAAAGGGATAAGGCAACTTTCCGACCTGAATTTTTAGCTATTTCTGCGGCTTTGATAAACGCGCTTTTGGCCGCTGGGTTGTCCCAAAGGTATCCCTCTAAATATAGTATTTTTGCCTTCTTAACTGCTGAGAGATCGAGATCCATAGGTTCTAATAAAACTGATGCGCCCAGATAGGTGCACATGGTTCTTTGAGCATCGGGAGTGATGAAAATAATGCACCTTGCAGTAGAAGGACCAATAGATGATGTAGGTGTTTTGAAAATGGTCCCAGTCTTTGAGATCTCTTCCGTAAAGATTTCTCCAAGTTTGTCATCTCTGACCCTTCCTATGAAGGCTGCCTTCCCCCCTAATTGGGCTATGCATGCTAATGAATTTGCAACCGAGCCTCCTGATCTCTGAATTCTATTAGTAGTCATTTCATAAAGTTCTTCAGCTTTATTTTCATCAATCAAGGTCATTGAACCTTTTTTGAGAGATAGTTTTTCAAGGAGAGAATCATCTGTAGTTGTTAATACGTCTACAATTGCATTCCCAATACCTACTATGTCAAGAGAAGGATTATTTGTATTATTAGTCATCAAGTAAATTCGAAAATCATAAGTACATCGAGGCTCGCTCCCTAAGAATTTAAAAGAGCTCTTTTGGGTCCATGAATAGGGTCCTCAATAACAATTGTTTGATCTCTATTAGCTCCTAGCGAAACTATTGCTATAGGGACTTCCATGAGCTCAGCAAGGAACCTCAAGTAGCTCATTGCAGCGGGAGGCAGGTCTTCTAGGCGACGACAGTTCTCCGTAGAGCTTTTCCATCCAGAAAGTTTTTTAAAAATGGGGGTACATTTTTCAAAGTCTTCAACACTACTTGGAAAATAATCAATTCTTGTGCCATCTAATTCGTATGCGACACATACATGAATTTCATCAAGTTCATCTAAAACGTCTAATTTCGTAATAGCAAGACAATCTAATCCATTCACCTCAACTGCATATTTACCAATCACCCCGTCAAACCAGCCACATCTTCTCCTTCGTCCAGTGGTAGTTCCAAACTCACCGCCTCTATTACAAAGCTGATCATTAATACTTCCTTGCAATTCGGTTGGGAAGGGTCCCTCTCCAACTCTTGTTGTATACGCTTTGGCGACACCAATAACTCTGTCTATGAGAGTTGGACCCACTCCTGCACCAATGCAGGCTCCTCCTGATACGGGATTAGATGAAGTTACGTAAGGGTAGGTTCCATGATCAAGATCTAAAAGAGTTCCTTGGGCGCCCTCGAATAAAATATTTTTCTTCTTTCTTGCTGCTTGATGAATTGTTCTATTGCAGTCAACAATATGTTTTTCTAGCTGCTTCCCGTAATCAAGATATTCTTCAATTATTTCATCAATGATTAATGGCTCAATTCCATAAACCTTTTGTAGGAGACCATTTTTTTCTGCTAAAGGGACCTTTAATCTTTCTTGAAGTTTTTCTCTGCTCAGTAGATCAATAATTCTTATTCCATTTCTTTGTGACTTGTCGGCATAAGTTGGCCCGATTCCCCTGCCAGTAGTACCAATTTTGTGAAGCCCCCTGGTTTGCTCCATTGCCATGTCTAGAAGCCGATGATATGGCATCGTTACATGAGCCGTTGAGGCTAGTTTTAGTCCTGATATATCAATGTCGTTATCTTTAAGCATTTTTATTTCTTTAATCATCACTTTTGGATCAACAACCGTTCCCGATCCAATAAGACAAATCGTATCTTTATACAAGATTCCAGAAGGTATCAAATGCAATTTGAGGACTTTATCCTCTACAACAATTGTATGACCAGCATTAACACCACCTTGATAGCGAACAACTACATCTGCGGAGCGACTGAGCAAATCGGTGATTTTGCCTTTACCCTCATCACCCCATTGTGCGCCTATGACTACAACATTTGCCAAGGAAGAAAATTCGGCTCGAAACCGATTTACTTTAGAAGAGATAAGGTTTGCAGATAGCCATACCCTGAGTCAAAGAAATGAATTAAAGATTATCTTTAATCTTCTCTACCTGCCAATTTTTCTGCTTTAGAAAGCTCTTGATTTAATCTTTCTTTGAGCTTTTCTGGTACTGGTCTATTCGCGAAAGTTTTGTAATGACCTGATAACGCATTTAACGCAGTTTGCATTGTTGTGAAGGTCGTGGAGGTATTTACTTGAGACCGATTCCTATATCTTGAAATGTAATCGCTTATTAGAAAAACAGCTTCTTTTTCTTCCTCTGATAGGCCTTTATCTTCTTTTGGTAAAGTTATGGTCTCCTTTAGGACTGAAGAGACTGAAATAGTGTCTTTAGTAAAATCGCCAGTCATAAGTGTTTTAGCTGCATTTACTTCTGAAGCAAATTGGAAGAATATGAGGCAGAAGCTAAGGCAGATAGCCAAAGCTGCCCTCACCAACCTGATGGAGAGCTGATGAAAGGCAGAAATCATTTTTTTTTTGCAGTTAATTAAGACTCTAGAGTCCTATGGGCTCAATTTATAGTTTTTCAGTATTTAATTCTTCAGAAAGTTTTTTTAAAACCGAGTTTAAATCTAATGACTCTGTAGCTTTAGTTCTTCTATTATGTAATTCGACTATTCCAGAACAGGCCTCTCTGCCAACAACAATTCTCCATGGGATGCCTATAAGGTCTGCATCTTTAAACTTTATTCCAGCTCTCTCGTCCCTATCGTCAAGTAAAGCATCAACTCTATTTTTTATTAATTTTTGATAGATATCTTCTGCTAAATATGTTTGTTCAGAATTTTTCATGTTGGCAATAATAATTATTACTTCAAATGGGGCAATTGATACTGGCCAAATAATACCTGAAGCATCGTGATTTTGCTCTACTGCAGCTTGAGCTAATCTGGATATACCAATTCCATAGCACCCCATCCAAAAGTGGTCTTCTATACCTTCATCATTAGTAAAAGTGGCATTTAATGATTTTGAATACTTTTTCCCTAATTGAAATATATGGCCTATTTCTATGCCTCTACATTCTTTTAATGTTTGTGTTTTGTCGTGGATACAAATGTCTCCAGGTTTAGCTTTTCTTATTTCACATACTAGCTGTTGAGTATTGATTAAATCCCAGTTGCAAAATATTTTATGTTCGTCCTTGATATTATTTCCACATATGAAACTTTTGAGATCTTTTGCAGAATTGTCAGAAATTCTTATGAATTTTCTTTCCCATTCTTTGGCTTTTGATAATAAATTATCACTAAGATCAGGGCCTATAAAGCCAAATGGAATATTAGTTATACCTTGGTTTTGTATATCTTCATTAGAAATGATTTTAATATCAAGTACATTTTGTTTTAAGTTGTGAGATATTTCATTTAAAAGCTTAATATCATTTATTTCTTGATCCCCCCTGATACTTACTAGCACTGGGTATTTTTTTTCATCATCACATGTTGCTAGATAAACTAATACTTTTACAATTTGACTTGGGTGGAAATTATTATGGTTGCATAATTCCTCTATAGTTTTTTGATTAGGGGTCTTAATTATAGATGATTTATTTGGTTCTAATAATTCTCCTTTTTCGATAATGGATACAGCTTTTTCTTGATTGGCCCCATATTTACCATCAGAACTTATTAAAATTAAATCCTCTCCAGATTCAGCTGTGACCATGAATTCTTGAGATGCTGCACCTCCAATAGCCCCACTATCTGCATCGACACAAACAAAATCTAGACCACATTTAGTAAATATATTTTGATAGGCATTTCTCATCTCTGAATAAGTTGATTGAAGATCACTCTCATTCGCATGAAAAGAATAAGCATCCTTCATGATGAATTCTCTACTTCTCATCAATCCAAATCTTGGCCTTATTTCATCTCTGAATTTTGTTTGAATCTGGAATATGTTTATTGGTAGCTGTTTGTAGGAGTGAATAGTTTGAGAAATTATTTGAGTAATTACTTCTTCATGAGTTGGTCCCAGCCCTAATTCTTTGCCTTGTCTATCTTTAAGGCTAAACATAATACCTTCTCCTTCTGTATATGATTTCCACCTTCCGCTTTTTTCCCATATTTCTGAAGGCTGAAGTTGAGGGAGAAGAGCTTGAAGACAACCTTTCGCTGATAACTCTTCTTCAACAATGAGGTTTATTTTTTTTATAACCTTCCAAAGTAATGGCATGTAAGCATAAATACCCCCAGCCAAGCGTTTAATAAAACCGCCTCTTATCAATAACTGATGTGAGATTATATCGGCTTCAGCAGGGACGTCTCTGAGAGTGATCAGCATTAGGCGGGAGACGCGCATGAGCCTAAAATTTAAATCTTTATGAGATTAGTACTTTGAGCGATGGCCGTAAGAATATCAATATTGATTGTGCGGGAATCATGTTGTTTTTTTAAAGTGTCCAAATGTACATGGTGTTAATTTGATTCATCTGCTAACTTCCTCTCATGCTTTTAGGAAGTTTTCTTTCGCAATGTTTAACGGGTCAGTACATTCAGAAGCAAATGGAAGATCGGAGGAGCCTTTAGGTAAAGGATTTAATACAGCTCCTATTCCAAGAAGTGATTCATTATTGACTATTGATGAAGTGCAGAAAACATTAAATAGATCTAGAGCTTCTGTATATAGATATACAAATACTGATACTAGAAATCTAAACCCTCCATTCAATCCTAGAAAACTAAATACTGAATTTAGAAGTGATCAAAAAGATCAGTTACTTTTTCATCCAAATGAAGTTGCTAGATTTGCAAAAGATATACTCAGAATTAAAGAAGTCACTGTAGAAATATTTAATTCTCCATCATCTGAAACTCAAAATATTCTAAATGCAATACTTGATGAGTTGAGATTAATAAGAAATAAACTTGATGGAGAATCTGATAAGAATCATGTTATTCCTAATCATTTGCAGGAAACCGATAGAAAAGCTGCTTAGTTATTCTTAGATGTGGGATAATATTTATATAATTAAAATTATTTTTTAATTTATTTTCTCACATTCTACTAATGGGTTTATCTATTGTTAATTTTAAATGGATTTAAAACCACATTTAATTGATAAGCAAACTTCTGAGCTAGATCCTACTTTGCTTAATAAAGAAACAGATGAATTTTCTTCTGATGATGAAGATCCTTATAGTTTTAATAGCACCTCAACTTCTTTAATTGGTCTAGCAATAGTATTTGTAATGCTTGGAATACCATTACTTGCTGTAATTAGTGAAAGGCCAGAAACAACGGAAAGCTTACCGACCTCAATAAATCAAAATGGACCTTAGTGATCTTCCTCCTTCACCCTCCCCTGGATTAGTAAATCTAGTTGTAGAAATTCCAGCTGGCAGTAGAAATAAATACGAATATTTTAGCTCTGCAGGGATTATGGCGCTTGATAGAGTTTTGCATTCTTCAGTGAGGTACCCATTTGATTATGGATTTATTCCAAATACTCTTGCTGAGGATGGAGCACCCCTTGATGCAATGGTCGTTATGGAAGAACCAACTTTTGCAGGTTGCTTGATAAAAGCAAGACCTATAGGAGTTCTTGATATGCATGATTCAGGAGCCTACGATGGCAAACTTTTATGTGTACCTACAGCAGATCCAAGACAAAGAGAAATTAACACTATTAAGCAAATAGCTCAGAACCAATTGGAGGATGTGGCTGAGTTTTTTAGAACTTACAAAAGTTTGGAAGGGAGGGTAATCGTTATAGATGGATGGAGAGATTATGATGCTGTTGATGAATTACTAAAAAGCTGTATAGAAGCGCACCTTTCTGATATGACACATAGATAACTATTTTAGGCTTACTTTTTTGGATAAAATAGTTTTTACTACGCTTTTTAAAACTTGAAATTATTTAGTTATTCTTCATGCTCAACATGTCGCAGAGCGATTAAGTGGCTTAAAAACAATGAAATTGCCTTTGAGTTAATTGATCTTTTAAAAACCCCCCCGTCTAAGGAAATGCTTATCTATGCAAGTGAACTATATGGTGATAGAAAATATCTTTTAAATACAAGTGGGGTTACATATCGTTCTATTGGTTCGGATGTTGTCAAAAAAATGACTGATAATGAATTGTTTGAGCTACTTTGTAAGGAACCCAGATTAATAAAGAGACCTTTTTTATATAAGTCCAGTAAAGTCTTTTTAGTAGGATTTAAAGAAGAAAAGTGGGCTGAAAAATTACTTTGAAATTAACATGAGGATTGACAATGACCGAAAATAAGTAGTCTTTACAAATAAAGTAAACTATATATTTATTTTTGAGAAACAAGTGCAACATAACAATTCAGACTCGAGTGAAGAAACTAAAAATTGTTGGTGGTACTCTTTCTTTGATACGTGGGGACCTATCTCTTTAACTGTTCTGTTGTATGTAGGTATTCGTCATTTCATAGCAGAAGCTAGATATATCCCCTCGGGCTCTATGCTTCCAGGATTGAAAGTGAACGATCGACTAATTATTGAAAAACTTTCTTTGCGCAAACGGTCACCTTCCCGAGGAGAAATTGTTGTTTTTAACTCACCATATTCCTTTGATGAGAAATTGATATCTGATAGAAAAAAACAACTTCCGTCTAAATTTCAATGCTCATTAAGGACATTCCCATTGATTTCTTGGATCCCTACTTTATCAGATCGTGCTTGTGATGCATATATCAAAAGGGTAGTTGCTGTAGAAGGGGATCGTCTTTTGATTAATGGTAAGGGAGAGATCGTATTGAACAGTAGATCAATCAACGAACCATATGTTGAATACTTTTGCCCAAGTAAACCTATATATAATCTATGTCGCTCCATTACTACAACTGTTCCCAAAGGACATGTGTTTGTTTTGGGCGATAACAGAGCTAATAGCTGGGATAGTCGTTTTTGGCCAGCAGGGGGGGTTCTTGCCACAGAAAGAAATAATTGGAAAAGCAACCTGGCGTTTTTGGCCGATTAGTCGTTTTGGTAAGCTTGATTAATAAGCCCACAATCTACAACTTTCCCAAATATTTTTTTGTCTTTTAGCGGTTGATTAGTTGCTGTAATTAAATTTTTTTCTTCATGAGATTGGTACCATTCTTTATCGGGATCAAATAATAACCAACGGTTACTATTTAAACTTAATTTTTCCTCAGCTTGGTTCAAGAATTTAGATGGACCAAAACTAATTTTCTCCCATAATTTCTCCACTTTCCATCCTGATTTTCTAACTAATTGATCCCAAAGCAAAGGTAGAACAAGCTCATAGCAACTAATCCCTTTTTTTCTTTTATTTGCAGGTAGTTTAGTCTCGGAGTCATCTATGGGAGTGGAGTGAACAGATATTGCTGCTAAAACATTAGCCTCTAAAGCCTCTATAAGTGAGGCTCTATCTTTTGGGGATCCTAATGAAGGCGTTACACTCCATCCAATATCAAAAGGCGAAAGACTTGAGTTGTCATTGATTAAATGCCACCAGAAAATAGTTGCCATTGGCTTTGAAGGCGCATTCTTAAGTATTTCAACGCCCTCAGCTGTTGAAATATTCATTAGCCTTAGTGCAATTTCAGGATATTGCTTATGAAGTTCAAGTAATTGGACTAGAGGGATAATTTCGCTTTCAACAGGATCAAGAGGCCAACCTCCTCTAAGAGTATATACACTTTGTCGAGACATTCCTCCTGCTTGCAGTAATTTATCTCTTGGTGCAAGAAGTACAGGAGATTTTTTCATCTCTCCAAGTGAAAAACCTTGCTTAAGAAGCTCTATGGGTGGCATGAAATCGTCATCACTTAACCCAATGGCTCCATTTTGTAGTAATTCAGAATGTTTCGAAAAATTAATTCCCTTTCCGCTTAGGCTAAAGCCACCCCATAAGTGTATTAAAACCTCACTGTTGATAGTCTTTAAAGAAATAATTGACTCAATATGATCTCTCCATAAATCACCTCTAGGCAGGATGCCTAACTGGCCATATCCAGAAAATGCTGCTTTTTCTATAAGTGTATAGATATTTTCTTCTTTACCATTAAAAGGAGATTCTAAAAACGAATGAGGATCAACAAGACAAGGGGCTAAAAGCATATTTTTAGCTTGTCGAGGCTTGATTCCTAAAAGCTTTGCATTTTGAAGAGCCTTTTTGCCGAACGCTTTAATCACACCATCTTTGATTAAAACAGGTTCTCTTTTTAAAGATGACCCAGCCTTTTCAAGGATTCGAATGTTTTCAAAGAAATAACTACTAGTCATCAAATCAAAGTGCTCCGGCAGCGGTTGAGTCGATAATCCCTCCCAAATGTGAAGTGATATTTAGACAGGTGATTTGATCTGGTTGGCCTTCTTCCTCTGAGAGATCAATGACTGTAATGCCACCATTACCTTGTTTTATCATCCAAATTTTTGATGGCATTAACCCTAAAAGATGACAAAGAATGGTTTTGTTAACTGCATCATGAGCGACAACCAATGCAGTTTCTTCGTTCTTTAGATCTTTGCAAATCTCATCCCAACCACTGATGGATCTGGTGGAGACTTCGGTTATGTTTTCTCCTTTTGGCATTTGAACTTTTTCAGGCGAGATCTTCCATGTTTTAAGAAGATCTGGCCAGTTGGACTTGATCTCAGACTCCAACTTCCCTTCCCAGTCACCGTGACCGATCTCTTTGAGGCTGTCTTTGAGAGAAATTTCGACTCCGGGATGTTCGTTTAGAATTATCTGTGCTGTTTCTTTTGGCCTTGATAGTGAACTACTAAAAGCTTTTTCTATAATATGTTTTTTTAAAAATTCGCTTGCGGCCTTGGCTTGAAATTTTCCATTTTGATTTAAGGGAATATCAATTTGTCCTTGGAATCTTCCCTGTTTATTCCAATCTGTTTCACCATGCCTGACTAAAATAATTCTTTTTTTTCTACCTTTTTTGGGAAGATTAGGATGTAAATGAGCGATGTTATTGAGACATTGAATTTGGACTTGTCTATCTTCCCAATTATTAAAAGTCATATTAAAAATTGAGATTGAGGTATTGTCTAATTTCAATCTTCTAAACCCTTTTGATGGCTCATTAATTAATTTTAGTATCAAGCATCTAAGGATTGCATTATGGGCAACTATCAAAATAGTTTTATCAGAGCTTGAATAAGTATTAAATAAGTATTTTAAAAAATGTTCAGCTTGATATAAGAGTTCTTTAATTGGTTGAAACTTTGTACCATCGTCTTTATAAAGGGTAAGTTCTTTTGGCTCTTTTTGCCAAATAGCAATCTCTTTTGGAAAGACATTTTTTATTTCATTTTTTGTTAAACCGCTCCAAGGCCCAAGGTCAACCTCAAGTAGTTCGTCAGTATAAGTTGCTTGAAGCTTTCTTTGATGTTGATCTAGAATGATTTTTGTGGTTTCTGAGGCTCTTTGCAAAGGGGAACTATAAATTGCATCTATTGGAATAGAGGAAATTGTTTTGCCAGCAGCCTCAGCTTGTAATTGTCCTTCTTTAGTTAATGTTGAAAGGTCGTTTCTTCCTTGAATACGCCCTTCTTTATTAAAACTACTCAATCCATGACGGACAAAAATTAGACGTAATGTCATTAAATAAAGTGTCTTCTACATAATTATGGTATTCGCCATGAGGGCAATCTAATGTTCTTTTATTAAAGATAGAAGTCTTTCTCTATGTCAGTCGTCACAAGTTGATTTTATGAGACAAGCCAAAACTTGGTGGAAGTGGGCTATGGCTCTATTTTCATTACTTTTAACTATTCTGATTTGGTGGCAAGGTCTGCAAGAAAGCTTTGAGCGACCCTCAGTAGCTCCAAAGATTTCATTGATGCAAACTGAGATGGCAGTTTCAGCTTCTTCATCCATACCTGAAAAAATACAATATGTATTTTTAGGATCAGAACCTCAAGAAAAACTTTATCAAGCTCTAAGAGAGATACCTTTGGAACAACTTGAGGATAGGCAGAGACTCTTATTGGCAGTGCTGGAAGAGTCTAAGGATGAGCAAAAATTAATCCTGAAGGAAAATTTTAAGGATAAAAACTTTGAAATGGTTCGAAGCTATATATTGGATAGACAAGAAAGAAAAGAACTAGATAAATTTCCTGAATTTAATGAGATTAAATTAGACCCTTTACTTTATCAAATTTCATGCTCTACTCTCGGATACTCGAATGAAAAATGTATTGATCAAAAATATAACTCATTAACTGCTATAAGACTATTAACATCACAATTTTTACCGTTTTTTGCTTCCTTTATAGGGACTATATTACTGATTCGGTATGCTTTTATATTCTTAAGAAATAAAAATACTCCATGGCCAGAAATAATAGCTCCTCCTTTATCATTTATAGATATGATTCTGCTTATTTCTGGTGGTTTCGTTGTCATAGGCGAAGTTGTTTTCCCTGCTCTGGTTATACCAATAACTGATTTATTGTTTAATAATTTATCCTCTCCATTAAAACAATCTTTAAGAGTATTTATTGGTTACTGTTCAATGACTATAGGTCCTTTATTTATTATTAGATATCAATTAATGGGTCTAGTCCCCTCGGGAATTAATGGAGGATGGTTGCAATGGAAAATAAAACCTATTAAAGATGGATTTTTAAAATCTATCAGTGGATGGTTAATGATTATGCCTTTAGTGCTGCTTATTGGGTGGCTAATGAATGAGATTATAGGTGACCAGGGTGGAAGTAATCCTTTGTTGGAACTTGTTTTAGGCAGTAATGAATTTTTCCCACTGTTTTTGCTTTTTATTACAACGGTTGTTTTGGCTCCTGTATTTGAAGAGTTAGTTTTTAGAGGCATTCTCCTGCCTGTATTAGTGTCCAAAGTTGGCAAAATCAGCGGAGTTTTATTAAGTGCGTTGATCTTTGCCTTGGCTCATTTAAGTGTGGGAGAATTACCTCCTTTATTTGTTTTAGGAATTGGTCTGGGGCTAATGAGATTGAGTTCAGGAAGGTTGTTCCCTTGTGCTCTTATGCATTCTCTTTGGAATGGAGTCACTTTTATTAGCTTATTATTAGTGGCTTGATATTAAATAAATAAAACATCATTATTCTAGCTCTTGCAGTTGCTTGATCAAGGTGTTTGACTTGAATTACTTTCGAATTTTGATTTGGTTAGTCGTACTCTATATAAACAAAAAGTAGGACGATTTCAAAAAAAGAAGTTGCCCGAAAGATTGTTAAACAGTGTTTTTTCATCCAAGCAGGTTCAACGAAAATTTCCAGTTCAAGCTGCTCTTCATATCGCTTTAGATGGTGCATTAATAGGAATACTCACAACAGTGGCGATCATGTCATCAGTAGCTTTGCACTCTCAATATTTATGGACTAAGTCTTTTACTAAACTTGAGACAACTAGAGACTTGAACCGAAGGATATTGGAATCAACTTCAATTATTGAAGGTTACCTATTGAAAAATCAAAAATTGTCTAGCGCTTTAGTCCCTACTAAAGCAGAAGATCTCATATATGTAGATAGACCAAAGCCAGAAGAAATTAAGAAATCATTCGATAAAACATTAAAAAGTAGGTTATTAAAAAGAATATCTGCTTTCTCAGTTAAGTCAGGTTATTAATAATTTCCATGCGAAAAATCAATTCTAGAAAAAAGAGAAAGACTTTTAAGGCGAAAACTCTTTCGCCTCTATCTCAGTCAAGGTTTAAGATTGTTTTTGCTTTCTTATGTTTTGGACTTGGCGGCCTTTTTTTTAGGGTAGGTTGGCTTCAGTTATTTCAGTCTGATCAATTAAGATCACTAGCACGCGAAGTTCAAACGGACCAACAGAACCCTCTAGGAACACGTCGATCTATTTTTGATAGGAATGGAAAGCTTGTCGCAATAGATGAGAAACGCTTTAAGGTTTGGGCTCATCCTAGATATTTTAATTTCCCTGGTGATTCATACGGGACCGTACGTAAGCCAGTTGAAGTAGCAAAACTTCTTTCTATTCCACTATCCAAAAATGTTGATGAGATTTTAAACAAATTAGGAAATTATTCCTCAGGGGTAAAACTTGCAGAGGGTATAACACAAGAGCAGGCTGATGCAATTAAAAAACTTGGAATAAGTGGTATCGATTTGGAGGCTTATCCTCAAAGGCTTTATCCTCATGGATCACTTTTTGCAAATGTAGTTGGTTTTTTGGATTTAGATAGAAGGCCTCAGGCTGGACTCGAATTAAGTTTAGATAGAGATCTTAAACGTCTTGAGAAGGTTAGTGTAATTAGAAGAGGAGCTGATGGTACACCTTTACCTATAGGTGTTCAGCATGGCGTGTTTGATGAGGACCAATTGAATCTCCAGCTAACTTTAGATGTAAGGCTCCAAGAAGTAGCAATTAAAGAAATAAGTAAGCAAGTAAAGGAGTGGAATGCAAAAAAAGGCGTAGTAATCGTAATGGATATTGATACGGGAGAACTTCTAGCATTGGCTTCAACCCCAACTTATGACCCTAATAAGTATTGGGACTATTCTCCATCGCTTTTTAAAGAGTGGTCTGTGCAAGAATTATTTGAACCTGGTTCTACCTTTAAGCCCATTAACTTAGCATTGGCATTGGAGGAGGGAGTTATAACTCCCCATGGAGAAGTAAATGATGATGGCCTAATTACGGTTGGAGGATGGCCTCTCTCGAATTGGGATCGAAAGCCAAATGGAATACTAACTTTTCCTGAGGTATTACAAGTCTCAAGCAATGTAGCTATGGTTAAAATTATGAATAAATTGAATGCAAATAATTACTGGCAATGGTTAAGGCGATTGGGGATAGATGAAATCCCTGAAACCGATCTTCCAGGCGCAGTAGGTGGTCAAATAAAATCAGAACAGATTTTTGTAAATCAACCTATAGAACCTGCTGTAGCTTCCTTTGGCCAAGGTTTTTCTATTACACCTCTGAAACTAGCTCAATTACATGCTTTGATTGCTAATGGAGGCAAACTTGTTACCCCTCACATTACTAAAGGACTGAAAGGTGATTATGAGTCGTATTTCGATACTCCGCCTGAATCTAAGCAAGTTTTATCTCCTGAAGTTACAAATACTGTTCTTGGATGGATGGAAACTGTTGTGTCTTTTTACGATGCGAGTGGTATTGAGGTAAATGTTCCTGGTTATCGAATTGGAGGGAAAACAGGAACTGCACAAAAATCGCAAGATGGCCTGAACTATAGTGCTAAAATTTGCAGTTTTGTTGCAAGTCTTCCTATAGATGATCCTCGCTATGTCGTTTTAGCAGTTATTGATGAACCCCAAAAGCCAAATGCCTATGGATCAACTGTGGCTCTCCCGGTGGCAAAAAAAATTATTGAGACTTTGCTTGTTATAGAAAAAATCCCACCCAGTATTTCTAAAAAAGAACATTTAGCTATCAAAAGCTAAGAGATGGCTAAATTTTTCCAAAAGTGCAAATTAAAGGGTGAAATCCACAAAAAATATAGCTAGTGTATTTCCCATGAAAGACGTTTTTTATTATGGAATCCATTCTTAATCAGTTATCTTCAATGACTGTAGTGGTGGCTGACACCGGTGATCTTGAAGCGATTAAAAAATTTCACCCTAGAGACGCTACAACAAATCCTTCTTTAATTCTGGCGGCGGCACAAATACCTGCTTATCAATGTTTGATTGACAAAGCACTAGCCACTGCAAGAGAAATGCTAGGAGCTAATGCCTCAAATACTAATGTTGTCAAAGAAGCGTTGGATGAACTATGTGTTGTATTTGGTAAAGAGATTTTGAAATTAATTCCTGGCCGAGTTTCAACAGAAGTTGATGCACGACTAAGTTTTGACACTGATGCCACAATTGAAAAAGCAAGGAAAATAATTGCTAAATATAACCAAGATGGCGTTACTAACGATCGGGTTTTAATCAAAATAGCTTCTACTTGGGAGGGGATAAAAGCTGCTGAGGTACTAGAAAAAGAGAATATTCATTGTAACCTAACTTTGTTGTTTAATTTCTATCAAGCAGTTGCTTGTGCTGAGGCAGGTGTAACGCTTATTTCACCCTTTGTTGGCAGGATTTTAGATTGGTATAAATCTGCTACAGGAAGAGATTCTTATCCAGCAATTGAAGATCCAGGGGTAGTTTCTGTTACTAAAATATTTAATTATTTCAAGTCAAATGGTTACCAGACAGAAGTCATGGGAGCAAGCTTTAGGAATATAGAGGAAATAACTGAGCTTGCAGGATGTGATTTGTTAACTATTTCCCCTAAATTGCTTCAGGAACTTAATGAAACATATTCGGATTTACCAATCAAGTTGAACGCACAAAAACCTTTAGTAATTGATGAGACAATTCATTTAGATCAGACTTCTTTTGAACTAATGATGGCCGGAGATAAAATGGCTACGGAAAAACTAAATGAGGGAATTAGCGGTTTCAGCCAAGCGATTGATAAATTAGAAAATCAATTGCTTGAAAGACTTGAGTTGATTGAAGGAGGAATTGCACTAACTCTTTGAGCTTGAATTTTGAAAGAGTAATCTCTTGATTACTCTTTTTGCAATGTCTTCATAACTCATCTCACCTGAAAGAATTTGTGCAATTCTTTTTGGAGCAGTAGTTCTTTTTACACCTAATTGATATCCAACTTTTGGAAAACGATAAAAAACTTGAGAAATTCTTTTACCCCAGGCCATCGAATTTCCCCATTTTTTTTGCATTGTGTTTGTGTATGAATCTAAACAGTTGACTTCTCCATCTAGCCAATAGATTAGGGTTTTTGCAGCTTCAAATCCACTCATTAAAGCGGGCCTTAATCCCTCTGCTAAAAAAGGGTCACATAATGAAGCAGCATCACCAACTAGAAGAATTCCTTCTCCGTTTAATTTACTGTGCCCATTCCAGATCCTTAATTTTTTTTTATGACCAATCACTTCAGAAGGATCCAAGCTCAAATCAGGCAGGAATGATTGTAGTATTTCATTAACTTGAATTGAACTCGTATTATCTATAAAAGTTCCCATACCAATATTTACTTCATTGTTTAACGGAAATGCCCATGCAAAACCATTTTTTACTAGGCCAAACTCAAATCTAGCAGTTTCAGGTCCTAAATTTCCCCTCCTTTGAATTCTTCCTGAGAAAGTGGAGGCAAATTTTTGTTGATTTGGACCTAAATTAAAAGTTTTAGGCCATGGTGATTCAGAACCATCAGCAATAACAACTGCTCTTGCCTCTATTTGTCTCCCATCAAGAGCGGTAATATGCCAAATATTAGAGACTTTTTTTACATCGACGACATTAAAAGTATTCAATAAATTACAACCTGAAACTAGTGCTTGATCTAATAAGAATGAATCAAGCTTTTCACGTTTAACTATCCAAAAAGGAGAAGACCCTGAGAGTTCGGCGACCACTTTGTCGCTATTGCACCAACTAAACTCTACAGTTGTTATTACTTCATCAACTATTGGTAAAAGTTCAAATGGAAACCAATTTTGCACTGCAGCTGACATTCCACCCCCACAGATTCTCTCTGGAGAGGAATTATTCTTTTCAAGAATACATACTTTTTTTCTTTTACTAGCCAGATGAAAAGCTGTAGTAGTGCCTGATGCTCCCCCTCCAATAATGGCAACATCTAAAAGTGTCAAACTTTTAAAATCTCAGCTTCTTTTTCTGAAAGTTTTTTTTCTATATCTTTGATAAAATTATCTGTCTCTTTCTGAATTGTTTCTTGTTCATCTCTACTTTGATCTTCGGAAAGATCACCATCCTTTTCAGATTTCTTGACTCTCTCTATTGCATCACGGCGAATATTCCTTAGTGCAACTTTCCCTTCTTCTGCATACTTGGAAGCGAGTTTGCAAAATTCTTTTCTACGCTCTTCAGTTAAAGGTGGAACATTGATGCGAATTATTTTTCCATCATTGTTTGGAGTAAATCCTAGATCACTTGTAGAAATAGCTTTTTCAATGGAAGCCAATGAGCCTAAGTCGAAGGGTTGAATCGCTATCGTTTGAGAGTCAGGAGTAGTGATTGTTGCAAGTGACTTTAGTGGAGTATCTGCTCCATAGTATTCGACTGATATCCTGTCTAATAAAGATGTATTTGCTCTCCCTGTCCTGATGGTATTGAAATTCCTTTGAGCTGCTTCAACAGATTTGCTCATTGTGGTTTTTAGCTCTTGGTTTGACATTTAGATAAAGTTATTGCGAATTGATTATTAAATAAGGTTCAAAAATTAGCTTTAACTTGAATTAGATATTCTTGATCCAATTTGTTCGCCAGAAATAGCCTTAGCAATGTTCCCAGGTTGGAAAATATTAAAAACAACTATGGGGATTTTATTATCTTTGCAAAGAGCAATAGCAGTGCTATCCATTACTCCTATTTCGTTGGTTAATACATCTTGAAAGGTGAGATTGTCATATTTGATAGCATCAGAGAATTTCTTTGGATCTCGATCGTAAACCCCATCAACTTTCGTGGCTTTGAAAACAACTTCTGCGTTGATTTCAGCGGCCCTAAGAGCAGCAGTGGTATCAGTTGTGAAAAATGGATTACCGCACCCACCTCCAAAAACGACTACCCTTCCTTTCTCTAGATGTCTTATTGCTCTTCTTCTTATGTAAGGTTCAGCAATCTGTTGCATATCAATAGCAGATTGAACTCTGGTAGGTACGCCAGCTCTTTCTAATCCATCTTGAAGTGTAATTGCATTCATTACGGTTGCAAGCATTCCTACATAGTCAGCAGTGGCTCTATCCATGCCTGCAGCGGATCCTTTTAGACCTCTAAAAATATTTCCTCCACCAACCACAATTGCTATTTGCGTTCCATTTTCAACCACTTTTGAAACATCATTGGCAATAGATTGAACAATTTCAGGATCAATTCCATAAGGTTTTTCTCCCATAAGAGCTTCACCACTGAGTTTTATAAGTGCTCTAGAGTATGTCATTAATAGTTCATAACAAATTGACAGTAGCAAGTCCTGGGAGAACGTCTTTATATCTGTATTGGATCCCTTGCGATGGAAATATTTTCAAGATTATAGACTAATATTCGATTCCCTCTTGTGCTTTTATTCCCTGTTCTCTAAAAGGATGGTGGATTAATTTCATTTCTGTTACAAGATCAGCTGAATGGATTAACTTTTCTGAAGCTCCTCTCCCCGTCAAGACTACATGTGTAAGCTCGGGGCGTGATTTTATTCCATTTATAATTTCATCTTCATCTATATATCCAAGTTTTATTGCAACAATAATCTCGTCCAAAATAATAAGTTTATATTTTGGGTCTTTAATATAAGAGACGGCCTTTCTCCAGCTAGATTTAACTAAATTTATATCTTTATTTCTATCTTGTGTTTCCCAAGTGAACCCTTCCCCGCAGGCATGAAATTTTAACTTGTCCCCAAATATTCTCAAGGCTAACTTTTCACCTGGTTCCCATCCACCCTTGATGAATTGAATTATTGCCACTTTATGGTTATGACCAATAGTTCTTAAACCCATCCCAAGAGCTGCAGTTGTTTTACCTTTACCTTTCCCGGTATTAATTATTATTAGACCTTTTTCTTTATTTCTTTCTTGTAATCTTTGTGTTTGAACTTCTTTCCGTTTCTTCATTCTTTCTCGATATTTTTCTTCGGTAATAGTTGGTATTATGTTGCCTCCCATTCCTATTTTTTCTGCAGTCTTATCTAGGTTATTAAGTTTTGAATTTTCTTCGGAAATCTTATTTTTCATTCCTTTGACTTAAATTATATAAGTTAATAAAAGAATAATTTATAAAAAAGACATGGCTATAAATATTAATTATTCTTCTTGTTAATTTTTAACTCTAGATAGAGCACTATCAACTGCAATTTGCTGGTCTCTTCTTGTTATCCAATGATGATAGGTTTTTGTATGTATTGAAACTGAGTGCCCCATCATTTTTGCGGCTACGGTATTTGGTAGGCCTATTAAGATTGTCCTGACGGCCCAAGCATGCCTTAAATCATAGGGGGTAAAAGATATTTTATATCTTCTAAATTGTTCAGATACTCTTCTTCCGATATGTTGAAGAGTTGTCACCTTTAGATCAGTTTTAATATCTGGGAGTAAATCTGAAGTATCAGTTATGTTATTTAGCTCAAATAATCCAATCCATTCTGGATGGAATGGCCAAACTTGATGCTCTCCTGTTTTTGTGTTTGGGAAAACCCGAAGTATTTTATCCCCACCTTTTTTTAAACAAGATAAATCACTAAAAAAAACTTCATGATTTCTAAGCCCATAGGTTGCCATTAACCCAAAAACAAATCTCCATTTTGGATTTGGTATTAATTTGAAGCTATCAATAATTTCTTCATCACTTGGTAATTCTCTGAAATTAGATTCGTGTATTCCATAACCACTTTGAAGTTGTTTCCAGTTCTCAGGCAGCTCCAATTTAAGATATCTCGCTAAAGCACTTAAAGCAATTCCACATTGCTGTCTGCTTCTTGAATTTTTTTTGTAACTTAAAAGGATTTTTACTAGTAGCTCCTCGTTTAATTTTAAAGTAGATTTATTACTTTCTCCAATTAATCTGTTCAAATATGGTTTGTAAGCAGACTGCCAGGTGCTTATCATTCCTGCGGGTGATTTGCTCCTGGAAGTATCAGAAAAAAATTGCCTTTTAAAGCTTTCTATTTCATTTTTTAGAACTGATTTATTAGTATTTGTTGATGTGATGGTTTTTTCTTTAATCCAATTAGACCAGCAGAATTGATTTTTTTTGAGTTGAAAATCAATTAATTCTATAGCTTTTCTAGCCTCTTCTAGACCATTAATATTGTATGGAAGTTTAAGGCTTATTCTTTGTATTTTGGAAAGATTACGAGATTTTTTATCTGGTAAAGAACCTCGAATGTTTAATACTTTACCCCTTTTCTCAATTCTTAGATTGATTCCCTTTGACTCAAGGTCGTGGTTGATATCTAGTAACTTTTGATTCTCGTCCATGATCCTGTAAATTTAGCTATCTTTACTTTGATAAGGGTTTGTATAACCTTTTATAAGGAGTTTTTTCTGAAATGGCTCGGGTTGGTGTCCTCTTATTAAATCTCGGAGGTCCTGAGAGAATTAAGGACGTTGGACCATTTTTGTATAATTTGTTTTCTGATCCAGAGATAATTCGTTTACCAGTTCGTGCTTTTCAAAAACCTCTAGCGTGGCTTATAAGCTTATTGAGAAGCAGTAAATCACAAGAGGCTTATAGATCGATAGGAGGTGGATCACCTTTGCGTCGCATTACCGAGCAGCAGGCAAGAGAACTTCAAAGCTATCTTAGAAATATTGGAATAGACGCTACAACTTACGTTGCGATGAGGTATTGGCATCCATTTACAGAGTCAGCCGTAGCGGATATGAAGGCAGACGGTGTTAGCGAAGTTGTTGTTCTACCTCTTTATCCCCATTTTTCTATAAGTACAAGTGGATCAAGTTTTAGAGAATTGAAAAGGTTAAAAGATGGTGACTCTGAGTTTGCAGAATTATCAATTCGTTGTATTCGTAGCTGGTTTGATCATCCAGCCTATGTTTCCTCAATGGCTGAATTAATAAAGAAAGAAATCTTAGCTTGTGATTTACCTCAAGGGGCCCACGTTTTCTTTACTGCTCACGGTGTCCCTAAAAGCTATGTAGAAGAAGCCGGTGATCCTTATCAAGATCAAATACAAAACTGTTCACTTTTGATTATTGACCAGCTTGAAAATTCACTTGGATATAGCAATTCGTTCTCACTTGCTTATCAAAGTAGAGTGGGGCCAGAAGAGTGGCTAAAACCATATACAGAAGAAGTATTAGAAAAGCTAGGCAAATCCGGCATAAAGGAACTTGTTGTTGTCCCAATAAGTTTTGTGAGTGAGCATATTGAAACTCTCCAGGAGATTGATATTGAGTACAAAGAAATTGCTGAGAAAAATGGAATTGTTAATTTTAAAAGAGTTCCAGCTCTTGATATCTATCCTTTGTTTATTGAAGGATTGGCTGATCTGGTTTCTTCTTGCTTGAACGGCGAAGGGATAAGTTTAGAGGAAGCATCAAAATTGCCAGAGAGAGTAAAACTTTATCCTCAGGAGAAATGGCAATGGGGTTGGAATAACAGCTCTGAAGTTTGGAATGGAAGAGTTGCAATGATTGTTTTTCTTTGTTTTTTTGTGGAATTAATAATTGGGAGTGGACCTTTACATCAAATAGGTTTGCTATAGAGAATTAAAATAATTTTTATGTTGATTTAGTTGATAAGTAAGCCACCTATAAAAACTTAGAGAATTTAAATAAATTTTTGCTTGATTTAGATTAATTGAAATTATTCACACTAAGATTTATTGTTAGTTTAGATTTTCTTGTGCCGTGACCCTGACTTCTACGTCTAATCAAATAGGGGATTCAGGAGCACAAACTCAAAATGAGATCTCAGGTGCTGATGCCTTGATGGATTCTCTTCGTAGGCATGGTGTAGATACTATTTTTGGTTATCCAGGCGGAGCAATACTCCCAATATATGATGCGGTTTTTAAAGCAGAGGAAGAGGGATGGTTAAAACATATTCTTGTTCGACATGAGCAAGGTGGAACTCATGCCGCAGATGGTTTTGCTAGAGCGACTGGCAAAGTAGGTGTTTGTTTTGGTACATCCGGTCCTGGAGCTACGAATCTTGTCACAGGAATAGCCACTGCTCAGATGGATTCTGTTCCTCTTGTCGTAATTACAGGACAAGTCCCTAGGCCTGCTATTGGTACTGATGCTTTTCAAGAAACAGATATTTTTGGGATAACACTTCCAATTGTTAAGCATTCATGGGTCGTAAGAGATCCATCTGAAATTGCAAGAGTTGTAGCTCAAGCTTTTCTAATTGCCTCATCGGGTAGACCAGGACCTGTTTTGATTGACATACCAAAAGATGTTGGACAAGAGATGTTTAAATATCTCCCTGTCGAGCCAGGCTCAATAAAACCACCAGGCTTTGAACTACCATTCGCGCCAGAACATAAAGCCATAAGTGCAGCCCTGGATTTGATTGAAAATGCTGAGCAACCTCTCCTTTACGTTGGTGGGGGTGTTATTTCTTCTGGGGCACATGAAACTCTGGCGGCGATTGCTAATAGATTTCAAATACCCGTAACAACAACTTTGATGGGGAAAGGCGCATTTGATGAACGTGAGCCTTTATCAGTTGGGATGCTAGGTATGCATGGAACAGCTTATGCTAACTTTGCTGTGACTGAATGTGATTTGCTGATTGCGATTGGAGCAAGATTTGATGACAGAGTTACAGGTAAATTAGATACGTTTGCTCCTAAAGCAAAAGTAATTCATTTTGAGATTGATCCTGCTGAAATAAATAAAAATAGAGTAGTTGAAGTTTCCGTATTAGGAGATGTAGGAATTAGTCTTGTTAAATTATTAGATCTCAGTAACCAAAGAAAAACAAATCCAAGAACTTCTAACTGGCTTAACAAAATTAAAAACTGGAAAAATAATTTTCCTTTGATAACTCCTCCTAAAGAAGGCGAAATTTATCCACAGGAAGTATTAATTGCTTTAAGAGACTTAGCGCAAGACGCTTTCATTACAACTGATGTTGGACAACATCAGATGTGGGCAGCTCAATACTTGTTGAATGGACCAAGACAATGGATTAGCAGTGCTGGACTTGGAACAATGGGTTTTGGAATGCCCGCTGCAATGGGAGTCAAGGTTGCTTTACCTAAGGAGCAGGTGATTTGTATCGCTGGTGATGCAAGTATCCTCATGAACATTCAGGAGCTTGGAACTATTGCTCAATATAAGTTGAATATAAAAGTAATTATTATCAATAATCATTGGCAA
>QCHU01000009.1 GCA_003279455.1 Prochlorococcus sp. AG-402-G19
TGATGTAGTGCTTTTGGGTGCTACTGAGTCAACGGTGAGATACCACTCTTTCAGAGCTAGAGATCTAACGTTTACCCGTTATCCGGGAAACGGACAGTATCTGCTGGGCAGTTTGACTGGGGCGGTCGCCTCCTAAAAGGTAACGGAGGCGCACAAAGGTTTCCTCAGGCTGGTTGGAAATCAGTCGTCGAGTGCAAAAGCAGAAGGAAGCTTGACTGTGAGACCTACAAGTCGAACAGGGACGAAAGTCGGTTTTAGTGATCCGACGGTTCTGAGTGGAAGGGCCGTCGCTCAACGGATAAAAGTTACTCTAGGGATAACAGGCTGATCTCCCCCAAGAGTTCACATCGACGGGGAGGTTTGGCACCTCGATGTCGGCTCATCGCAACCTGGGGCTGAAGTCGGTCCCAAGGGTTGGGCTGTTCGCCCATTAAAGCGGTACGCGAGCTGGGTTCAGAACGTCGTGAGACAGTTCGGTCCATATCCGGTGTATGCGCAGGAATATTGAGAGGATTTCTCCCTAGTACGAGAGGACCGGGAGGAACGCACCTCTGGTGTACCAGTTATCGTGCCAACGGTAAACGCTGGGTAGCCATGTGCGGAGTGGATAACCGCTGAAAGCATCTAAGTGGGAAGCCCACCTCAAGATGAGTATTCCCATGGTTTAAACCAGTAAGATCACGGGAAGAACACCCGTTGATAGGCTCTACGTGGAAGTCTGGTAACAGATGCAGCGGAGGAGTACTAATAGATCGAGGGCTTGACCTTCTTTTGCTTTTATTCAAATTATTGCTTTATTCTTTCAATTTATTTTTAATAATATCTATGCAGTTTTCAGGGTTCATATCACAACACTATCCTGGTGTTCATGGCGATGTGGAACCACTCCGATCCATCTCGAACTCGGTTGTGAAACGCATCAGCGGCGACGATATTTGGGGGGTAGCCCCCTGAGAAAATAGCTCAATGCCAGGTAAAAATATTTAAGAAAGGGTTCTTAAAAGAACCCTTTTTTGATGCTTAATTATTTTTGGCAATTGGGACACCAGTGTGTGCTCCTGCCACAGAGTTTCTCTTTTACTATCTTCTCTCCACATTTTTTACAACTTTTACCACTTCTTCTATATACCCAGGCTTGCCCACCATAATTTCCATTTGTTCCTTCTAAATCTCGAAAATCACTAAAAGTTGTTCCTCCTTCTCCAATACTTATATTTAAAATCTTGACAAGACTATTACATAGCCTTTTTAATTCAGAGCTTTTTAAATTTCTACTTTCAGTTTTTGGATTAATACCTGCATCAAATAATGCCTCATCTGCATATATATTCCCAACACCAGCAACAGTTTCTTGATCTAACAATGATGATTTAATTGAACGAGTTTTTTTCTTCAAATATTCTTCTAAATAACTACTATTAAAAGCTGCACTAAATGGCTCTGGACCTAATCTTTGAATCCCAGAGACAATTTCTGATACCGATTTTGTCGACGGTACGTACCACATCTGGCCAAAATTTCTGATATCTATAAAACGAAGTTCTTTGCCGTTTTTTCCTAAAAACCTAACTCTGGTATGAGAACAAGGGCTTATCTGTTTTTCAAGTAAAATAAATTGACCTGTCATTCTAAGGTGAACGACTAAATAACCTTTGCTTGATTTGTTTTGTGATTGTAGAGATCCTATTAAATATTTTCCTCGTCTTTCCCAATTTCCTAAATAACTACTTTTAATTTTATCAATGAAGGTTCTAGATCCTCCGATACTTGCAATTGATCGTTCTTTTAATACTTCTATTCTTTGAATATAAAAATTATTGAGAAGTTTCTCAAGTCCCTTTCTAACTGTCTCAACTTCAGGTAATTCTGGCAAATGTAATAATACTGTTAACTTGCAGCAGCTTCTAATTCCTTTACTGAAAATTGGCTGGTGTTGGCACCACCATCAACACCACTAAAAGCTTTGAAATCACATTTTTCGAATTTGACAGTCACTGGGTATCTCATAGCTGGAGATTTGTCGATAGAGACAATTTCTCCAATTTGATTGAACCAGTAGGATTCTTGACGCAAAATGCGAACCTTATCTTTTCTTGCAAAGCTCATCTGACTTCCCTAATTAATTTTATATTATTATTATCTACCAGAATTGGAAATATTTGTAGATGTGTCACAGACTGTCGCTGGTATTTTGCAACAGTAGATCGCTATTAAAGATTTTTACTTTCAGAAAAAAATAGTACATATTGATTTTCGGACGAATTTTCAATTAGCTTTGAAATATTAAATTTCTAACGATTCTATTTTTTGTGATATCACAGCCATCTTTAGACCCTTCTTCAATAACGTTTGATTTACCCGATCCGGAGCAAGATGATTTAAGTAATATTGACTTCATTGAGAGATTAGAAAATGCATGGTCTATATGCGAACAGTTTGATTTGCAAACTGAAATTTGGAGAGGAAGGATCTTACGTGTTGTTAGAGATAGAGAAAAGAGAGGTGGAGATGGAAGAGGCACAGGTTTTTTGCAGTGGTTAAGGGAGATGGAAATTAGTAAAAGTAGAGCATATTCCCTTATCCAATTAGCGGAATCCTCAGATAATCTTGTGGGGGATGGAATTCTTGAAGAATCAAGTGTAAACAATTTTTCTAAAAGAGCTTTTATTGAAACTGCGCAAGCTGCACCGGAGATTCAATATATGATTTCTGAAGCTGCGAATGAAGGGAAGGATATAACTAGAAGACAAGTCAAGAGTCTTACTGACGAATTTATGGCCGCAACCAGTTCTCTTTTGCCTGATGAGATTAGAGAAAAAACACAATCAAATCTATTGCCAGCCAAGTTCGTTGCTCCATTGGTAAGAGAATTATCTAAGTTATCGCCTATTCAGCAAGAAGAGATATGTGAAACGTTACGAGAAAATCCTGAAATTGATTCAGTCAAAGATATGACAAATACTGCTAAATGGATCGGCAAGTCTTTAGAGGCTTCTCTAGCATTAAGAGCTTTTCAAGATAAGGATTTAAATTTGGATAAAGCCACTCAAGAAGCGCTCAGGTTGGATTCTTTAGGATTGCTTTCAGATGCTTTTGGACAGGCAAAAACTATAGAGAGTTCCATTTTGAAGTTTCACTCTGCTTGGAAAAGATTAGAGTGTTTGCAAGAGAGACTATGGGTTGAGTCTGGCAGTAGCACACCTTATTTAAGAGAGCTTTTAGATACTCTGCAAACTCTGACTGGTTCAACTATAAGAGTTTCTCTTGGAGAACTTTCTGGGGGAAAAAGGTTGAGATTGCAACTTGTTGAGGAGGACTCTGAAAGATTGGAACCTCCTTCTCTTGATATGAATAAATGATTTACATTCTAAAACCCTGATCACAAAAATCATTGATTAATTTAAATTCAAAATCGGTCTCAGGAAAATACCAGCTTGTCCAGTAAGAATTATTTAATGTATTGTTTAATGTTCTCTTATTGCAGTTAAGAGCTAAGTAAAAAGATTTATTTTTTTTTGTTTTTGCTATAGCAATATAATTGCCATCAAGGTATGTCCAGTCTGACCAATTGATGATTAATGAGCCATATTTTAACCATTTAGAGGGTTTGATTTTTCTTAGTTTTAATTTTTCATTAGGATTGACTTTTAAAGTATTGTTTAAGTTGTTCAAAATATTAAGTTCTTCTATTGAAACTTGGTGTATCTTTGCAATGGATGAAATATCCTCTGCTTTAGAAGTTTGATGGTAAAAAACCTTTTTACTGGCTAATTTAATATTTTTATTGCTAATTAATTTTTTATAGATAGAATCCTTTGGAAGTATAATAATTTGACCCAGTTCAAGGAAAGAATTATTTCCTAAATTATTAATATCAATAAGATCTTTTAAATTTACATTATATTCTCTTGCAATTTTGTAAAGGGTATCTCCTTCAACAACCTTGTAAACAAGATTACCTACTGTAATAGCTTTATCATTATTTTGCAGAGGTATTAATATCTCTTTACCTTCTATTACTTTAGTTGCATCATTGAAATTATTTTTATACATTAGCTCTTTTAAGGGCACTCCATATTGCTTGGATATCTTTAAAAGTGTATCGTCACTTTTTGCGATGATTTTTGTTTCTGCGTTAACATGTAGAGTAAATATTGATAAGAAGTAAACAATACTATTAAGGTAAAATAGATTAATAATTGTTTTTATCTTTATGATCATTTCTATTAAAATTAATAATCAAGCTCAGAAATTAAACTAATATTAACCTATTAATTTTTTAAGTAAAGATAAATTTAACTTGTAGGGAGGATATCTAAAATTTAGATCTAGCCAGAAAGGTCTTTTTAGTACAGATTTGTAATGAGTAAAATTATCAAAACCTGCTTTGCCGTGGTATTTACCCATTCCACTTGAACCGACACCTCCAAATGGCAGTTCTGGTATCCCTGCTTGCAAGACGACATCATTAAAGCAAATACCTCCAGAAGAAGTCATTGCAAGTATCTTCCCTTGCTCATTGCCACCCCCTCCAAAAAGATAAAGAGCAAGTGGTTTGGGTAAAAACTTGAACTCTTTAATTGCCTCGTCGAGATTTTTAATAGGCAAAATAGGTAGCAATGGACCAAAAAGTTCTTCCTTCATAAGTGGATCATTTCGATTCTCGATTTTGATAAGAGTAGGGCTAATCCTTCTTTCTTTTTCATTGCTATCTCCTCCATAGATGACCTGGCCATTCTTTTTAGCTTCTTTTAGTAAATTATTAAGCCTATCAAAATGTTTTTGATTGATTATTCTCCCCAGATGTTTTGAATCTAGGGGAGTATTTCCGTAAAAATTCTCAATCGAATTTTTTAAATTAGAAACTAAAGAATCAACAAGCTTATGTTCAACCAGCAAATGATCCGGTGCAATACATGTTTGACCAGCATTTAGACATTTTCCCCATATGATCCTCTTTGCAGTTACTTCAAGATTTGCACCATTAATAATAACGGCGGGGCTTTTGCCTCCAAGTTCTAAAGTTACTGGAGTAAGGTTTTTTGAAGCCGCTTCCATTACTTTTTTCCCTATATTTTCCCCACCTGTAAAAAAGACGTGATCAAATTTTTGAATCATTAGATCAGCAGCAGTACTTCCATCACCTTGAACAACTTGAGCGACCTCAGGTGGAAAATACTTTTCTATGAGATTTTTTATTAGGTTTGATACATTAGGTGCATGCTCTGAGGGCTTTAAAACTGCAGTATTTCCAGCTGCTAAAGCTCCTACTAGCGGCTGAAGAGTTAGTGAAAAAGGATAATTCCATGGACCAATTATCAGAATGCAGCCCAACGGATCTGGCTGAACAAATGCTTGAGCAGGTTGTAAAGATACAGGAACATTTATTTTTTTCGACTTCATCCAGCTAGATAAATTTTTCTGTGCCAATTTTATTTCTTGTTTGACAGCAATAATCTCGAAGAAAGCTTCTGTAGGAGGTTTCCCTAAATCCTGATGTAAGGCATTTAATATATCTTGTTGATGATTTTCTAATAAATTTGACAATAAGTGAAGCTGTTTCCTCCTCCATTTCTCACGTCTTGTTCTACCGGACAAAACTTGTTCTTGTAATTGATTAATTAAGAAATTTTTTAATGACATTGAACTTTGAAATTTTTATTCCTTCTAACAAAATAAATCATTAATTGCGGATCATGTCATACGAAGATAGTCCCTAATTACTTTAGGAGGTGTTTGACTGTTATGTCCTATGGCACTAGAGCTGGTTTTTTGTTCTTAATTGGATTAGTAATGAAAACTATGAAAGGTGGTAGTCAGTATTTTTATTAAAGGAGAAGGAAAAGGGCTTTGAGTATTATCTACGAGTTACTTTTATATGATGTTAGCAATAAAATATTATTCCTTAGTAATGAAAGATTGATTTATCATTTGTTAGTTATCTTTGCTTTTTCTTTGGCTTTTATAGGTGTTGCCGAAGTAATGTATTGGTCATATAAGAAAGATTATCTTCGGGCGAAAGCTAAATATCTTCGAGAATTAATAGATCAGAAAAATGATTTAACTAGCATAAATGAACCTTTTTATACATGTGTATATGAGAAATGGAACTCTGGAGAAATGCCTTTAACAGAGGCAAATACACTTTGCAGCCTTAAGTTTGGGCAGGATTAGTAATTTTTATAGCAATTTTCAAAAAATTCCATACTATAATTTGAATATAAATTTAGATTTTGATTGAGAAAATATTTTATGGATAATAAGTCAAGAAGTAGTAAATATTTTAGGTATGCAATACTAATTTCTTTTGTTATTACTTTAAGCATTACTCTTGTTCATTTTGATGCTAATATTATTAGTGATTTATTTTATAATATTGTTAGTAGTTTAAATTCGAATAGATTTTTTAGCTTAACATTAATATTCTTATTATTTATATCAAGGTCCATAAGTATAGTTATACCAGTTTTACCGGGGACAATATTTTCAGTTGCTGCAGGTTTTCAGTTTGGCTTTATCCAGGGATTAGTTATTATATTTTTTGCTGATTTTATATCATGTTCGACATCATTTTTGTTAGCTAGAAAATTAGGAAGGAACTTTATTTCTAGGTTGCTTGGCTCGAAGCAAATGCGAAGAATCGAAAGTATAAGCCAATATTATCTTGAAAATAATTATTTTCTAATGACAGCCCTTTTAATGTCTGGGTTCTTTGATTTTGTTTGCTATGCAATAGGACTTACAAAAATTACTTTTAGGAGGTTTATGCCTGCTCTTGTTTTTAGTATAATAATATCAGACTCACCCTTTGTTGCAAGTGGTTTTGCCGCAAGAAAAATTAAGGATATTGGATTGAAAAATTTCTTACAAAAAATATTAAATGGTGAAATAAATATGCTTTCTGGACACTATCTTTTGCTATTTATAATATCCTTTTTTATAATTTTTACTTTGGCTATGATAAATATATACTTCAATAAAAGGTCCAAGATTGTTAAGTGACTTTATTTTTTTTACAAAAAAAAGCCCTAAAAATTAGGGCTTTTGTAAATGGAGGAATTGTGGCTAGCTTTGGTAAGACTTACCACGATAAGTAAGTTGTACATGTTGCTTTTCTGCAACTTCCTTTTGCTGGTTGTACTTTAGGCCTCTGTAGATTAAAGACATTTTTTTCTCCGAAATATGCTCAAGTCCCCGTTCCTTGGCTTGAGTCAAACTGCGGCTCATCTTTTGATGAGTTGAACGTTTTTTGTAGCTCTTGCTACAAACTCATACTAAACAAAAGATTCTCTTCATGCTGTTCAGCTTGTTACATAAAGCTTACTGTCTTTGCATGGTAGGTAATTTTTTTCAAATTTTCCTCTTTTTCGCTTATGCCGTAAATAATGTTGGGCATGAGGATTAAAAAATAGTAAAAAGGTCGAAGACATAGATGTCCGGTCTTTCAGATTTCGACCCAGTAGCAAGATCGCTTGCACTGCAGATGCTTCTGAAGATGCCCTCGTTGGGTTCTCAATTGTTAGTGAAAAACTAGATTCTGATTTCTTATTATGGTAATAATTTAAAATTTTGATTTTTGTGGAAAGTTTGTGTCATTTCTATTTATTTAAATTATTGATCCTTTTCTAATGTTTAAGAGAATATTTCTGTTCAAAGCAATTTGGTACAAGATGGTTTAGAAAGGTCTAACAGAACAACTCCTCACACATAGTTCTGTGCCAAAAGAGCATCCACTCAGTGAGCAGGATGCTTTTTTAGTGCCTTAATGCATGTGCCAATTTTTAAACTCACCTGCTAAGGGTTTCCGCTGCTTTTATTTCTATTAAGTTTTAATTGTGAGGAGTTGAGATCCTCCGCAGTGGAAACAAGGAAACACTTGCGCCTGATCTTCAAAAAAACCGCCAGTTTTAAACATGGCGGTTTTTTTGTTTTCTGTAATTACTTCTTTTAAGTTTCTTTTGATTGTTAAGCGCTCAACTCAAATGGGCTAACTAAAAATTGCTCTCAATTTTAGAAAAATTTTTTAATTTATCAATATTAGAGTTAAGTTGAAATGTTTTGGGATTTTGTTTTCTATGAAGTCTCTAATTTAAATGAAAGTAATTTCGCTATGGGGAAGTGACCATTTGAGGTCTTTTTTAATGTTGATGACTCTTTTTTAAGCTTCGTCCAAGATTCCATCTTAGGACTGTAAACCAAGGGAAATTGCTTGGCATAAAGGGGGTGCGGAAAGATGAATTGAATAATGATTTATCAAGTTACGCATTTATTTTTAAGAAAATAGACCTTAATTAAAACTCCACATTAAAAAATCTCAAGAGACTATTGATCTTTCAATGTGGATTTAATCAATAATCTGAAAGTTGTAGGAATCATGTTGTTAATTTTGCGATCTTTTTCCTGTTTCACTACTCACTGCGATGGCTTCTAATTTTAAAGAATACAAATTGTTTGAGAATTGCTTTAATACCAGAAATCCATCTTCCTATTCGTGATGAAGATGTGAGTGATTGAGTTAGAAGTTCTATTTGTTCTTGTCTCTCTTTGTACTTAAGATCTAATTCTTTTTTTGCAATATTAAGAATTTGAAGTTGATGGTGGCAATCATTCTTTTTTTTCCAATGTTTAATATGTGCTTTTAATTCTTCAATATTCATATTACTGCACTTGTTGATCAGCATCTTTATATCATCAGGAACAGGTCGCATGAAGTAATGTTTATTTACTTTTAATCTAGCTAGAAAAGGAGATGTCTCGGATGGGTAAACTCACCCAACTTTTATTAACTATAATTAGAAATTCTAGTTAGATAGATAAATTTTTCTTATTTAATAAGTAGGAATAGTAAAATCTCAACTATTGGATTTGAACTGAAAAGGGATATTCTTATTTAAAAAATAACTTATTTTCTGAGAAGAACTTTTATAGAAATATTAGTGATTTAGATATTTATAAGAATTAAATCATATTATTATTTCTGTACCAAATCAAAAACAAAACATATCCTATCTTCGGAGCTTTCAAAAGGGATAGTATGATGGAATAGTGAAGATGGGAATATACAAATATCTCTTTTTTCTATCTTTTGAATAGTTAAATTAAAGTCTTTATTTTTTTTAGGATATCTAGGACCTTGATAGCTAAAAGCCAAGTTTCCTGCATCTTTATTGTTAGAAAATTTTGGCACTTGAAGGTAAAAGCTTCCAGTGATCCATCCATATTCATGATTATGCGGAGCCAGAAATCCACCCGTTTTCATCCTGATCATCCATGCACGAAGCTCATAGTTTTCGGGCCAATTATTAATAAAGCCTTGCCCACTGTGCTTAAATTTTTCTTTGTATTTTTCAATCTTTATTTCTAAAGCTTTTTTTATTGCTTTAATAAATGGGTATTCTAATAAAAATAAATTCCCCGAAGTTTGAATACCATTTGTAAGAAGGCCTTGAGCTCTATTTTCCTTTTTACTATCTTTATCAAAAGATATCAATTCGTTTAAGTGATTTTCAGAGAATGATTCTTCATTTATTTTATCAATGAAAATATACTTAATAGCATTATTACAGAAAGGAGATTCATGTTTACTTCCATAAATAATATTGGCATGTTCTATTATGCCTCCAATATCAGCATTACAAGCATGTCTCTCATATAATTCTTTATACTTTTTTTTAAAATCTTTTTCTCTATCTAGAGATAGTAAACAACCTAAATATAAACTTTGACAAGAGTTAGAGTTGTTCTTACTTAGATATTTTAATGCTAGTTCATATTTTTGTTCGTCACATAAATAATGAGCTAAAGCTATTACTGATTTTTCCTCTTCAGGTTTTAATTCAACTGCCTTTGCCCAATAGCTTTTAGCTTCTTCACGTTTACCAAGCAGTTCTAAAGTATTTCCCAAGCTCGAGTAAGCATGATCAGAGTCGGGTTTAAGTGCTATTGCTTTGCGAGTTGATATTTCTGCTTCTTCTAGTTTTCCAATCTCTAATAATATACGTCCAAGATTGGAATAAGCATGAGCAGAGTCAGGTTTAAGTTCTATTGCTTTTCGAGTTGATATTTCTGCTTCTTGTAGTTTACGAAGCTCTAGTAATATGCCTCCAAGATTGGCATGAGCATTAGCGAAATCAGGTTTGAGTTCGATTGCTTTTCGAGTTGATATTTCTGCTTTCTTTAATTGTCCTAACTCTTTTAGAACTCCACCAAGATTTAGATGTGCCTGAAAGAAATCAGGATTGAGTTCAATTGTTTTAAGGAGAGGAGCTTCTGCTTCTTGTAGTTTCTTTTGTCCAATAAGGATTGTTCCAAGAAGGAAATGAGAATTAAAAAGTTTTGGATTCAGTTCTATTGCTTTACGTAGTGATAATTCTGCTTCTTGTAGTTTGCCAAGATCTTTATAAATTGCTCCAAGATTTAGATGTGCTTGAAAGAAATCAGGATTGAGTTCAATTGTTTTAAGGAGAGGAGCTTCTGCTTCTTGTAGTTTCTTTTGTCCAATAAGGATTGTTCCAAGAAGGAAATGAGAATTAAAAAGTTTTGGATTTAGTTCTATTGCTTTGCTTAGTGATGATTTTCCTTCTTTTATATCGCCAAGTTGAACATAGCAATTAGCAAGATTTGTCCAAGCTGCCGCTAACAGGGGGTCAGATTCAGTTGCTCTAATGAGCAAAGAGAGTGCTTCTTGTTTTTTTCCTGAAGTTAGTTGAATACTACCTAGATTCGTCAAGGCTGGTGCATAATTCTCATTGATTTCTAGTGCCTTTTGATAATAATTTTGAGCAGTTTTATAATCCCCAAAAGCGTGATATGTATTACCTAGATCTTTAATTATTTCATAATCATCAGGTTTCATATCCAAAACTTTATTTAGATATAGCCTGGCATCTTCTATCTTTCGTATTGCTAAAAAAGATTTTGCAATTATTTTCATAGCCTCTATCGAGTTAGAATCAGTACTTAATATTTGCTTACAAGTATCAATTGTTTCTTGATATCTATTTTGTTTAAAAAGAGAGTGAGCGATTTCTATATTTGCTTCCAAATCTAAAAAGTATAAAAGGTTATATGTGGTTAATATATCAGGCTTTTATTTGATTTCTCAGAGTTTGCTTGTGAAGATACTCGCTCAGCTGTTCAGTAGTGTTTCTGTCGAGACTTTTGGATAGGGCTAGGACTTACCGTCGGGATTTTCTTGGGGCTATTAGATTTCTTCTAATTGAGATTTGCTGTGATTTTCTGATAGATCTTTTTTCGTATGTTCCTAGTCTTTTTAATGAGGTTAAATCTCTTTTGTTGTCCCTCCGACGATGCCCTCTTCGGGGCTTGAATTAGAGACCTCTACTTTACCAATGGAGTGCTCAATAATTTTTGAATCCTTGTAACTGCTTGCTATAACTAAAGAATAAGCAAATTCAGCTCAATCTAAAAACAGCCTAAGATATCCAGAGAGAATTGCTGTTGTTGTCTGGAGGGCTTACGAAGACAATCTATCTGTATCTGGAGGAGGATTGGAAGGGATAGGTAGTTATGAATTTAAAAGGGTTGCTTCAAAACCTGATCCATTTTAAAAAACGAAATTATTAGAAGAGATCGCTGAAATTTTTCAATGGTGTTTGTCTATGAGCTATGAGGAAGTAATTGAAACTTTTATTGGTAGAGGAAACATTCAATCGGTTGTTAATGTCTCAATAGAAAACCTTTTGGACATCAACCTTGTTATTCGTTTTTTACAAGAAAATTATTTTGAGAGTTTTGTTGAAGTAAAAGCTTCAGACCTTTATGAAAGATATTGTGATTTATTTCAGAAGTGGAAGCATGGAAACTTTCCAAGACAAAATTTGAGAAAGAGCTGATGAAGATGCTTGGTTTGATCGAAAAGACAAAAACGTTGGAGGGTTTTACTACAAGATCAAAGCGTTTAAAAATTTCGACTTAGGCGTTCATTTTGGGATGAAAAATAATGCAGGGTCAACCATTCAGAAGCCCTCAACCATGCACCCCAACCCTTCCTGATCTAAGCCAAGTGAGGAAAAGGAAAGTTAAAAGGCTGTGCATAGTATGGAAGTTTTTTTTAACAAGAAGGATTCAATTAAAAAAAAATAAAAAAGATATAGAAAAAGGATTTATCCAAAAAAACCATGCAAACCTTTCAGCTATCAATGGTTGGATTGGATTGGGATATTGGATCCGATGATGCCCCCCTTCCTAAGTAAAGGGGACAATTTATTTTGAAAGTTAAAACTTTAGTGCAAGTTATAATCCTAGTTAATAGATCCTTTGTAAAAAAAATAGAGGCGAATGAGAGAGGATCAGATCAAAAAAGAAGAAGTCTCTGAAGTGAAAATATTCTCAGTTCCATTTGCTTCAGAAGATATTAAAGAGAATATTACTATAAATACCAATACTAATTATCAACTTTCTAAAGAAGAAATAATTAATCAGGGAATTAAGTTTCATCTAGAAGGTAATATTTTAGAAGCGACAAAATATTATAAATATTTCATAAATCAAGGTTTCAAAAATCACATAGTTTTTTCTAATTATGGAATCATCTTAAAAAATCTAGGTCACCTAAAAGAAGCAGAATTATCCACTCGTAAAGCAATTGAATTAAATCCTGGCTTCGCAGATGCTCATTCCAATCTTGGAACGATATTGAATGAACTAGGTAAATTACAAGAAGCGGATCTCTCTTATCGCAGGGCAGTTAAACTGAATCCTAATGACGCAAATGCTCATTACAACATAGGAAATAACTTGATAGATTTTAATAAGTTAAAAGAAGCAGAAGTATCGACTCGCAAAGCAATTGAACTAAATCCTGATTTAGCTAAAGCTCATTCAAACCTAGGACTCATATTAAGAGATCTTGATAACTTGAAAGAAGCAGAAGCATCAACGCGCAAAGCAATTGAACTAAATCCTGATCTAGCAGAAGCTCATTTAAACTTAGGAATCATATTACGAGGTCTTGATAACTTAAAAGAAGCAGAATTATCGACTCGTAAAGCGATTGAACTCAATCCTGATTATGCAACCGCGCATTCTAATTTAGGAAGCATATTAACAGATCTGGGCCGATTAGAAGAAGCAAAGGAAGCTTATCAAAGATCTATTGATGCGGATCCTAAAGGAATTCATTATATTCCAAATCTAATTTATATTTTATTAACATTTTGTATGTCGGATGAGATAGAAAAGTATATACCCTCTTTAAATCAGATTGGGATAGTGGGTAAAGCTATAAATCCTTTTCCTTTAATGTATGTAGAAGATAACCCGGAAAATCATTTGAAAAGATCTATAAGATTTTGTAATCAGAACTTTAAAGTAAAATCAATGCCTATAAATTTAGATGTTAAAGAGAAAATTAATATAGGATATTTTTCAGCAGATTTTAATAATCATCCTGTTATGCATATGATATTCTCTATATTTAAGCTGCATAATAAAGATAAATTTAATATTTATTTGTATTATTTTGGAAATAAAGAAGATGATTATACACAAAAGATAAAAGAGGTAGGATGTAACTTTAAAAATATCAATAAATTAAATGATTTAGAGGCTGTTGATCTTGCGAGGAAAGATCAATTAGATATTGGAGTAGATCTCATGGGATTTACTAAAAATAATAGAATGCGAATTTTTTCATATCGAATTGCTCCTATACAAATTAATTACCTTGGTTTCCCTGGTACAACTGGTTGTAAAGAAATAGACTATATAATTGGAGATAAAATAATAATTCCAGATGAGTTTCGTAAGAATTATCTTGAAAAGGTAATCTATATGCCACAGTGTTATATGCCTTATAACGATGAAACAGAAATATCAAACAAAAACTTCTCAAGAGAGTATTTTGATTTACCCCATAACGCATTTGTTTTGGCTGCTTTTCATGATACTCGAAAGATAACTATTCGAGAGTTTAATAGTTGGTCAAGGATCTTATCTCAGATAAAACATGCTGTACTTTGGATAAGAAATACTAATGATATTACTAAGAAAAATATATTATATCAATTTAAAAAGAGAGGAATAGAAGCTGAAAAAATCAGATTTTCAAAATTTATTTTAAGTAGAGAAGATCATCTTTCAAGACATTTATGTGCAGATTTATTTATCGATACTTTTAATTACAATGGACATTCAACTACAATTGATTCTTTGTGGGCAGGACTACCTGTTGTAACTTTAATGGGTCAAAGTTTCTCATCAAGAGTGAGCGGTAGTATTTTGTCAGCTTTAGATTTAACGAATCTAATTGCGAATGATATCTCACAGTATGAACAGATAATTATAAGCCTTTCAAGGGATAAAGATAAATTGTCAGAAATTAATAGTTTAATTAGGCAAGCAAAGATAGATAATGTATTGTTCAATTCATCTAATACTACTATCGCTCTGGAGAATATATATTTAGATCTAATAAATAAATAAATATAGATATAAAGTAATTATCTCTATTTGATATTAATAAAAAATAGAATAATAAAAAAACAATGTTCATTTTTCGGTTCTTACAAGTTCACTAATCAATTAGAGAAATTTATCTTAATTTTAATTGTCCTAACTTCTTTCTTCTCTTCTGAATTACATCTAACTGTGATTTTTTCTTGTAGATGTTTGTTATGAATGGATTTCTATGAGTTTTTATTCAATGTTTAAAATATTGATAATTGAAAACAATAACTTTATTTTTTAATGATAAAGTATTGATATAATTAAAAATTTAGTAAAGGACTTTGCTGAATTCATATTAATGAATTGAATTATGACCTTCGTTCCTTTGAAAACATTTTCAGTTCCATACTCTTTAGAAGAAATCAAGTCAGATATTTCTATTATTACAAGTAAAACCCCCAGTAAGTCTCTTTGTGTTGAAGGGTGGAGAAATTTAAATCATTCATATTCATTGGTTAATCAGTGGCAATTGCTTAAATTAGTTGATTCTAAAATTGATCTAAAACACAAGGATTTAGCTTATTATAATAAAAACTGGAATTCAAAGGAAAATTATAGTGGATTAACTTCCGAGCAGGTAAAGATAATCAATCAAATTCCTTCTGAAGATAATAATAATAGATATGACGTTGTATATAGAATTAGTTACCCATTAAATATTTCTTTAAGTAATTCAGATCGCTTATTTGTTTATGGAACATCTGAGTGGGGATTAACAAACGATTGTTTTGTAGGATCATCTGTTAAAGAGGCTTGTTCAAGGAATAATCTAAAAATAATAACCCCTTCAAACTGGTCAAAAATAGGATTTTTAAAGGCT
This sequence comes from Prochlorococcus sp. AG-402-G19, assembly GCA_003279455.1. Taxonomy (GTDB): domain Bacteria; phylum Cyanobacteriota; class Cyanobacteriia; order PCC-6307; family Cyanobiaceae; genus Prochlorococcus_B. The sequence goes on from QCHU01000009.1 coordinate 15,290, forward strand.
GGTTTTAAGGAAGAAAACATGATAGTCATTCCTCATGGTGTTGAGCCTTCTTCTTTTTATAAAGTTGACTTTAAAAGTCGATCTCAGTATAGAAAGAATTTAGGTATTCATCCAGATGATTTTGTCTTATTGAATATTGGAGCTTTAACTTCTAATAAGGGAGTAGATCTTTTGGTTAAAGCATATATTTTGCTAAAGCCAAAATATAAGAATTTGAGACTTTTAATTAAAGATTCAAGTAACTTATATGGGAAAACCCTTAAAGATGTTCTATCCAAAATGGCCAAAAATGAACTAAATAAAAACTTGGATTTTTCTAAATTAAATGATGTTTTGATTATATCTCAAAATCTTGATGTTAAAAATTTAAATATAATTTATAATATTGCTGATGCTTATGTATCTCCTTATTATGGCGAGGGATTTAACTTGCCACCACTTGAGGCAGCAGCTTGTGGAGTTCCTATTGTTGTTACTTCAGGAGGCGCAACAGATGATTATTTTTCTAAGATAATGGGTCTAAAAATTGATAGTAAAATCATAAATGATTCACATAACAAAATATACCTTGAGCCAAGCTTAGAGTCTTTAATTGAATCCATAGAAATATTGATGAATTCTTCAACAAGCTATGGCGGAGAAATTGGTTCTAAATATGTTCATCAAAATTTTAGTTGGAAAAAGGTTACTGATATTCTCATTAAGGAGTTATCATTGTAAACAATATTCTTACCAGTTGCAGAAATCATCTAATTTTTTGTGTTTATTTCTAACCCTAAAATAATTAATACTGTAGAAGAACATTTGTCTAGGAATAGTTGTTTTGATATAGTTCTAGATACTTGTAACTGCAATTCTCATTCAACAGAAATCGATTCTCTTTGGCTAGAACTTCTCATTGTGACAATGATGAGAAGAAGTTTTTCTGCAAGAGTGGTAGTGAGCCTTCTCAGCGCAATAGGTCTTGAAGAGTGATTACTGAAAATATCATGCAATCTGAGGAATTAATTATTGATTTAGGAAATAATCCTAAAAAATTAAAATTGATTAAGAGAAAAATAAAATTAGAAAAGAAGGATAATCTATTATTTGACTCATTTGAATTTACAAAAAATTTAGAGAAAATTTATTTAAACCTCATCGAAATGAAAAAAAAAAAAGAAATGAAAAAAGATTCACTTATCTATATAGCGGGTCATAACGGATTAGTTGGATCAGCTATTGAGCGTAAGCTTAGAACTGATGGATATGAAAATATATTAACTATAAGTAAATCAGAATTAAATCTAACCAAATTTGAAGATGTTGAGAAATTTTTCTCAAGTAATAATATTGAATATGTTTTTGATGCTGCGGCTAAAGTTGGAGGAATAAATGCAAATAATAAATATTCAGCAGATTTTATCTATCAAAATACTATGATTCAATCTAATTTAATTCATAATGCATGGAAATTTGGCGTTAAAAAATTTCTTTTTCTTGGTTCCGTTTGTATATACCCAAAATTAGCACCTACTCCTGTTAAAGAAGAATCATTGTTGTGTGGAGATCTTGAGCACACTAACGAGGCTTATGCAATAGCAAAGATCCATGGAATTAAACTTCTAAAGGCTTACAACAAGCAATATGGCTTGAAAGGAATTTCGTTAATGCCCTGCAATTTGTATGGACCAAATGATAATTTTCATCCAGAGAATAGTCACGTTATACCTGCTTTAATAAGGAAATTTCATGAAGCTAGTGATAATGTTATTGAATGCTGGGGAGATGGCACGCCACTTAGAGAATTTATGTATGTTGATGATTTTGCTGATGCATGTTTAATCGCAATGAGATCTAATATTGAGAATGGTGAGCATTTAAATGTTGGTTCTGGGGAAGAAGTTTCAATAAGGTCTCTTGCGGGAATGATATCTGAGATTACAAATTATCACGGCCAAATTCTTTGGGATAAATCAATGCCAAATGGTACTCCAAAAAGATCTTTAAACTATTCCAGGATTCTAGATTTAGGCTGGGAACCAAAGCATAAACTTAAAAATGGATTGAAAAAAGTGTATGAATGGTTTAAAGATAATTTATAACTAAAAACAATTATCGATTTCCTTTTTCTTATTTGATATTGGTGGATATGAAAGGGAGATGTCCCTCCGACGATGCCCTCGTCGGGACTTGAACCCAAGACCTCACCCTTACGAAGGGAGTGCTCTACCGCTGAGCTACAAGGGCTTGTGGAAAGATGGACCTTTTGAGATCATCTAAACGTCCTTGAAAGTCAGTGAATTACTTGATGCCTACAGAATGTAGATCATTAAGAAAAGAAGACCAAATCTTTTTTAGGGAGTGCTGGGATCTGTGTTTAGTCCACTTTTAAGGGGGTGTGATCCATCAAAAAGATACGTTACATTTTATACAAATAGATTGAAACACTTCATTTTGGCCGTAACTCAAAATGCTTCAAAAAAGGATTATTCTAAAGTCACGATCAACCTGCCAAATAACTTGATTGACTTTGTTGATGAACTCAAAATTGAATGGGGATTGAAGAGTCGAGATAGTGTTTTTACACGACTCCTTGAAACGATTTCTGAAAACGACTAAGACAAAAATATAGATTTAAAAGCTGTTGTTAGATCATTCTGCTGATTACAAGTAATTGGTGTTATCTCATCAGCTCGACTAAGTCGAGGGATGAGACTGCACCAGGGATCTAAGTAGGAAGAAGAGACAAGAAGATTACGTCCAATCTTTCCTTGTGAGGCAAACTAGTTTTCGTTCCAGATCAAGTTCATTCCATTGCATTGAAAGCAGTTCAGGGCGTCGCATCCCTGTGGCAAGTGCAAGCTGGGTTAAACGCAGATGATTTGGATTCTTGGCTTGAGCTAGTTGCTTGAGTAAGTCCTGTTCTTGTCTCTTCGTGAGGTGGGAATTTTGGCATCATAGGTCCCACTTACTTTGAGCTCTCGTTCAGGGTTGGACTTGAGCAGGTAGCCTTGTTCATCTTTGGCCCAATCGAGTAGAACCCGCATGATCGTGTTGGGCTTTACTTGGATTAGCCGTTCATCACGCCAGAGTGCAAAGTGCCTGATAGAAAGATCACTGAGTGGAACTCCACCGACCCAACTGTTTGCCATTGCTCGTTATGACCACTGCGATAATCTTGCAGCGGCCCCTCAATAAACAAATCGATGGCTTCTTTGAGGAATTGAGGCGGTGGTCGGTCTAATTGTTCTGGTCTTTTGAGAGACCCTTCAACAGCATTTGCCCACAATTTTGCAGCTGCTTGGGAGGTGAAAGTTTTAGACCTTGGTCCCAGATATTGCTTCTTTCGAATGAGTGCTTGCCAGCACTCTCGCTTCTTCGAATGGTTGCCATTTTTTGAGTTGCATCAGGTCAGATGCATCAAGCAAAAATAGTCTAAAAACAAAAAAAGTGGACCTGTAATTGGACGTCCACTTTCAAAGATTTGCAATCTTTAGTGCTTTAGATTGCTTGCCCTGACTGCGGTTGAGGGCAGTGCCCTCGTCGGGACTTGAACCCGAGACCTCTCCCTTACCAAGGGAGTGCTCTACCGCTGAGCTACAAGGGCATGTGGAAAGATGGGCCGGGTTGGATTTGAACCAACGTAGGCGTAGCCAGCGGATTTACAGTCCGCCCCCATTAACCACTCGGGCACCGACCCGATCCACTTAATGAGATTAACAGTAAACGGTGCCACTTTTTTTGAATTTGTTGGTCCAATGAGGTTTGAATCGATACGATCATAAAAGATTTTTCATTTGGCAGGAATATGGATCTTTTGCTGATTAATGGACCTAATTTGAATCTTGTTGGAAAAAGGGAGCCAACTATATATGGCTCGAAAACGTTAGAAGATATTCAAGATGATTTATTAAATTTAGCAAGCGAGCTTGACGTAGAGCTTACATTTTTTCAGAGTAATTCAGAAGGCGAGATGATTGATTGCATTCAAAATAGCACTGGTTCTGTAGATGGAATATTAATTAATGCAGGTGCTTATACTCATACTTCTATAGCTCTTAGAGATGCTTTATTAGGGGTTGCTATTCCCTATGTGGAAGTACATTTAAGTAACATTTATGCTAGGGAAGAATTTCGCCATAAATCATTTCTTTCAGACAAAGCATTGGGTTTGGTTTGTGGCTTTGGCGCAAATAGTTATCAACTTGCGTTGAAAGGAATAGTTTCTTACTTGAAGAGAGTCTGAAAGCCTTATGGATAATTCAAAATCCCAAGTTGTTGGGCAATCATATATTCGCTGTCTAATAGATAAAACTAATGAAGATTGGATAAATCTTGCAATTGCTAATCCATTGGAAATACTTTTGGATCATGCACATTGTGAGAGAAAGGCGGCTGGCGTAGCACTACAACTTATGTTTCGTTATGTAAGTGAACCTGGTCTTTCAGAGGTGCTAAGCCCATTAGCACGAGAGGAGCTTGAACATTTTGAGAGGGTTTTATCAATTTTGAATGCGCGTGGAAAAAAACTTCAAAAATTAGAATCACCCCCATATGCTGGGATTTTGGTAAAAAATATCCGCAAAGATGAACCTTTAAGAATGTTGGATAGCTTTCTTGTAGCAGGTCTTATTGAGGCAAGGAGTCATGAAAGAATGAAATTGTTGTCTATACATTCTCCTGATGTCGAACTTAGCAATCTATACGCCGACTTACTAAAAAGCGAAGCCAGGCATTTTGGGATTTATTGGAAGTTGGCAGATGAACGTTTTGAGAGGAATACTATTAATTTGAGATTGGAAGAATTAGCTAAGGTTGAATCTGATGCTTTAGTTAAAATGCATCATGAACCAAGAATGCATAGTTAATTATTTTTTAAGTAGATAGAAGTCCCCCAATCAAATGAAAGTTTTGACTATTGCGGGCGTAGGCCCAGGAGATCCCTCTTTATTGACTTTGGCAGCGGTTGATGCAATTCGACAGTCAACAGTTGTTTCTTATCCTGTCTCTAGTAAAGGCGGAGAAAGTCTTGCTGAAAAAATTGCTTCTAAATGGATAACTAGTGATAAAAAAAAAATTCCTTTACATTTTCCTATGGTTGACGATCAGAACATTTTAAAAAGTGCATGGAGACTTGCCGGGAATGAATTAATAAGGATGGTTGAGAAGGGCGAAAGAGTCGTTTTCCTTGCTCAAGGAGATATTTCGCTTTTTTCGACAGGTTCTTACCTTGCAAAGGTGATAGAAAAATATCATCCAGATTGTCTCGTTAAATTAATTCCAGGTGTTACATCTTTTTCTGCAGCTGCCGCGAAAAGTAAATTACCACTTGCTTTTCAAGAGGAACAGTTGCTTGTAGTACCTGTCCCAGGCTCATATGACGAGCTAAAGCTTATTCTGTCTAATTCAGCTGTGATGAAAAGGGTGGTTGTGTTGCTCAAGCTTGGGAAAAAATGGCAATGGGTTAAACCTTTGCTTGAAGAACTCGATCTAATAGAAAGATCTATATTTGCAGAACGAGTAGGATTCTCGGATCAACAAATTATTAGAGCATCTGAACTTTCCACAGCTGCTAGGCCATATTTTTCATTGCTATTGATTCGACAAAGTTGGCCTTTGACTATGCCTTGAAATATTTTAGTTGAATTTAATAAGCTCTTCTTCGAGTAGCTTTATGGCTTCATTTGGAGAGTTTGCTCTAACCAATTTTTGGCGGAGCGTAGAGGCGCCTTGAAAACCTCTACAAGTCCAATTCATATGTTTTCTAGCAATCAAAAGTCCATGATTACCTTTTTTTGAAATAAGTAATTTGAGATGTTCAAGGGATAAATTGATTTTCATTTTCGCGTCAGGTGGTATGAAAGTTTTTTGATTGTTGATTTCTGCATCAATTTGTCCAACCAGCCATGGAGCACCCATGCTTGCCCTCCCTATCATTACCCCATCGGCATTAGTAATCTTCAAGCATTCGATTGCATCACGAGAATTTTTAATATCACCATTGGCAATGATAGGGATATCTAGTGATTTTTTTATTTTTGAAATAGCTTCCCAGTTTGCATTACCAGAAAATCCTTGCTTTCTCGTTCTGCCATGAACAGTTATTAGTTGTGCCCCAGCCTCTTGTAGCCCTAAAGCAAAAGATACTGGATCAGCGGTGGTTTCATCCCAACCCAACCTAATCTTTACTGTTAATGGAATTGATATGGCTTTGGAAACCTGTTTGACGATTAATTGAGCAAGTTCTGGTTCTTTTAACAGAGCACTCCCGCCCCCTTTTCTGGCAATTTTTTTTACTGGGCAACCCATATTTATATCTATAAGGAATGCACCCGATAATTCGGCTTTGATAGCAGCATCTATCATTGAATCTGGCCGATGGTCAAAGAGTTGAACACCAATTGGCCCACTCTCCTCTGAAAGCTCAATTACCTTTTCTGCCCCATGACCTAGCTCAAGACTTTTAGCATTAACCATTTCTGTAAAAAGTAAAGCTTTTGGAGACCATCTACGAACAAACTTTCTGAAGATTTGATCGCTTACACCTGCAAGTGGGGATTGAAGAACTGGACAGTTTAATGATCTAGAAGTCCCATTCCCTGATAGGAAAATCGGAGATAACAATTTCATCTCTTAAATAGGCCTGGATTTTTCTCAGTCATTACAAAAAGACAAAGTTTGATTTGTTTTTCTGGTTTTAGAAAATAAGCAACAAATGCTTAATGATGCTTTTAAGGAAATTGGCACTTGCAGAGATGCTATCAAAACCAGAATTATTGCCATTAGTAGTTTGGTAGTTAATGAATCCTTTTTTTTTGATCTTTTTGGTCAGTTTAATTTCTAAACCTCATTTTCGAATCGAACTCTTTGTTCATACTTGTAGTATGAAGAATTAAACTTAATTTTGACCTATAAAGGTTGCATAATCTTATGAAAGGTAGAGAATTTTGCCGCTGCCAATAGTCGCAATAATTGGACGCCCAAATGTCGGGAAATCTACATTGGTGAATCGCTTGTGTCAGAGCAGGGACGCTATTGTTCATGATGAACCAGGAGTAACTAGAGATCGAACTTATCAAGATGGATTTTGGAGGGATAGAGATTTTAAAGTTGTAGATACTGGGGGTTTGGTTTTTGATGACGATACTGAGTTTCTTCCTGAAATAAGAGAGCAAGCTAAGCTTGCTCTTGAAGAGGCCGTCGTTGCATTAGTAATTGTTGATGGCCAAGAGGGGGTTACTACAGCTGATGAATCGATTGCTGAATTCTTGAGATCTCATTCTTGTAAAACACTCGTTGTGGTTAACAAATGTGAATCGCCCGAGCAAGGGTTAGCAATGGCAGCAGAATTTTGGAAGCTTGGTCTCGGTGAGCCATATCCAATTTCTGCCATACATGGAGTAGGGACCGGAGATTTGCTTGATCATGTGGTTACGTTGTTCCCTTCTAAAGATTTAGATGAAGTAGGTGATTCTCCTGTTCAATTGGCAATTATTGGCCGACCAAATGTAGGAAAGTCAAGTCTTCTTAATTCTATTTGTGGAGAAACAAGAGCAATTGTTAGTTCGATTAGGGGCACTACTCGAGATACGATTGATACTCGAATAACTCATCAGGGTAAACAATGGAAATTAGTTGATACGGCGGGAATACGTAGACGTAGAAGTGTTAACTATGGTCCAGAGTTCTTTGGTATTAATAGGAGTTTTAAGGCGATAGAAAGAAGTGATGTTTGTGTGTTGGTTATTGATGCTTTGGATGGCGTCACAGAACAAGATCAAAGGCTTGCAGGTAGAATTGAGCAGAAAGGAAGAGCTTGTGTAATTGTCGTAAATAAATGGGACGCTGTCGAAAAAGATAGTCACACAATGTCTGCAATGGAAAAAGAAATTCGTTCGAAATTATATTTTCTCGATTGGGCTGAGATGATTTTCACATCTGCACTTACGGGACAAAGAGTTGAGGGGATTTTTGCATTAGCTACTTTGGCAGTTGATCAAAATAGAAGAAGGGTTAGCACCTCAGTTGTTAATGAGGTGCTAACTGAGGCTTTGAAATGGAGAAGTCCTCCTACCACAAGAGGCGGAAAACAGGGGCGTCTTTATTACGGTACTCAAGTCGCTATTAATCCTCCAAGCTTTACTCTGTTTGTGAATGAAGCTAAATTGTTTGGTGAAACCTATCGAAGATATATTGAGAGACAAGTTAGAGAGGGGCTTGGTTTTGAAGGGACTCCTATAAAATTGTTTTGGAGAGGGAAGCAGCAACGCGATGTCGAAAAAGACTTGGCACGCGAACAGAAAGGGGACTGACATTAGTAATTATTATGGATTGGCTGAAAAAGATTCCAATAGGTCAATATGTCTCTGGCAAATCTGGCTGGCTTCGTGGTATTGATCCTCGAATCAAACTCTCCTGGATCTTGCTGTTTTTGTTATCTCCTGTTTTAGCCAATTCGATTTGGAGAATTTCAATAGTTTTGTTTCTTTTATTTATTACATTTCTTAGTTTTCTACCTCCACGCATTTGGTGGAGGTCTCTGATATTTTTATCGTTTTTCTCTTTACTTATCGGATTCTTAACGATTGTTTTACCTGCGAGTGAAGCATCAAGTGAATTGACCATAAGAGCACCTGATGAAATACCAGGAGCAATTGTTATGGCTCGATCATGGGAGATTTTCAAGCTGGGACCATTTGACTTCGGAGGTATTTCATTAGGGCCATTAATCGTCGATCGTCGCTCTGCAGAATTAGGCATTAAAACTACGACTTTAATTTTTACTGTTATTCATAGTGTGAATTTGATGTTGATTACAACGCCTCCTGAAGACCTTGTGTGGGCAATCAAGTGGTTTTTTGCACCTTTGACTTTGTTGGGAGTTCCTATGGAGAAATTGTCATTTCAACTTCTTTTGGCTTTGCGATTTTTACCCTTAGTTCAAGAGGAACTCCAAAACCTCTTTCGTTCCATCGGGGTGAGGGCAATTGAATTTAGAAAATTGGGATTAAAAAGTTCATTGGACTTGCTTGTAACTCTAGGAGAACGACTTTTATCAAATATTTTGCTCAGAGCAGAACAGGGAGCGGATTCTCTAATGTCAAGAGAGGGGCTTTGGCTATCATCTCAACAACTACGACCTTCCATTGTTGCTAATCCTAGATATTTGTGGGTTAATTTAAGTGCGATTTTTGCGCTTTTGATAGCTATTGTCTTACGTTGTCTGTATGGTACATCTTAATTAAAAAGAATTAAAATTTGAACGCAGAACGCTATCTGAATCACCCAACTTTTGGAATGTTATATCTAGTGTCGCCAGCAAGTAATGGTAGAGACGTTTATGCAACTTTATATGCGCAGAAAATATTTTTTTTAGTTACTTTGCAACCGAGAGGATCAACTTTTGAAGTTATTCCATATATGGATGCTCGGCATTATTCAGAAATGCATTTGTCTAAATGCAGGAGAGAAAAATCATCAGACATTGACGTTTGGAAAGAATTATTTAATCAAACTTTTATGTAAATTTGGTTGATTTGATTTTGATTGACTTTAACGAATTTGAGACGATACAAAATTCACTACCCTTAGGGGTTAGCTTACTTGCGGTGAGCAAAGGGCATGATCAAGAATCCATTCGTAAACTTTCTGGTTATGGTCAGATAGATTTTGGAGAGAGTCGTTTACAAGAGGCTGTTCCAAAAAAAAACGAACTGAATGATCTAGAGCAACTCCGATGGCATTTTGTCGGTACATTGCAGAAAAATAAAGTTAGAGGAGTTATTAAAGAATTCGACTTTATTCATTCTGTTGACTCTTTGTCTTTGCTCGAACGAATTTCTAGAATTTCACAAGAAGAGCAAAAAACTCCAAATTTATTTTTACAAGTAAAATTTAGGCATGATCCCAAAAAGTGTGGATTTTTAAAGGAAGATCTTTTGAATAGTTGGTCCAAGATTATTGCTTTGAAAAATGTTAATTTGATCGGCCTAATGACAATTCCACCTATTGCTCTTAATTCCTATCAAAGAAAAGATCTATTTTGTGAATGTAGAAATCTTGCAAATCATTTAGGGTTAAAGGATTGCTCAATGGGCATGACCAATGATTGGAAAGAGGCTGTTGAGGTTGGAGCTACTTGGATTCGTTTGGGATCTTTTTTGTTTGGCAAACGTCGAACTTAGATAAATTGTCGAAGATATGAAAAAACTAATAAAAAAGCTTGCCCCTTGAGATAAGGAACGTTATTTAAGTATATGGTTCATCGTTCATTTCTTTGAAGATGTATCCATTGTTGGCTTATCCAACTTTTAACAAATTATCCCGAGAGGATTAACTGGTGTCGCTTATTTCCCGTCTTCGTGCTGTCGTCGCTGGTGATGACTTTTTAGATAGTGATTTTGATGAGCTCGATTACGATACAAGTGAAGACTTTGAGAATTTCAATAGAGGGAGCAAAGGAGTAAGCGGAGAAATGGCAACAATCTCTCAGTCCAATCCTTTTGATGGGAGGAGTGGTTATACTTCTTCAAATGTTATTGGTATGCCTGGGATCTCAAGAAATGATTCTGAAGTTAGTTTAATGGAACCTCGTAGCTTTGATGAGATGCCGAGAGTAATCCAAGCTTTGCGAGAGCGTAAAACAGTTATTTTAAATCTCACAATGATGGAGCCTGATCAGGCGCAAAGGGCAGTTGATTTTGTCGCAGGTGGAACGTTTGCTATTGATGGACATCAAGAAAGGGTTGGAGAAAGTATTTTCCTTTTTGCACCTTCTTGTGTGACAGTAACTAATTCATTCCAAGAGGAAGCTTCACCTTCAAATATGACTAATAAGGGTAATGACTTAATATCTAAGGAAACCTCTCCTGCTCCGGAGCCTGCTTGGGGGGAGACAGCAGCGACAGCTCTATGAATGATTAAATAGATTGGAAATTTCTATTGGGATAATTGGCCTTGGCAGTATGGCTAAAGCTATTGTTTCACCTCTTTTGGAAAGAGGTGAATACAATCCTGAAAATGTTTTAGGAATTGTTGGTAAAAGCTCAAGTATCGAGCCTGCTTTGAATGATCTTCCAAAAGCAGTAAAAGTCGTATCGAGTGAAGATTCTTTCTCTAGAGAGATATGGAACGCTCCTTTAAAAATTTTGGCTGTAAAGCCTCAACAATTCAGCAAAATCAAAGAATTAGATTCAATATTCCAATCGAAAGATGACTTCCCTAAACCATTATTGATTTCAGTCTTAGCTGGAATAACATTGAAAAGTCTTAATAAAGCTTTCCCTGGACACACATGTGTCAGAGCAGTCCCAAACGCTCCCTCTCTCGTGAGTCAGGGGCTTACTGGTTTAGCTTGGGATGATGATATAACTTTGGATCAAAAGAAAGTGGTTAGAAAGATTTTTGAACCTATCAGTGAAATCTATGAGTTAGAGGAGCAAAAGCTTGATCCCTTTTTGGCTTTAACTTCTTCTGGGCCTGCATATTTAGCTTTAGTGGTTGAAGCAATGGCTGATGGGGCTGTTGCAGCAGGATTGCCACGACAATTATCCAATCAATTAGCTCATAAAACCCTTTCAGGCACTGCATCGCTATTAAGAGAAAAAAGTTTGCACCCTGCAGAAGTTAAAGATATGGTTGCCTCTCCAGCAGGTACTACAATCAGCGCTCTTCGACACCTTGAACTTGCGGGCTTGAGATCCGCCTTAATTGAAGCAATTGTTTTAGCAGCTCAGAAGAGTCGTCAATTGGCTGAGGAGATTTCGAGTTAGATGACTTAAGAACGTTTGCATATAGAGTCTCAAGTGAGTCAATATTCTGTTGTAGTGTGTACCTTTCTTCTACTCTAAGGCGAGCACGTCTACCTAATTCGTGTGTAAGTACTGGTTGATCGCGTAATACAGGTAAAAGGGTCCTTAATTGAGAGGTGACCCCCTCAGTGTTAAGTATGATTCCTGCTCCATTTTCAAGTACTTCTCCATCTGCTCCAGCATCTGTCGCAATGCATGCTGTTCCAGTTGCCATAGCTTCGAGCAAGGCGATAGATAATCCCTCTACAAGACTTGGAAGTATAAAAACCTCAGCGATTTGAAGAAGAGCAACTCTTTTATTTTGATCGGCCTCGTATCCCCACCAAACAACATTATCTTCTTTATTGAAGAGTGAATGATTTTCGAGTGTTGGCCTTAGAGGCCCATCTCCTACTATTACTAGTCGACATCCTTTTGGCTGGACAAATCTCCATGCTCGTAGTAAAGCTTCAACATTTTTTTCAGAAGCTATTCTACCCATATAGATAAATATTCTCTCAGAACCGAGCTTCTTTTTTATTGCAAGTTGAAGCTCATTTTGTGAATTACTTGGTTTAAGAGGGTTCCACTTCTTTATGTCAATTCCATTAGGGATTACTTCTAGTCGGCTTTCTTTAACACCTAGTTTCGCAAGTACTTCTGCTTGCAAATCTGAAAAAACAATTACTTTGTCATATTTCGCTAATGATGGTGCGTAAAGTTGGTAGGTAAGTTGCTGTGTATTGGCCGTCAGATTTCTGAGTTTCGCATCGAAAGCAGGGTGAAAAGTTGCGATTAAGGGTAAATTCAGTTGATGGCAAAGCTCAGGTAGTCGAAAATCCAATGGAGAAAGAGTCAGACTTGCATGGACTAAATCAGGTTTAAGTCTTGAGAGAGATTCTCTAAGCTCTCTTTGAGCATTTAAAGAAGGGATTGTGTAAACCTGAGATTTAATTAAATAAGGAAGACTTACATCAGGATCATTCGCTAATAGGGAAGTTTTATTATTCCCATCTCTCATTGGGTTATCAAAGTGAATAAAACTTGTTTGATATCCTCTCTCACGAAGCTTTTCAGTCGTGCTAAGACCGTAACAGACGTTCCCGCAAAAAGGTGTTTTTTTTCCTAGCCAGGCGATATGGGTCAAACTCGGAAAAAAATCGGTATTTTAAATTAGCAGCTACCCTAAGTTTCTTCTCCAACTATTGTAATAGTTAAATAATTTATAAATAATAATTTTTTTCAAATATGTTGTTCTAATTAGTATTTAGATCATTACTAATTATTACCTCTCTCATCATCTGAAGAGAGGTAATTCTTCTTTGTAAATGAGTTTCAACCCAGGTTTCAACAATTTCCAGCAGCTTTAACCAGACATTTTTAGGACCTAATAATTTTCCATTACTGTGAAAAGGTAATTTTTCTAGTAAAAGTCTTTGAAGTAAAGCAAGTTCAGATGGATTCAGTTCACTGCGTGCATTAGGTATTGTTCCAATTGCAAAACCTTCTTCAGGAATAAAGCTACACCTCCAGCTCCATTCTCCAATAGGGGGTATCAGTTTGGAGCCAGAATGACAACAGTTTTGAAGTGGTAAGCAATATCCGCCTAAAGCCAATAAATGAATACACGATTGAACGCTTATTGCTAAAGCTTCTAATGAATCAAATTTTGTTTTATGTAATTCATCTAATCTATTTAAGTGTATTAAAACCAGTTTAAGTAAATCTTTTTGCGGGTCTTCATTTCCAACCATAATCATAATTAGCTCTGAAATTGCTTGCGCTGCTGCAAGTGTTTCGATGCTTTTCCCAAGGTTCCCATAGCTTTTAATAATCTTTATTTGCGTAACTCGCCTAAGATTTTTTTTGCCGACTATATGTAAATCTAGAAAATTAAAAGGTGATGTTGCCCCTAGTCTACTTTTTGGTTTTCTTGCTCCTGGTATAGCAAGACGAGATATTCCACTTTCTTCACTAAGGATGGTTAAAAGCCTGTCATTTTCGCCGAGAGGTCCAACTTTTAAAGACAATCCTTTCATCCTTTGATTTGAATTCATTCCTCCTTTTTCTTTTGTCCTTGGGTAATTTCAAAACCAAAACTTGTTCCAATATATGTTGACCCTGCTTCAATGAGTTCAATTGCTTGATCAAAAGTTTTAATTCCTCCAACAGTTTTAATTGAGCAGCGATTTTTAACAATTTTAGAAACATGATTAGTTTGGTCCTTTGAGATAGATGGACCAAAACCATTACCTATTTGAATTCCAATTGCGCCGGCATCAATTAAAGCATCTATTGCCATGGAAAGTTTTGATGAGTTGAAGAGAATATTTGCATCAATTATTACTCTTACTGGAATACCAAGTTCACTTATTTGATTTATTTCCTCAGCAAAAAGCTCTATATTTCCTTCTTTTAATGCAAAATAATTTGGAACAAGATCTAACTCATCTGCTCCTTTCTCTATTGCATACTCTGCTTCTTTTTGTTTATTAGAAGTTGGGATGAACCCAAAAGGGAAGGCAATTACTGAAATTAATTTTGTATTACTATTGTTCCCTAACCTTTCACGTGCAATTGGTAGAGTCGCAAGACTAGTGCATAAGCCTGCGAAGCCATTTTGCTTGGATGCATCACAAACCTGAACAATTATTTCTTTATTAAAATGAGGATTTAGGACTGCTTGATAAATCACATTAGATATATTGTCATGTGCTTCTTCCAATCTATTTTTACTCATTTGACTAGTATCTATATTTTTTCTTGGATTACGCCATATCCTCCTTGATTTCTCTTGTAGATGACCCGTAGGGCTGACCCTTTTCCCTCTCTAAATAAATAGAAGTCATGATCAATCAGGTCTAATTGGACTCTTGCTTGCTCTATTGTCATAGGCTCCATCTCAAAATATTTGCGTCTTACTCCTGGGCTAGGTAGATGTGGTTCTTTGCCTTCAATGAGTGAATGATCTGCGGAAGAATAATTTTGAGTTTCTTCGCTTAGGACTGATTTCGTTGACTGATTATTATGTACATTATGACTGTTATGTCGCTCTTTGTACTTACGTAATTGTCGTGCAAGTTTATTTGCTACTAAGTCAATGCTTGCATAAAGATTTTCACTTCTTTCTTGGGCTCTTATCACTGTTCCATTTGCAAAAACAGTCACCTCAGCTGTCTGTTGAGGTACGCGAGGATTTCGAGCGACTGAGAGGTGGACATCAGCTTCTTGCACCATTTCTTGGAAATTGTGAGTTGCTTTATCAATTTTTGTTTTGGTGTAATCACGAAGTGATGGAGTTAATTCAAGATTGCGTCCATGAATAAGAAGCTTCATTCTGTTTCGCCTGAGTCAGGGCCTAATAGCAACTTAGATCTAACCCCTCAACTTGCACAATCTTCTTCCGCTTTTCTTTTTGAACCTAAAAAAATTGTGCCATTTGAGACTGCGTTAGGTTGGCAGAAGGATTTTCAGAAAAGCCTTATTGAGGAACCGTTTTCACCACAAGCAGTATGGTTCCTTGAACATTTTTCTTGTTTCACAATAGGTAGAGGTAGCGACAAAAAAAATTTATTATTTGAAGAAAATAATTCTCCTTTGCCAGTTTTTAGTATTGAGAGAGGAGGTGAAGTTACGCATCACATGCCTGGGCAGATCGTTGGATATCTGGTTCTAAATTTAAGTCTTCACAAAAAAGATTTAAATTGGTATTTGAGAGAATTGGAGCAAGTGCTGATTGATGTTCTTGACTTTTTGGGAATAGAGGGAAAGAGGGTAGATGGCTTAACAGGAGTTTGGTGTGAAGATAAAAAGGTTGGTTCAATAGGAATTGGTTGTAAGAGATGGGTAACTCAGCATGGATTTTCACTAAATGTAGATTGTGATCTAATTGGTTTTGAAAAGATAATTCCGTGTGGACTAGATAAAGTGAAAATAGGGAAATTGAGTGATTGGATACCTGGCATCAAAGTCTGTGACGTTACGCCTCTTTTAAGGGAATCTGTTAAAAGACGTTTTAAATTGAACTGGGAAAAATAAATCAACCTCTTTAAAATATCACTAAAAAAATAACAAATTATTTTTTGGCTATGACAAAAACTAACTCACAAAAAAATATATTTTCTTCTGAGGATGCTTTGGCTTTTTGGATCCCTAATAGCAAAGAGGAACAAGCAATTAATAGAAGATCTCATCTTAATAAGATCACTCAAGTCGACGAGATTTGGGAACAATTAAAAGTTCAGTTAGGGGAGGTATTGGCGGTTGATTCACCACATACTTTCCACCCAGAAAGCTTTACATATATAGAACTAGCAGAAAATATATCTATGGCAGCATCTGCTTTTTCTCAGGTCGGAGTAGAACCTGATGAGGTGGTCGCTCTTTTTGCCGAAAATAGTCCTAGATGGCTCATCGCCGATCAAGGTCTTATGCGAATAGGTGCAACAGACTCTGTTAGAGGTGCGACTGCTCCACCAAGTGAACTTAGATATATTCTTGAAGACTCAAATGCGGTTGGATTGATTGTTCAAAACTCCGATGTATGGGAAAGACTTTCGCTCAATGATGATCAAATAAATAATTTGAAATTTGTTCTTCAACTTGAGGGTAAAGCTTGTGAAGGCGTTTTTGAATGGGAGACTTTTTTGAAGAAAGGATTGAATATAGAAAATATAAGTAAACAGGAGAAAATGATTGATAGGCAATCAAAAAGAATAGCAACCATTTTGTATACTTCTGGAACGACTGGTAAACCTAAAGGAGTTCCACTAACACATTCTAATTTATTACATCAAATCAGGTCTCTAGCTTGCGTAGCTAACCCTTCTCCAGGTGCGCCTGTATTAAGTGTCTTACCAATTTGGCATTCATATGAACGTAGTGCAGAATATTATTTTTTTTCTTGTGGTTGTACTCAAACATATACATCAATTAGGCATCTTAAGGAAGATTTGCCAAGGGTAAAGCCAATAGTAATGGCAACAGTCCCAAGGCTTTGGGAGTCAATAAAGTTAGGGTTTGAGGATGCTATTGATAAAATGCCTAGGCTGAGAAAGACCTTGATAAAAAGTGCAATTTCTAATAGTAAGGCATATAAATTGGCACGCAGAAAACTTTATTTTTTAACGATTGAGAGTGTTTCTAGTCTTGAACAAATTATCTCTTGTATGGAGATAATTTTACGGTACCCCATTCATAGAATTTCCTCTATTTATTTATGGCCAAAAATCCTTACCAAGATTTGTGGAGGAAAATTGAGATTCCCAATTAGTGGTGGAGGTGCAATTGCTCCGCATATTGATTCTTTCTTTGAAGCTTTAGGTGTTGAATTATTAGTTGGTTATGGCTTAACAGAAACTAGTCCAGTCCTCACATGTAGAAGGCCTTGGAGAAATATACGTGGAGGTGCAGGTCAACCATTGCCAGAGACTGAGATAAAAATAGTAGATCCTGAAACATTCCAAATAAAAAAACTGCGTCAAAAAGGTTTGGTTCTTGCGCGTGGTCCTCAAATAATGGCTGGTTATTTAGGGAAACGATCTGAATCGAAGAAGGTTTTAGATGCTACCGGCTGGTTTAATACTGGAGATTTAGGGATGTTGCTTTCTGATGGATCCTTAATCCTGACTGGAAGAGCAAAAGATACGATTGTGCTAAGTAGTGGAGAAAATATTGAGCCTGGACCTTTGGAGGAATGTTTGATTGCTAGTCCATTGATTGAGCAGGCTTTGCTATTGGGTCAAGATCAAAAACATCTGGCTGCTTTGATTGTTCCAAGAATTGATCATGTAAAAGAATGGCTGGTAGAAAGGGGTGTGAATTCAAAAGTTGTTCTTGGAATATCCCCTGAAAATTATGAATTAAGACAATCTCTAAAATTGGAAATGAATCAAGCACTGGCAAATCGTCTCGGATCTAGAAGAGAAGAGAGATTATTTTCAATTGCCTTGGTAGAGCCATTTACAATAGAAAATGGCTTGTTAACGCAAACTCTTAAGCAAAAACGTGAACAAATTATCCAACGTGATTTGAAACTTATAAATGAAATATATGGTTTGTAATTTGTTTGTTTGGCCAATTAAATTGACCAATACTATCTCTTACTGAGACTCTATGGGTCGAATCATGATTTATTGATCAGGTGGACTCAATTTCTATAAAACGTTCAATAACTGTCAGAGCAGTTGTAACACCTTCATGGAAAGAGGAGGCTGAGCGTGAATTAAGTAATGCAATATCAGCAATAGATCAGCAACTTGGTGAATTAGAAAAAGAAGGACAACAAATTGTTGATGGTATTAGACGTCAGAGCTCTAATCCCCTTGACCCAAGAGTTCAAGAGCAAGTCGCTCAAGTTCAGAACCAAGTTGCTTCGAAGAGATCAGAGTTTGAAGAACAAAAAAGAAATCTTCTGTCACAGCAATCTCAAGTTCGTGAGTTGGAGATGGAACAAATCGTCGAGCAAGGACAAATTGACAGCTTTTGTGATTTAAAAGTTGGTGATAACTTAGTCAGTAAAATGGGTGTGAGTATTTTGGTCAGAGATGGCGTAGTAGAGGCAATTGATCAAGATTGAAATTTGGTCGAACTACAATTAATCCATAAAAATTTTTTGATATTAAGAAGAAATCCACATAAAAAAAACTATCGTTGTAAGGACACTCATGTAGAACTAACATTGGTATGTATTGATACTTGCAAAGCTTCTAGATAGAAAATTTTGAAGCCTTGCCACCAAACTTCTCCATAAAGGAAATAGGAACAAATTATGGCCACTCATGACATCTTTATGCCTGCTTTAAGTTCAACCATGACTGAGGGCAAAATAGTTGAGTGGCTAAAAAAACCTGGAGATAAAGTTGAAAGAGGTGAGTCAGTTTTGGTTGTTGAGTCAGATAAAGCTGATATGGATGTTGAGTCTTTCCAAGATGGCTTTCTTGCTTCGATTGTGATGCCTGCAGGCAGCTCTGCACCTGTTGGAGAGACAATCGGATTGATCGTTGAGACAGCAGATGAGATCGCTGCGGCTCAAGCCAATGCACCCGCCCCATCCCCTCAATCAGTTAGTCAAGAAAAAGAGAGTTCATCGCCTCAAGTTGAAGAAAAACAAGTCTCTGTTGACTCTCCTAAAGCAACAGTAGTTACAAAGGCATCTCCTTCACCAAAACTTTCTGAACCTTCTACAAAGCAGCCTAACTTTTTAAATGATGGTCGAATAGTCGCTTCCCCAAGAGCTAAAAAACTTGCTTCTCAAATGGGAGTAGATTTGGCAACTGTTAGGGGCTCAGGACCTCATGGACGAATACAAGCTGAGGATATTCAAAGTGCAAAAGGGCAACCCATAAGTGTTCCTTGGATTGCAGAAAGTAATGCTCCAGCGAAAATCGTTTCTGACGTGCCTCGCATAGAAAAGAAATCTGTTGACTCTGGTAAGCCACCTGCTCCAGGGAAAAGTTTTGGATCTAGAGGGGAAACAATTGCATTCAATACTCTTCAACAAGCTGTAAATCGGAACATGGAGGAAAGTTTAAATACTCCTTGTTTCAGAGTCGGATATTCAATTCTTACTGATGAATTGGATGATCTTTATAAACAAGTTAAACCTAATGGAGTAACTATGACTGCTTTACTTGCTAAAGCAGTTGGCTTAACCCTGGCTAGACACCCCCAGGTGAATGCAGCTTTTAGTTCTGAGGGGATTGCCTATCCTTCACAAATAAATGTAGCCGTTGCAGTTGCGATGGAGGACGGAGGGTTGATAACCCCAGTGCTGCAAAATGCTGATAAGACGAGCCTTGCTGATTTATCCCTACAATGGGCTGATCTTGTTAAGCGTGCGAGGAATAAGCAATTAGAACCGCAAGAATATAGCAGTGGAACGTTTACACTCTCGAATCTAGGTATGTTTGGTGTGGATCGTTTTGACGCAATTCTGCCCCCAGGGACTGGAGCAATTTTAGCGGTAGGAGCTTCATTGTCTAAAGTTGTTGCTTCTCAAGATGGTTCGATTTCAATCAAAAAACAGATGCAAGTCAATCTTACTGCTGATCACAGAGTGATATATGGGGCTGATGGAGCACTATTCCTGAAGGATTTGGCATACTTAATCGAAAAGAACCCTTATAGCCTCTCGTCTTAAGATTTAATTAGTTGAGCCACAAGTGATTTTTTCTTACTTTAATCTAATTTGATGTGTTAGATCAAAAAGATAATCTTTTAAGCTCATATAACTATGATTTACCAAATGACTTAATTGCTCAATCACCTACCAAGAGTAGGCATGATGCCAAATTGATGATTGTTAAAGATGGCCTCGATGATTCTTTAAACCTTTCGCATGCAAAGGTATGGGACATAAAGAATATCTTGAAGACTGGTGATCTTTTAGTTGTTAATAATACGCGAGTTGTTAAAGCAAGATTAAAAATTCGATTGTCAGGAGGAGGGGCAGGTGAATTATTGCTAATGGAACCGAGGGGTGATGGCCGATGGCTTTGTCTTGCTCGTCCTGCTAGGCGTATGAGAGGAGGTGATCAATTGTGGTTGGATACGTCACCAGATAATTCTTTAAGCTTGAAAGTTATTGATAAAGATGAGAGAACAGGCGGAAGAATTATTCAATTTTCAAATGAGTTTACTAGTTGGGCGGAAATGGAAAAATTACTTGATTTATGTGGAGAAGTCCCATTGCCTCCATATATAGATAAGGACAAATCTAGTGGTCATGAGGAAAGCTATCAGACTAGATTTGCTTCGAAACCAGGAGCCATAGCTGCTCCCACAGCGGGCTTACATCTAAGTGATGAACTTATAGAAAATTTAAAAACGAGAGGTATTAAAATTGCTCAAATTACTTTGCATGTCGGCTTAGGAACTTTTAGACCATTAGAGAAAGAAGATCTATCTCAGTTGCATTTACATAGTGAGTGGATAGAGGTTACTGAAGAGACCATAAGAGCGATAACTAGTTGCAAGGAAGATGGGGGAAAAGTCTATGCCGTTGGTACTACCAGTGTGAGAGCCCTCGAGGCTGCATATCTTTCAGGAAGAGGTGCCTTGAAGCCGTATGCGGGAAAAGTGAATTTGGTAATTAAACCAGGATTTAAATTTTCGGTCATTGATGGATTGCTCACTAATTTCCATCTACCTAAAAGTTCCCTATTACTTTTAGTTAGCGCTCTAATTGGTCGAAAACGTATGTTGAAAATTTATCAACATGCTATTTCTAACAAATATCGATTTTTCTCTTATGGAGACGCGATGTTAATAACACCCGAGTCAGTTATATAAACTCAAAAGTCAAGCTAATGATGGTTCTTTAATAACGCCTGTAGGAACATTTTCAAACAATACGGATGAAATATATCTTTCGGCAAGATCAGGTAGAACCACAACGATTGTTTTTCCTGAGAACTCTTCTTTTTCTGCAAGCCTTAAAGCCACAGCGGCAGCCGCACCACATGAGATGCCAACTAAAAGACCTTCCTCTTGTGCTAAACGTAATGCCATCTCAATAGACTCATCATTTGAGACTTGCTCAACTTGATCGACTACAGATAAGTCAAGGTTTTTAGGAATAAACCCAGCTCCAATCCCTTGAATCTTGTGCGGGCCGGGTTTTACTTCTTCTCCATTGAGAGTTTGTGTTATTACTGGGCTGTGAGAGGGCTCTACGGCAACAGATATTAATGAATGATTTTTTTCTTGCTTTATGAAACGTGAAACACCTGTAATTGTTCCACCTGTCCCGACGCCAGAGACTAAAACATCAATTTGGCCATCCGTATCATCCCAGATTTCAGGACCTGTAGTTTTGAAATGTATTTCTGGATTGGCTGGATTATCAAATTGCCCTGGCATGAAGTATTTCTTAGGGTCGCTATCTGCTATTTCCTTTGCTTTCGCAATGGCACCAGGCATTCCTTTTGCTGCTTCAGTAAGTATTAATTCAGCACCAAGAACAGCCATCATCCTCCTGCGTTCAATTGACATGGACTCAGGCATCGTGAGGATTAACTTGTAACCTCTAGCAGCGGCTGTATAGGCAAGGGCTATTCCAGTATTTCCAGATGTTGGTTCAATAATTACTTTTTCTTTATTGAGTAAACCTTTCTTTTCAGCATCCCAGATCATATTTGCTCCTATTCTGCATTTGACACTATAGGCAGGGTTACGGCCTTCTATCTTTGCAAGTACTGTCGCTTTAGCGTTTTTTGTGATCGAATTAAGTTTGACCAATGGTGTATGACCAATAGCAAAACTATTGTCTTCATAGATTCTTGACATTTTTAAAATGACTTAATTAGCTAATACTCTAAATCTATATAAAAATTTCGGTAATTGGTTATTTAGATAATCTTTATTAGTGATTTTTTTATATTACTGAATTAAATCTTGACCATAATTCATCTTCATTTTCTAGACCTACAGACACTCTTAATAGGTGTTCTGAGACCCCGCAACTTTCAGCCCATTTTAATTCTTTAAAGTGTGCCAACTGAACATATGGACAAACTAGTGTAAAATTTGTACCTAGACTTGGTCCTTTGTTTACTCTTAATGAGTCATAAACTCTTATTGATTCTTCAATTCCTCCTTTAAGTTCAAATGATAATAGACATCCATAACCTCCTCCTTTTTTTAAAAGCGAATTAAAATTTTTACAATATTGTGGATGCAAAACGTTTGAAATTTCTTTTTTTGTTTCTAATTTTTCTTTCAGCTTTAGGCAAGATATGTTTAACCTTCTTAAGCGATCCTCTACGTCTCGACTAGTCTTTTCTAGCTCGATAGTATCTGAATCAGAGAGGGTTGATAATGCAACTTTAGGAATGATCTCAGCTAAGTCATTTCTCCATTTAGAGTAAGGACTTATGACAGTACTGCCAGCAAGAATATCTCCTCTTCCAGCAAAACTTTTTGTAAGTGAGCTAAAAACTACATCTGCATAAGGAGTTAGATGAACGTTTAAAGATGAACCGATGGTATCGTCAACGACGATTGGGATGCTTTTTTCTTGAGCTAATTTTGAAATGGATATGAGGTCAACGCATTGCAATAAAGGATTACTAGGTATCTCAATTATTAGTGCTGCAGGATTCTTTTTGTCTATCTCTTGTCTTATATGGTCTAATTTTGTTTTGATGATGAGATCGCTTCCTTGGAAAATAATTTGAGGGAGTTTAAGTACATCAACGTATGGGAAGCCTATTTGAAGCGTCGAAGAATTACCTTTGATACATTTTATCGCTGAAAGAGTAGTTGTTAATGCAGCCATCCCTGATCGATGTAGTCGTATTAGGTCTCTATCGCAATTATATATATTTGCTAAACGATTAAGAAGTTCATCTCGAGCGCAATCTCCATCAGAAGGGGAGGGCCTTGTTTCTCTTCCAAGGGCAATTGCCGCTTCACGTGACGACAATCCAAGACCAGTATGTTGCCAGAAGGCTTTTGCAGAGGGAGAGCTCCTTTGATCAACAATTAGACAGGAAATACCAAGATAATCTTTTATTTTTGAAGAACAATCAGAATATTTTCGATGACAATATTGTTGTGCACTCAAAGCAGAAGCGCTATTGGGATAAGGCCAACTACTTTGGTGAGATTCACCATGAAATGCAAGTGATTTTCTAGCTACCTCGGCAACAAAAGGATGGAATCCGAATCTAGGGTAAATTGCTTTTAATGAATTTAGACAGGATGGAATCTTCTCTTCATATGCGATTACATCTTTCCATCTAGGCAAGGCAACAGATACGGCATGTGGCCGACTTGGGAGGGGCTCCCCTAAGTCTTTAGCACTCCAGCAAGGATTATTTAGTAAATTTCTTTCAGTCAAGAGATGTTCCCCAATGCTTGATTTAAATCGGCACTTAAGTCCTCAATATCTTCACATCCGACGGAAAATCTAATAAGTGAATCAGTAATTCCAATCTTTAATTTTCTTTCTTTGGGAACTGAAGCGTGTGTCATCGTTGCTGGGTGGCAAACTAGGCTTTCAATTCCTCCGAGACTTTCTGCCATTTTGAAATAATGAAGACTTTTGCAAAAAGAATAAGTTTGGGCTTGAGTTGCGTTAACTATGGCAGTAACAATTGCTCCTCCCATAGCCATTTGCCTTTGAGCCAATTTACATTGTGGATGATCACTCCTAAAGGGATATCGAACTGATTTTATTGCTGGATTTTTGGCTAATTGATTAGCGATTTTAGATGCATTATTTATTTGTCTTTCTAAGCGAAGTGGAAGAGTCTTTATCCCCCTAGTGATAAGCCAGCAATCAAAAGGAGAAGGGTTTAAGCCAAGAGCTTTTTGGGCGAAATTTAGCTTATCTCTCCATACGGTACTCTCGGTACATACTGCACCTCCAAGTGCATCTGAGTGACCATTGATATACTTGGTCGTGCTAGTTAAAGATAAGGTCGCTCCAAGTTTAAGAGGTCTTTGTAATAGAGGTGTCGCAAAAGTATTGTCTACAACAACAGGAATTTGCATTTTATTTGAGATATGACAAATCCCCTCAATATCAATAATTTTAAGAAGAGGGTTAGTTGGACTTTCGATCCAAATCATTGCGGGTTTGTGATTTGAAATGACTTCTTGAAAATTGGGCTTTGTAAAGTCTATCCATTGAGTTTTTAATCCAAAACGATTAAAAACTTGTTCAAATAATCTCACCGTACACCCATAGAGGTTCTCCTCACAAAGAATTAAGTCTCCAGCCTGAAGAGAGGAGACTATTGCTGTAATTGCAGCGACTCCAGAACTAAATACGCTTGCGAACTGACATTCTTCAAGATCAGATAAAACTGCTTCAAGAATTCGAAAATTTGGATTTCCTGAACGAGTGTAGTCAAAGCCGCTCTCATTACCATGAACGAACGTTGATGTTGGGAAGATAGGAGGCATTATTGATCCTGTCTCTTCAGAAAAAATTTCTTTGTGATGAATGACTCTTGTGTTTACTCCGGTACTGAACTCCTTGTCTCTTTTTGCTGATCCCATATCCTTTGAGTTGTTTTTCTATAGGCTATAGAAAAACATGAAAAAGCCCCTAAAAAAGGGGCTCCATAATTAAAATTAATGAGAAAGAAGCTAGGTGAAGCTTTATACCCTATTGAAATAATACATAGTTTAAGCAGTAGAGGTGGATTATAAGGAAAATTAAGTGGGACTTAAGTTTGACTATTTATTCCACAGATCGCACAATACGCGCGAAATCGGTCTGATTGGCTATCCGTACAAACCCGTTATCACGTTTATCTTATTTTGGAGCGAGCATTAAATTAGAACTAAGAAATTCAATTGATTCGCGATGAATTTATTTGAAAATATCTTTCATAATCAATTCTTGATGACTTTCCTCATTGCATCAATATGGATCGTTCCAGGTTTTGTCTTTACCAGAATGACAAATAAAAAATTCAAGAGAAGAGAACTTGCAAGACAAGCTAAGAGAGTTTCAAAACTTTATCCTTCTTCTTAGCTTGGAAAGGCCAAAAGTATTAGTACATCGTCTTGAAAAAAACTGCGAGTTTAACCATTGATTAAAGAGCTCAGGATATTTATCAAAAGCCCCTTTCGAGATTTGTATAACCCAAGTATTTAGCTCGCTGACTTATAAAATAAACTAATAGGTAAAAATAACCCGAACTGGTTAGCCCTCCATCGACCGACCTAAGAGAAAAAAGAACAAACTTCTAGATTAGCTTCATTCTCGCATAAGTAACTAGAAAACTATTAGCTATGCACGCAATAACCAAAATTACTGCTACTAAGCTGTTGCTTCTTTTTAATCTACCAGCAATCCTTTTATTAGCCGGAGCTTTCGAAATTGGTTCTTCAGTACTTGCATAATTATGACTTCATTTCAAGAAAGATTTAGTGAATTAAAAGTTAAAAAGTATATTCCTCTTTTTGTTGTTGGAAAGCTAGCCATACTTACAGGGTTTCTTTTCTATATGATGCAGGGGTAAGGGATGACAAAGAAAGAATTAAAGCTGTTGAACTACGAATTAAAGAACTACAAACTCTTATTCAATACTTGAAGAACGAGAAGTGAAATCTATTAAGAAGTTTTTCCAAGCACTGAAAATTCTTTTATAGGTTTTTAAGAATTTAAGTTGCTTTTACCAATCAGAGTCTTCTAGAAGATTTGAATACTCGTTATCAAAAAACAGGTCTTCCTCTAATACTTCTTCCAGAGTGATTCTATTAAAATAAGTCATGCTTCACTTCGAAAAGGTGAGTTATAATAAGCCTTGTTAACTGTATAAAGTGTGTAAAGAGATACAGCAATCCCTAAAAAACCTACAACTAGGATTAGAGAGAAGGATGGAAAATCATAAGTAGGAATTGAAGTCATAATGATATAAATGTTTCAATCGTGTTCTAAACCATCTACATGCTTTTTGATTGAGGCTTGTACGACAAATTTTTACGCTTAACACGACAAAGGCTAAGCATTAAAAAATTCATTAAGTGATAAATCATTTCTTTTTAACAAAGCAAAAGTTGTACCCTTGTAACCTTTACATATACGTAAGTCGGGAGATAATACAGTTGTATCTAGCCAACCTTTTGGAGTCTTTTTTATTTCTGATAGGAAACTAATCTTTTTGCCTAGTAACTTTGGACCTATTATTCCTGCTTTTTTAAAGCTAACGTTTATACGTTTCTGATCAATGATTTCTAGGCTAGCAAGAATATTAGTGGAAAATAGCTTTCCTGCAAAACCTTTTGGTCTTAATAAATTTAGTCCTCTACTTCTCTTTGGCTCAAGTATCTGTAAGTTATCTAATAGTGGTGAATAATTTAAAAGAGGTGAGT
>QCHU01000010.1 GCA_003279455.1 Prochlorococcus sp. AG-402-G19
TTTATTTTTTGAGGTATTATTTTTTATAAAATCCATTCATCTATCATTATTTGGGCTTTTTCCAGTTCATTATTAGCTTTATGCTCATTAATTCTTCTTAGAGCTGTATATGCCATTTCCCCTCTTTCCCAAAAATGAATCCCACTCATAGGGCTTAGAAGATTAGACTCACCACCAGAATTTGTATGTTTGTTTGGCATTAGTTCAACAAAAAAGAGGTGTTTTTTGATTTAAGCTATTTAGTTAATTATCTTCATTACCAGAATAGACTATTGCTGCTCCTTTATATGGAAAAACAAAAAAGAAGAGACTTTAATTTTTTAGGTATTTATTGGTGATATTAATGGATTTATTAATTTGATTTGGGCGTTTTAAAGTTTTTTGTCTTCAGGGAATTCCGGCTTCTCTTTCTTTTTTCTCCTGCCGTCTGAAAGCTCTAATAAAGTTGAGAGTTGTTCATATACTGATCTTAGTGATGATAACTCAGGAAGTAGACCATCGTTCCTCAGATCTTCATCCATATATCTAAGCTCTTGTCGAACATACGAGAGAATAGATTTTGCTTCATCTCTTTTAGGGCCAGCCATATTTTTTTATTTTTTAAAAGATACAACAAAAAAGAACTGAATTAAGATTTCAACTGCGTATCAAGACAATGTGTTTCTAGATAAAATCTTTTATTTAATTTAACTGCATTCACCGTCTTTTAGGATTTCATTTAAATCTGCCTTTTATTTGTTGAATAAAAGGCAGATTTAAATAAATTACATATTATTTATTTAAACTATAAGTTATTGGAGTCTATCATTTGATCGTATCAGATCTAGTTATTATTGGTGGTGGTGCTTCTGGTTTTATGGGAGCAATTACAGCGATTAATAAAGGCCTTGATTCTGTTGTTGTACTAGAAGGTAGCTCAAAAGTTCTTGAAAAAGTTAGAATTAGTGGTGGAGGTAGATGTAATTTAACGAACTCATGTTGGGATATATCTAATTTAGTAAAAAATTATCCTAGAGGAGAAAAACAACTAATAGGCTTATTTAATAGATTTTCTACAGTCGAAGCTTTTGATTGGTTTCAAAAAAAAGGGCTTATTCTTAAGATAGAGAAAGATGGACGTGTATTCCCTCGCTCTGATTCTTCTGAAGACGTAATAAAATGTTTAACAGCTGTTGCAAAAAGTTCGGGTGTAAAGATATTTACTAATTCACATGTAAAGAAAATAGAAAAAAAAATAAATGGTTTTAATTTATTAGCTAAAGGAAATAATTACTTTAAAGCAAAAAATATTTTGATTTGTACTGGTAGCCATCCCAGTGGACGCAGACTGGCTAAGAGTCTCGGACATTCAATCATTCATCCTGTGCCATCTCTTTTTTCATTATCTACTACTGAAAACTCATTAAAGTCTTGTTCAGGCGTAACTTTAAATGCTCATGTTGAACTTACTGTTAACAAAAAAAAATTTGCTGAAACAGGCTCTATCCTGATTACCCATAAAGGCTTTAGTGGTCCTGTCGTTTTACGACTCTCTGCATTTAGTGCTAGAAATTTGTATTTAAATAAATATCAGGGTGAGTTAAGAATAAACTGGCTTTGTATGAGTGAAAATGAGGTTAGGAACAAGCTTGATTTGTATAAATTAGAAAATGGTAAGAAGGTTGTAATAAACAATAAACCTTTTCAAGATTTGCCAAGAGGCTTATGGCGAGCACTTCTCTTAAGCTTAAACATTGATAGTAAATTAAAATGGGCGGATTTATCTAAAAGCCAAAAATATTTGATAGTGAAATGTTTAATAACGAAAAAGTATTTAATAAATAGTCGTGGTCCTTATGGTGAAGAATTCGTAACTGCTGGTGGAGTATCTCTTGATGAAATTAATTTTAAAACTATGGAAAGTAAGATTTGTAAGGGTTTGTTTTTTGCAGGCGAGGTATTAAATATTGATGGTATTACGGGTGGTTTCAACTTTCAACATTGCTGGACAAGCGGTTGGGTCGCAGGAAACGCTATTTCGGTTAAATAATTCAAGACTCGCTTGGGTTTCATCCAAAAACTAGTTAAGCGAAGCAATCAAAGCGGGTATCGCAATTATTATGATTCCTATAGATGCTGTAGCGGCAAGAAGAGATGTGCTCAAGATTACCTATTAATTAATGAAATTTTAATACGCTACTCAAAATCTTATTGTGAGTATTAATACGTTTTAAAGTGATTACGTATTCTTTTGATTTAATTTAAATGCTCGATATAGCTATTACTTGATAAATATTGTTCAAAACTTAAAGCTTTAAATTAGCCTCGACATTCGTTCTCGAGTTATCGCGGCTTCAGACCAAGAAACACACCAGCGCATGGTAAGTATTAATGCTTATCGGCTTGATTGAGGTCGTTCGCGTCCACACTTTGCATGCGTCTGCAATTAAAGTCCAAGCTAATGAATTTAGGTTAAATTGCTTAGTTCCATTCTCTATAAAACCGTACTTAAGGATTTGTCAATCCTTATTTTGAGAGTTTTTACTGGTGCATTACTAATCCACCATGGTTTTGAAAAATTAAATGATATAAATAATTTTGCTGATGCTTTTGTGCGTCCTCTTCACTTGCCTTTCCCTGTAACTCTATCTTACTTGGCTGCTGCTTCCGAGATCGTTGGAAGTTGGTCATTAATAATAGGTCTTGGTACAAGACTAGGGGCGTCTGCAATTTTAGGGACAATGAGTGTAGCTATTTACCATGCTTTAGTGACTTCGGGCTTCAATATCTATTTGTTGGAACTCCTTGCTCTATATTTTTCTTCCGCTGTTTCAATAATTGGTTTAGGTCCAGGAAAATTCTCGGCTGATTATTTAATTAATGAGATTTTAATTAACAAAACAAATCCTATTGGAATTAGCTCTAAGAAAATTTCAACACAGAAAGTTGAAAGTAATTTTACTAAAGATAAAACAAATAGATCAAAGCAAGAAAAGTTTTTTGTATTCCCTTTTTCTAGTTTTTTATCTTCTTAATTGTATATTAGTTATTTTAAATTAGTATCTCTCTTTTTCATTGATAAGTAAAACCACATCCAAGTGGGTAAGGTAATAAAGAATCCAATTAGAAATATATAGCTTTTTGTAGTATCCCATGAAGCTTCATAACATATTTCTTTAATTTGATCGGTGCTTTTAACTTTTGAGCTCAAGGTACTACAAATATTAAGACCATGAATGCTAAGAGTGCCATAAGTTATGGCTGTGGGAACAGTTGCAAGAAATATTGCAATTATTAGATTGCCGAGCCTCAGATTGAGTTCTTTTCTTTTTTTGTAATCCATGTATATATTCTTAACCATCTATTACGCATAGCCCAGTATAGTTCTTATTTTTTTACAAAATAGGAATCACACTCACTTAGTAGTGTTTTGAATTATTGGGGATGGCATATAGAGAGGTTGATTTTGGTTGATTTTTTTGTAATCAATATTTAATAAATAATTAAGTGTGTTTGAAAAATGTTGATTTTTCTCGGACTTTATAAACTTTGTGAAAATCCAGATGCTTATTATACTTATCTTAAGCTAAAATAAAATATTGAAGCAATTTAATTTATTTTATAATGTCTACTAGTAAGAGAGAGGAGGTTAGTTCTCATTTGCGTTATATCAGGCAGGAACTTCGAGACTTGGATCAAATGCTTGGCCAATATGGCTTGTTGCCTGAGTTGGCTGAGCTTAAAGAGGTATATAACTCCTTAGATGCTTTACATCAATTGCTTTCAGGTAAAGTTAAAAAGAAACCCAAACCTGAATTTGATGATTAATAAAATAAACAAGTTAAGGTATAGTATTTTGATTTCTTTTTGGGAGGATTAATTAAATTTAAATTCTATATAATGAACAATATATATTTGGACTTGCAAAAAAAGAACTACTAACAATATATATATAAGTTAATCAATCAAAATAATGACTGGATAAACTTGGAAGAATCAGTATAAGAAGTGGGAAGATTTAAAACCATATAATCAAACTGATTGATGATTGCCTTATTTTTCAATCTCAGATATGGATTTTGAACTCAATGTGTTGCAAATGGATAGATTTGAAAAAATAAATGTATCTGAAAACTCAGAAAAAGTTATTTCTTTATTGACTAACCCTTGGGAAACATAACAATTGTTTCTATCTTTTTCTTTAGGTTTAATTAGAAGAATACTTTTTTTCTAAAATGTCAGTAATAATTACTTCTTTCACAACCACTTGGATTACAACAGCCATTGGAATTGCTAATAACAAGCCTATTGGTCCGAAAAGGATAGTAAATATAAATTGCGCGGTAATTGTTAGTCCTGGAAGCAACTTGACTTGTTTGTGCATTATTGAAGGTGTTATTACATAGCTTTCAATATTTTGAATTACTACGTATAGGCCTAGAACAGCCAATGATTTCCATGGGGTATCAAGCAAAGCAACAGAAAGAGGGAAAATAGTACTAATTGTTGGCCCTACGTTTGGGATCACATTTAAAACACCTGCGATTAAAGCATTAGCAATTACTAATTTTATTCCTAATAAATATAGTCCTATAGAAGCAAGTATCGCTACACAGATTGAGCTAAGTACAACACCAGCCATCCAACTACTTAAGGCATTGCCACATGTCGATAAAATAGTTCTTGCTCGTCTTCTGTAAAATGAAGGGATTAACAATATAGTAACTTCTTTATATGAATTAGGCTGTAAGGCTATCATTAACCCAACAGAGACTATGAAAAATAGTTGAAGTATTCCTATGCCAACATTGCTTACTAAATTGATTAACTTTGTAATGCTATCTGTTACACCACTGGCAAGTGTTGCACTGTCTGGGATAAAACTAAGCTGATTTGATGATAATGATCTATCAGCTAAGTTTGGAATACTATCTTTATATATAATTTCTGCGAAATTAAAAAATGAATTTATTATAAGCTCCCATAGCTTGCTTGCTGCTGATGGTATCTGATTTATTAGCTGTTGGAACTCACTGGTGAACTGAGGTATTATTAAAACTATTAAAACACTTGAAATTATTATAATAGATATTATTGTTATTCCTAAAGATATCCATCTTGGGATATGAAAAAAATTACGAATTTTACCAGTAATTGTACATAGTGCCATTGCTATAACTATTGAAGCAAAAAATAGTATAATTATGTCTTTTAAGCTCCATAAAATCAATATAGAAATAATTAAAGATGTAAAAGATAGTAAGGTAGTTGATTTCACTTTTGATATTTAATTTTTAGCCAATGAATTTGCATACCTTATAGAAAAACGCATGAACCTTTCAAATTCTTTTTCTGAATACCAGCTATATGTAGACGTTACTTCTTTAATAAGATTTCCCGAAATATATAAATCAATTTTTTTTGTTTGAAGTTCACCTTCTTCGTCAATTAAATACATTTTCTGGATCGTTTTGAAGTTTTCTATTGTGATTGTTTTAGGGGTATAAAATTTATACACCGCTTTACCTCTTTTGCCATCCAAGTCTCTGTACATTCGTATTTCAGGATCACCTTTTTCGTTTTCCCCTTTGAGAAATTGAATTGAAACATTCTCCTTGATTTCTTTCATCTCTCCTTTAGATGCTATTCATAGATTTCGTCTTGTATAAAACTATAAGGGACTAAGGTTCTTATTTAAGATTTTTATCAAAGATGATTCTAGACTTAGGTCACGAAGATCAATAGAGTCTATATTTTTTGTTTTTTTAAGTTCGTATTCATAGCATTTATCGTAATAATCCAGCATGGCTTCACAGGCTTTTGACCATTCTTTTTCCCTGATCGCAAGTAATGCTTCTTTTGTTCTTTGTGGACCTAATCTTTTTTGTATTCTTTCTACAGCTTTTTCTAATTCATCTTGAGGGTTTTTACTATAAAGATTGACTAAATTCTCTATTCGCTCATTCTTGGTTTTTATTATTTCAAGAATTGGTGCTTTCTTCATTTTTGAATACAACATATTAGGTATTCGACATTTTCCTAAATTAGAACTTTCAGCCTCTATCCATATCTCAATAGCTTTGTTGCTTTTATGAAATTCATCAAGAGACTCTGCGAGGATGTTTTCAAATTGTTGAGTTGAAGGTTGCTTCTTCATGCCTAATGAACCAAAACTACTTCCTCTATGATTGGCAATTCCTTCTAAATCAATGACATGTATATCTTCTTTATTTATGTAATTGAGTAGATCTGTTTTTCTTGTACCTGTTTTACCTCCTATTAGTCTTATTGGTAAATCAGCCTCAAACTGATTTAAAACCCATTTCCTATAACTTTTATATCCACCTTCTAATAAATAGGTCTTAATTCCAATTGTTCTTGCAAGCCATGCAAAAGCACCAGATCTCATTCCACCCCTCCAGCAGTAAACTCTTAATGATTTATCCCCACCCTTCTTTTTTGTAATTGCTTTTTTCATTTCTTCCAGTAGTTTTGTAGTGCTTGGGAGTGTCACTTTTAAACCATTGAGGATTGCTTTTAGGCGACTCTCTTTTTTGTAGCTTTTCCCTATCGTTTCTCTTTCCGAATCAGAAAACAAAGGAATATTGATGGCACCTGGCCAATGACCTTGAGAAAATTCACTTGGACTTCTTACATCAACTATTGGGCTGGTTAAATTCCGAAAATCAGTTACGGGATAACCTGAATTGGTATGTTTCTCTGACATAGTATTAGTGCTTTGGTCATTTAGGCCGGTAGTAGATTATGACTAAAGAAAAATCAAATCCTAATAAAGAAAGCATAGAGGAGTTCCTAGAGTCTTTCAGAATGGCTTCAGAAAGGAAGCAACTCGGCTTGTTGAATGTTTTCGAGGAACGAGTTGAAGAGCTTCTTTCCCTAGGACCGTCTTTAATGTCTAGATTTGATCCCTGTTCCTCCGATTGGGTTCCTGGTTTTATTTTGCAACTCATTCATAAATCTGATGGAAATTTTATAAAAAATAATCTCAATTGCGAGGACCTATCTTGGTTCACAGCACCTTCAGAAGTTGGGTTTGATTATTCGCCTTTACAGCAATATTTGTTAAATGAAAGTTTTGAGGATGCTGATCGTTTCACAAGCTCGAAACTTAGAGAGCTAGCAGGAGAAAAGGCTGTAAAAAGAGGATATGTTTATTTTTCTGAGGTTGAATTAATACCTACTATTGATTTATCAACTTTAAATAAATTGTGGATTGTCTATTCTAGAGGCAAATTTGGTTTTACAGTTCAAGCAAAACTATTAGATTCCTTAGGGGGAAGATATGACAAGCTTTGGCCTCGAATAGGCTGGAAAAAAGATGGAGTTTGGACTAGATATCCCAAATCATTTAATTGGTCCATTGAAGCACCAAACGGTCATATGCCATTAGTTAACCAACTTAGAGGAGTTCGATTGATGGATGCTTTGCTAAATCATCAAGCATTAAAAGAGAAAACCTAACCATTTAATGATGAATTTTTAATTTTTTCTCATTGAATACTATTTATGGCTTAAATTTAATTTATGAATTTTATTTATATACTAAATTCTTTGTTCAGAAGATTAATTTACTAAGGATGTTTTAATTAATTGTGGAGTCCTCTAAAAACTGGGCTGTATTTATTCACCCCTCTACTTTACAACTAGCATCATTTGTTGAAACTCTTTTAGAGCCTGTAATATGCAAAGAAACTGCCAAAAAAATTGAATTGGGTTTGCATGAGGCTCTTGTAAACGCTGTTGTTCATGGAAATTTATCCAATCCTAATAAAGTTGTTCGGGTTAGAAGAATCCTTACTCCCAATTGGTTCGTATGGCAAATTCAAGATGAAGGAATTGGCATAGTTAAAAATAAAAGGCTAAGTTCTTTACCTCAAGAAATTGATGCTAATAGTGGAAGAGGAATATATTTAATTCATAAATGTTTTGATGATGTTAGATGGAGTAACAAAGGGAATAGATTACAGCTATCATTGAAAAAATAAGGTTTTAGTGGTTTTTACAGCCTGTATCTTTTATCTCTTCTTTTAACCATAATATTGCTTGATTGAGTAGGTTCTCTATTTCTATTTCGTCTCCTTCATTAATTAATTGTGAAATTGCAGAAATAATTAATTCAGCACTTCTTCTATTTTTATTTCCCCTGAATTCATGCCAATTATAATTATCAATACTAACTTCCTTGTGAAGTTCTTTTGCTAGAGACTTGGCTTTCTCTGACCAAATACATTTATTTTTTTTGGCCATAATAAAATGTTTGTTTTAAGTGTTTTCGTAGATATTTTTTTTATAAAATTAAATTCGTTTATGCGCTTTCCATATTTTAGTCATGAAATGTGATTCAGAAGTTATTGATGAAAACCCGCTCTCTTTTAATCTTAAATTTATATCATCTATTATGTAGTCCCTATAGTAAGGTTCATGAAATATTTTATGAAAGTTTTCCATAATTGAAGTGAATTTTGGAGAATCCTCTATCTGTATGGAGTCAGCAAGAACAAGAGTCCCTCCAGGTTCTAACAATCTAAAACATTCATTCAAAACATTCTGTCGTGCCTCTCTGGGAAGCTCATGAAAAAGGAATACACAAGTCAAAGCTTGAAAACTGTTTGATGAGTAAGGCATATTTTCTGCATTTCCTTTTGTCAGTTGGACGAGATCACCACTTCTTGAACTCAGGTATTTACTAGCTTGTTTTAGGTATGAGCCTGATAAGTCTAGGCCATATAATTCTACTTCAGGTAAAGCACTTTGTATTTGTTGGAGAGTTCTTCCTGTCCCAGTCGCAACATCTAAAACTTTTACTTTCTTTGATTTTTCAGTTAAAAATTTTTTTAGACCACTTTTTAAAGGAGATAAAATTCTTCTTCGCATGGAATCGGCTGTTCCATTAAAAAGTATCTCAACTTGTAAGTCATAAATTTCAGCGGAATGATCACTTAAATATCCATCTGTTTGATGATGAAAATTTTGTAAATAGTAACTTGGGTAATCTTCCTCTTTAACATTTCGCGGAATTTCTCTTGTTTTATTCTTTTTACGTCTTTCCCAAGTCTTGGGCATGTCAAACCAAATTAAAGGGTATTTCTTTGCCCATTCCAACCAAGGGGCTTCAAAAAGTTGAGATTTTGGGTAAATACCTGCCTCTGCTTCTTGCCAATCGACTTTCTCAAGCTGTTCCATCGATCTTCTAACTTCTTTTATTAGCTCTTGATCGATTGGAAAATCATTTGGAACAGCTTCTGGTGCGAAAACTTCCATTAATTTAGTACTCAACTCTTTATGAGCTAAGCCAGCCAGTGTTTTTCCCTGTTGAAGAGTATGATAAGCAATTTTTTTAAGGCTTGGCGTTGCCATGAACCGTTGTCTAAATTTTTTTTATTATCTAACAGATTTGATTATTTAGTGACCAGTTAACTAAAAAAAACTAAGGACAATGCAAGAATTTTGCATTGTCCTTAGTTTTTAAGCTTTATTTTAGACTTAAGTTTTTATTTTAAGCGTCGTAGTACATAGTGAATTCATGTGGATGAGGTCTTTGCCTTAACTGTTGAACTTCTTCGTACTTAAGTTCTATCCAGTTCTCAATGAAATCGTTAGTAAATACTCCTCCTTCAGTTAAATATTTGTTGTCACTTTTCAATGCCTCCAATGCATC
The DNA here is from genome assembly GCA_003279455.1 of Prochlorococcus sp. AG-402-G19. Taxonomy (GTDB): domain Bacteria; phylum Cyanobacteriota; class Cyanobacteriia; order PCC-6307; family Cyanobiaceae; genus Prochlorococcus_B. The sequence continues at coordinate 9,659 of QCHU01000010.1, forward strand.
ATTCAACGAGGAAGGAACAGTATCTATTTTTGATAATTCCTCTGAAGGGAGTTCAAAAAGGTCAACGTCAACCCCATCCCCAGGATCAATTTGATTCTTGATCCCATCAATACCTGCCATCATCATCGCTGAAAAAGCAATATAAGGATTAGCTAATGCATCACCTGATCTGAATTCAAGCCTCTTTGCTTTTGGACTTGGTCCTGTCAAAGGAATTCTTACAGCGGCTGATCTATTACCTTGTGAGTAAACTAAATTAACTGGTGCTTCAAATCCTGGTACTAATCTTTTGTAACTATTGGTAGTTGGGTTTGTAAATGCAAGGAATGAAGGGGCGTGTTTCAGAATTCCTCCTATGTACCATTTAGCCGTTTGAGATAAATTAGCGTAAGTACCTTCGCCATAGAATAAAGGCTGACCACTTTTCCATAAACTTTGATGAACATGCATTCCTGTTCCATTGTCATTAAAGACTGGCTTGGGCATGAAAGTTGCAGTCTTTCCGTATTTTTTGGCTACATTCCTGACAATGTATTTGTAAATCATCACATTATCTGCAGCGTTGATTAGGGGTGCGAATTTCATCCCCAATTCATGTTGTCCAGCACCTGCTACTTCATGGTGATGTTTTTCAATAGGTATTCCAAGCTCACCCATTAAAAGAAGCATTTCAGATCTCATGTCTTGGGCAGTGTCATTAGGAGAGACGGGGAAATATCCTTCTTTGAGTTGAATCTTGTATCCAAGATTGCCACCCTCTTCAACTCTTCCTGTGTTCCAAGGGGCTTCTATCGTGTCTACGCTATAAAAACTCCCACCTTCACCTGAGTTATATCTAACGTCATCAAAAATAAAGAATTCTGGTTCAGGACCGAAGAATGCAGCATCTGCAACACTAGTGCTCCCTAAATAGTCCAATGCTTTTTGTGCCAAAGCTCTTGGACATCTGGCATATGGTTCTCCACTTCTAGGTTCCTGAATTGAACAAATCAAGCTAAGAGTTTTGTGATGGTAAAAAGGATCTATCCAGCTTGTTGATGGATCTGGAACCATTGCCATGTCTGATTCGTTAATAGCTTTCCATCCGCGAATAGAAGAACCATCAAATGCAAGTCCCTCTGTGAAAGAGGCTTCTTCAATAAGATCTGAAGCTACGGTTAAATGCTGCCATTTTCCATGTAAGTCAGTGAATTTTAGATCTATTAGCTCAATGCTTTCATCCTTAATTTGACGAAGAACATCTTGAGAGGTCTTGCTCATGATGAATTTGATTTACAACAGAGATACTTAATTATGAACGTAATAATAGATTGCATCTCTTTTTGTATCAAGATGCACTTTTTTTGGACTTTTAACATAAAACTTTGATTTTTTTTGCCTAATAGAGCATATCTAGCAAATTCCTATTGCAATCCCTAAAAAAAATACCCCGACTTTGCCTATCGCCTTTTAGGCTCGAAGTATATAAACCGATCTGTTTTCTTGGCCACTCAAATTCTTCCTTCTGTTGATAATCAACATCGTAAAGATTTTGGTCCAACTGTTTCTCCTGAAAGGTTATTGCTTGGGCCAGGCCCATCAAACGCAGATCCTGCTGTTTTGAAAGCGCTCTCACAACCTCCCATTGGTCATTTAGATCCTTTTTATGTGGAATTGATGAGTGAGGTTCAAGAATTGCTTAGATATGCGTGGCAAACCAGCAATCGATTAACACTTCCCATGAGTGGTACAGGAAGTGCAGCAATGGAGGCAACATTGGCAAATGTTGTTGAGCCAGAAGATACGGTTTTAGTTGCTATTAAAGGATATTTTGGACATCGGCTTGCGGATATGGCAGGTAGATATAAGGCAAATGTAGAAACCATTCATAATGATTGGGGTAATGCGTTTTCACTTGATGAAATAGAGGAGGCACTGAAAAAACATAATCCAGCTGTATTTGCAATTGTTCATGCCGAAACTTCAACAGGTGTTTGTCAACCTATGGATGGGATTGGCGATTTATGCAGAAAATATAATTGTTTACTTCTTGTAGACACAGTAACTTCTTTGGGAGGCGTTCCTCTTTATTTGGATGAGTGGAAAATTGACTTGGCTTATAGTTGCAGTCAAAAAGGATTAAGTTGTCCTCCAGGATTAGGCCCTTTTTCAATGAATGAAAGGGCTGAAAATAAAATGAGTAATAGAAAAGATAAAGTTCCTAACTGGTATTTAGATGTCTCTTTACTAAATAAATATTGGGGTAGTGATCGTGTTTATCATCACACAGCCCCCGTAAACATGAATTTTGGCATTCGAGAAGCACTCAGACTTTTAGCAAAAGAAGGATTGGAAGTTTCATGGGATAGACATAGAAAAAATGCAAAATCGCTTTGGAATTCGTTGGAAAACATTGGTTTGGAATTACACGTTAAAGAAGAATTGCGATTACCTACTCTTACAACTGTAAAAATCCCTGATGGAGTTGATGGCAAGGCTTTTACTAACCATTTACTGAATAATTTTGGTGTTGAGATAGGAGGAGGCCTTGGTGATCTGGGTGGAAAAGTATGGCGAATTGGTTTGATGGGATATAACTCAACTTCTACAAATGTAGATAAAATAATAAATATTTTTGAAACTGAATTACCTAAGTTTAGACAATAAATCCTTGCCTAATAATCTTTTATCTTTAAACCAATCCACTATAATCTTTTTTGATTCTTCTTCCATAAGGCCTTTTTCAACAATCATTTTATGATGGGCACTTTTATGTTCCGCGAGATTAATAGTTCCACCTAGCGCCCCTCTCTTTGGGTCTTCAGATCCATAGATAATTTTCCCCATCCTTGCTTGTATTAAAGCGCCTGCGCACATTGGACATGGCTCTAGATTTACTATCAATGTACAGTCATTAAATCTCCAATCATTATTTATCCAAGAAGCTTGTCGGAGGGCTACTAACTCAGCATGACCTAAAGGATCTTTCGTTGTTTCCCTTCTGTTTTCCCCATAGCCAATACATCTCCCTCTTTTGTCGAGAATAACTGCAGCAATAGGAACTTCACCTCTTTCTCCTACAAGGTTTGCTTTGGTTAGCAATCTTGTCATCCACTTTATTTTTTCTTCCTGACTTAGAGCGATTGGTTTTGACAATTTTTTAGGTCTTTGGAGAATTATCAAATAAAATATTTATCTACAGATTAATCATTTTTTTTGTTTGAACTGGATCATCAAATACTACAAATAAAGACTTATTTTCTTTGGACCCTTTCGCATCACCACACAATTTAGATAGAGAACTGCATTCTTTACTTGCTCAAGCCTCAAGTAATCTTTGTGATTGGTTTGCTGAATCAGGTGGTCAAGCTCCAATGCCTGACTCCTTTGACTTGCCAGATGCCTATCCAGCGAAAGAAGGCGTCTCTAATAGTGTTTTGTTGAGCGAACTTAAATTGTTAATGAATGGTTCCTATCGACCATCCCATCCAGGATCGCTTGCTCATTTGGACCCACCTCCGTTATCAGCTTCAATAGTAGGAGAACTAATTTGTGCAGGTTTAAACAATAATCTTTTAGCAGAAGAATTATCGCCCAGCTTGTCATCCTTAGAAAGAAACCTATGTAAATGGTTTTGTCAGAGATTGGGTTTTGGTGATTTGTCTGGCGGTGTAGCAGCTAGCGGAGGAAGTATAAGCAATTTAATGGCATTAGTAATGGCAAGAAATATTGCTGGTTTGGAAAGCGATCCTAGTGCTGTCTTTTTTGCTAGTGATGATTGTCATGTCTCATTCTTGAAAGCTCTTAGGATTATGGGTTTGAAAAAGGAATCTCTTCAAAGAATTCCTACAGATGAAAATGGTGAATTAAAAATTTCTTGTTTAAGTTCAAGTTTAAATAAAATTAAATCTGAGGGTAAGAAATGCTTTGCTGTAGTCGCGACAGCAGGAACTACGGTAAGAGGAGCTATTGATCCACTTTCTGAAATTGCTCAATTTTGTCAAAAAGAGAAAGTTTGGCTTCATGTTGATGCCGCAATTGGTGGAATTTTTGGGCTATCAACAATTACTTCAGAAATTGTTAAAGGGTTAGGCTCCGCTGACTCCTTAACTGTTAATCCACAGAAATTATTGGGAATCGCCAAAACATCTTCTTTATTGCTTGTGGCTAATAAAAACCATCTTTCTACTACATTTTCAACTGGACTACCTTATGCAGAACCAATTTTAGGTAATGACTTTCATGGAGGAGAACTTGGAATCCAAGGAACTAGATCTGCCGAGTCTTTGAAATTGTGGATTGGCTTAAGACAATTGGGCGAAGATGGTATTGAAAAAATACTTTTGGAGTCTATTAAAAAAAGATGTCATTTAGAATCAAAAATTGATTCGTCAAAATTCAAAATAATATCAGGACCTCTTCATCTGCTGGCATTAACGCCATTAAACTATACTTCTTCTCAAGCGTCCGAATGGTCTATAAAAACTAGAACCTCTTTGTTAGCTAATAAGTTTATGCTCTCTAGACCAATGTATGAAGATAGATATTATTTAAAAGCTGTTATGGGGAACCCTAATACTAAATTTGATGATTTAGAACTTTTAGCTAATCTAATTAATCATTCAATTATTTGATTTTAAAATGAATAATAATCTTTTTAATAAAAATAATATTTTGGCTTTAATAACAGCTTTTATATCAATTTTGATTGGCTTGATTTATTTGGCATTGGTTTTTGCTTTAGACTTTAGAGGTCCAATGAGTCCTCCCCCCTCGGAGGCCTTGATCGCGGCGGTAGTTTTTTGAATTTTTCTTCAACTAAAGGATCAATAACTCTCTCATAAGCTCTGCGAATAAAACTTTTGAAATACTCGTCTCTTTTGTTTAAGTTGTAATGAAATTCAACAACTTCTTGGATTCCACCATCTCCCCAATTTTGGTCTTGCTGAAAATAAGTTATAAAACTTGCCCCCGCAATTCTTGTTAGCCAGGATACACTTACTCCTTGAATTACTTTACTGACAACTAATGTTGGAAGTGACAAACTTAATGTAGAGCTTATTAGAGATACTCCACCTTTAACTAACCCCATAGTGGCAAGTGTTTTTCCTACTGAAAATGCTAAGTTTTTTGCTTTTTCCTTTGTGATTTTAATACCATAAATTTTTGCGATTTCAATAACCATTTGTGCATTGACCGCAGCTGCAGCGATCATATCGATAACTGGTAACGGTGTTAATATTAATACTCCGCTACTTAACCAAGCATACTTATCAATACATTTTTTAGCTGATTGACTTCTCTGCTTAACTAATAACCTTTTCCCTTCTTTACCAAGATTACTACATTGAAGTAATATATTATCTGCTATCAACTCTTCACCCTCTTCATGTAATATATTTGCTAGTCTTCTAATTAAATTACTGACTTCAGGCTCAGGCTGAAAGGGTTTTTCTCCAGGGATTGGAATTGTCTGAGGTGCCGCTGATGTACAAATAATATCTTTTGATTCGATAAAATCACAACATCGAGAATTAAGAATTTCAATTAATCTTTTTTCCTCATTTTCTCCTCTTAAGTCTATTTTATTGAGAACTAGTAATAGTCTTTTCCCTAATTTAGATAAAGTTCTAATTGTTCTTGTTTCGGCAGAACGTAAATCACCTTCTATTACGACTAACATTAAATCAGATTTACGTGCTTCTATTAACGCATTTTTTTCCCTCTCTCTTCCTTTTTTTCCTGCTTCAAGTATCCCTGGCGTATCAATTATTCTAATTCCTCTGGTAAGCCCTTTTAGCTTGAGCCTATAGGTCTCTTGAACTTTTGTTGAGCCCATTTCAGGACTAACTTTACCTACTATTCTTTTTAGCAGAGCTCTTATTAATGATGTTTTGCCACTGGAGCCAATTCCAAAAACTACTAAAATAATATCGCCTCTGTCTAACTCTAATGAAACTCTATTTTTTTCATCTATTAATGCTTTTGCCTTTACTTTGTCGTTAATTAATGTGATTAACTGATCAATTGTCTTTAATGACTTTCCTGCAGCTTCTTTCTTGCTTATGAGTGATAGGTCTAATAATTTTTCCTCCTTTTTATTTTTGAATATAGGTTTAAGAATGCTTTTAACCCAATCTATTTTTTTTGTATAAATTAAACCACCTAAAATTAAAACTGTAATAAATATTGCAGGAATATTTATTAATCTAATTATTGCTCCGACCAAGCCTACAAGTATCAAGCTAATGAATATTATGAAAATATAAAATATTATTTTTTTTGATGTATAGATTTTCATATAATAAATATCATTTTTATTTTTTAATGATTTAGTGCTTATTTATCTTTAGTCTGAACTATATCAATTATAAAACATAACATAGCAATATTTATTGATATATCTGCTACATTAAAAATAGGAAAATTAATTGGAACCAGTTCAAAAAAATCTAGAACATAGCCTTTGAATAATCTATCAATTCCATTGCCTACAGTCCCACCTAAAAGATATGCCAGCCCAATTAAATTCCAAAAAGATCTTGGTGGAGATTTTAATATGATAGTAACTAAGAGTAATGTGGCTAGAATACTTATAATAGTGAGAATGGTTGTTGAATTGCTAAAAAGACTAAATGCAGCCCCTTTGTTTTTTACTAGGGTGAAATTTAATAAATTAGGAAAAATATTTTTTGATCTTTCAAAGCCTAATGTGCTTAATATTAAAAACTTGCTAAATTGATCTAATAAAACAATGAATAAAGAGAAAGTTATTATTTTTATACTTCTACTCTTGAATGGAGTCATCTTATTATTAATATAAATTTTAATAATATTGACAATAGACTAATTGATATGCAAAGTAATAATTGAATTGGAAAAGTTGTAATAGTATTTATCAAAATAAGATCGAATAAATTATCTGACCAATTTCCCAATATTTTACCAAAAATTAGATAAATAACACCGAACAAATGCAAAATGCATAATGATAGTGCCGTATAAAGTGAATAATTAATTAAATTGGCTTTTGAATTTTTTTTTGCTAAGAAACCAGATGTCCAAGCAGCAGGAATAAATCCTATCAAGTAACCAAATTCATGAGTTAAGATATAACCAACGCTTCCACCTCCATGAAAAACAGGTAAATAGAATAAGCCTATAATCAGATAGGAAATTGCTGAAATTGTTCCTATTTGAGGTCCGCAAAGCAATGAAGTCAAAAGAAGCCCTTGAATTTGCCAATTGCTATGAAGTGGAATAACTGAGAGAGAGAGGTCTTCTTGAGGAAAAATTATGGATGATGGTAACATTGCGAATATTATGATTAACATTACGCCTGTTATTGCTTTTAACCCGCTACTAAATTTTTGCAATGAATTTAATGAGCAGATCTCATACATTAATTATTTACAAATTGCTTGATATGTCAATAAGATCATCTTCGGTTGTTTAAGCATAATGAAATTTTCAATTGGAGAAAGAGTATCCTTACAGGTTCCTTTGCCTTATTTGAAGACAGCAGATCCTATTTCAACGTTAAGACCTCCAGATTTAGTATCTCTTGATGAGGTTGGCGTGATTATTGGGATTAGGTCAAAAGATGTATTAGAAGTAAAATTTAGAAGGGGCAATTTCTTGATTCCTTCTGAAAGACTTAACATTCTTAGTAATGGTGACTGATAATTAAATTATCCCTTCCAGGCTTTATTGATTTTCCGGATAACTTCTTTGTTTCCACAAACGCTAAGCATTGGTTCCTTTAAATATTTATTGGCAGCATCTTTGATTTCTTTACTAGTTATACTTTCAAGTCTTAGTAATACTTTTTTATCGTGATCCTTTGTTAGACCAATTCCTAAAAGATGTGCTTTATGCTCAGCTCTTTGACTAATACTTTGTAATGAATGGGCCACTTGGCCTCGATATTTTATCTTTACAAGATCTAATTCTTCTGGTGATATCTCACTATTTAGAATTTTTTCCCAACATTCTTTCAGTAACTGGAGTGTTAAAATTGCCTTCTCTTCAGTTGTAGAGGCGTGCAAAACAAATGGTGTTTGACTCTCTCTAATAGGATGGTAAACTCCTGCTTCATAAACTACTCCATGCTTTTCTCTGAGAATCTTAAATAATAAACTTGACATTCCATAACCTAAGTAACATGACAATAATCTAAGTAAAATATCCGATTCATTATCATATCTAATTGTTGCTTTGCCTAATATTAGAATGACTTGATGTGTATTTAATGAGCGTGTACAAAGGCTCAATTTTGGGCTATGTAGGATTTCATTTTTTTTAATGTTATTTTTCTTTGATATAATTTTTTGATCAGTAAAATTTTTAATAATCCCATTAAATGAAATTGTATTCTTTATATAATTGTCTACGTTAGTTGGAAACTTTCCTGAGATTACTAGGTTCTTTTTTCTATGAATTAATGTTCTTGCAATTGGTAATATATGTTCTTTCTTGATTTTATTTATATCATTGATTGATCCCATTGGATCATGTCCATATGGTCCATCTCGATATACCATCTTTCTCCAGCCATCAAAAGCTAATTGATAAGTACTCTCTTTTTGTCTTTTAATGGCCTTTATCGTTAGATCTTTTTCTAATTGAATTTGATCTATCTGAAGTATAGGTTTTGTAATCATCCAACCAATTAAAGGAAGAAGTTTATAAGCATCACTCTCGATACATTTGAGACTTATTAGAAGACCATCTTCGAATGTGTCACAGTTTAAATTTGCTCCAGAACTTTCTACGATTTCAGCAATTTGCTTATTATTGTATGGTCCACAACCTCTAAGCATTGTTGAGCTTAAAAGTTGATGAATACCTTTCTGATTTTTTGGATCACTTCTGCTACCATCTTCTATCCACAATTTTGCGGACATTATTTTTTTGCTATTAAGTTTGTCTAGAATTATGTTCATATTTATTTTTCTGGTTCAGCAATTAATGTAAATGCATTTTCTGGATTAAATAATGGAAAAATTAATTCATTTAAACGTGAAGTTGTCCAATATGAAATATCATCTATTGATTTCAATACGGATTGATGTCGTCCCCATACAGCTTGATTCCCTAATGTTGAAGCAATTTGAGTGCTCAACTCTAGACCAAAATAAATATTATTTATAACTAATCTTTTTGCTCGTTCTAAATCTTTATTAGTAACTAAATCCACGGTTAAGTTTTTAAGGATACTATTGATTTCACTTTCGGCAAGTTTAAGATTCTCTAGTTGGCAACTTACATCTAGAAGAATTAATCCACCCTCTTCCAGAATTTGTAAATCTATATCTATTGATTCAATAATACGTTTTTCTTCTCTTAAGTCTTTAACAATAACACTATTTTTACCTTCGCATAAAATTGTGGCAGCAATTTCTGCTCCTAAAATTATGATTTGTTCTTTTGCAGGTGGAAGTTTCCAGGCTTTCAATATTCTTCCTCCCTCAAGCCTAGGAATAGTTTCTTTCTTGTATCCCCTATTAAAAGTAGTTTTTCTAATATTTTTCTTTTCTTTAGTAGTTTTTTTAAATTCATTAAGTTTACTTTTGTTAACCATAGAAATAATTTCGTTTGGTAATTCTCCTGCTATACAAAGTGTACAGTTTTTACCTACATAATGATTTTTGTGAAATTGCTTCATTTGTCTAGGATTTATATTTTTTACAGTTTTTTCATCACCAAGTATTGGTTTTGAATATCTATGTGGTGTTAAACATTCATTTAATAACTTCATATAAATAATTTCATCTGGTTGCTCAATATTTTGTGCGATTTCCTCCAGAACTACTTCTTTCTCTACCTCAAAGGCGTCTTGTTCTATTTTAGGAAATAGTAATAATTCTAATAACAAATTTAGTCCTTCATCTATCTTCTCTGGTGGTACTAGAACGTGATAATGAACATCGTCTAACCCAGTCGCGGCATTACTACTTCCGCCAAGAGATTCAATTCTTAAATCGAATTCGCCTTCTTTAAGGTTTTTACTCCCTTTAAACATCATATGCTCTAAGAAGTGTGCCATTCCTTCTTCATCTTTTTTTTCACAAAGACTTCCTCCTTTGCACCAAAAGTCAATACAAGTCAATGTTGATTGTTCTATATCAGCTACGACACAGGTAGCACCATTAGGTAATGACCAATGATTTACTTTCATTCTAAATATCTTATAACACGCTAAATCTTTATGCTATAAATCCATGCTATAAATATTTTTTAATGTAAAATAAGAGGGTTCTACTCTTTTTAATTGTAAAAGATTAATTTAATATGTATCTATTTTTTAGATCTAAACTTTATTTTATACTTAAATTATCCTCATTTACTTCTTGTATTATTGCTTTTTATTCTTTTTCTAAATTCAATCTTTGAACCTTTGCTTCTTATTTAAGTCTCTTTGGATAAAAAAATCTCTTTTCAGTCCTTTTTTGCCTAGATACTCATATAATATTGTTTGAACATATTTATAAATAAACCCTTTCTATAATTCTTAGCCAACCTTTTTACTTGAGTTCTTAGTTTTGAAGTCAGTTTTTTGCACTAAAAGTAAATTGAATCCTCTTTTGCTTGAAGCTTTCGAACTTATCAAGAAAAGAATCATTTCGTTAGCTGATGTTGAACCTATAAATATTGACTCTAAGTCCAAAAAGATTTATGCCAATCTAAACAAGGAGGAACTATTTATTAGTAACGAGTTTTATCAAGCAAGAGGATTTAGAAAAATTCATTTGGAGGTCGCAAAGCTTGGAAATGCATTGGAAATACTCCATTGTGTCTTTTTCCCTGATCCATGCTTTGAACTTCCAATATTTGGAGCTGATTTGGTGGTTAATTCAAATAATATTTCTGCTGCCATTGTTGATTTGTCCCCTGTTGGAAAGCACTTGCCTGATGCCCTGGTTTCTGAAATGAGATCATTACACGTCCCCAAATTTAATGAACCTGGGAAGCTGCCAAAGTGGGGATGTATCTTTTCTCCATATGTTTGCTTTATCCGTCCTGTTGATTTGTTCGAAGAAAAACTATTTTTAAAACTTATTGATCAATATTTGTCACTGCTGTTATCTTTATTAGTTAGGGTAAGGAAAGACGAAATTAATTCGTTGGATACCATGAATAGACTTAATTATCAAAAAAGATATTGTTCTAATCAAAAACTTAATGATAAGACTAGGGCTATTCTAACTAAATTTTTTGGTTCCTCTTGGGCAGATGAATACATTAATAAAATCCTTTTTGAATGTTAGTTATGCTTAAATACTTATCTTTAAAATTGTTTTTTTTTATCGGCATAACTCCCTTGTTTATGCTCTTGGTTAGTGGATGTAATAATAAAGATTTAAAAGTAAATAAAACTCCAATTAATAATCAAGTTGTTGATAGGATTGATGGTGTTGCAGCATTAGGTCAATTAAACCCTCTTGGAGAAATAAGAGAATTAGCAGCTCCAACAAGTGGAAAAGGTGGTACACCAAGATTATATAAGTTATTAATTCGAGAGGGTGAATCTATTATTAAGGGTCAAATCTTAGCTGTTTTTGATAATCGTCCGAAACTTGAAGCTGATTTGAAATCTGCACAAGCCGATTTAAATATATTAATTAGTGAAATCAGGATAAAAAAAAGGGAAATCAATAGATATCAATCTCTTGTTGATAAAGGCGCAGTGGCGTTCATTGTTTTAGATAAGATGAAAGATGATTTGTTCATTTCTGAGGCTAGGATTTCAAAGCTTCAATCTGCTATTGATGCAATTAACGTTGATTTAGAACAAACCCAATTAAAAAGTCCAATTGATGGGATTGTTCTGCAAATCTTAGTTCGTGAGGGAGAACGACCAAAGTCTTCTGGTGTAATTAATGTTGGCGCTAATCAATTAATGGAAGCACTTATTGAAGTGTATGAATCCGATATAGATAGAGTTCAAGTGGGTCAGGCTGTTGATTTGATTAGTGAGAATGGAGGTTTTAATGGTTCTTTAAGAGGTCAAGTGAGTTTGATTAGCCCACAAGTCAGGCAAAGAAGAGTACTTTCAACTGATCCAACTGGCGATGCTGATTCAAGAATTATCGAGGTCAGAGTCAAACTTGATAATGCATCAGCTAAACAGGTTTCTCATTTAACTGGAATGAAAGTCATTGCACGTTTTCAGCCCTAGTGGAATTAAATAATTTTTTAAAAAAAAGAAAAATACCTCTTGCCTGGCTTTTACTGACAAGACAGCCTTTGAGGATATTGGTGGCTATCGCAGGAATAGCATTTGCTGGAATTTTGATGTTTATGCAATTAGGTTTTAGAGATGGATTGTTTGACGCAAGTGTTACTGTGCATAAGTTATTTGATGCAGATCTGGTATTAATTAGTCCGCGCTCAAAAAGTTCAATAAGTATGAGTGGTTTTCCTCGAAGAAGATTAATTCAAGCAATGGCACATAAAGATGTTATTGGAACAACTGCTGTTAATTGGAATTTTCTCCTTTGGCGAAATCCTGAAAATTTATCCACAAGATCTATTCTTGCTTTAGGCTTTGAGCCAAGTAAGCCATTATTGATTGAGTCTAATTTTGAAAGGAAGGCAGATACCTTAAAGAACAAAGGAAGAGTTTTATTTGACGATCTCTCCAGGGATGAGTTTGGACCAATATCTGCATGGTTTAAAGAAGGCCGTTTAGTTGAAACTGAAGTCGCAGGTAAAAGAGTTAGAGTTTCTGGAATAGTTAGTTTAGGTCCATCCTTTGGCGCAGATGGGAATTTAATAACAAGCAGTGAGACATACTTACAATTATCTCCAGGTAATCCTAAAGGAAGTATTGAAATTGGTTTAGTAAGGTTAAAGAAGGGATCTGATATTGAAAATGTAGTTCGCTCATTGAATTTAAGCTTACCTAGTGACGTTAAAGTTATGTCTTTAAAATCATTTATAGATTTTGAAAAGAATTATTGGAAAAGTAGTACATCGATTGGATTTATTTTTACATTGGGTGCTGCAATGGGATTTGTTGTTGGTTGTGTAATTGTTTATCAAATTCTCTATAGTGATGTCAGTGATCATTTACCTGAATATGCAACCTTAATGGCCATGGGATATAACTTAAAAAGCCTTTTAGGAGTAGTAGCTAGAGAAGGATTAATTTTATCAGTAATGGGATATATTCCTGCTTATGTTTCAGGACAAGCCTTATATGCTTTGGTTAGATCATCTACTAAATTACCTGTTGAAATGAGTTTTAGTAGAGCTTTAACTATATTTTGCTTAATACTTTTTATGTGTATGGGATCAGCATTGGCAGCTATGAAAAAATTGGCAGATGCTGATCCTGCTGAGATTTTTTAATGAATAATATAATGCTTAGTTTAAATAATTTATGAATAATATAAATAATAATACTTTAGATATTGTTTCTTTGAACCATTGGTATGGTCATGGAGAAATGAGAAGGCACGTTCTTCAGTCTGTCTCAATGGAAATTTCTCCTGGTGAGGTTGTTTTATTAACGGGACCTTCAGGATGCGGAAAAACCACTCTTTTAACGTTGATTGGAGCTCTTCGTAAAGTACAAGATGGTGACCTTAAAGTGCTTGGTAAACAACTTTTTGGAGCCAGCAGGAAAACTAGGCAGAAGCTTAGAAAAAATATTGGAATGATTTTTCAGGGACATAATCTTTTGAGGTGTCTTACCGCTGAGCAAAATGTCCAAATGGGAGCTGACCTTTTAAATGGATTTTCATACAAGGCTCGTAGAGCTCAGTCTAGAGAATGGCTAAGAACTGTTGGATTAGAAGACCACTTATCTAAGCTGCCTCATGATTTATCAGGGGGGCAAAAACAGAGAGTTGCAATTGCTAGAGCTCTTGCGGCTAGACCAAAATTACTATTAGCGGATGAACCAACATCTGCATTAGATAGTTCAACTGGTAGAGAAATAGTTGATTTGTTGAAAAAACTAGCTTCAGAACAATCGTGCTCAGTGTTGATGGTTACTCATGATCCGAGAATACTTGATGTAGCAGATCGTCTCTTGCGAATGGAAGATGGCCAAATATTGCCCTCAGTTTAGTAAATTAGATAGAAATAAATAACTGTAGGTACCTACGTATGTCCAAAAGACGAAATCTTAAGAAAGAGAAGCAAGAGAGAAATCGAGCTTATGCCAGGAAATTTAAGAAACGTAAGCTGCGCAATGATGGTAGAGGAGAAGGTGCAGGTAATGGTGTTACTGGAACTGCAAATAACGGAGGGGCTGCTGATTAATAAACCGCTATCCAAATCAGATAATCATTTTTTTAAATCTTTTATTTTAAAGAGTTTAAAAACAAATTTTTGATTTTATTTTTTAATTAAGGATGTTAATAAGCGTTGTTATACCTACCTACAACAGACTCCCCATACTAAAAAAGTGTCTAGATGCATTAGAAAAACAATTTTTAAATAATGAAATTCAAAATTTTGAAATTGTAATAGTCGATGACGGATCAACAGATGGGACGGTTGATTGGCTGAGAAATAATATTGAGACTTATCCTCATTTAAGACTTTTTGAACAATCCCATGGAGGGCCAGCTTTAGGAAGAAATCTTGGAGTTGAAAAGTCAAGAGGAGACTTAATTGTTTTTATAGATAGTGATCTGGTTGTTGATAGATATTTCCTAATGAGCCATGTTGACGCCCTGCGCAAAGCTTGGACAAAACTTGGTAATAGAAAATGTTTTACCTATGGATCTGTAATAAATACTTCTAATTTTAATAATCCAAATTCTGAGCCTTTTAAAATCCAAGACTTGTCCTGGGCTTACTTTGCTACTGGAAATGTTGCTATTGATAAAAATGTTTTAGAAAAATCAGGCCTTTTTGACACATCTTTTCGGCTATATGGTTGGGAGGATTTGGAATTAGGAGAAAGATTAAGAAATATGGGTGTTAAACTTATCAAATGTCCAACAGCTATTGGATTTCATTGGCATCCAGCATTAGCTCTTGATCAAATTCCTAATTTGATTCGAATTGAAAAAGAGAGAGCAAAAATGGGATTGGTGTTTTATCGTAAGCACCCAACTTTGAGAGTGAAATTTATAATTCAATACACTTTCTTTCATCGTTGCCTTTGGGAATTTTTAACTTTTGGTGGACTTATTAACACAAAGACACTCAGGCCTCTTTTGTCTTTGTTGATCAAGAGTGGTAGATCAGGTTTGGCTATGGAATTGTTAAGACTTCCTCTTAATTTGATTGGAGTGAGACAAATTTTTAGAGAAGCATCATTATTGGGACTTCGGTGAGCGATTGTTTGTTAGAATTATCCTTGAAAACTTAAAACCGCACACCTGACTGTTTCGGGTGATGAATAAATAATGATTTATTAATCATTATCTAGTTTGTCCCTGTTGGGTGGAGGCGAACCCGGAACTTACAAAAAACATGGCTGTAGTTTCTCTTTCAGAGATGATGGAAGCTGGTGCTCATTTTGGGCATCAGACAAGAAGATGGAATCCCAAGATGTCCCGTTACATCTACTCCGCTCGCAATGGGGTTCATATTATTGATCTAGTTAAGACCGCTGTTTGCATGAACAGTGCTTATAAATGGACTAGAGGAGCCGCCAGAAGTGGTAAAAGATTCCTTTTTGTCGGAACAAAAAAACAAGCTTCCGAAGTAGTTGCTCAAGAAGCCATTAGATGCGGAGCATCTTACGTAAATCAAAGATGGCTTGGAGGGATGCTTACAAATTGGACAACAATGAAAGCGAGAATTGATCGACTAAAAGATCTTGAAAGAATGGAATCTAGTGGTTCTATTGCAATGCGCCCCAAGAAGGAGGGTGCCGTTTTACGTAGAGAATTAGAACGTTTGCAAAAATACCTTGGTGGACTAAAAGGAATGAGACGTCTCCCTGATGTTGTAGTTCTAGTCGATCAAAGGCGCGAAACAAACGCTGTTCTAGAGGCTAGAAAACTTGATATTCCGTTAGTTTCAATGCTTGATACTAATTGCGATCCAGATCTATGCGAAATCCCTATACCATGTAATGATGATGCAGTTCGATCTGTTCAACTAGTTTTGGGCCGATTAGCTGATGCTATTAATGAAGGGAGACATGGCACTAATGAATAGCTAATTTACTTGTAATATAAATTCTTATTTTAATCTAATTCATCACTACACCTACATAAAATGCCGGAGATAACAGCAAAACTCGTTAAAGAACTTCGAGACAAAACATCTGCAGGAATGATGGACTGCAAAAAAGCCCTGATTGAGAACAAGGGTGACATGGAAAAGTCTATTGAATGGCTACGACAAAAAGGTATAGCCAGTGCGGAAAAGAAATCAGGTAGAGTTGCTGCTGAGGGAGCGGTTGGTAGTTATATCCATACAGGCTCTCGTGTTGGTGTCCTTTTAGAGTTGAACTGCGAGACCGACTTTGTAGCTAGAGGAGATTTATTCCAAGGCCTATTGAGAGATCTTTCAATGCAAGTAGCCGCTTGTCCAAGTGTTGAGTATGTAAGCGTTGATCAAATTCCTGAGGCTATTGCAAGCAAGGAGAAGGAAATTGAGATGGGAAGAGATGATCTCTCAGGTAAGCCTGATCAAATAAAAGAAAAAATTGTAGAAGGACGAATAGGCAAGAGATTAAAAGAGATGGCTCTTTTAGAACAACCATTCATTAAGGATAGTTCAATAAATGTTGAAGAGCTAGTAAAACAAGTTGCTGGTAAAACAGGAGAGAACATAAAGGTACGTAGATTTACTAGATATACTCTTGGCGAGGGTATTGATGTTAAAAGCTCAGATTTTGCAGAAGAGGTTGCATCAATGACCTCAGCTTAATTTTGTCAAAAAATAAGTATTTATTGGATTCTAATTTTGATCCTTTAGATCAAATAAGTTTACTAAAGGAAAAATGTAATAACATATCACCTCTTATATATAGAGCTGCCTCTGTTTATCTTGAGGAGCTGAGAAATTTGCTACCTCAAACTATAAGAACCACATTATTTTCTTTCATCACTGATCGGCCTGGAGATGATTTTGGGTTCTCAACATTTAGTTCAAGAAAGCTATTTCAGTTGAAAATTGATAAATTAGTTTCGGATAATATTTCTCTAATAACAATTGAACATTTAATAGAGTTGGCTAAGAAAATTGATCAAGAAAATATTCGTCATTTAAGTAATCTTAAAAATGAAATGTCAAATGTACTAAATTTAAAAGATGATTCTAAAAAATCAGAACCATTAAGCACTGTTAATTCAATTCACATAAGTTCAATACCGCCATTGGAAAATTTATCAATTATTGAAGGATGGAATGGTGAATTAAAGGCTCCATATGCAATTGATAATAATGAAATTTATATGAAAAGTACAAACACTGAAAATGAGTTTTTAATGAAAAATACAAATAAGGAATATGACCAATTAAAAGAAGATGATAAGAATACGGATACTTTTAATATAAAAAGTAAAGATTTTGAAGTGTTGCAGTCAATATTTGCATTGACCGATGAATCTAATTCAACTGATTTAGATACCAACACTGATGATTTTTATGAGTCCTCCTCTAGTGATGATGTTATAGACAATAGATTTCTTCCACAATCACCAATTGGACTATATGAGTGGATTGTTTCTATAGATACAGCTTTGATTAGAAGATTGCGTGACGTATCAGATTCCATTAATACTGAGCTTTTAAAATCAGGTATTGTAAATACTCTGATTCCAATAAATATTTTAGATGCGGCTTTATCTGGTCAATTAATTTCTTCTAAATCTATATCCAATATTCTTACTTTTAAATTGCCAACTAATAATCCTTTAGTTCCTTCTGGTGGATTAGATATTGATTGCTTGCTAATTACTCCGTGGGATATGGAATTTGATAATCCAAGACTTAGAAAAAATAGGACTAACATTAAACATTATCAAAATGTACTTTTGGGTATGATTAAACAGCAACGTTACTGGGAAGGTCGCTCATTAGCAGAAGAGGTTAATAGAGAATGGTGGAAGGACACAACCAAAATTTAAGTAGTAATGATTCAATACCTACTCCTGGTAGCAATTCAGGTGAACTAATAACATGGGTTCGACCTTTACAACAAGCATTAACAGTTGAAGTTGATCACGGGTTTAATAATATTCAAGGTAGAACTAATAAATTTTCTTCTTTTGTAAGTGAATATTTATTAAACTACCCATCTATAGTTGTTACAGAATCTGATCTTTCTAAATTAAAGAAATTAGCCCTGGATTATAAAAATTATCCATCTTTGTCCATTGATGATAGACGAAGAATAATAGTTAAGACAAGACAGACTCTTCATAATCTATATAAATATCAAGAAAACAATGAGAAAATACAACAAAAAAAATTAAAAATAAGAAGTGTGTATGATTCTGTTGGATCTACGAGAAGTTCTTCGGTAGATTTATTAAGTTTAGGAAGTTCGATTTCAGCCGTTAAGGGTGTTGGACCAAAACAAGCTGAGAGGTTGTCTACACTTGGCCTTTTTTTTATTCGTGATCTCTTAAAGTATTTCCCTCGTGATTATGTTGATTACACCTCTTTGAAAACTATAGATAAATTACAAGCAGGTCAGAATGTAACGATTGTCGCGAAAGTTAGACGATGCAGTTCATTTAGAAGTCCTAAAAATCCAAATCTTTCTATTCTTGAATTGTTTTTAAAAGATAGGACTGGTGGAATTAAAGTTACAAGATTTTTTGCAGGTAGTCGTGGCAGGAGTATTGCCTATGTAAAATCTCAACAAAGTTTGTATGCTGTTGGTTCGACTGTTGCGGTAAGTGGGTTAGTTAAAGAAAGTAAATATGGTAAATCATTAAACGATCCCTTGATAGAAATTATCGATAGTCCTAACAGTTATTTGAAATCTAGAACTATTGGTCAGATATTCCCTGTTTATTCTTTAACTGAAGGTATTACTGCTGACAAATTCAGAGATCTAATTCTGACTATTATTTATTTAACATCTGAAATTAAGGATCCACTTCCGAAAGACACATTAAATAGATTAGATCTACTAACTAAGAAAGAAGCTTTTTTTCATATTCATAACCCTGAGAATTCAAAAATTTTGGCTAAAGCAAAAAGAAGAATTGTATTCGAAGAGTTTCTGTTATTGCAGCTTAGTCTTCTTTTAAGACGCGATTTGCATAAGAAATGTAATTCTCCTCAATTAAGCATTGAGCTAAGTAGTAATAGCCTTGTCAAGAAATTTTTGAGTATTCTTCCTTTCTCTCTAACAAATGCTCAAACAAGAGTTTTGGAGGAAATTGAATCAGATATAGTCAAAGCCGAGCCAATGTCTCGACTATTACAAGGCGATGTTGGTAGTGGGAAGACTGTTATCGCTATAGCAGCACTACTCAGTGCCGTCCAATCTGGATGGCAAGGTGCTCTTATGGCACCAACTGAGGTTCTTGCCAACCAACATTATCAAACACTAAGCAAATGGATCCCTCAACTTGAAGTGAACGTAGATTTGTTAACTGGTTCTACACCCAAGTCTCGACGTAAACAAATTTTCACAGATTTAGCAAATGGTTCTACTAAAGTTCTTGTTGGAACTCATGCAATATTTGAAGACAAAGTTATCTTTGAAAGACTTGGTCTTGTCGTCGTTGATGAGCAGCATCGCTTTGGTGTTAAACAGAGGAACAAACTTTTGAATAAAGGTTTACAACCTCACTTGCTTACGATGACAGCCACACCTATTCCTAGAACTCTTGCACTTACTTTGCATGGTGATCTCGATGTGAGTCAATTAGATGAGCTTCCACCTGGTCGAACTCCTATAGATACTAAGCTGATCTCACCAAAAGAAAAGAATTATGCTTATGATTTAATCAGGAATGAAATTAATAAAGGACATCAAATTTATGTTGTATTACCTTTGATTGAAGAATCTGAGAAACTACAAATTAGTTCAGCAATTGATGTACATCATGAGTTGTCTACTGATGTTTTTTCAGATTTTGTTGTTGACTTATTGCATGGCAAAATGAAGAGTGTTGAAAAGAAAGAGGTCATACAGAATTTTATCAACAAAAAAAGTGACATACTAGTTTCTACTACAGTTATAGAAGTAGGTGTTGACGTGCCAAATGCCAGTGTAATGTTAATTGAGGATTCCGATCGTTTTGGTCTTGCTCAATTGCATCAATTAAGGGGTCGAGTTGGAAGGGGCGCCTCCAAGTCATACTGTCTCTTGAGTCATCAAAATAAAAATAAAACATCTCGACAAAGATTGGAAGTCCTTGCAAATTCCAATGACGGATTTGAAATTTCTGAAATTGACTTGCGTTTTCGTGGACCTGGACAAGTATTAGGTACAAAACAATCTGGCTTGCCTGATTTTGCATTGGCATCATTAGCTGATGATGCTGACGTGCTTGAACTTGCACGGAATGAGGCTCGTCATATTTTAGATACCGATCCTGAGCTTAAAAATAACTCTACTCTTCGTTTGCTTATAAAAGAACAGTGGGAAAAACTTAAAATTGCTAATAAACTAAATTAATATTTTGGTTAAATAACTATTGAATTCATTTAATTTTAAAGCTAGAATTCAATGAAGATTTGTATGAAGGATGAAATTTTTTGTTTATATTTTCTACAAATTATGAAGATGAAACCTTGGACTAATTTAAAAATAAATGAATGTAATGAGCCTTTAATTTCTATTCCACAATCTATATTTCGATTAACACCTCATCCTTATATGTCTTTAGGTGCTCCATATTTAACTGGCGCGGATCCATGGGTTTTACGTAGTAGTGCTTTGAGAAGATTGATTCAAGCACAACAATATCTTTTCGAGATTAATCCTCAATTACAGTTGGCTTTGTTTGATGCTTGGAGGCCTATTTCTGTTCAAAAATTTATGTTTGATTACACCATGCAAGAAATTTGCAGCTCGAGAGGAATTGATATTAACAAACTCTCTATAAATGTAGACATAACTGATGTGATTGATGAAGTAGGTCGGTTTTGGGCACAACCGTCATCTAATCCCCTTACGCCTCCTCCTCATAGTACTGGTGGTGCGATTGATTTGACTCTTGCTGATATGACAGGTAAAACCCTAGATCTTGGAGGGGAAATTGATTTTATTGGGGCTGAATCAACACCAGATTTTTATAAGAATGACAATTCCAGGATTCCTTGTTCAAAAGATCAAGTTTTTCAATATAGAAGATCTCTTTTATTTACAGTTATGGAAAAGGCTGGATTTGTTCAACATCCAAACGAATGGTGGCATTTTAGCTATGGAGATCAATTATGGTCTTGGTTAAGTCATAAAGGCAATGCTATTTATGGAGCTGCACTTGAAGTTAATAAAGACATTACAATTTCAGAACCAAGTTTAGTCACATGATCTCCAAGACTTGATGATAGGCCAGTATCTTTCCAGTTAAGGAATAAAGGCTCTAATGTCTTCTCCAATTCATTGATAGGCATTTTTTGTAGATAAGGAGTCGCTAATCTTTGTAAATTAGTACTACCACCAAGCCATAGTTGGTATTGATTTAAGCCACTACCAACTAGCGCTAATTCTGCCATGTATGGGCGAGCACATCCGTTTGGGCAGCCTGTTACTCTTACTAATATTGATTTGCTTATCTCTAATCTTTTTAATTGATTGTTTATTCGCTCTAAGAGCTCTGGTAAAAATCTCTCTGCTTCAGTCATCGCAAGTCCACATAATGGTAGGGCTGGACAAGCCATTGCATGCCTGGTTATTGGGTCAGGGCTTTCTGGCTTATTAAAACCAATACTAATTAGATCATTATTTACACTAACTTTTTGATAATTACCAATATTACACAATAGTAAATCTTGGTTGGGAGTTAAACGTACATCCAATGCATATTTTTCAACTATATTTCTCAACTCTTTCTTTATTTCACCATTAAGCCTACCTGATAATAGTGGTAAACCAACAAACCATAATTTCTCAGATTGTCTATTCCAGCCTAGATAATCTTCAAGTTTTACATCCCCTTCATCCCTTAAGTTTCCAATCTTTTTTGTAAAATATTTCGTTGTTAACTGTTTCTTAAACCAATCGACACCCATGTCATGCAAAACATATTTAAGTCTTGAATGTCTACGCGTTTTTCTATCTCCATAATCTCTTTGAAGAGCGAGAATAGATTGAACAAGTTCTAATATGTATTGCCCTTCTACAAAACCAATTGGATCTGCTATCCTCGCAAATGTTGTATCTAAATTGTGTGTTCTACCCATACCTCCTCCTGCGTAGACATTACATCCTTCTAGTATTCCTTTTGAATTTGTGAACGTCACTAGACCTATATCATGAGTAAGGATATCCACAGAGTTATCTCCTGGTACTGTGGTTGCACATTTGAATTTTCTTGGCAAGTAGGTTGCACCATATAAAGGTTCATTTTTATCCCCACTAAAAACGCCAGGATTTCTTTGCAGCCTCCTTTTGTTTTTGACTTCAGAAGATGGCTTGATAGCATATTTCATTTCGCCATCAACCCATAAATCAAGGTATGTTTTCTCGGCTTTTTGGGGCGATAAAATATCTGCAATATCATTGGCTAATTTTCTAGCAGCAGGATAAGATCCTTTTTCGTAGGGTGCCGCTGGAGCCATTACATTTCTGTTGACGTCTCCACAAGCTGCAAGGGTTGACCCCATCGACTTCACTATCGTTCCTATTACTTCTTTAATATTCCCTTTTTTTATTCCATGCATTTGAAAGCATTGCCGAGTAGTAGCTCTAAGCGTTTTATTACCTAGTCGATCAGAGAGATCATCTAAGGCAACAAAAAGTGGACCTGGAACTAAACCAGCTGGATTTCTTAGTCTTAGCATCATTTGCCAGTCTTTGCCTGTGCCGCCTCTCTTTCTATGTTCCCGGTCATCTTGTTGATAACTACCGTGAAATTTTAAAAGTTGTACAGCGTCGTTCGTAAAGTGATCGCTGTCGTTTGATAATTCACTTTGTAGAGGTTCTTGTAAGTAATTACTATCGGCTTTAAATTGTTCAAATTTCGCTCTAGGAGAATTATTTGCTATGCAGGGAGAAGGAACAGTTTTTTCTATACAAAGATCATTTTTACTTCCATCTTCTTCAAAATTCATCAGAGCTTCTATGGCTCCATTACTAAATCCAGCCTCTTTTAAGTCCTTTTCTATGTTTTTGGGAGATTCATTTGTATTACTATTTTTGACAGCCTCTAGTTTTATTCCCTTTGGTAAGGATTTATTTATCTGTTTTGCCTCTTCTTCTCTGAGCTTTTCATCAAATTTTTGTTGAATAATTATTTCTGCTGAGTTTATGTTCTCTTCGGCTTCTTTTTTTGTATTACCAATTTTTTTTACTACATCACATGTTCCAAAAGCATCCCTTAATTTGCCTCTCGGTACAGCAACCCTGAGGTAAAAACCCGATCTTCCAGGTATTTGAATTATCTTAGGCAATGGTACCTACACCGGTACCTACAGTGTATCATTTTCCGTGTTGAGTAGTGCCTAATTGTTCAAATAAAGCTATTACTGATCAAAGGTCCTATTTATTGAATATTAAATTTTTTCTAGGACACAGAATGTAGAAGTAATTCAGATTTAGATCTAATCTTGTTAGGAATATAAGGAAATTTTTTTGTCTACTTACCTTTTAGAAATCGGCACTGAGGAATTGCCAGCTGATATGGCTGAATCTGTTATTTCTCAGCTTGAATTAAATGTAAATAATGACTTGAATTCTTATCCAATAAAATTTAGTGAAATAAGAGTTACTACTACTCCTAGAAGAATCACATTAACAATTGAAGGGATTGCTCCATTTTCGGAGGATAACATTGCAGAACGAAAAGGCCCTCCTTTTTCTCAAGCTTTTCATGATGGTAAACCTACCAAAGCAGCAATTGGTTTTGCTAAAAGATATGGTTTAGCTCCTGAAAACTTAGAGATTAGAGAAACGCCAAAGGGTTCATTTGTTTTCGCTAATTTAATTGAAAAAGGTAAGCCCGTTGAGAGATTGTTGGCTGACTCTTTGCCTGGTTGGATCACTAAAATTCAGGGAAGAAGGTTTATGAGATGGGGAAAAGGCGATTTCCGCTTTTCTAGACCTATCCGTTGGATTGTTTCTTTGATTGATTCTGAAGTTTTACCTTTTAATCTTTCTGGGTGTGATCCAGAAATTCAAGTTGGCAATATCACAAGACCACATAGGTTACATGGATCAGAATTAACCATAAAGAATGCGACAACTTATTTTGATCAATTGAAGGATGTCGGAGTCACAGTTGACAGGAATAGTCGTCTTTCACAAATCAATGATTTAGTTCTTAATCAAGAAATACTCAAAAAAGTTAAGCCAGATCTGACTGAACCTCTTTTAAAGGAACTTACAGATTTAGTTGAATCTCCTTTACTTGTGACTGGGGTTTTTGATGAGTCTTTCCTCGATTTGCCTCCTGAGGTTTTGTCCACTGTGATGAAGGTTCATCAAAGATACATACCAATATATAAAGTAAATGTTGATTTTGATCCATTGTCACTTGACTCTAGAAACATATTACTTCCTAGCTTCTTTTGTATTAGTAATGGATTATCTTCAGCAAAAGAAAATATTATTTTAGGAAATGAAAAAGTATTAAAAGCAAGGTTTTCTGATGCTTCGTTTTTTATAAAGTCAGATTTATTAATAAATAGCTCGTCACGTATTAATAAATTAAAAGATGTAACTTTTGCACAAGGATTAGGTTCTCTATATGAACGTGTGAGTCGTATTAAATGGCTTGCTAAATTATTGACATCACAACTTAAATTCGTTCAAGAGGATATTGAGAAATCTGTGAAAGTGGCACATTTTTGTAAACATGATTTAGTTAGCAACATGGTTGACGAATTTCCAGAGTTGCAAGGAATTATTGGATCTAAATACTTACTTCATGAAGGCGAATCCAGAGATGTATGCCTTGGAGTTTTAGAACATTACAAACCCAAAGGAACTTCTGACTCTCTTCCTTCTAATAATCTAGGGAATGCGGTTTCATTGGCTGAACGTTTTGAATTGCTTTTCAGCATTTATGCTAAAGGAGAAAGACCTTCTGGATCATCTGATCCATATGCTTTGCGGAGGGCAGCTAATGGAATTTTGTTGATTTTATGGAATAAAGATTGGCAATTAAATATTAATGAAATACTAAATGATTCACTAATATATTGGAAGCAGATTTTTCCTTCTCTCTCTTTTGATATAAATAGTCTTGTGTGTGAACTAAAGGAATTCTTTCGTCAAAGAATAATTAGTTTATTAGAAGAGAAAGATATCGACTTTGATATTATTCAGGCAATTTCGGGAGATACAACCTCAACGTCAAAATTATTAGATGATCCAACAGATGTTAATTTTCGTACTTCATTATTAATGGATATGCGAAAAAATAATACACTTAATTTGTTGCAAGCTGTAGTATCTAGGGCCTCTAAGTTGGCAGATAAAAGTTCAATCGCTAAAGATGTGATAGATCCTAAAGGCTTTGTCGACAAGTCATTATTTGAAAAGGATTGTGAAAGTGAAATGTTAAAAATTTTAGAGAAATTAAAACCTTTAGCTACTAATTGTGATCGTTCTAAATATAAATTATTGGCTGACGGTTTAGTCTCAAGCACTGAAACCTTGGCCAACTTTTTTGATGGAGATGAGAGTGTAATGGTTATGACCGATGATATTAATCTAAGAAATAATAGACTTAATCTACTAACAATCCTTCGAAATCAGTCTTTGAAGCTTGCTGATTTTAGCAAGCTTAGTTAATTATTTATATTATTTCTTACTGGTTTTTATTCCACCTTTAATTGAACTTACGGCTAACATTTTATTAACTTCTTTATCATCTCTAACTGCACTAGGTACTGGCTTGTATGTGCTTGGTGCTAGAGCCTTACCTCTTAAAACAGAACCAATTGTTAATAGAGTAAGTTTTAATTGTTGAAGTGGTTTCATTGCAACTACAGTTTTGTATAGATAACTATCAAATGTAAGTCTTTGAACATCCATGTCACCACACATTTCTACAAAGGCCTCCCTTGCACCATCACTTGTGTAGAAAATTCTTTGCAGAATATCTAAAACTGTATACGTAGTTCCATACTTTTTATCCCATTTCTTTAAATATTTTTTTAGATCATTTTCTGTGGGTATAATTTTTCCATTTTGACTTGATTCAACGATCTGCTCTGCACACATTCTCCCGCTTTTGGCAGCGAAATAAATTCCCTCTCCTGAGCTTTTTGTTACATAACCTGCGGCGTCTCCCACTAGAGCCATCCTTCCAACAACTCTTCTTGGTCTGGGATGTTCAGGAATTGGATGAGCTTCTACTTTGATGACTTCTCCGTTTACGAGTCTCTTCTTTGCTCTTTCTCTGACACCAATCTGAAGGCTTTTTATTAAACCACCATTTTGTTTCATTGTTCCTGTTCCAGCAGCAACATGGTCGTATTTGGGAAAGACCCAACCATAGAAATCTGGTGAAACATCAGTGCCTACATACATTTCAGCCCTGTCTTCGTAATATTTCATTTCTTCTTTAGGAAGTTTTATTCTTTCTTGAATTGCTACTGCATAGTTGTAATCACCAGCATCCATTGCTTTTGCAACTCTGCTTGTTGCGCCATCTGCCCCCACAATTAAATCCACCTCAAGTTGCTTACCTTTCTCTTCAGTTTGGTCGTTAAGGATTTCGGTGTAATGAAGTGTATATGGACCTTGTTTGTTTGTACCAGTTTCTATTTTTGATACCAATCCATTT
The DNA here is from genome assembly GCA_003279455.1 of Prochlorococcus sp. AG-402-G19. Taxonomy (GTDB): domain Bacteria; phylum Cyanobacteriota; class Cyanobacteriia; order PCC-6307; family Cyanobiaceae; genus Prochlorococcus_B. The sequence goes on from QCHU01000010.1 coordinate 36,481, forward strand.
ACTAATGTTGCGCCAAGTTCTGCAGCGCGATTTCTCATAAATGAATCCATTACTTCTCGCCTCAACATGCCTATATATTCTTTATCACTTCCTGGATAAATATCATCCAAGATAATATCTACTTCTCTGTTTGATGGGGATATCATTTTCATGTTCCTGACTTTCCTATCAATAATTGATTCAGGAAGGTCAAATTCAGAAACCATACACAATGGAATCGCTCCTCCACATGGTTTTGCATTATCAAGCTTTCTCTCGAAAATCCAAGTTTTAATTCCCGCTTTAGCTAAAATCTCCGCAGCGCATGATCCACTTGGACCACCACCAATAACAGCAACTCTTAACATCTTTGGATGAAAAATTTAGTTCTCTCTATATAAAACTTACATCCTTATCTCATAGAAAGTATAAAGATTTGAGATACTCGTTACTATCGAAACATCATTTTTGTGAATTCCAATTGTTTTGATCATAAGCAGATCATATGAATTATCAAGATGACATCCCTCTCGCTAAAAGGATTAGATCCATCAAAACCCTTACTAGCAAGTCTTTTTTACGTTTCGGACTTCTATTTCTAGGACTTGGTATATCCTTAGCGTTTTTAGCTGATAAATCATTTTTACGCCAAACAAAATCTTTAGATGATTCTATTAATTCTACAGAGACAAATCAAAATAAAAGTTTGTTGGGCCATCTTCCTTATCCTGAGGCTTCAAAAAATGATTTAATTCTTTTCTCTCCAGGTGTTTACGTACATAAAGAAATTTATGAAAATTTTAAGGAAATGCAATTTATGGCGGCCCAAAGAGGGATTTCTTTACAACTATTAAGTGGTTTTAGATCAATAGATTTGCAAAGAGATATTTTTTATGAAAATAAATCTATTAGAAATCAAACTGCTGTTGAGCGCTCAATGGTTTCAGCACCTCCTGGCTATTCTGAACACAGTACAGGGTATGCAATTGATGTTGGTGATGGGAATTTTCCAGAGACTCATTTTGAGGTTGAATTTGAACAAACACCTGCTTTTAAATGGATGAAGAGGTTCGCTCCTAAATATCATTTCGTTCTCTCTTTTCCACCAAACAACAAACAAGGAGTAACTTATGAGCCATGGCACTGGAGATTTGAAGGGACTGTTAATGCTTTGAGAAAATTTGAAGCTGCTAATAAAATTACAAAATTCAAATAACTTTGACTTAAATTTTTCTACTTCAAATTTTATATTCGATATTTTAATTGGCATTTAAATCAGCTAAATGAAATCACGGTGAGATATTCTTTATGTCTCTATTAATCAAAGAATTTTTAATTTTTTTAAATTATGAGTTTTGATATACAAGCCATAAGGAATATCGCAATAATTGCCCATGTTGATCACGGTAAGACAACTTTGGTTGATGCACTTTTAAATCAATCTGGAACTTTTCGAGATAATGAGGAAGTCCCAACTTGTGCGATGGATTCAAACGATTTGGAACGTGAAAGAGGAATAACTATTCTTTCGAAAAACACAGCTGTCACATATAACGACACCCGGATAAACATTGTCGACACACCAGGGCACGCTGATTTTGGAGGGGAAGTCGAGAGGGTTTTGGGTATGGTAGATGGCTGTCTTCTTGTAGTTGATGCCAACGAGGGACCAATGCCTCAAACCAGATTCGTTCTGAAAAAAGCTTTAGAGCAGGGCTTAAGACCTATTGTTTTTGTGAATAAAATTGATCGTGCAAGAGTAGAGCCTGAAACCGCAGTAGATAAAGTTTTAGATCTGTTTTTGGAATTAGGAGCGGATGATGATCAGTGTGATTTCCCTTATTTGTTTGGGAGTGGATTGGGCGGTTTTGCAAAGACTGAAGTAAAAAGTGAAAGCGATAATATGAAACCTTTATTTGATGCAATTATTAGGCAGGTTCCTCCTCCGGTTGGGGATCAGAATAAGCCTTTACAATTACAAGTAACTACTCTTGATTACTCAGATTTTTTAGGAACGATTATTATTGGAAGAGTGCATAATGGTGTAATTAAAAATGGTCAAAGAACATGCTTGATAAAGGAAGATGGCAGCTTAAAAAAAGGAAGGATTAACAAACTACTAGGATTTAAAGGATTAAAAAGAATTGAAATAGATGAAGCAAATGCTGGCGATATAGTTGCCTTGGCTGGATTTGAGGATGTTTCTATTGGAGAAACTGTAGCTTGTCCTGATGAGCCGAAGCCTTTACCTCTAATAAAGGTAGATGAACCAACATTGCAGATGACTTTTGTTGTAAATGATTCTCCATTTGCAGGGAAAGAGGGCAAGTTTGTTACCAGTCGTCAGCTGAAGGATCGTTTAAACAAAGAACTTCTTACGAATGTTGCATTAAGAGTAGAGGATACAGATTCACCTGATCGCTTTTCTGTAAGCGGAAGAGGAGAGTTACATCTAGGAATTCTTATAGAGACCATGCGAAGAGAGGGGTATGAATTTCAAGTCTCTCAACCACAAGTAATTTTTAGAACCATTGATGAAATTAAATGCGAACCTGTTGAGACCTTAGTTCTTGATGTCCCCGAGGCCTCAGTTGGTGCCTGTATTGAAAGCCTTGGCGTAAGAAAAGGTGAAATGCAAAATATGGAAACAGGCACTGATCATAGAACCCAACTTGAATTTGTTATTCCATCCAGAGGCTTAATTGGATTTAGGGGTGAATTTATTCGTGCAACCAGGGGTGAAGGGATTATGAGTCATTCGTTTTTTGAATATAGGCCATCCGTAGGAGATTTTGAACAAAGGAGAAATGGAGTTCTTATTTCATTTGAAGAGGGTGTTGCTACTTTTTATTCCTTAAAAAATGCAGAAGACCGTGGACAATTTTTTATTACTCCTGGAGCTAAAGTTTATAAAGGAATGATTATTGGGGAGAATAATCGCCCACAAGATCTTGAATTAAATATTTGCAAGGCTAAACAACTTACCAATATGAGATCAGCTGGTGCAGATGAGCTAGATCAATTGCAATCCCCAATTGAAATGACATTAGAGAGAGCTCTTGAATATATTGGACCAGGAGAAATGTTGGAAGTTACTCCTGAATCTATAAGGCTGAGAAAAATTAATGCAAAGAAAAATTTGAAAAAATAATGACTCTCATAGATAAACAGGATGATTTATTTATAAATGATTCTCGTTTTGAAATAGGGATGAAATTATTTAATTCTTGTCAATGGTATAAAGCTCATGATGTTTTTGAAGAGATATGGCATGAAACTGGCGGAGCTGAAAGACAGTTGTTACAGGGCATATTGCAAGTTGCTGTTGCACAAGTTCATTTAGAAAATAAAAATATCAATGGTGCAACGATACTTTATGGAGAAGCATTGGGTAGGTTAAAAAGATTTCAATTCACTAACCTAGGAATAGATGTTGTAGGACTTTGTAAATGCGTCAGCAGGAGATTAGAATTTCTTCAAATAGGTAAGGACATATCTACTTGCAGCTTGCCAGTTCTCTATTTCCTATAAAAACTTTGTTAAGCCTCTTACTATTTTGCTATTGAAAGTGAGATTATTTAATATAGTTTATAGCTATGTTTTTGGTTTTATTTTAATTTTGTATAAAAAATAAAATTTTAATTAATTCAAATATATATAGAGCGCATCCCTCATAAATTAAAATGGAATTTAAAAGAATCAATCAAATACAATTACCTGGTAAAAATTTTTATGAGATATTTTTACCTTGTTTATTTATAATAATTGGTTTGTTCGGTGCATTTAATCATGCACTTTGGAGAGATGAGATGCAAGGATGGTTAGTAGCTTGGCAAAGTGATAATTTGATAGATTTATGGAGAAATAACGCACCATCTGGGCATCCTATCCTTTGGTCTTTATTGATTTATTTCTCGAAGAATATTACAGGGACGCCAATAAGTATGCAACTTTTGCATTGGGTTTTAGGTAGTTTCGCGATTTTAATTTTCTGGAGATTTAGTCCTTTTAATTTATTAACTAAATCTTTATTTGTTTTTGGATATTTTCCTTTTTGGGAATATTTCTTTGTGTGTCGTCATTACGTAATTGCTGAACTAATAATATTTACTTTTTGTGCTATTTATCATTTAAAACAAATAACCTACATCCCATTTGCTTTATGTATTGGCCTTTTGGCTAATACACAAGCTTTTTCCTGGTCATTAGCATTTGCAATTGGAATGACGCTTGTCTTTGATTGGTTTGTAAACCCTCAACAAAGGGAAAATTATATGAGAAATAAAAAATGGATTTATGATTTGATTTCAAGTGCAGCTATTTCTGTCGCGTTATTGTGTTTTGGCGCTTTTAGTCTTTTTCAAGTCAGAGATTCAGTTAAATTAGTTTCATCAGTTATCGACTTTCGTCATTTCCTAAGAGTAATTGGACAGCTTTTTGGTGGATATGTACTTA
>QCHU01000011.1 GCA_003279455.1 Prochlorococcus sp. AG-402-G19
TTATTAAAGAATCCTTCATCCCTGACATTAAGCTATTTCATACAGCGAAATGATTCCATAGTCGTCACACTATCTCAAGTAGAAACTTATTAACTTAATGACCAAGGCACATTTCGGATTAGTCGGTCTTGGAGTAATGGGAGAGAACCTTGTTCTTAATGCAGAGCGTAATGGTTTTTCTAGTGTGGTTTATAACCGTACTTATCAAAAAACTGATGATTTTCTTTCAGGTAGAGGTTTAAATAAATCAATTCAAGGAGCGAAGGACCTTCAAGAATTTGTATCAAAGCTGGAACGTCCCAGGAGGGTCTTAATGATGGTCAAAGCGGGAGCCGCTACTGATGCTGTTATTAATCAAATTTCACCTTTCCTCGAGGAAGGCGATTTACTCATTGATGGTGGAAATGCCCAATTTATGGATACAGAAAGAAGAGTAAAAGAACTTGAGAGTAAGAGTTTTGGATATATCGGGATGGGTGTTTCAGGTGGAGCAAAAGGAGCATTGGAAGGACCTAGTATGATGCCTGGTGGGACAAAGACGTCTTACGACGCAATAGAGAGTTTGTTGAACAAAATGGCGGCTCAGGTTGAAGATGGAGCTTGCGTGACTTATATCGGCCCAGGGGGGTCAGGACATTTTGTTAAGACAGTTCACAATGGAATTGAATATGGTATCGAGCAGATTTTGGCTGAGGCCTATGACTTGATGAAGAGAGTTTGTGGTATGAGCGGTGATGAGATGGCATCTGTTATGGGCTATTGGAATAAAACCGAAGAGCTTTCCTCCTATCTTGTTGAAATTACTGAGGCCTGTTTACGAGTTAAGGATCCGGAAGACAGTTCCGATCTTGTTGAAAAGATAATGGATAAGGCGGGTCAAAAAGGTACTGGCTTATGGACAGTTGTTAGCGCACTTGAACTTGGAGCTTCTGTGCCAACTATCTATGCATCTTTGAATGGAAGAGTTATGAGCTCGATGAAAGATCAACGAAATTATGCAGAAACAATTTTGAATGGAAATAAGCCTTCGTTTGTTGATTTTGGAAAGCCCTCTGATGGCATGCCTTTGCTGATGGATGCAGTCGTATTGGCTACAATAGCGAGCTATGCACAAGGTATGGACATTTTACGACTCGCTTCTGATGAATATGATTACGATCTTGATATGCCTTCTATAGCTCAGATTTGGAAAGGTGGTTGCATAATAAGATCTACTCTTTTGAGTCGTATACAGGATGCATTTAAAAAAGATCCGAAGTTAAGCAATCTTATTCTAGATTGTTGGTTTACTGATCAGGTGAATAATCGTCTCTCTGGGTTAACAAAGGTGGTTTCTGCGGCTGCTAATGCTGGTATTCCAGTTCCTTGCTTTAGTAGTACACTTGATTATTTAAACAGTTTTAGAACTTCTAGACTCCCTCAAAACTTGGTCCAGGCAATGAGAGACTGCTTTGGCTCCCATACCTATGAGCGTGTAGACAAAGCCGGATCTTTTCATACTGAATGGATTGACTGATGTCTATGACTAAATATGAAATCCAACTTTCAGAAGACAAAAGCTCTCTTGCTCTTGCAGCTTCTGATTTGATTACTCATGTTATTGAGTCAACCTTGAAAAATAAAACTAGGGTTAAAATTGCTCTTTGTGGCGGATCTACCCCAAAGGCTGCTTATATTTTATTAGGGAAAAAGAATATTGATTGGACGAAAGTCGATTTGTTTCTTGGAGATGAAAGATGGGTTGATACTGGATCGCAAGATAGTAATTGCTTTTTATTAAATAATTCATTGTTTATGGATGGGAATCCTTCTCTAAAGGCATCATTTTTTAGTGTCTCAACTGTTGAATTACCATCGGCAGAGGATAGTGCCAAAGATTATGAAAAGATTTTGAAAAATAATTTTGATGGGGACCCACCAAAATTTGATTTGATTTTATTGGGCTTGGGAGATGATGGTCATACAGCCTCCCTCTTTCCTGGCTCGGATGCATTATTTGAAAGAGATAGCCTAATAACTGTTGGCGAAGGTAAAGGTCATAAAAGAATTACCTTTACCAGTAAATTGCTTAGTTCAGCAGATAATGTTGTCTTCCTAATCAGTGGGGCTGCTAAACAAACGGCTCTTAAGCGTTTGCTTGATCAATCAGAATCATGGGAGCGAACTCCTGCAAAATTAGTTGCACCAAGCTCTCAAATTATTATTTTGGCTGATAAAGATGCTTATCCATCTTCCTAGCTAGATTGTTTTATGAGTAGAAAAGTACTTCTAAATTGATTCCTGATTCACCATCGACTGAAATTTCAATAACTCCTCTCATACAGGGTTCTGAATTTTCAGATTGGAAATCTCTGAATGACACAATTATGGGCGGATCAAGTCTTGCAAATTGTCGTTCTTCAGAGAGAGGCTTATTTCTTGAGGGAAACTTGGTAGAAGAGGGCGGAGGCTTTGTTAGTTGCCGCTCTCCAATTTTTGATAAACCTTTTGACCTTTCCAAATATTCTGGGTTAATTCTTGACGTTGAAGGAGAAGGGAGAACGTTGAAAATTGCGATTGGTTGTAAAAAGAAACTTTTATCACTATCAAATCTTGTAAAAGGTGATATCCGCTGGGTTGCATCAATACCTACAAAGAAAAATGGAGCTAGTAAGATTAAAATACCTTTCAAAGATTTGGAACCGGCTCGTCGAGCAAAGCCTGTTCGACTACCTCTTGGTTTTGATGCCAAATGTATTAATCGATTTCAAATACTTCATTCAAAATTTGGCCAACCAGGCAAAATCAACTCAGGATTTTTTTCTGGTCCTATCAAAGTCTTAATTAAGTCAATTAGTGCATACTCCTGATTTGAAAGATAGCTTGATAGCTGAAGTCGCCAAAGCGGCAGACCTATGTATGAAGCCATATGTTCATTCTGTCTTTTTAGAAAATCAATTAAATGATGATAATGAGATTGATGAATTGATTTTTAAAATTCAATGTAGAAATATAGACGGCGAAAGAGAAGAATCTATGGATATTGAACTTGAAGTGTATAAAAGTGGGAATGAGGTGAATATGACTATAGCTTGGAAATCTTTAATTGATAGGCCAATATTATGGCAAGGGAAGCATGCTGTTTGGATGGATAGCTCTTCTGGTGTTCAATGCGAAACGCCTTCATATGGAAAACTTTTTGAGGTCCTTGCAAGAAGACTTAGGACGGTTTTTAAGACTTCATTGAATTGAACTATATTTGATCGGTTGTGGCTCCTTGGCTTGATGAACTTACTAATCTGGAATACTTTCCAAGAATGCCTGTCTTATATCTAGGCTTTGGTTTCTCCCAATTCTCTTTCCTTCTAGCTAGTTCTCGTTCTTCGACATTCAATTGAATTAACAATTTATTAGCGTCAACGGTAATACTGTCTCCTTCCTCTACTAATCCAATTGTTCCTCCAACGGCTGCTTCTGGAGCAACGTGGCCAACTACTAATCCATATGATCCGCCACTAAATCGGCCGTCAGTAATTAGTGCAACTTTCTCTCCCAAACCTTGACCAACAATTGCTGAAGTAGGAGAGAGCATTTCCCTCATCCCTGGTCCTCCTACAGGGCCTTCATATCTAACGACTACTACATCTCCAGCTTTAACTTTATTGTCGAGAATTGCAGTTAAGCATTCTTCTTCACTCTCGAAAACCCTTGCGGGCCCAGTTAAAACAGGAGTTTTCACACCACTGATTTTCGCGACACTTCCTTCACTAGCTAAATTCCCTTTAAGAATAGCTAAATGTCCTTTTTCATAAATAGGGTTTGATATTGGTCTGATAACATCTTGATTCTTTTTGGGCTTTGAGGGGATATCAAAAAGAACTTCTTCAATTGTTTTACCTTCAATTGTTTTGCATTCTCCATGAAGCATTCCTGCCTCGAGGAGTAATTTCATTACTTGCGGTATTCCCCCAGCTTGATGCAGGTCTACAGTTACGTATTTACCGCTTGGCTTGAGGTCGCAAATCACAGGAACAGTTTGTCTTATACGTTCAAAGTCATCGATTGTTAAATCAACTCCTGCAGTTCTCGCAATAGCAAGTAAGTGAAGGACAGAATTTGTTGAGCCACCAACAGCCATGATGACACTGATTGCATTCTCAAAGGCTTTTTTTGTGAGTAAATCTAATGGTCTTATGTTGTCCTTAACTGCATTGACAAGCACCTGAGCACTTTTTGCAGCGCTTTCTGCTTTTTCATTATCTACAGCTGCCATTGTTGAGCTAAATGGCAAGCTAAAACCCATCGTTTCAATTGCCGCAGACATGGTGTTTGCAGTAAACATGCCACCACAACTACCTGGGCCTGGGATGGCATTCTTTTCTACTGCTATTAAACGATCTTCATCGATTTTTCCACTTGTTAATTGACCGACAGCTTCAAAAGAACTAACTACTGTTAGGTCGCAACCGTCTAATTTTCCAGGCTTAATTGTTCCTCCATACACAAAAATTGAAGGTATATTCATTCTTGCCATTGAAAGCATTGCGCCGGGCATGTTTTTGTCGCATCCACCAATTGCTAATACACCATCCATGCTTTGAGCATTGCAAGCTGTCTCAATTGCATCTGCAATAACTTCTCTTGAAACCAATGAATACTTCATCCCTTCTGTTCCCATAGAGATGCCGTCACTAACAGTTATGGTCCCAAATGTTTGAGGCATTGCACCAGCCTCTTTTAAAGCGGCTTCTGCTCTATTAGCCAGATCCATTAATCCCATATTGCAGGGGGTTATTGTGCTGTGACCATTAGCTATTCCAATGATTGGCTTGTTAAAGTCATTATCATCAAACCCAACAGCTCTTAGCATTGCTCTGTTCGGTGACCGTTGAATACCCTGTGTTATTGCATTTGATCTGAGCATTTGATTTCTATTTGATTTTAAAAAAATTAGAATTAATTTGAAGATCCTAGGTCTTCTAATTGTTTTCGAACGTCTGCTATGGCCGAATTAAGCTGTTCAACCCGTTGCTCAAGGTGCTCATTGCTTTGATTCCCTAGAGAATCAGATCCTAATTCAGTTGCCTCAGAGCCATCTTGCATTCTTGGTGCATAAAGCATTGCTTTTTGCTTTCTAGTCTCTTGCCTTTTCTCGGCCTCAGAAAGTAACCACCAAGCTAGACCTGCAGCTCCAAGTACGGCACCACTTATTAATGATGCCAAACTTCCTGAATTTGAATCTCGGTATTGGCTCATAACTTTGAATAACTTCTTTAAATGCTAGTCCGATGAGGTGACTCTGGTTTTGATACGTAATGATGGATCACCAATTCCAGGTGATAGTTCACTTTCTGATATTAATTCAGGATCTATACAAGCACAATAAATATTCAAATCTTGAATATTTTCACCGATTTCTTTAAGTCCTTGATTAGCGGCTAATGCTGTAATCACTCTTATCCTTCTTGAATCAATATTTTTGTCTTTAAGATAATTTAAATCTTTTAAAAGATGTTTACCGGTTGTTATTTGATCTATGTAAAAAATAATTCCTGCATTTTCTTCTATTACTTTAGGTAGCCCGCCAATACACAAATTTGAATTAGGTATTAAATTTCTAGCACCTCTAAAGAGCTCAAGACCTGCAGGCAAATATGGAATTGCCAAAATAGGAATATTTGGATCAATAATTGAGCATTCAGTTATTCCTGTTGAAGTAGTGATCTCTTCTTTTTTACTTGGGATCCAATCTCTCAGTGCTTCATAAGTGAGCCAGGTACCAAGTTGTTCTAGGCCTGTTGCATAAAGGATTTCTGGAGTAGTAGGGTTTCTTAAAATAGTTAACCAATGTGATATGAGTGGGTGCGGAGGAACTATTACCCTTAAGCTCATTGACATGATTCATTCCTGGCCTTATTTGCCATAACGTGAATAATTAAATTACCTGTTAAAAGTCCTTTTAAGCTCCAATGAACAAAAAAACTTCTTTCATTTCTGATTTTAAAGCAAATGTTTTTGCTGTATTACTTATCTTTGTTTTGATACTCCCTGCTCAGAGTGTTTTTGCTAGAACGCCCGCTGAAATTCGCAATCAAGAAGAACTCAATATTTCCCAAGATATGTCTAACCAGGATTTAAGTGGAAATGATTTTGTAAAACTAGATCTGAAGGGCATAAATTTCAGTGAATCAAATCTTACAGGAGCAGTTTTTAATAATAGTAAATTGAATGGAGCAGATTTCCATGGTGCCCAGCTAAATGACGCATTGGCATATGCAACTGATTTTGAAGGAGCTGATTTAAGGGATGTCGACTTTAATGGGGCATTATTGATGGAGAGTACCTTCACAGATGCTCTTATTGAAGGAGCAGACTTTACAGATGCGGTAATAAGTCGAATACAACAAAAAGAACTATGTTCTATGGCTTCCGGAACAAATTCAAAGACCGAGGAGGATACAAGCTATAGTCTTGGTTGCTGACTTGTTGAATAAAATAAAGATGAGTGATAGTCGTCTACCAGTTACGGTAGTTACAGGATTCTTAGGCTCAGGCAAAACAACACTCTTGAGACATCTTTTAAGTGAAGGTCATCAACGTCTAGCTGTAGTTGTTAATGAATTTGGAACAGTAGGTTTAGATGGAGACCTTCTTAAAAACTGTGATTTTTGCCCTGATGATGAAGTAGATGAAAGAATAGTTGAATTGAATAATGGCTGTTTATGTTGCACTGTTCAGGAGGACTTCCTTCCTGCAATGGAAGCTTTGCTCCTTAGATCAAATCATCTTGATGGAATAATTATTGAAACCAGTGGTCTTGCTTTGCCAAAACCTTTACTGCAAGCTCTTAATTGGCCTGCAATAAGAAGTAAGGTTTTCATTAATGGTGTCGTAACTTTAGTGGATGGATATGCACTCTCAAACGGAAGCCCAGTCGGTGATTTTCAAAGTATTAATGAACAAATTACAAATGACAATAGTATTGACCATTTAACTCCAATAAACGAGCTTTTCAGAGACCAATTGATTTCTGCTGATCTTGTTCTGATTAGCAGGTCTGATTTGCTCTCTGCAAAAGATTTTTCATTGGTTAGGGATGAGGTAAAAAAGCAAGGAAATCACATTACTAATATTCTGCCAATATCTAATGGAAAAATTGAGCCTTCCTTAATCCTCGGTCTTACCAATGAACAAAATAATATTTCCCGTCTTGATGACCATGACCATGACCATGACCATGACCATGACCATGTTGATGTAATTAGTGAGCATTTAAGATTTGAATTCCCAATTGAGCAGGATGTATTGAGAGAAATACTTGTAAAACTTGTTCCGGAATATCAAATCCTTCGGTTAAAAGGAAGATGCTGGATAGAGGGTAAAGCTTTACCTCTTCAGATACAAATGGTTGGATCTAGATTTAATTCATGGTTTGAGAACTCGAGTGATGCTTCTTGGAAACCTTCTAGGGCTGGACTTGATTTAGTCTGTTTGAGTCTTAAAGGCGGAGTTAAAAAAGCTTTTGAACACTCTTTTTGATTAATCTTTTCGTTTTATTGTAGTTATATTAAAAATAGGTTGTTTTTTTGTATTTTTCCGCGAATCTTTGTTTTGTAAGAGATAATTCTCTTACATCAAATTTTAAGAGTTTCTAATCCAACTTTTTGTGTTGAGTAACGCAGTCTCTACTACCAAGAAAAATCAAGCTCATAGTTTATCCAAAACTTTGAATAAAAGGACCTGCAATAAATGTGGTGGTAATGGTTATATGAAATCTAGCCCAAATTGTTATCACACTTGTCTTACATGCTTAGGTAAAGGACTAATAAATGAACAAAGGGCAAATATCAATTAGAAAATTATCATATATTATCTACAATAAATTTCTAACCTTTTTACTTGGGTTAACCAAGTAAAAAGAAAATTTCATTAATTTTTAAAGTGTCTTTATTTAAAGCAAGAGTTTTTGTTCATTTAAGACCTTCAGTTTTAGATCCTGCGGGAGAGGCTACTAGGTCAGCTACTAGGAGATTAGGAATTGATGGTGTTACACAGTTAAGAATTGGTAAGTCTATTGAACTTGAAATCGAAGCTGCAAATAAGGCGGATGCTCGATCGAAGATTGAGTTGATGAGTGATCGGTTACTCGCAAATCCAGTAATTGAGGATTGGACTTTGGAATTTAAGGACGAACAGAAAGCACTTACAAACTAAAAAAAATGAATATTGGAATTATTGTTTTTCCGGGATCAAACTGCGATAGGGATGTCAGGTGGGCTACGGAGGGATGCCTTGGAATTCCTACAAATTTTCTATGGCATGAGACTACTGATTTAAGTGGTTATGACGCAATCGTCATCCCGGGAGGATTTAGTTATGGAGATTATTTACGTTGTGGAGCAATAGCAAGATTTTCACCTGCTTTAAATTCTTTAATCTCTTTTGTCGATAAAGGTGGGAAAGTTCTCGGTATTTGTAATGGGTTTCAAATACTTACTGAACTTGGTCTCTTGCAAGGAGCTTTGACAAGAAATAAGAATCTTCATTTTATTTGTGATAGTGCAAACTTATCTATTGAAAGCACAAAATCATCTTGGATGAAAAATTTTAAAAAACACAATACTATTACATTACCCATAGCTCATGGAGAAGGGAGATATCAATGTAGCCCTGAAGTTTTGAAAAAATTGCAGGATGATGATTCCGTTGTTTTTAGATATACGGATAATCCAAATGGATCAATCCATGATATTGCTGGAATTACAAATAAAAAAGGAAATGTTTTGGGGATGATGCCACATCCTGAAAGAGCTTGTGATGATGCTTTAGGCAATATTGATGGTAAGTCAATTCTTAGTACACTTCTTTCTTGAATTTCTAAATTAAGGCATTAAAAAAAGCTGCTATCAAAAAGAGAGATAGCAGCTTTTTGTTGGCTTTTTTAGCTTAGTACTTGTATCCAGCTACAAATAATTGTTCATCAGAGGAAGGCTGAGAACCAGCAACATACAATCCTTTTGATGCCTCAGAGTTTGCTTGAGCTCTCGCTATAAGTGCTTTTTGTCCATCAGTAGTATTTGAGCCTTTCCATGCTTTTAGACATGAATGTTGTAAGGCACGACCATATGAGAATGAAACATTCCACTTAGCCTTTCTATCAATCTTATTCATCAGATTTAAATAAACTGAGGCAGCTTCCTCGCTCAAGCCACCTGAAAGGAAAGTAATACCAGGTACACTTGCAGGTACACAGCGTTCCATTGTACGGATTGTCATCTCAGCAACTTGCTGAGGATCAGCTTTTGTTGAGCAGTCAGCACCTTGTACTGTCATTGATGGCTTTAGAAGAGTTCCTTCAAGAAGTACTCCATTTACCTGGCAAGCTAAATAAACTTCTTTAATTACTTCTTCTTGAACTGCCGCTGTTTTTTCAATTGAATGTGAACCATCCATTAGGATTTCTGGCTCAATAATTGGAACTAAACCAGATTCTTGAACTGATCTAGCATATCTTGCTAAACCCCAAGCATTTTCTCTTATGGAAAGTTTAGAAGGACAACCATCATCTGTTATTTGAAGCACTGCTCTCCACTTAGCAAATCTTGCACCTTGCTCGTAATAATCAGCAGCTCTTTCAACAAGGCCGTCTAAACCTGAACAAAAAGTTTCTACATCGTGTCCACCAGCTAATGGTCTTAGACCTTTATCAACCTTAATTCCTGGAATTATTCCTAGCTTTTCAAGCTTTTTAACCATTGGTTCACCATCTGGATGGTTCTGGAAAAGAGTTTCTTCAAAAAGAATTGCTCCACTTATGAAGTTTCCAAGACCTTCTGTTGTGAAAAGCATACCTCTATATGCTTTTCTATTGTCCTCAGTGTTCTCAACACCTATAGAAGCAAGTCTTTTCCCTACTGTTTTGGTTGATTCGTCAACAGCAAGAATCCCTTTGCCTGGCTGGGCTATGGCACTTGCTGTTTTCTTTAGTTCTTCTGCGTAGTACGAGAGTGCCATTTATGCAACAAAAATTTCATTAAGATTATTCCATATCAACGGCCCTTTTTGTGGCTTGTTACACCTAAAAAATTGTTTTTTGTTTTTTTAATGAATTTCTTTAATTGATTTCAAGCTTCATTCCTATTGAGTTCGATTCTTTGATCTTGTCGCAAACTTTTTGGCTTGCTAATCCCTCAGCCAAGCCTGGAATAACAGGTGTACCCTCTTTTATGCTTTGAGCCCACCAGCTTTGTATTCTTGCTACTGGAGCAATTCGTCCATCTGTCCAAATTTTTGAAAAGGAAATATCTGCATCTGGTTGAATATTTTTAAGAACTTTTCCTTTAGTTGAGTACCACAAACCAAATCCGTGAACATAATCGCTCTGGTTGTCGCTGCTAAGCACAAGAGTTCCATTGCTCCCATATATTTCCAGACTAAAACCCCTGCTTTGTTGTGTTACCGCAGATAGATTTACTTGCACTGGAATCAAATTGTTATTAATGGTTTTTATTTGTAGTTGAGAAATACTTACATCTTCACTTGTTACTTTCCTAGTGGATTTTGATTGTGTACAAACTCTTTCTTTTATTGATGTTGAATTTATTGCGCTTAAAGAATGAGTTGGACCAATTAGCCAATGAATCATGTCAAAAGCATGGGTACCTAAGGCGCCCAAGACCCCTCCACCAGAATCTTTATCTGAATACCAATTCCATGGTCTATCTGGATTGGCTCTGCTACTCATTAGCCAATCTAGTTTTACAAAATAAGGTTCTTCTAGTTTCTTTGAATTAATTATTCGCTTTGCTTGCATGAAAAGAGGAACCGCTCGATATTCGTAATCGACAGCTATTTTTAAATTTCTTTGGAGAGCATTTCTGTGAAGCTCTTTTACCTCGTCAGAGTTTAAGCAAATTGGCTTTTCTAGCAAAAGATGTTTTCCCGCTTTAATTGCCTCTAGTGCTAGCTCATATCTAGGAGCTGGTGGAGTGGCTATGATTATTCCATCTATATTGGAATCATTGACTAAATCATCCCAGGTATCGTAAGCACGAAGTTTATGCTCATTGCAGGCTTCTTTGAGCCTTTCTGGCCGGGGATGCCACAAACCCACAAGCTCAATATTCTTATTAGACACTGATGCAGGGATATGAACACTTTCACCAAAACCTAGTCCTGCAATTGCTATGCGGAGCGGATTATCTGAATTGATCATTCTTTTAAATCTTTTAAATAATTAATGACTTTAAACATTGTTGCAGACATCTGAAATCAAATCATCTAATAGTTTATCCCCATTAGGGTCTTCCCATTTTGCGGTTAATTTCTTTTTACCATTAACTGAAATATCTTTGAATTTATTAGTTAAACAATTGATTTTCATTGTATATATATTCTCCTCTATTTTCTTTGAAGTATTAGAGTCCGTTTTTAAGTATTTTGTAGTTAGTTCGATTATATCTTTTTCTGTAATATCAATACTATCTCTATCTATATATTGAATTCCTTCAGCTGTTTTGCTAACCTCAACCCAATTATTATTGGCTGAATATACTATACTTGTTCTATTGAATAAAATTATAAATATTATGACCAAGATATTCAAGATATAATCTAGTTTGTCTTTTATCCTTTGATTTATTTTATGCATTAGTTTCTGATTTTACTTCTTGTGTCTTATGTAATCGAAGTATCTTTGCCAAAGTTTCTTTAAGTTCTGTTCTAGGAACAATAGTATCTACGAAACCATGATCTTGAAGGTATTCTGCTGTTTGGAAATTATCAGGCAGTTTTTCTCTCAGTGTTTGTTCAATTACTCTTCTCCCTGCAAATCCAATCAGTGCTTTTGGCTCTGCAAGTATTAAATCTCCAAGCATCGCAAAACTAGCAGTAACTCCCCCGGTGGTGGGATGAGTAAGTAAAGGCATATAAAGCAATTGAGCATCTCTATGCCTTTCTAATGCTCCTGAAATTTTTGCCATTTGCATCAGGCTTAGCATTCCTTCTTGCATTCGAGCACCACCCGATGCGCAAACTATCAATAGTGGTAATCTTTCTTTGGTTGAGTGTTCGATAAGACGTGTAATTTTCTCTCCAACAACAGATCCCATTGAGCCACCCATGAATCTAAAATCCATAACTGCTAATGCCATAGGGATAGAATCCACCTTGCATGTCCCTGTCAGTACGCCATCTTTGAGTCCAGTACTAGCTTGACTTTCTCTGAGCCTGTCTGCGTAAGCGCGTCGATCTTTAAAACCTAGAGGGTCAACAGGAGTAATATGATCGTTTATTGATTTAAATGTATTTGGATCAGTAATTAGTCTTATTCTCTCTTTGCTATCTATACGATTGTGGTGATTGCAGTTACTACAGACACTGCAATTGTCTATTAAATCTTTTCTATAAACAACTTGTCCACATTCCGGACATTTTTCCCATAGTCCATCACTTTCTTCAGATTCCTGAGTAACTTTGCCAACAAATTGGCCTTTTCTTCTATCAGCAAACCAGTCGAATAATGACACAGCTATTTAGTGATTGAATTTAATTTAATACCCTGAGTCCCATTAAAGGTATTAGAAAGTTTAAAACTTATCTATAATCCAAGAACAAAATATCCCTATTGAGAGAAATGGTGCAAAAGGATACTGTTGTAATGGTTTAAATCTTTTTGTAAGTTTTCCATGCAAACTATATATAGCTGATAGTAAAAATGAAATGCATAATGATAAAAAACTCATTTCAATACCAAGCCATAGTGTACTAAAAGAAGAGAGTTTTATATCACCCATTCCTAATGAATTAACTCCAAAAATCTTATTACTTACATAACTGATAGCATACATAATTATAAAGATTATAATCATTGAGAAAGAATTATTTATTATTAACCCTGTAAGATCTATTCCTTGATTTGATAAGCCAATGCATAACAAGTAAAGAATACCTGAAATAGAGAATAGTAATAATTTATTTTCACTTATTAGGAGTGTGTTTTTGTCTTCTATAGATATAGAAGATAAAAAATATAAAAGTATTAAAGTAAAGAATATTATAATCACAATTATTTATTAGCTTTATATATTAATACTTTACCTAATTAGCTTATATTTATATGTTTTTTATCCTGCAGCTTTTTTCTCTTCTATCATTTTATGAATAATAGGTGTAAGAATAAGTTCCATAGCAAATCCCATTTTCCCGCCGTTAACAACAATACTTGTAGGACTTGACATAAATGAATCGTGTATCATTCCTAATAAGTACTGGAAGTCAATTCCCCATTTTTCTCTTGAACCTTTTCTGAAATGAATAATTACAAAACTTTCGTCAGGTGTTGGAATGTTTCTACAAATAAATGGGTTTGAAGTATCAATTGTAGGTACTCTTTGGAAGTTAATATCTGTGCGACTAAATTGGGGGCATATGTGGTTTATGTAATCAGGCATTCTTCTCAGAATAGTATCAACGATCGTTTCTGCTGAGTATCCCCTCTCTGCATTATCTCTATGTATTTTTTGTATCCACTCGAGATTGGTAATTGGCACTACACCAACAAGTAAATCAGCGAATGAGGCTACATCATAATCTTTTCCTACTACTCCACCGTGTAGTCCCTCATAAAACAAAAGGTCTGTTCCTGTTGGAATATCTTCCCAGGGAGTGAATTGACCTGGATCTAATTTTGTTCCTAAACGTGTGTTGTGTTCCTCGGCTTCTTCTGGGCTATGTAAATAATATCTTTTCTGACCTCCCCCAGTCTTTCCATATTGACTGAATAGGTCTTCTAATTTGTCGAATAAATTTGCCTCTGGTCCAAAATGAGAAAAGTTTTCACCTCTTGAAAGTGCCTCAGACATTGCCTTTTTCATAGGCATTCTTTCAAAACGGTGATAACTATCTCCTTCAACAACTGCAGGAACAATATTTTCACGAGCAAATATATGTTCAAATGCTCTTTTAACTGTGCTTGTTCCTGCTCCGGAAGAACCAGTTACAGCTACTACTGGGTGAAGCTTTGACATCGACGCTTATGTATTCACTTTTATTTTTACAGGTCAACTGACCCTCAAAGGGAAACTATTCAAAGAGTTTTTTAATTTGTGAACTAATTATTTTAATTTTTCTGCCACTAGTTCACCCATTTGAGAGCACCCAACTTGTTTAGTTGTCTGATTGCTCATTAGGTCAGAAGTTCTATAGCCCTCATTTAGTATCTCATTAATTGCATTTTCTAAATGATTTGCTGCTTGTGTTTCATTAAAGGCAATTTTTAACATCATTGCAGCAGATAAAAGCATTGCTATTGGATTAGCTATATCTTTTCCTGCTATGTCTGGAGCTGAACCATGAACAGGTTCAAAGACACCTGGACCATTAGTGGTTAATGAAGCAGAAGGAAGCATTCCAATTGAGCCTGTGAGCATGGCTGCAATGTCGCTAAGAATATCTCCAAATAAATTACCTGTAAGAATGACATCAAACTGGCTTGGATTTCTAACAAGTTGCATTGCTGCGTTATCTACATATTGATGTGTAAGTTCTATTTCTTTGTATTTATTGGAAACCAATATTGTCTCCTCTCTCCATAATTGACTTACATCTAAAACATTAGCTTTATCAACTGAGCAAACTTTTTGATTCCTTTGTTTGGCTAGTTTAAAAGCAATTTCTGCTATTCGTTTAATTTCCTCGGATGTATATGTCATCGTATTAAATGCCCTTTCTCCCTTTTCTGTTTTTATACTCCCTTTAGGTTCTCCAAAGTAAATACCGCTAGTAAGTTCCCTAACTACTACTAAATCAACGTTTTTTACAAACTCTTCTTTCAAGCTACTTGCTTTTGTTAGGGATGGAATTATTTTTACTGGTCTAATATTTGCAAACAGCTCTAATGAAGATCTGAGGTTTAACAAACCTGTTTCAGGTCTTTTCTCTCTAGGCAATTCGTCATACTTTGGGTCCCCTATGGCCGCTAACAAAACAGCATCAGAATTCTTACATTCTTGCAGAGTTTTATCTGGGAAGGGGTTACCAACTGAATCTATAGCTGATCCACCAAAAGGCATTTCTTTAAATTTGATTTCAAAGCCAAATTTCCTTGAGACGAGGTCAAGGATTTTTTGAGTGACGTTTGTTATCTCTGGACCAATTCCATCTCCTGGCAATAATGTTATTTTGTAAGACTTCATTTGTTCTTATTAATTAAGGGAAAAACTTACCTGGAGTTTCTGCGATCTAATTGACGAACGGCTTTTGCTATCTCAGGTAGTTTTTTGAAATTAGCAGAGCATCTCAACCATAGTTTATTGGGAAGAGCAGGGAAGCCGCTAACCACCTTTCCTGCCTCAACATTTGATACGATTCCTGTTTTGGAACTGGCTATCACTCTATCGCCAATTTTGACTCTATTACTGACTCCAACTTGTCCAGCAAGAATAACTCCGTCTCCAATCTGTGCTCCTCCAGCAATACCAACTTGAGCAGCCATAGCACAACTTTTACCGGTAGTTACTCCATGACCAATTTGAACTAGGTTATCAATTTTTGTATCTTCGCCAATTATTGTCTCTCCGACTGAAGGCCTATCAATTGTAGATCCACTACCTACTTCTACTTTATTTTTTAAAATAACTATTCCCACTTGAGGCATTTTCTTCCATCCATTTGAGGTGGGCACGAATCCAAACCCTTCACCACCAATAACGGCATTAGCATTAATTACACATTCGTCCCCAAGCGTAGATCCAGAATGAATAACACTATTTGCGTGGATTAAATTTTTGGCACCAATACTTACATTTTTGTAGACAACAACGCCTGCATGAACAACAGTCCCAGCACCAATTTCTGTATTATCTCCAATATATACATTAGCTCCGATAGAGACGCCAGGACTGATTTTTACATTCGTTCCAATGACAGCACTTTTATGTATACCTTCACTCTCTATATTAGAAGGATAAAGAAACTCTAATGTTTCAGCAAAAGCAATCTTTGGCTCTTTAAGTAGTATCCAATCAACTTGAATCTTCTTTGTCATTTCAACAATATAATTATCATTTGCTGGCAATAATAGAGCAGATGCTTTTGAGATTTCGAGCAGATTCCTAAGATTTAATGGACTATTATTGTCTAGAAAACTTATGTCATTTACCTTGGCTTTGTCTAAAGATGCTGCAGCTAAAATAACTGGATTGTTTTTTATCTTAAAGTCAACTACGCCAGATTGACCTTGCTTTAGATTTTCGATAATTTCATTGAATTGCATAATTTTGTTTAATGGGTGAGGTGAAAATTACTATTGTTATCTGGGTTATTCACTTGTTAAAACCAGAACATCTCTGTGAATAACTAGGGGAGATCCTGTTGCTTTGGATTTAGATTTGATTCCTATTTTTATAGCATCACTGCTCATTGAGCAAATCCCCTTAGCAATTTCTTCTCCTTCGGTGTTGATAACTTTTACAGGTTGATTGGAAATGAAATTACCATTAACTTTTTTTACGCCAACTAGTAGTAGTGAAGCTCCTTTATTTTTGATAGCTTCACTTGCACCATCATCTAAATGAATTTCCCCTACTGGCTTGATTGCATGTGATAACCAACTTTTCCTATTCCCGACTGGACTGGGATGAGGGTGGAAAACAGTTCCTATTTTTTTCCCTTTAAGTAATTCACCTAATGTTTTTGGATCTCTACCATCGGCTAATTGAACTTTAATCCCGCTTTCAGTGGCTATCTTGGCTGCAGTTAGTTTGGTTTTTATTCCTCCGGTTCCCCAAGATGTTTCTACATTGGCTAGCTCTAATTTATTTAATTCAATTGAATTATTAATATCTTTTATAGGCTTGGCTTTTTTATTTGTTTTTGGATCAGAGGAGTAAAGATGATCGATATCAGTTAACAAAATTAGTTGATCAGCAGATATCGCTGTTGCAACTAATGCAGATAAAGTGTCGTTATCTCCATATTTTAATTCTTCATCTGAGGTAATATCATTTTCATTTACTATTGGTATAACATCCCATTCAATTAGTCTTTTTAGTGTTTGTGAAGCAGATTTATAACTATTTCTTGACCCCAATTCTGATCTAGTTAATAGTATTTGTGCAACTTTATATCCAACCCTACTCATGGCTTTTTCATATAAAGCCATTAAATGAAGTTGACCTATTGCTGCAGAAGCCTGCAGAGAAATAATTTCTTTAGGTCTTAACTTGAAGTTCATTTTATGACATCCAAGACCCACAGCACCACTGGAGACCAATATGATTTTATCTCCGTTTTTTTGTGCTCTTGATATGTATGAACAATAATCATTAATTATGTCAAAAGTTGTATATCTTTCATCTCCTCTCAAAAGGCTTGTGCCAATCTTTATTACCCAAGTTGTCATGACAAATACCCGGTTATAATTTTAGCTAAATATCTCTCTATTGATTGGAATTTATTTCTCTCAATTTTTTTTCCATAATAATCTACTGAATCTACTAATATTGTATACAGTCCTAATCTGTTGCCTACAAGAATATCTGTAAAAATTCTATCTCCTATAATTGCTATCTCATTCGATGAATAAGGAATTGCATCTATCACCTTCTTTAATTTTTTTTTACTTGGTTTTCCTCCTGAATGTGTGAATTCTAAATCTAATTGATCAGCTATTTGTTTGATTCTACTTCTAGAGGGGTTATTGCTGAATAAATACGTATAAAAGAATTTATTTGAGTTGATTACCCAATTTTTTATATCATCCGAAAGTATTGGCTTTTTCCCAGAAGTTAATGTTCCATCAACATCTAGTATTAATGCTTTTACTTTTTTCGATAACAATTCATTTATCGAAATCTTTGAAATTTTATCGTTTACTTTCCAATGTGGTTTAAGTAATTCTTGAATGTTTATTCTGATAATCCCCTCTCCTCAAGTTCAGCTTCAATTCCAGATTGTATCCTGTCAAACTCTTCTCCTTCAACAAGTTGTATTTCACCTTGTTCTAGTTTCCCAACTATGAAGAAAGGATCAAGAGGTATGTATAGTCCATATTCATTGTTATCTACTCTAAAATTCACAAGAAGTTCATAAGTTTCTGACTCTTCATCAATGTCTTCTTCTTCAATTTCCTCTGGTTCGGGCTCATCTAATTCACCTGAGACTGTAAGAGTGATAGCTGAGCGAACAAGTCTAAGATCATGTTCTTGAAGTACAACGTCAGCCACCTCGAGTATTGGTTCATTCTTTTCAATTGTATCGATAAGCTTTGGATCTTGATCATCAATTAATTGAAAAAGAGATACGGGAGTGTCTACAGGTGTTAAAAGGGCATATTCATTACCTTCTAGAGGAACTACTTGTTCAAGAAAACATAAGAGATCCGAACCTTGAGAATCTTTAACTAAAAGTGTAGGTACTTCTTCGTTTTTATTTGTTAATGACATAGGTGAGTTTTATTAGTCAGTATCTAGTTTTATTTGATAATGTTTTTACATCATATTCAAAATTTAATTTGAGTCATCTAGATCAGGTCCCTCAATAAGCCATTGTTGTAAAAGTATAGCGGCAGAAGCACTGTCAATTCTCCCAGTCTTATCACGTTTTATAGAGAATTTCTCTTTAGCCTCGACGGTTGAACAATGTTCATTGACAAAAGCCACAGGAAGTTTTAGGCATTTAGCTAACTTAATCCCATATTTCTTACATCGAAAAGATTGATTAGTTTCTTTGCCGTGCATATCAAGAGGATTCCCAATAACGAGACCTTCAACTTTTCGGTTAGAGCATATCTTCGAGAATTCTTTAAGATCTTCATCAAAGCTTCTTCTAAAAATTGCAGGGAGATGAGTTATTGATATCCCAAGTGAATCACAACCTGCGATACCTATTCTTTTGTTTCCAATATCAAGACTTAAAACAGAACAAGGATTTGGTTGAATCATTTGTTTTTTCCAATTTGAATAGTTGATGGTAGTTCAGGTTGTTGTTGTAAATTTCCAACAAGGCTATTTATTAGCTCAGCTTCTAGTGACTTTAATTTATATCCATTTTGTCTCTTCCATACGCTTCTTCCTAAAAGGACTCGCTCTTCTGCTATTTCCCAATTACTTCTGCTTAAAATTTCAATTAATCTTTTATCTTCACTTGTTGTTTCTATGTAACATTTATTTTTTCCAATTTTTATATTATTAATTCTATTTGGAATTGATTCGTTGAGTCTTTCATCCCATGCCAAGCCTCTAATTAATTCTAAGGTATATTTATATTGAGGGCAAACAGATGGTATTAAACCCGCAATAACATTATTTTCTTTAGACTTAATAACACCAGTTAATGTATTCCTTTTTTCATAAATATCATGCCATTGCCTATCAAAAATTGAACGAAAGTTTATCGACTCTCTGGCTTGTTCAAGTCTCCATATTTGTTGACTATTCTCTTCAGTTAATTTTTCCCAGATAAAATTATCTTTAGTTTCTTTTTTTTTGTGATTATTACTTTCTTTTTTCTTCCAATAATTTATTATTCTTAGAGGTTGGAATCCAGATTGTCTTATTATTGATAGATTCTGATTGTCACTTGTATTTATAGAAATTAAAAAACTTCGAGTATTAATATTGCTTTTATAGAGAACTTGTCTTAATAAATTCTGTAATAAGTTGTAACGGCTAAATGATATTGATTCTCCGATAAAATATGGTTCTGAAATAGACCAACATGTACCTCTTCGGTTGATAGGAGTGGCTAAAATATATGCAATTATATTGTTTCTTTCAATTGCTACAAAACATGTTGAATTTCTAGTTGGAATTATGTTTGTAAGGTTTGTTTCTAATAAAGAAAACCATTTTTTGCACAATAGTATTTGAAATACTCCGAGGTACTTAGAATTATTTTCTGATTTAAGCATTGATAAATGCTTGAGCTGAAGTGGCTCTATAAGTAAGTCTGAAGGTAAAGCTTCATTTTTTTGCATCTAACTATTTTATTATATTTTTAATTATCATGTGACTTTGAAATTATCTTATCTGTTCTAATCAGTACTATTGGTGTTTGTTGGTTAGCATTTCCAGCAGGGTTTGATGTTAGTGCTTTTTTAATTATTCTAGTATTTTCAATTTTATTTGTTGACAAGATTTTAACTCTTCCTAGATCATTTACATCTACAACAGCCACATCAATGTTTAATTGTTTTGATGCTTCCATACAAAAGTTCTTTGTGTTTTCAGGTCCTAAAACTATACATTTATCATAGGGTGGTGTTGTACCAGTAATATCATCAATCAATCTTGCTTGTTCTCCTGCTAAACGATAAAACATCCCTTTAACCCCAAAAAGTTTTAATATTCCTCCTATTAACCATGCAATTATTATCCGAGTTGGACTAGATATATTTATAAGGGTTTGCATCCCACATGCACTTGCTAAGCTGCTAGTTGGATGAAATCCTCTGCAAAGTAACCTTGAAAGCGGACTTGCATTTACGTTCCTATAGTCTATATATTTTCCTTGCATAATCGCTAAGGGCGATTCTCCAATTGTAAGAATATCTGTAGGTAGGTGATTTATAGGTAAATAGTATTTTAATATGCTAATAGGATCATCCAAAGTACCAAGTAGATGAGTTTTAATTGGATCAACTAAATTACTATTAGAGGAAATTTCTTTATTTGCCTCTATATAATTAGGTAAGACGAAACCATCAAATTTTTTAAAAAAACCGAATGGTCCATAATTCCCCCATTCAATATCTATCCATAAACATTTTAGATTATTTATTGCAGAATCCTCAATCTTAAATTCAACTTCAATTTTGATAAATGTTGATTTTTGACTTTTTATTATATATGCAGACCAGTAGTCATTTTTTTGTTCGTTTTCTGCATCAGGGTGAAAAGGTTTGATGTTTGTATTAATCTTTACTATCTCATCTTTTGATATGCCTATTAACTGAGGATTAACGTTTAAATAAGGAATCATAACCTCCATTCTTTTATGTAAATTTTTAATCTCAACCCAAGCAATATATTTTTGTGTAGAATCTAGATTGATTTTTTTAAATTCCTGGGGTTTTAGAACTAAGGGCGAATTTTGTCTGAAATAATGATTTACTTCAATCAAAATAAACGTAATTATTGTGAGAAAAATAGTGCTTGTTAACATTTTTTAAGAATAATATTTGATAATTTAACTAAAAATCTTTAGTGCTCTTACTGCATTTTAGCTGCCTCTAGGTTTTAAATAACCATCTTTAGAAGGCTCACTATTGTATTCGTTAAAGCTTTTTACTGTTAGATCAAAATCAGGTTTCTTTAAACCTGTCGCTTTGGTTATTGCATCGTTAATTTCATCGAATGAAACTTGCCCTTCTTCGTCAAGGAGAACATTACCTTTTCCGTCAATAATCACGGTTTGAGGTATCTTCCCATGCCAGTAGTAACCAGCATCCTTAAAAGTTTTCTGATCATCATTGTCTAACTCGTCAATTGATAGAGGAATTAAATCAACAGATGAGCTCCACAATAACTTAATACCTGAAACCACTGGTGCAAATTGTTTACTAACAGCACTATCGTCTAGATAGAAAACTAAAATACTGGTTCTTTCGTTCTTTAATGATTGTGATAATGTGCTTGGTGGTGGAACTAATGATCCGTTCCCAGCATAAATTGGATATATATTTCCATCATAACTATCAGTGTCCCTCGCAGAATATACTGGATTTACAAATAGAAAAAAAAGTATTAGCAGTGAGTAGAATATTCTTAACAAAATCAATGTAAATTACTATATTATTTAAATTCTAAAGTCTTAGAGTTTATCTAGCTATATTTGTTAATAAATAAATTATCCTTTATATAGGTTCCTCCCCATACCTTGAGCTATACCTCTACCAATTAATCCAATAGATCTTCCAACAACTTTTGTGAGGATTAGAACTATTAAATCACCTAAGTATTGAATTATTGCTTGTATTTGTGGAGCTAATGCATCTCTTAATTCTATTATAAATGCTATTTGTCT
The DNA here is from genome assembly GCA_003279455.1 of Prochlorococcus sp. AG-402-G19. Taxonomy (GTDB): domain Bacteria; phylum Cyanobacteriota; class Cyanobacteriia; order PCC-6307; family Cyanobiaceae; genus Prochlorococcus_B. Next base: position 22,003 of record QCHU01000011.1, read on the forward strand.
TTGGGCCCAGTCTAATTTCCTTAATTCATCATCTCTAGGTTCAAGGATAATAATCTTTTCAATTTTATTATTTTTTACTGTATAATATAATCTTTTGCTTTCGTACAATCTAACTGGCTTCTTGAATAGGCTTTGAAGTTGATTGTTTGTATTAATATGATTTCTTTTACGTTCAAGTTCTCTTGTTGAAACTAATTCTTTATTTAGAAAGTACTTACGTAATTCTGGCCATTCAGAACATGAGGATATAATTTCCTCGCTAACTATTTCAGCTGTCCTGAAAATCCAATTTAGAATAAATGTTTCTAATTGAATAATAGATCGAGGGTCTTCTATTGATAAATACTCTCCATCGATCAGAATCGGCTTATTATTTAATATTGGATCTATTATTAAAGAAATTGAAGGTAGTTCATCATCAAGTATTCCGAGCTCTGCATTATGTACTAGAAAGTCCGAAATAAAAACGTCAACGCCATTCTTTTGAAGACGATCATATGAATCTATGAAATTGCGTAATGTATTAGAGCGTAATTCAGGTGTAATAGATTGTAAAATCTCTTCAAACCCTTCTTTGCGATTATTTTTAGAATCAAGTTTTTTTATAATAATTGAAAATTCTTGCAAAAGAGTTTTCAAAAGATTATTTCTTTTGCTTTTATTTAATGAATAAAGAGCTACTAGCTCATCCGTAGAATTAGTCAGGTCATCTTGAAGTCTCTCCTTTACACGCATATAAATTACATTCCATAACTCATTTGTTGAGGTGTTTTTTATTGTTATATCAGTACTATATTTGTTAATTAGATTTATATTTATTTTGCTTTTAGTTTTAATTGGAGACTCTATTAATACCTCTAGTGGTCCCCATAACCAGATAATTAATCTCTTTGCGGTTAATAATTCCCTTCTTCTCCCTATTAAAATTAAAAGATAAAATGTATTTATTGACTTCTTAGCTATCGTATGATCTATTGTGTAAAGATCTTTATTGATTTGTGATAAACCACTAGTTAACAACCAATGTCCTAATCCATATGAATTAGAAATTGAGTGGGCATTGTAATTCGTTTCATTATTGATTTTAAATACTCTGCCTCCCCCAAGTAAAATATTGATTGTATCTCTTAAAAGTTCAATAGTGGGATCTTGAATAATTCCTTCACTACCAAAAGTCATCAAATCTGCAGATGATAATTTAATACTTTTTGGTATGACAATTAAAATTGGAGATTGATCCCATTTTTCTTTTAACTTGAAAATTTCAAGCTTGATTGAGTTTGAGTGTTCTACTTCTTCAAGGCAAAATAGAATAAGTTTTGGGAACCCATTTATATCTTTTTTGTCTAGGATTATTTCTATATTATTATCCTGAGATGTTAGCTGCAATGCTAAAGACTCGCCAAGCAGTGAAGGCGCTATCATTAAAATTTGTTTTGGTCTTTCTTCGATCAATTTAAATTCTTGAACCTATCCTTTTTAAGATAACTTGATTTAAGAATACTTCCAGTCCTATCCAATTAATTGAAAGGACCAATCATATTTTTAAATGTTAGACAAGAAATTTATCTTTATCATTTATTGAATCTTGATAAAGAAGATTTTTTAGTGTTAATAATGCCTCTCTTAAATCTACTGAGCCGTCATATAGGGCTCTGCCTACGATTATTCCTTCAATGCCTTCATTTTCTAAATTTGCAAGGGAAATTAAATCAGCTATTGAACCTATACCTCCTGAGGCAATTACTGGATTAATACTTACATCGGCTATATCACTTAAGGCTTTGATATTTGGTCCTTTTAGAGTGCCATCAGTTGCAATGTCGGTTGATATGATTGCGGCTAATTCGAGATCGTTAAGTTGTTTGGCTAATTCTAAAGAAGATATTTCGCTTTGTTTTAACCAACCTCGAGTGGCTACCATTCCATTTTTAGCATCAATCCCTACTGCAACTCTTTTTGGATATTCTTTAGATAGATCTTTAACTAAACTTAGGTTCTCTATCGCAATTGTCCCTAAAATAATTCTGTCTATTCCGATACCAAATAATTCTTTTGCTCGATTGGCACTCCTAATACCACCACCTAATTGAATGGGTATAGTAATGGATTTTTTTATTTCTTTTATTGTTCGATCATTTATGGGTTCACCAGTCCTGGCCCCATCAAGATCTACAAGATGTAGTCGTTTTGCTCCCTGGCTTTCCCATGATTGAGCTTGTTTTACTGGATCACTGTTGAACTTAGTAACTTCATTGTAATTCCCTTGATTGAGCCGAACACATTTTCCATTCAGAAGATCTATTGCAGGTATGATTTCCATCAAGAAAAAAATTATTACTATTCATCTAACATCATTTATGTGGCTCTGGGAGATTATCTATAGGCTTTAATATAATTTTTTTAATAAAGGATCTTGAAAGTTCTTTTTTACGGCGGAACTAGGTTTGTAGGAAAAGCTCTTGTCTCCAGGTTGCTATCAAAAGGACATGAGATATTTGTTTTTACACGTGGAAATCTACCAGTACCAAAAAATATAAATCACCTAAAAGGGGATAGGTCAAATGATGAGGATCTAAAAAAACTATCAGGTCATTCTTTTGATCTTATTATTGACAGCTCTGGACGCAAGTTGGAAGATACACAAAGACTTCTAAAATTTTCTGGCCTTCCTAGTTTTAGATTTGTCTATATAAGCTCTGCAGGAGTATATGAAAACACACAATTCTTTCCTGTCGTTGAAGAGAGTCCAATAGATCTTGAAAGCCGGCATATAGGTAAAGCAAAAACAGAGTCTTGGCTTAGGGCTGAAGGTATTCCTTTTACGAGTTTTCGTCCGACATATATTTATGGACCGGGTAACTACAACCCTATTGAAAAATGGTTTTTTGATCGGATAACAAATGGCCGATCAATTCCTGTTCCTTTTGATGGTCAAACCATCACGCAATTAGGACATGTTTCAGATTTGGCCGAAGCTATTTCAAAATCTCTTGAGACAGATAAAGCGATTAATCAAATATATAATTGTTCAGGAAGTAAGGCCGTAACTTTCAAAGGCTTAATTGAAACAGCAATTTTAGCTACAGGAAATAAAGTTGCTAATTTTAATTTACGTTCTTTTGATCCTTCAAAAATTGATCCTAAGGCGAGAAAACTTTTTCCTCTAAGATTAACTAATTTTTTTACGAACACTTCTAAAATAGAAAAAGATTTATCTTGGGAGCCTAAATTTGATTTGTTGAATGGTTTAATTGATAGCTATAAAAATGATTATCTATTATCTAATCATGAAATAATTGATTTTAGTTCGGATGAACTTCTTTTTGATTGAACACATATTTTATAGCAGAGCTTAAAGTTAGAAATAATGCTATCCAGAATGATATATAGCCTATTTTATTCAAAATATAAATGATATAAGCTGAACCCCAATTTTTTGGCCATAGTAATAGAATTATACTGATAAATTGAAATGTAGTTTTATATTTACCTAGAATCGAGGCTGGACCGCCAGAGGGTTTATCAGAACGCCAACTAGTTATTAAGAGTTCTCTAGATATTATTAGCCATATAGTCCATAAGGGGACTATATTCTCATGGACTAACCATATCATTGGACCAATTAGAAGTATCTTATCTGCTAGAGGATCTAACTTCGCGCCAAAAACAGATTTATGATTATATTTACGTGCAAAATAACCGTCAAGAAAATCAGTAAGACACGCTATAATGATTAGAAAAATAAAAATATCATTGCTACCATTTTTCAGTGAAATAATTATTGGTAATCCTAATAATATTCGTGAAAATGTCAGTCCATTTATAATAATTGGCCAAGTAATAAAACTTTTTGAATTAATAAATTTTTTGTTCATATTGAATTGATAATTGTGAAGTAATTTTGTTTAATAATCCTTAAGCATAGCCTATATAGTAACTATTATATTATACTAAGAGTTATTAGACTAAAGTCATGACTACATTTCTCATTTTCATGTTTTTCTTATCATTAGTAACAATGGCACTAATTGTAAGGAAATTAGATCAAGAATAACTTTAATATTTTAATTACTAATAACATTAATATTATGGAATATCTTTTTATAATTTTCTGTTGAATTAGATTCTTATGATTCATTAATTTAGTTTGATGGAATTCATGATTCTAGATTCTTTTTAATATGATCTGTTGGTGATCTTTCAAGATTTTTATTGAATGTCCTTTAAATGAAAATCGTTAATTTTGAAAAGAAATAAAAATAATAACTTGAAGTGTTTATATAAGATCATTTGCAGCTCATCTTTACATAAATTCATCTGATAAAAATAGCAGTGTTTTCGGCAAGCAACTGCTCTCTTGAAAAAAATTGGTCTCTAACCACTAGCTTTCTTGATTGAGGCATGTCTGTTCTTTAAGACATCAGTTAGTAGCTTAAAATATGATCCTGCAAGCTTGATTTTTATGTTCTTCCTTAATGTCCTTGCTATAAGAGAAGCCTTAAATATCTAGATACTTTTTATTTGAAATATAACTCTTATGTAATTATCAACCATGATGGATTTAAAATTATTACTAATTAATCATACGCTTCTACTTTTCTGCAGAAATGTATAGATAATCATTTTATTAGTGGTTTTCTATACATTTCAAATCTGTCGAGAGAGATGATTTGATAATAGTTATTTGTTAATGTGTATTTTAAATAAGTCTTTAAGATATCTTATACTTATGTGTCTTAAACAATTTTCTTTCTTAATCCATATTCAATATTCTTTAATTCTATCAAGGATCTTTCTTATTTATATATATTATCTATATTCATAAGCAGATGTTTTTTTGCTCATATTTATAGATTTATTATCTATTTTTATTAGATTGATAATTAATAGAAAAATATAATTTATGAGTGATCTTTTATCTATTAAACCTCTATGTAATGAAGATATTGGTTTTGTTACTGAAATATCTAGAAAAGAAGGTTTTGCACCAGGAGTTGGTGATTTAGGTATATATCAAAATACCGACAAGCAGGGACTTTGGGTTGGTTGGTTGAATGACAATCCTATTGGGTGCATTGCTGGTGTTCGATATAATCAAGATTATGGATTTCTTGGATTGTTTTTGGTAATTGAGAAGTACAGGGGCAGAGGTTTTGGAGTGCAGCTTTGGAAAAAGGCTTTAAGTCATTTAAGTGATTTACCATGTGTTGGTTTAGAGGCGGCTCCAGAGAGAATCGCTGATTATTCAAAATGGGGCTTTACGATTTCCTCGAAAACAACTAGATGGCAATGGTTAGGCGATGGTAAATTAATTCAAGATAGTTCTAGTTATGATGATTTAGATCATTTTAGCTTTGTTGAAGGTTCCTCAATACCAAAAGATGCCGTAGAAAAATTTGACGAAAAAAGAGAAGCAACTCCTAGACCTCATTTTTTATCGAATTGGCTGAATCATCCAGCTGGAAAGGTAATAGCCGTTATTGATAAAGAAAAAAGATGTCATGGTTTTGGTAGAATAAGACCATGTCTTTTGCAAAATGGAGACGGATGGAGGATTGGTCCTTTAATGGCTGATACTCCTGACCTTTTAAAAATTTTATTGAAGAAATTAATAGAGAGACATCCTGGTTTGATAATTATCGATGCTCCTGGCTTAAATAAGACAGCTTCTGATGTCTTTGCAAATCTAGGTTTTAAATCAGAATCTGAAACTTTCAGGATGTATAGAGGTTCTCAACCTCCTGTCTCTATGAACGACGTATATGGTTTGGCTTGTTTGGAGTTGGGTTAAGACTTTATTTTTTATCCATTTGTATTTCCTCTGTGAATTTGTTTCTCTTCATTCAATTGAGTTTCTAATTGATCAATAAGTGTCGTAACTAATGATTGGAATTCTGGTTGGCATCCTCTGAATGCAGCTTTATGTCTTATTGATTCGTTCCTTGTTCTTAGATCAGTAAGCATTAGCTGCAACGCGTCAATTTTAGCGTTGGTGTTCATGGTGAATGTAAGTTTATAGTCAAATACTAAACGCCTTTATTGCCTTACTCATATTTGTTTTGGGATTTTCTTCGCTACTAGTAATCTCGATGATTTTTTCTATCGAATCTTTGGTTTTTAAGGCTTCAATACAGGCTTTAGCAACTAGTCTTCTTGGAATTGAGCCTTCTTCTTGAGTTTTTTCACCCGAAAACAAAATGTTCTGATTTTTTATATTAGTTTCATTCTCATTCAAACCTCCAGGTCGTATGACAGTCCAATCCAGACCACTTTCTTGCAGAGATTTCTCACCTAATCTTTTCCAGATAAGTATTAGACCAAATAAATTTAGAGGGTGTATCAATTTTCCTGCACAAAGTGAACTAACAAGAACAATCCGCCTTAACTTTTGCCTTTTGCAGCTTTCAATTTGTTTCTTGATATTTAAGTAATCTACTTTTGCTGGACCTGTTAAATCTATAGATGGCCTCGCACCTGTTGCTATAACGAGGCTTTCACAACCTTGTAGTGCATAATCAAGTGTGGTTCCATTAGTGTCTGACAAAACGTACCTTTCACAATCTTTTATTGATTCAGGAATCTCAGATTGTGGCCTAACTATTAATCTCACCTCATATCCAGATGCTATTGCTTCCTCTGCTACCCTAAAACCAGTTTTTCCGGAAGCTCCTGTTATGGCTAATTTCATTTGAATTAAATTTCTTTGATATGTTTCTAGCAAGAAATAGTCCTTTTTGTTGAGATGGTAAAATTAATAGATAATTATTATGCCTTTGAACATATAATTGGATTCTTTCTATTTGGGTAAAGTTCTTTACACAAGTTACAAATTGTACCATTACATCCTCTTGCTGAGCAATATTCTCTTCCGTAAAAAATAATTTGTAGATGTAACTTATTCCAAAGATTCTTTGGAAATAATTTCTTTAGATCCTTTTCCGTTTGGATAACATTTTTGCCTGAGGTTAATCCCCAGCGTTGAGATAATCTATGTATATGTGTGTCGACAGGAAATGATGGAACACCAAAGACTTGAGACATAACAACACTTGCTGTCTTATGACCAACACCAGGTAGTGACTCAAGTTCCTCAAATGAATTTGGAACAATATTATTGAATTTTTCATAAATAATCTTGGATAGGTTATGAGTATTTTTTGCTTTAGTTTTTGCAAGACCAAGTTGTTTTATATAGTTATATATTTTCTGCTCACCCAATTTATACATTTTCTCGGCAGAGGGGGCAACCTGGAATAGTTCTTTAGTTAATTCATTAACTTTCTTATCAGTTGATTGTGCACTTAATACAACTGCAACCAGTAGTGTGAAACCATTTCGATGATCTAGGGGTATAGGTGTTTCAGGATATATTTCTTCAAGCCTATTAATTATTATTTTTACCCTCTCATTTTTTCGCATTGCAGTATGAATAATATTGTGTTTAAAATTAACTAATTAAAACCTTTTGGTACGAAGCTAGAGGCTTCGATAGAAACAAGTTTGTAACATTTTACACTTGCTCTTGTGATTTTTGTTCAAAGATTTTTTCTTTTGTAGTTAGTTTGTTCTTAATGGAATTCTTGTGAATAGAATAAACAAAAATAGTTTTGGTGAATACTGAATTAGAAATCCAAAATTTATGGCATGAGTTTAAACCTAATAAAAATCATAATTGGGTCTTAAAAGATATTAATTTATCTCTAAGGTCAGGAGAGTTAGTTGGATTGTTAGGTCCCTCAGGCTGTGGAAAAACCACACTACTTAGATTGATAGCAGGTTTTGATAAGCCTAAGCGTGGATCAATAAAAAAAAATGGGCAAACAATCTCAGATAATCATTATGTTCTTTCTCCTGAACGAAGACAAATAGGTATGGTTTTTCAGGACTATGCTCTTTTCCCTCATTTGAATGTTTGGGATAATGTTTGCTTTGGCATTAACAAGAAAGAGCAATCTATTAAAAGAGCAAACTGGCTATTAAATTTATTAGATATATTTGAGTTTAAAAAAAGGTATCCTCACGAACTCTCAGGTGGACAGAGTCAAAGAGTTGCCTTGGCTCGTGCTTTGGCTCCTGGAACCTCTTTGGTTTTGTTGGATGAACCTTTTTGTTCTTTAGATGTTGAAGTTAGATCTAGATTGAGATCAGAACTAGCTTCTGTTTTAAAATCCTGCTCAGCATCTGCGATTTTAGTAACGCATGACCCTCGTGAAGCATTGGCTATTTGTGATCGGGTTGCTGTATTACGAGCTGGTGAAATTCAACAATACTCAACACCCATTGATATTGTTGCAACCCCATCAAATGATTTTGTAGCACAATTTGTATTGCAAAAAAATATCCTGCCTATTCGATACATTAATGATTCCTATTCTACATGTATTGATAAATTAAATATCCCCTCAGACAAATCGATCTCATCAAAATCAGTTTGTATATTCGATAAAAATGCTATCAGAATTAAAGCTAGTACTAATGGTGATTTCACAGTAATAGCAAAAGAATATTGTATTAATTGTTTTGTCTATACTGTTATTAGTAATGGTCTAAAGTTGAGGTCAGAGATGAGTTTGGATGCACATTTATCTATTGGAGAAAAATGCAAAGTAGAAACAATATATAAAAAAAATTTTTTAATTCTACCAGAAAAGATTAAATCTAATTTCTAAATAGATTTAATCTTTAATTAGATTATATTTAAGCTTTTTTCGCAATTGAGATTCATTATCAAATAAATAAATTTTAAATTTTAGTTTATTGACAACGAAATGATACAAAAAGGACTATCATTTAATTAAACAATAAATAGTTTTTGCGTTCTTTGACCTAGCTTTTTTGTGATGAAATCAGCCACATCCAGTTCTGTAGGTCTTCACGTTGGTCCTTCAGGTCGTGCCATCGCACAGCCGATGGATGTTGATCTTCTTGAGGCTCTTTGGCAACATACTTCACTTGAAAGGGTTTCAAGTGCTCAATATCTTGCTATGTCCCTTTGGTTTCTGGAAAGAGAACTGAGAGGATTTTCTTCATTTTTTAAGAAAGAGTCTCTTTCTGAGCAAGAGCATGGATATAACTTTGCAAAATATATGATTGCTCGTGGTCAAACTGTCAATCTTGAAGAAGTAACTAAACCAATACAGGAATGGAACTCAGTTAAAGAATTAGTAACTTTATCTTTCCAAATGGAGGCTGACGTAACAACATCAGTTCAACAACTATATTCATTGGCAGAAAGATCAAATGATACTCGTACTACTGTTTTTCTTGACCCTGTAATCGACGAGCAAATAAAATCAGAAGATGAAATGGCTTATTTGCTTGGTAAAGTCAAATTTGCAAATAATGACCCCTCAGCATTATTTATTATTGATAATGAATTAAATATATAATAAATTAAAATTATTCACTGATTGATTTTATATTTTTTGAATCAAGTTTGATCTTTTTGTAATCTCTAATAAAAATTCGAAAGATAGATCGTTTGAATGTTTTTTAAAAATATTTTCTGAAATTTTTTGAATTTTTAATCTATTTTTGTTCAACCTCTCTAGCTCTAATTTCAATCTTTTTGAAAGAATTTTGTTTTGGCAAGTTTTAAGAGAGTTGTTGATATTCTTTGATCTACTTTTGATGTACTCTATCTCTTTGCAAAGTGATAGAACAATTGATTCAGAATAAGAGTGTAGATATTGCTTCATTATTTACTAAGCAGTTAAAGGTGCTGTCTCAATAAATTCTGGTGAAAGACTTAGTGTTGGATCACCTGATGGTGCTTTAAGTAATTCAGCAGTTCTGAGTCTTGAAATTAAACGAGTTGAAGTGACTCTTGTAGATCCTATTAATTCTCCAATTCTTTCATGTGTAAGCCTAAAAGGTAATTTGCACCAGTCGCCACATCTTCTTCCTAGTCGATTAACTAATAATGCAAATAAGGCTTGGAGTCTTTGCTCAGCATTACCTAAGTGTCTAATTCTAAGTAGTTGCAGAGTCCATTCATTAACTGGATCATAACCTCCTGATTCTGTTGATGTTTCAGCATCACTTATAAAGCAAAGAGGGGTTAAAGCTTCCACGCATACTCCTTCACTGCATAAACGATCAGTTCTCAATTGGTCTCCTGCCTGCAAAAAAGCCAGTGTCATTCCTTCTGTCTCTTCGCATGGACAGTAAACACGAGCTATGCCCTCTATAACTTCTAGGCATGTATCCCCACCTCTTCTTGAGGACGGGTCTATTAGTACAGATTGCCCTGTAGCCATCCTTACCGCTGATGAAGTTGGCTCTGTGTAGCTTCTAAAGCTCATTGATTTTTTAAAGGAGCTTGAATTGATGTCTAACTTACACAGGAAAAGATGCTTTTTGCAACCGATTCTCAATAGCAACAAGCTCTTGCGAGTTTTTGCGGTTATGTGTATAAAAAATCACATCAAAACGATGTTTATTTTTCTCTTTTTTAGTTTTTAGTTAGTCAATTGTGACATAAGTATGTTGATGCTTGTATTTATTTCTACTAACGGATTGCATAAAAAAAGGCCCGCAAGCGGGCCTTTTTCTGACTAATGAAATCTAATCAATGATTAACCATTAGTGATTTTTGCGTTTTCCATATTGTCGAACGCTTTACCTACACGTCTGAAGTCAAATCCCATAGCTCTTAATGCATGCCAGAGATGTCCCTGTATGAAGAAGAAGCCAAGATAGAAGTGAACGTTTGCCAACCAAGCTCTTGCTGTATGAGCACCAGTTGCAAGTGATGTGTCGGTGTCAACAAAATAAGGAGCGAAATCAAACTTCAGTTGAAGTACATCTCCAAAAAACTCTGTTGAATAAACTGTGGTGTTTGTTGAACTCCAGAAAGCTGCAACAAGAGCACAGTATCCAACACCAGCTAGTGAGTAAGAAAGAACTGCTTCTGCTGAAAGAAGTCCTTTACCTTTGAATTCTGTGTACTCACCAAATTGCTTAGTGATGATATGGAATGCACCACCAATTATTTGGAAAAATGCTAGGAAAGCATGGCCACCCATAACATCTTCTAAACTAGTGATTTGAAGGAAATCAGCTTGGTGATTCCAGATCATTCCTAAATCTAGGTTGTAAGAAACTGTACGAGTAGCTCCTAAAGCAGTATCCCAAATACCATGATATTGAGCCCATTCAACGAATTGAATGTTTGCCAAACCTAGGAAAATAAGGTGGTGACCAAGAATAAATGTAAGCTTGTCTGGATCGTCCCACTCGAAGTCAAACTTTTTAGGACGACTTCCTTCAGGATAATTTCCTAAATCACCGTCATATCTTGTTGAGTGAAGAATTCCACCAGCACCAAGAACACCAGAGAAAATTAGGTGAAGTACAGCAATAACTGTGCAACCATAAGGCTCAGTTATTACTCCGTTTTCGATTCCACCTATTCCGAGTTGTGCAAGGTGAGGCAAGCAGATCAAGTTTTGATTACCCATCGCGACGGATGAGTCATAACGAGCTAGCTCAAATAAAGTGAACGCACCTGCCCAGAACATCATCAAACCAGCATGGGCAGCATGCGCAGCGATGAATTTTCCGGAGCGATTGGCCGTCCCTGAATTACCCGCGTACCAGTCATAGGTAACGCTGGGATTCCCGTAGGTCTGCACGAGAAATAAACAAAGAACAGTAAGAGGATATATTTATAGGTCTTTAAGTTCCATATCCCTTCACATTGCTTATTGAAATTGTAGGTTTTGTACATATTTCAAGAACATCTGCTACTTAATATGATCTTCGTGTTATGGGTCGATTTTGCAAGCAAAGTCCCCATATTGACTATGATATTCGCCTATAGTCAAGATTAAATTTCATGTTTTACCTCCAAACTTTGTTATTTTGATAACAAAGAGAAATCTATGAATTACAAAAATATCATTCAAGAGTTTCTTAGAAGTGAAAGTATTTTTCTCAATAAAAGAAAAACCTTAATAGCTTTACTGGGCTCTTTTGCTGATTTTGACAGTTTTGAATATGCGCAACAATTATCTTGTCAAGTAAAAAGACTGAATGAGAACTCAGTTGATTTGATATTGATGGGTATTGGTAGTGAAAAGTCTAAAGAGTATTTTTGTAGGTTCAATAAGATCGATATTGAATATGTTGTTGCCTTAAGAAATGCAGACCTACACAAAAAGCTTAATCTTAATGTTGGTTTTGTTTCGCCACTTCCACCAATAATTAATTTATTGATCATGTGTGCTGGTATAAATTCCAGAGGCACAATTAAAGAGGTTTTAAGAGGTTACATGGGGGATGAAAATGCTAATAGCTTGTTTGACTACGATGAGGATATAAAAATAGGACGTTTCTCTTTATTTAAAGGTGATATGTTTGATATTTTTTCTAAAAAACAAAATTTACGTCCTTTTGAGCTTGCAACCAAGAGACTTATGAACATGGTTGAAATTCTTTCCAATTGGAATATATATGTTCCTGAACCATCTTTTTTAACACAGAGAGGGGCGACAATACTTTTTGATGAAAAACACGAGGTCTTGTATAAATTTAATCCTGAAAACTTATTAGGTTACTCAAGTAATATGACTTCACCATTATCTTTCTTAGAGGAACATTTAATTTAATTCTAATGATTTCAAATAAATGTTTAGTTTGTGGTAGCTATAATTTAAGAGCTGATCGTTCTTTGTCTGGAAGATTAGTCTGTAATTCATGTGGAACACCCTTTGGTATTAGAAGATCAGTAACCAGTAAAATTAATAATTATAATATTTTTTCGTTTAACAAAAAATATTTTTTCTTTATTTGTATATTAATAGTTTCTTTTATTCTTGTTATTATTTAATAATCTAGAGGAATGCTTCTCCAGTATCCATTTTGTTTTACTACATTTATAGATATTTCAAAAAGATCACTAAGTACCTTTGAATTTATTATTTCATATGGGTTACCTTCTTTTATGATTTTTCCTTTTTTCATTAGAATCACTCTATTAGTTTTAGGTAAAATTGATTCTAAGTTATGTGTCACATAAACTATACTCACTGAGTTTTTAATTAATTTATTTAGGTTTTTATTTAATATTAAATTTGACTTTATATCTAAATTACAAAAAGGCTCATCTAGTACTAAAATACTTGGTTCATAAACAAGAGCTCTAGCTAGTAATGCCCTTCTTTTTTGACCATCAGATAATGTATTAAAATCATTATTAATAATAATATTTAGATCCCAATCATTTATTAGATTTTCAACTTTAATTCTTTCTGTTTCTGAAAGAAATTTGGAATATCTAGAATTAAATGTCCCAGAAAATCCTGATGTGATTACATCGTAAAGTTTAACTCCATTATTTACTCTTTGCTCCATTTCCTTGAATAGAAATCCAATTCTTTTTCTGACATCCCAAATATTTATATTTTCCAGGTTGAAAAGTTTTAATGAACTATTTTTTTTAGAAATTGGATATATGGATCTATTTAATAACTTCAAAAAAGTTGATTTACCGGAACCATTTGGGCCTAAGATTAGTGTGTTTTCACTATAGTTTAGATTTAAATTTATATTTGAAAGTATTTCTCTATTATCAATATATACATTTATATTTTTAAAACAAGCCCAGGCTAGCAAATTTTCCTGAGAATTAACTCTCATTTATATAGGTATTTAAAGTTATGATTGATATTAATTATATTAATAGTAAAATAAAACTTATTGGGAATAATAACCTAGTTAAAAGCTTGATAATTATTTTTCTATTATTCTTTATGGCCATATTAGGATTTTCTGGTGGATATAGCATGCCTCTGTCTTCATGAACTGAATTAGTTAATGAATTGGTTGGATGTAAATCCCATGGTTTTTCCTTGTTTAAGGCATTTTGTAGCCAATCCCAGTAATATTGAACCATTTTATCTTCACCTAATAACTTAACATTATCTTTTTGTATGTAACCCATCTGCTCATTAAAAGTTTGGGTTTTTAATACTAGATAATCTTCTGAAAAAATCTTATAAAAAGTCCTTCTTTGAAGATTACTAAATAAAACTAAGTTTGTGAATAGTTTGCTTTTTAAAAATTTCCTGTAATGTCTAACTATGACTCTTGCTTTATTATTTCCTAGTGGAATATGATCCAGTACTTGAATATATCTTGTGCTTTCGGGTGACCCTTTATATATAAAAATTCTGCCAGGTGGAACAAACTTGATTCTTATAAATTCTTCTTGACCATTTGTTTTATATGAATATATACTCTCTATCTGTCTATTATCTCGTTTAATCTTTTGATTAAAACTGGTGATAGTATCTCTGTTTACATTTTTGTCGGGGATAGTTTTTCCGTGCATCCAGAATACATGTAATATATCTAAGTGATTCTCAATGATTCTTGCCCAATCCGCTTTGAAATCTACATATACCTCTTCATATTCATATTCCAAAGAAGGAAAGCCATAAGAATCAGGAAGCAAGCTATTGATTGAATATTTTATTTCGAAGTCTTCAATGTTAGCAAGTGGTGTTCCAGTATAATAAATATAGATATAACCTTCTTTTTCTACACATGGATATTGAAAAAGTTTTATGCTTTTTGCATAGTTATCATAATTAGAATCAATAATATGCTGACAAGTTATTCTGTCTAAATTTGTACAGCTGCCTTGAGAGGAAAATCTGGCACCATGATAAGGGCAAACAAGTTGTCCGTTTATTACTTCACCACCTAAAAATGAAGCTCCTCTATGAGGGCATACATCCTTTACACATCTGACAATACCCTCCCTATCACGATACAGAACAAGTGGCTCGTTATAAATCGTGAAGTGATTTAACTTTCCTTCTATTATTGACTCGCTGCTCGATACTGAATACCAACCTAAAAGTCCATTAGTTAATTGATTGGAAGGTTTTGATGCAATATTTTCTAATTCATTAACACTTTCTTTCTCATTCAAATTAGATCTAATGAGATTATTAGTCTCATATTCAAATGAATTATTATCTTTTCCTTTTTCTTCTTTCATAATCGAGTAGATCTTCTAGTGAGATGAAAGTTTCTCATTAAAAGAGTTTTCTCCTTATGTGCTTAAAGACTCAAAAAAAATAGCACCTAATGGTTTCCAGTATCGATTAAATTTACATAAAAAAACCTGAATGAATTTTTATCGTTGAAGCCTATGTGGTCAGGTCTTTATTGTTTTATAGAAATCTATTGGTCAAAGGGTTTTTGGAGAAAGCTCTATGCTTGATACAAATTCAGATGCTTCTTCAATATCATTGCAGAATTTACATGTCCCAAGGTAGCAACCTAGATATCTCATGAAAGAAGTTTTCCCGCCAGAAAGTTGATATTTATGAATAGTGCCTCCCTGTGGGGTGGCTTTTACAAGTTGGGGTAAAGCGACCATAATCTTTTCTTTTTACTTAATTTGCTTTTTAAATTGCTCTAGAGCAATAGGTAAAATTACCAAAAAGAGGGAAACGGATTATTCTTTATATTT
>QCHU01000012.1 GCA_003279455.1 Prochlorococcus sp. AG-402-G19
TAAGAAAAAATACACCATTTTCAAAAGAAGAAGGTTATGATAATTTTGTAAGAAAATTACAAGATTATATTTTTAATCATTGTTAACTAATTTAGGTAAAATTTCTTTTGGTGAGCCTATACGATTAATGAAACCATCCTTTAATTCTATTATTCGATCACAGTCAACAATAGAATAATAATCATGGGATACAATTATCAGTGTAATATCTCTAGTGAATTTAAATAATTCATCTTTTATCTCTTTACTAGTCTTTATATCCAGAGCACTTGTTGCCTCATCTAAGATAATAATTTTTGCTCTCTTATAGAAAGCTCTAGCAATTAAGATTCTTTGCTTTTGACCTCCGCTTAACGTAGTTCCATCCTCGTTAATCAACGTATCGTAAGAATATGGCAAACTTTCAATAAATTCAGAAAGATTCGCCATTTTTGCCGATTTATAAAGTTGATTAATATCTATCTGATCTGGCTCAACACCGAATGCAATATTTTCTGCAAATGTTCCTGCTTTAATAAAAATCTCCTGAGGAACGTGGGAAAATAAAGGCTTATTTCTATTTATTGTTAAAGGACTTCCATCTAAAGTAATCGAGCCCTTATCGGGCTTTAGTAAGCAAAGTAATAAATCAATAAATGTACTTTTTCCACTTCCAGATTCACCAATCACTCCGATCCTTTCACCTTGTAGAAGGCTAAAGTTAAAATTATTAATTTCATAGTTTTTATTTTTATTATAAGAGAAATATACATTATTAAAATCTATTGATTTTTTAAACATCAAAGGAGGAATTATTTCTAGATCATTTATTTCTTTATCATGGAAATTAACTGACTTATTTTCTAATAAATCAATAACATGAAGGACTGACTTTTCCTGAGTTATTAATGATGAATAAGATGCGTACGAGAGTTGTAAGGCAGGCAATAACTTTTGAGAAGCCAAAGCAAAAGAACCTAATAAAGTAATTAAACTAGTAGTATTAATAATACTTCCTGAAGTCGATATATAAGCAAATAAACAAATAGAAATAAGAGCCAGCATTTCAATAATAAATCTAGGTGAAGCAGCTAAGAAAGCCGTATTAGCAGTTGCTTTTCGAAGGAAATAATCGATTTGTTTATGATTATTTATATATGCATTCTCAATGTTAATATTCATCTTTATTTCTCTAATTGAAGATAAACTATCTCTAACAGACCTATATAAATCTTTTGTATTTAATGCAATTATTTTACTATAAACTGAATACTTAAACTTCGTAAAAATAATAATAAAAATATATGTAATTCCAAAAAATGAACCCGCTATTATAGAAGATTTGAAATCAATAAACAACAAGGCTACTAAGATAGAAAATGAAATTATGATATTAGTAAGCAATCTAAGACTAAGTGATATTGCCTTAATTGTGGATTTTATATATTCGGTTAATGATGCTATAATGCTATTCTTGTCTATAGTTAAATGTTTTTCATAAGTTTCAGAAAGAATATTTGAAAATATTTTAGAACTAATTTCATGACCAATTAAATTACTTACTCTATGTGTTAAGTACAAAGTAACGAGTCTTAAAATTGCTGTTATTACAACAATAATAATAAAAAATAAAACTATTATCGTAAATAAAATATCGCTATTATTTAAACTGAATATATTAGTTATCAGATTAAAATAATTTAAATTTTGAGCTATTGCAGGATCTGAAATAAATTTCAAGATGGGTACCAAAGCAGCTAGAGTAAATCCTTCTGACACTCCACTTAAAATCATCAAAAAAAGCAGGCCAACAAGTTGATATTTCCTGCGCTTACTGATATAAAACCAAAGCCTTTGAATAAAAATGTTCTTTATTTTTAGCGGGAACTCATTAAGCATATAAAATCATGAAAAATTTAGTATGTATAATTAGTATATTAAATCATTTTAAAGATAAAGCTCAAAAAGGGAAAAAATATATCAGGATATACATCTAGTTTAAAAAAGGATGCAAAGCTATCTTAGATATTAAGCAATATTATATTCTTCAATTGTAATAATCTTGTTTTTTATTAGGGACTCCAGTAAATATAAATCATGAATATTATCTAAATTAATACTCTTTATATCTTTCATTATGAAAGGCAAAGTATATTGTGAGAAAAATGAATTGTTTGCATAAATAGAATCTATGTTTGCCAAGTAAAAAGCACCATTTAATGCATACACTTTCGGTAAAGATTGTCTTGAAACCATTGATTCGTTTCCTAAATATGATCTAACGTATCCATCTTTAATCACTTGTATTTTATTTGGATGAGGGTGATCAAAGCTTACTAGACTTACAGAGGAATCGAATTCATTAGATGATTTTTGAAACTCATTAAAGAATGAATTCAAATCAGAAAGAGTTCTTGTAGCATTTGTCACTTGTAGAAGCAAAACCATCCCTTCGATAATATTATTTTTATTTAATGAATCTTTTATGACGTCAATTGTTTTAGCTCCATCAGTTGCTAAGTAGTTAGGCCTTAATGAGGTTTCATTTACTCCATAAACTTTTGCAATATCATACATTTCAATATCATCTGTACTAACAATGACTTTATCTATATGGTCACATAGTAATCCAATTTTTATCGCTCTTTCTAATAATGTATCATTTCCTAATTTATATAGATTCTTTCTAGGTATCCCCTTAGATCCTCCTCTTACAGGAATGATTGCGGTAACTTTTTGATTATTTAACATTCTTAAATACCCCTATTAATCTACTACCTAAAAGATTCTTATGTATATATTCAGGTGTAATAAAATCAAAGAGACCTTCTGGGTCACCGTAGCCATGATATGGGTATTCTCCAGATAAATAACTCTTAATATTATCAATCTCAGTAATAGCTGTCTCAAGATGTACACATTCAAATTGATGCTGATCCATTAATTTTTCCAAACTTGACTTGCAAAAATGAGAAACATGCTTCCAATTAAAGGTAGCTGATTTTTCTCTAATTAACCTAGAAGCCAAACTTTCAACATTTGGTACCATGATAAAAAATAATCCATTGATTTTTAAAAGTTTTTTAATAACAGATACTATTGTATTTAGATCATAAATATGTTCTAGAACATTCCACATAGAAATACAATCATAATTAGAGCCTAGTTTATTCATGTCTAAAGATTCAAATGTAGTTTGGATATACTGGATACCAGGGACATTTTTATAACTTAATGAATATCTCTCATTAGCATCGACACCAATACATGAAGTCCATCCTAAGCTAGAAGCCTCCTCAAGAAAGACACCTGCACCGCAACCAAGATCCATTATTAATTTTCTGGATGGAGTACCTATCTGGTCAATAAGTGATAAACCATATCTGTACTTATCTCTATCAATTTCCTTTTGGAGAGGTTGCAAATACATATCAGAGGCTGTTTTATCATCTGAATATATTTCGCAAACCTTTTTATAATTAATTCTTGGATTTAAATATCTATGGTCACAATTTCTACATCTCCAAACTTCTAAGCCAAGTCGACTTAAAAAAGGATCTCGTTCACAAGATTTACATACTGGACAATTGTTAACCTCTTCCCAAAATCCCTTAATCCTCTGATATCTGTCAACGCCAGTATCAAAAACTACTTTGGCATGTTCACGAATCAAACCTCCATCTGCTGGTTTTCCCTTACCACTTCTATTTGTTTGGGAATGAAATTTAGCAGCTCCATGTTTCAAATTCCCGTCAAATTGATTTTTTATATTAAGTCTTTCTTCAAAACTGTTTATATCAAAACTTTTATTCATATTCATTCTTTGTTTATATCCTTTATTAAATCTATCATATCAATGAGTTAAAAAAAAAGTTAACAAAACATCTTTTCACTATAGGTTCATAGATTTGATTTGAATTATATATAAAGTCGTAGTTTTTTTTATATGGATATCTAAAAAACAAAATGAAAGAGAAGGTGTTATGTATTTTTTGTAAAAGAATAGGGAGGGCGAACGAAAATATAATTTGTCAGTATGTATTGAAAATTCAGGGTCATAGTACAGTATTTTGCTTTTATGCTTAAAATAAATTGAATTCCTTTGGCATCCTTTTTAGCAAAAGATGGAAAACGCTTACGCTAATAAAAAAGTGTCTACTGGTGGTCAGTCCTTTAAAGTTAATAAAAATAAAAATACTTCTTCTATTCCCTGTCCTCAGAAGTATATAGATGTTTTTAACGAGGTTTCTAATTCCTCAATAGATTTTGCAGATAAGTATGAGATCAAATATTTTAATGAGTATAAATTAAAGGTATCTAATTTTTCAGATAAAGGATGGTCTGGCTTATCTAAGCAAGAACAAAAAGTAATTACTGGTCTTGATCCATACAAAATCCCAGCTTACTTGGGGTATAGAAACTCATTCGGCCTTGGCATTCACAGAGAAGGATATAAAAACAAACCTATTTTCGCATTAATAGAGGTTGCAAGTTCTTGCAACATAAAATGCCCATTTTGCTTCCAAAGTGATTCCACCTTCACAACAAAAGAATATATGGGAATAATAGATAAAGATCTTGCATTCAGGGTGATAAATGAAATTGATGATTTGATGATAAGAGGTATAACAATAGCAAGTAGGGGTGAGCCTTTATTGTGTAAAGATCTAGGTGAGATACTTCATCACATTGGTACCAAAAAAAATATTTTAGAAGTAAAAATCAATACAAATGCCAAAAGATTAAATGAGAAAAATTTAAAAATGCTTGTTACTTCCCCAGTAAATATTCTCGTCATTTCTACAGACCATTATGAGAAAGAACTTTATGAAAAATATAGACATGGATCAAGCTATGAAAATTTCATCAATAATATTTCCCAAATAAACTCAGTGAGAGAAAAAAATAATAGGACCAACACTTTATATACACGAGCCAGTGGAGTAAAAGTAGACGAAGCTATGGATATCGAAAAATATGATTCGTTTTATCTAAATTATTTTGATGAATCTGGCACCACAAGGATGTCAGAGAGATGGAATACTTATGCTAATGAAGTGGATACTAATGATCTAAGGCCTTGTGGTCTTCCCTTTGAAAGAATATATATTTGGTTTGATGGTGTCACAAATCCATGTGATAGTGATTATAAGTCCTATTTAACACCTGGAAATGTTAAGGAGAAATCATTAAAAGAATGCTGGGATAACTTAGCAAAGTTAAGAAATGATATGTTGACTCAAAAAAGAAAAGAAAATACTCCATGTGATAGATGCTATGTAGCATAAAAGTGCATATAACTTTTTTTGGGTATGGTTCACAAGCTAAAAGAATAAAAAAATATTGCCAAAAATTCTTTGAAAATCATGAGAAAATACAATACTCAGGAATAGTTAGAAAAAATTTTAAAAATAATGATATAAAACTATTCTCAAATATAGAAGATTGTATATATCAGAATGGTCTCATTGATTGTATTTTCATTTGTACTAATAATTCATCTCATCTTCAAGTATTTAAAGAATGTATACATAAAAAAATACCATATATTTATGTTGAAAAGCCTGCCATTGGAGTTGAGGATTATCTAGAATCAAAAAGAAAAATTAATAACATAAAATATATTCAGATTGGATACCACTTCAATTATCAAGAAGCATTTATTTCCTTAGAAAAACTGGTGAAATCTGATGAATTAGGAAAACTCCTAAAATTTGAAATATTTTATGGACATGGCTTAGCATTTAAGGATCAATTTCAAAATTCATGGAGAGCTAATGAGAAAGATGCATTGCTAGATACAGTGCTATGTCATTTAGTAAATCTAAGTATAAGGATTGGAAATATAGAGAGGCTTAGAGATTTTATTTTTTCACAAATCCCTAATATTAAAAATGGTATTTTAGATACTGCAAATTTAGCTTTTACGAATGAAAAAGGATCACTATTTTCACTAACATCTTCATGGGGCTCACCCTTAGAAAAAAGCGTTAAAGCATACTTTGATAATGGTATATGGGAATATAACTTTAATGATTTAATTATAAAAAGTCCAAGAGACGTATTTGATGAAAATGGTATGTTTAAATCACCTCCTTCAGTTATTTCACCAATATCATTTAATGGTATTCAATCAAGTATATATAATTTTCTGGAAGTTGTTCAGAAAGATCTATCTGCTGATTATCAGCTGAATAATTCAAAAAAAACATCTGAGATATTAAATTTACTTAAATCTGAACATCAAATTAAATACTAACTAAATAAAAATAAGATTATGAATAACATTAAACACCTAGCGATACTTTCAGCAATGCCAGAGGAAGTTGGTGAAATTTTGACCCATTTAATTGACTTAGAAGTTAAAAACTTTGGAGATTTAACTATTTACTCTGGAAGATATCAGAACAAATCAAAGACTTTAATAAAAATTTCTGTAGCGTGGAGTGGATGGGGAAAAGTAAGTGCAGCGAGAGCAGCCACAAGAATTATAAGCACATCAAATTCAGAAACACCAATAGATTTAATTTTGTTTACAGGTGTTGCTGGATCAGCAACTGTTGAATTTAACCAATGGGATGTTTTAGTTGCAAAAAAAGTTTTTCAACATGATATGGATGCAAGTCCAATCTTTGAAAGATTTGTAATACCAGCAATTAAAGAAAAGTACCTAGTATCAAATGATCAATTAACTAACTGGTGTATAACTACACTTATTGAGAATAAAAATACAAACGATCTAAAAAAGTTTAAGAAAATATCTTTAGGAGTTGTAGGTACTGGAGATAAATTTGTTAACCAAATTCGTGATTTAAATTCTATCAAGGAGTCAACACCAGAAATCAAAGCCGTTGAGATGGAAGGAGCCGCCGTTGCACAGGTTGCTCATCAAGAAGAAATAAAATGGCTGATCATTAGAGTAATATCTGATTCTGCAGACAACTCAGCATCTCAAATATTTTCTGAATTTGTTAACGAATATAAGAACTTTTCATGGCAATTAATTAAAGTATTAATAGAAAATCTAGAAGCATTAAATACATAATAAATCAGTAAGCAACTTGTGAATCAATTGGTATATTGATTCTTTTACGAGCTTTTAAAGCACTCAATTCAATAACAATAGAAATACCAATAGCTCTTTTTTTACATTTATTCAAAAGTTTAATCACACATTCAGCTGTGCCACCAGTAGCCAAAAGATCGTCAACAATAACAAAATCAGAGAAAGACTTTAAAGCGCTCCTCTGAATTTCCAAAGAGCTTTCTCCATACTCAAGTGTATAATTTTTTTTTACTAGATCTCCGGGTAATTTACCAGGTTTTCTTGCAGTAATTAAAGGTTTAGCAGCTTTAATTGCAATCGCTGAGCCAAAAATAAAACCCCTTGACTCAATCGCAATTATTGCTTCAGCTTTTTTTACGATTTCAGAAGATGCCATATTCTCAACAACCTCAGAGAACATTTTTGGACTTGCAAGAATTGGCATAATATCTTTGAACAAAATGCCTTCTTTAGGGAAGTCTGGATAGTCAGATACAAACTCGCTAAGGGTATCCACAAATTTTTCGAATAAGTAATTCTATTATAAGTTCATTTAGCAAATCAAGCCTAAATTATTAGATTTATTTGCTATTTTAGATTAAACATATACAACCTTTTATAGCAAAAACTTATAATGAAAGAGTAAATTAGTTTATATCTTTAAAAGAAAAATCAAATGATTTTAAGTGTTAAATAAATTATTGCTATTGATACTGAAATTCTATGATTTCCTTTTGCTGTCTATAACTATCATATCAATTGAAATAGTAAAAAATCCAATAAAAATTGTTAATCTAGTTAAAAAAATTATGAAGCAACATAAAAACCGACTATAGTTTTTTTATATACATTAAAGTTTAATGACCACAAGTGAATTAATTAATTTGATTGATAACACAATACAAGAAAAGTTAGGACTTGATGAAAATACTCCTTTAATAGGAATTAATTCATCTATAGACTCCATGAATCTAGTCCAAATATGTATTGCATTAGAAGAGAAATCGGAAGAAGAAGGATTTGAATTTGATTGGAAATCAGAAAAAGCAATGTCTGTTCTAAACAGCATTTTCAGAAACCCTAAAGCCTTGACAGAAGAATATAATCGACAAATGAAACAAAAATCTAAGAAATGATTATAGTAACTGGTGGTCTCACCGGCCTGGGGAAAGAAATAACAAAAAATCTTCGCTCTCGAGGAGAAAAAGTACTGACAATATCCCGAACTAAATGTAGCAAGAATAGTAATCATCTATCTTGCGATTTATCTGAATACAGCTCTATTAAAAAAGTTTATAAGAAATTATGCATTCTAAAGGAACCTGTTAATGCTCTTATAAATTGTGCAGGTATAGCCTCTATGAATTTAGCAATCACTACTCCTCCAGATGTCACAGAAAGAATAATAAAAACGAATCTACTAGGAACTATATTTTGCAATCAAATATTCTCCCCACTTCTTATCAGGAATAAAGGTGGAAGAATTATAAATTTCAGCACAATAGCTGTAAATATAGGTTTAAAAGGGGAATCAGTTTATGTCGCTTCCAAAGCTGGTATTGAGGGGTTTTCTAGAGTAATTGCTAAGGAACTAGCACCTTTCAATATCACGGTTAATTGTATTGCTCCTGGCCCAATCAAGACAAATCTAATCAAAGGTATTTCAGATAAACAGATTAAAGATATAATTGAATATCAAATAATAAAAAGAGAAATGAAAAAAAACGACATTTTTCATATAGTAGATCTACTTCTTAGTGAATCAGCATCAAATATTACTGGCCAAGTTTTACATGTTGGAGGAGTTTAATGATATTTTCCAAGCTTGAAAAAATTTGGGAAGAAATTGATTATCCTTTTTTCCAAGATTCTGATGGTAAAAAATTATTTTTCAACCAACTAAAAAATATACATATTGAAGGTATTGATAAAATTAAAAGAGGAGATGTAGTTGCATTAATTGGTGATTTCAATCCGGAATCTATTGCTAGCCTTCTATACTTAATAGAAAAGGGTGCAATTGTTGTACCTCTTACTGTAGAGACAAAAGAACAACACAATTATTTTCTTGAACAATCATTTTGTCAATATGTATTTGAAAAGAATAAGTTAATTAATTCAATATCAAAAATACAAAAAAAGCATCCACTTTTAGATGATTTAAGAAATCAAGATCATGCAGGGTTAATTCTTTTTACTACAGGTACAACTGGTAGACCAAAAGCAATCTTGCATGATTTTGTACCTTTCATATCACGCTATAGTACTCCCAGGCCACCTTTAAAAGCATTATCTTTTCTTTTATTTGATCATATTGGTGGACTAAATACTCTTCTTCATATGCTCTTCAATCAAGGCCAAGTAGTATCAATTAAAGAAAGAACAATCGAATCAGTAATCAATGCTTTACAAAAATATTCAATAGAATTACTTCCAACCACTCCTACTTTTTTGAGGATGATGTCTTTATATAAAGGCATCAATACAAAGATACCAAAATCATTAAAAATTATCTCATATGGTACGGAAAGAATGGATCAAGTAACTTTAGATATTTTATGTAAGCAATTTCCTAAAGTTGATTTCAGGCAAACTTATGGTATGTCTGAGTTGGGTATTTTACGAATAAAATCTAAATCAAGAAATTCCCTTTTTATGAAAATAGGAGGTGAAGGAATTAAAACCAAAACAATTAATAAAATTCTCTATATTAAAGCAAAAAATAAAATGCTGGGATATTTAAATGCTAAATCTCCTTTTGATTCAGAGGGTTGGTATTGTACCAAAGATATAGTGGAGGAAACAAATGAAGGGTTTATTAAAGTCACTGGTAGAGATAGTGACGTAGTTAACATTGCTGGTCTTAAATTTTTACCATCCGAAGTAGAACTTGAATGTTTAAAAATTCCTCATATAAAGCATGCTAAAGCGATAGGTATCTCAAATCCAATCACTGGACAACATTTAGAACTTATAGTAGAAGTTGAAAATAATAAAGAAGAAAAATTAGTAAAGGAATTAATAATGTCGCAACTAAAATCAACTCTTCCTAAGCATATGATTCCTAGTAAGATAAGATTTAACAAGTTAAAATTATCCCACAGGTTTAAAAAACTTTGAATTAATGACCACATCTAAAATAGAAGTAATTGTAGTTGGAACAGGCGGACTAGCGAGGGAGTTCACAAGTTTTTTTTCCCAACAATTAAAAATATTAGGTTACTCAACAGCTGATAAGAAAGAATATGAAAAGTATAATTTAGAGGGAGAAGTTTATAGTCCTGATTTAGATATAGAATTAGTATCTACAAATAATTTAGTATTGGCGATAGGATCGCCTTTTCTTAAAAGAGAGTTGTATACAAAATATAAAAAAAAAGGATTTATATTCCCAAATATAATTCATAAAAATTCTATGATTGTTAATTCTTTAAGCCTAGAAGAAGGTGTAATAATTTCACCAATGTGCGTAATTGGTCCTTTTGTAAAAATCAAAAAGTGTGCCTATATTAACTATCAAGTTGGTATAGGTCATGATTCATTTATTGGAGAATACACTCAAATCAATCCTGGCTCTCAATTAGGAGGAGGTACAATTATTAAGGGAAATTCAGTGATTGGTTCAAATTCAACATTACTTCAAGGAACATCTCTAGAAAAGAACATTGTTGTAGGTTCTGGTTCTATTTTAGTTGGGAAAAAATCAAAGTTAGGAACAATAGCACCATCTTATTCTAAATACTTACCTTTTTAATTTTATATAAATAATATTTAATTTTCTAAGTTTTA
Source organism: Prochlorococcus sp. AG-402-G19 (assembly GCA_003279455.1). Lineage (GTDB taxonomy): Bacteria > Cyanobacteriota > Cyanobacteriia > PCC-6307 > Cyanobiaceae > Prochlorococcus_B. Next base: position 10,814 of record QCHU01000012.1, read on the forward strand.
ATTTTTCTTTTTATAAAGCTGAGACTCCCATTCACTTACCAAATCTAAAACAATTTCTAAAACAGAGTTTGTATTTTGTATTTTAATTTGCTTTTCAAGTTGCTTTAATTTTAAGAATAATAATTCATAACTTATTTTTCTTTCTTTTGCAGAGAAAATTAATGGATGATCAGTTGGATTTGCCGTTGCATCTATCAATAATTCTTCATATAGTTTTTCCCCAGCTCTTAACCCAGTTATTGAGATTTCGATATCCCCTTTAGGGTTATTAGGCTCTTTGATAGTCAACCCATTTAGGCGAATCATTTTCTTGGCCAGATCAAGAATTCGTACAGGCTCCCCCATATCAAGTAAATAAACTTCCCCACCCCGCTTTGCAAGAGATACTGCTTGTAAAACCAATTGTGCAGCCTCTGGGATAGTCATAAAAAACCGAACAGCTTCTTTATTTGTAAGTGTTATGGGACCTCCATTCATTATTTGATTTTGAAATAAAGGAACTACCGAGCCTGATGAATTAAGTACATTTCCAAATCTCACCATTGAATAACAACATTTAATAGGTTGATTTAAATAATTTGAGGTTTCTTCTGCTTTTTCTGCAAAGGCTTGAACTACTAATTCTGCGAGTCGCTTAGAAGCTCCCATCACATTCTTTGGTCTTACAGCCTTATCACTCGAAATAAGTAACATTTTCTTTACTCCTGCAACCTCTGCAGATTTACAAATAGAAAATGTCGAAAATACATTGTTGCTTATACCTTGTATTGGATTTGTTTCAACAAGAGGTACGTGTTTATAAGCTGCTGCATGAAAAACGACATCAACTGAATAGTCTATGAATATTTTTTCTACTAAAAACTGGTCAGAAGCACTTCCAAGAATTGCTATGGGATGTTGATCTTTAGGAAGAATTTGACATAGCTCTTCATTAATATCGTATAAATTAGGTTCACTTATTTCTAAAAGTATAAGTTTTGAAGGTGATATTTTTGCTATCTGCCTACAAAGTTCACTCCCTATAGATCCCCCTGCGCCAGTGACACAAACAACTGAACCATGTATTGAATCTCTAAGAAGCTCTTCATTTGGTATTGCTGGATCTCGTCCTAATAAATCCTCTATATTGATCGGTCTAAAAGAATCAATTCGAGCCTTACCACTGGTCAAATCTTCTAAGGAAGGTATCCGAGAAACTGATAATCCTTGATTTTCTATATTTTTTATAATTTGCCTACAATTTGATCGGCCAATTGACGGAATAGCTAAAAAAATGTGACTAAATTTATGCTTAAGTTTTGTAATTTCTCTTGGAGAATTAATCTTAATGCCATTGATTGTTCTTCCCCATAATTTCTCATTATCATCAAAAAATGAAATAACTTGATAATCTCTAGATAGGCGTAAAGATAATGCTAGTTGGGCTCCTGCTGATCCTGCACCATAAATAGCAGCTTTTGGAATTATATTTTTTTGAGAAGCACACATACTTAAAAATATATCTCTAATTAAAAGTCGTATGGAAATAAGTAAAGTTGTTATTATCAGCCACAATAAAAGCCAACTACTAGTCGAAGGCATTTCTTTTTGAAAAACATTACCAATAATAAAAAGTAGGGCTATTAGAACAAAATTGCGAATTGCAAGACGGTAAAAACCAGAACTACTTGAATATTTAGTTAATCCAAAATATTGACCTGTTAAAGCAAAAAACGGGATCCCAACAAAAAAAATCGAAGGTGCTAACCATCTACTTATCTCATATATGATAATTTCTTCACTATTGCCCTGAAAATAAAAAGTAATAAAAACTCCTAAAATAATTAATACAGTATCAATCGAGATAAGTAGAATAAGACGAAAGATAGGGTTCAAAAAAAATAATAATCGAAGGAATTTTTTTATCAGAATCATCTAAATATCTTTTATGTTCACATCATATTTTAACTTAAGTAATCTTTTTTTTCTAAATTATTTCTTTAACAATAACAAGTGAACTAATCTGCAAAATTCTTCCTATTTTGAAGCTTCCGTCAGTATTTGATATATCGTTTGAGCATATTTCAACATTTGTTGTTTTGATATCGTTGGATGAACAAGCATCATCAAACTTGTTTCACCTAGTTCTCGTGCGTTTTTTAAAGGCTTTGAAGGTGAGATGTTTTTATCTTTAAAGCACTTCTCAAGATAAATTTCGCTACAGCTTCCAGTAAGTGCTGGGTAGCCGGCCTTCTTAATTTCTATAAGAATTCGTTCACGATCCCAACCTTGAGAGAGATTTTCTTTATTTATAAAGATATAAAATTTATACCAGGCATGTATAAATTTTTTTTCTGGGATTGGAATTCTTATATTTTTTAGCTCACTTAATGTATCTTTCAAAATCATCGCATTTCTATTGCGCTGAATTGTCCATTTTTCTAAATTCCTGAGTTGAATCTTCCCTATTGCACTTTGCATTTCAGTTAAACGATAATTAGATCCAAAGCGTTCATGGAGCCATTTAAAACCAAGAAAATCATGCGATTCTTTACCAGAATTAAATATTTTTCCATGATCTTTTAAGGACCAAACTTTATCCCATATTTTATGGTTATTTGTCGTAATCATTCCCCCCTCTCCACCTGTAGTCATTATTTTATCTTGACAAAAACTCCATGTCGCAATGTCTCCAAAACTTCCGACCGATTGTTCAATACCATTGACTATAATTTTTCCACCATGAGCTTGTGAACAATCCTCTATTACTTTGAGCCCATATTCCTTTGCAAGTCTACAAATACTAGGCATATCAGCAGGCCATCCGCCTAAATGCACTACTGAAATAGCTTTTGTTTTAGAATTTATCAAAGGTTCTATATTTTCAGCCGTAATAGCTCCAGAATTTTTGTCAACATCAGCAAAAACAGGTTTTGCTCCTTTTAAGACTATGCACGAAGCTGTCGCAATAAAAGTCCTTGGAGAAGTAATCACTTCATCACCTAAACCTAAGCCAAGAACCTCGTAGGCAATTGAGAGTGCTATAGACCCATTCGCAACTGCTACTGCATATTGAGTTCCGCACCAGCTTGCAAAAAGATTTTCAAATTCTTTTCCATGGTTACCTGTCCAATAATTTACATTTCCAGAAGATAAAACCTCCATAACAGCCTGTTTTTGCTCATCATCGAAAAAAGGCCAAGGAGAAAGACTCATAGGTTTACTAGTCTCTAAGTATTAATAAAAGAATTAATGTCTTTAATATTTATTTTATACGTCAATTGAATAAACGAAATAGGTTGCTAGTTATTCTGAAATTTACTTTTTCATTTTGAACCTTTGAATGGATCAGTATATGACTTGCTTTTATTATTTATCCCTTCAGGGCGAAAGACTTTAATAAAGGTAATAAATAATATCTTCAAATCTAATAAAAAACTTTGATTATGAAAATACTGAATATCATACTCAAATTTTTTTTCCCAACTAATCATATTCCTGCCTGATATTTGAGCCAAACCTGTTATTCCAGGTTTTACGGATAAACGAAGAAATTGTTCTTTTGAATATAGAGAACAGTACTCATGTCGCAGTGGTCTCGGCCCAACAAAACTAATATCACCTTTTAAAACATTTATTAATGTTGGTAGTTCATCAATTGAGTAGCTCCTAATCCATATACCAAAAGAACAAAGTCTTAATTCGTCAGGAAGTAAATTATTATTAGAATCATACAAATTAATCATTGATCTGAATTTATAAAGCTGAAATGGGGAGCCTTTAAAACCAGTTCTTTTCTGAATAAAAAAAATAGGTTTACCCATCTTAATTCTAATAACAACTGCTATAGATAATAAAAAAGGTAAAATTATTACTAATAGCATTAGAGCTAAAATACGATCTACAAAACCTTTTAATAATGTATAGTTATTCATCAATCTCTTATTATTTCAAAAATAAATTGATTTAGCTTATTCTCATTATATTTTTTCTTAGCCACTTGAAATCTTTCATATACCATTTTTTCTATTTTTTTTTAGATTTTTCTATAATAATACACCTTGCTTCTGCTAGAAAATTACAATCTTGAAGAGATATAAGATCACCGTTAAAATAATTAATAAATTTATGTGTAGATCCTAGAAAACCTTTTTCAATTATCAGCCTACCAATTGCCAAAGCTTCTAATTAAAAAAATGGATGACATAGTCTGTTAAGAGAGGGCACATAGAAATGAAAGCATGAAAACTCTTTCTGAATATTTTCACTAAAGTCTCTATATTCTATTATTACATTTTCAGTCATTAGACTTTAAGATTTCTATTATTTGAAGCAGCATCTAAGTCTAAATCTCTAATCATTCTAAAAATTAATTTAAGATACTTTTTTTAAACTCTGTTGGGAAATTTGTAAATTCATTAATGAAATTACAAAATAAAATCCTTAAAACAAAAATTTCTATTTTGACATAGGAATAAATTAAAACATATAGATCCAAACAAAACCTACTCATATTCCTGCTTTAAGAGTAGATATTCAATATCTAGAGAAATCTGCTTGATCATTTTTTCTGAACAATTACTTTTCTGGAATTAAATATCATCCAATTTGACCTAATTAATAGTCTAAAATTACTTGATACCTAGATTAATAGGCTATAAAAAATCATTTTAAACTTCTAAGATCATAACCTTAAGTAAAGAACTTTTAAAATCTAATAAAGAGTGTCAAGACAAAAAATAATATTTTCATGGGAACTTATTTGAAAAAAGGATATATTTAATTATGGTCTAATAGCATTCATTTCCCTAGGTATCAAACCTTTTAAATCAAATATTATTGAAAAATGTTTAGTAATACTTCTCCAATCACTTAAGGTCATCTCAATAAAATGCTTATGCGATGTAGCAAGTATTACTAAATCATATTTCTCATGAAATGGTATATTATTAGTTATATCTATATTATACTCATTTTTAGCCAATTCTATATTAGCAAGTGGATCAGTTACTTCAACATTTATACCGTATTTTTCTAATTCATTAATCAAATCAATAACTTTTGTATTTCTAATATCAGGACAATTTTCTTTAAATGTAAAACCAAGTATCAATGCTCTTGATCCACTAATCATAATTTTTTTTATTGCCATTTGTCTTATGATTTTTTCAACTATCCATCTTCCCATCTCATCATTAACTCTCCTACCAGCAAGAACAACTTGTGGATGATAACCAATCTGCTGGGATTTATAAGTTAAATAATACGGATCTATACCAATACAGTGACCTCCCACAAGACCTGGCTTGAAAGATAAAAAATTCCATTTTGTGTTTGCAGCATCGAGAACATCTAAAGTATCAATTCCTATTTTACTAAAAATTATAGACAACTCATTAATAAGAGCTATATTTATATCTCTTTGAGTATTCTCAATTACTTTAGCAGCCTCCGCAACCTTTATACTACTTGTAGAATAAGTGCCAGATTCAATAATTGAACCATATAAATCATCAACCCAATATTTAACCTTTTCCGTGCTTCCACTTGTGACTTTTACAATGTTAGTTAACTTATGTTTTTTATCTCCAGGATTAATTCTTTCAGGACTATAGCCACAAAAAAAATCAACATTAAATTTAAGCATTGACTCTTTCTCAATTATTGGGACACAAAATTCTTCAGTAGCTCCTGGATAAACTGTGCTTTCAAATATGATCACTGGCTGAGTATTAATAAGACCTTGCTTATTTTGAATTTCTAATATTGATCCTACAAGTCTGCAAGCTTGTAATAAAGGGTTTAAGTTTGGAACTTTCGAAGAATCAATTGGAGTTGGTACAGTAATAATAAAGACTTCACATTGCACTAATTCAGTTTTTTTATTGCTATACTTTAATTTAGTTTTTATTAATTCTTCTGTAGATATTTCATTTGTAGTATCAAAATTATTTCTTAATTCATCAAGTCTTTTTTTACTTATATCAAAGCCAATAACATCTCTATTAATCTTTAAATGTGTTCTCCTACATAATTGATCTTTAGCAAACTCAATTGCCAATGGCAAACCAACATAACCTAGTCCTATAACAGCAAGATTACAATTCCATATATTTGGAAGGTTTGAATGTGAGTTATAAATCATAAAAATCTTTATACCATTTCACGAAACGACTTACACCTAATCTTATGGGAGTACTAGGCTTAAAGTCTATCCAAGATTGAAGTAAAGAAGTATCAGCGGCAGTTGCTTTAACATCTCCAGGTTGCATCTCCATAAGTTTAATTTTGGCTTTAATTCCTACACAGTCCTCTATTGCACTTATATATTCAAATAAAGGAGTTGGCTTTGAATTACCTATGTTAAAAATCCGGTGAGGTGCCCAACTAGTCGCAGAATCTGGAGACCTTGAATCAAAATTCTTATTAGGAATAGCTGGTTTATTTATTACACGAAACATGCTTTCTATTATGTCATCTATGTAAGTAAAATCTCTAATCATTTTACCTTCATTAAAAACTTGTATAGGTTTATTCTCTAATATCGATTTAGTAAATAAAAACAAGGCCATGTCGGGCCTGCCCCATGGACCATAAACAGTAAAGAACCTTAGACCTGTTGCGGACAAGTTATATAGATGACTATAAGAATGAGTCATCAATTCATTAGATTTTTTACTTGCAGCATAAAGGCTAACAGGATGGTCAACATTCTGATGTTCAGAGAAAGGTAGATTAGTATTACCTCCGTATACCGAACTACTACTAGCGTAGACCAGATGTTTAACTCCAAAGTTGCGACACCCTTCAAGAATAAATCCAAACCCAACAAGATTTGATTTAATGTAAGACAGAGGATTCTCTATCGAATACCGCACTCCGGCTTGAGCGGCAAGATTAACAACTATATCAGGCTTAAATCTTTCAAATACACCACGAATAGCGCTTTCATCCGCAAGATCTGCATGAACAAATTCAAACAGGTTTTTATTATTTTTGTTTATAGAATTCTTAGTAATATCTTCTAGTCGAGCCTTCTTTAACTTAACATCATAGTAGTTATTTAGATTGTCCAACCCAACCACGAATGATCCATGTTTTATTAATCTTTTAGTTAAATGATAGCCAATAAAGCCAGCAGCACCAGTAACTAATATAGTCATTGTTTATAAAATCATCAATTAATTATATAGTGTTCTGATGATAAAGACAATAGCATTTAAAGATATGTATTTTTCATGCTCTGATCTAAATTTAATAACTATCTAACGAAAGATTTAATTATTAAACTGCTTCTGGGGATCCAAAACTAATTAATCATGCTATAAAGTTTCTTCAAAAAAATTAGTTTAGCAACAAATAATAAAGGGAAAGATAGATAAAGATTAATACTAATTAGAAAATTACTCTAAAAAAATATTAATCATAATATAAATAGGTTTTAAAGTGGTAAAAAGACACTAAGAATAAGTTTTTCATTTCAATTTTCTTTTCTTTTATTCATTACCTAGAAATTTATTATTTATTTAAGAGCCTTAATCTTTTTGATAAAGTCTAAACTCTAAAGACACCCTTGTTGTGTCTTCATTGTTGTTAATACCTAACCCATGGATTAAATGAGATGAAAATATGAGCATTTCGCCTTCAGATGGAGTCATTAATCTTAGGAACGATTTATCTCTCCATGATTTTATACAATTTACAGAAAACTTTCTACCATCAATAATTACACCATTTTTAGTTCTAATTATCTCAGACTCTTTGATAAGATGTGATCCTGGAACTATACCAAGGCCAGCATTTTTATTAACTCCACAAATTGGTATCCAAGAATTGACCATCCTAGGAACAAATTTATCTTCATCGTAAAATCCATAAATATCCTTGTGAACTGGATTGTATCCAACTGAATTTGGAATATTTATTCTAGCTATTACCCAGTGGATAAAATCACTCCCTTTAGGAGAGTAGCTAAGCCGAACTTTTAAAATACTTTCTAAAAAGTCAATAATCTGACGATCAGGAAAGTCAACATCCTGCAAATATAATCTTTTTGCTCTCTTATTAATTTCTAGATTCTGCTCATAGTTAACAAAATAATGATATTTTTCTAATGTAAATCCATTCAGATCAATAGCAGGGTAGGTTTTATTGATTATTTGCTTTATATGCTCTCCAACAGCATTCTTAAGTAAATTAAAATTAATTTGTTTTTGAAAATCAACTACTTTATAGCCATCTTGATACCAGTCCAAATCTGAAATCACATCGAAGAACTCCCTACTCAGGCAAATATCATCTCCTTTAAAGAAAACAGTATTATCTAAGGCCTCAATCTCAACTTTAGTTTCATCAATTAAATATGCAAGTTTCATAGTGTAACTATTTTCATTAATAGCTTAACATACAAAATATAAATTCTTATTCAAGAAGAATAACATGAAGTTCTCTAGTGAACTGTTATGTTTTCATTATGAAAGGTTTTATATTATCATTTATCATTTGAATACTAATATATTTAAATAATTGAATTTTAAAACTTACATAAGGCTTTTCCGGTAATTATAATTAAAATACATATATTAAACGAAGTGATTCTTCATTAGGTTGCTTACATATACTAATATAGAAAGAAATAAGTTATATTTATTATGCTTTGAACCAGACTATCTATTTTCAATATCTCTAAGGAAAAAACCAAATAAAATACTTTTACTTAATATCCCTCGACCTGATCAATAAATATGTTAGTTAAACCTATTGCACTAATGGATGCAATTAAAAATGGTGGAAAACAAGAATGATTATTTTTATTTCAACTCTTATTATAAATGTATCTAAATAGATAAAAAACAAGCAATTAATCTAGGTGTTAGAGATAACACTCATGTCACATTTTCTAAAACTTTAAATATATAAATTATTAATATTTAACTTTAATACTGCTTTCATGTAAAATAATATAGTTTGAAAACAAAATCTTTTTTTGAATTGAAAAAGTCATCTCTAAACGGAAAAAATATCCTTTTAACTGGAGGCACGGGAAGCTTTGGTAAAGAATTTATCGCGAAGGTTATTAAAGATTATCCACAAGTTAATAAGCTAGTAATTTTTAGCCGAGATGAGCTAAAACAATGGGAAATGATGAGAGTATTTAATAAATCAGATTATCCTCAACTAAGATATTTTTTAGGCGATGTTAGAGACAGGTCAAGATTGCAAAGGGCTTTTGAAGGAATAGATTTTGTTGTACACGCAGCAGCATTAAAGCAAGTTCCAGCCGCTGAGTATAATCCGATGGAGTTTATTGCTACCAATGTACTCGGCAGTGAAAACATAGTTCAAGCATGTTTAGATAATAATGTTAAGAAAGTAGTCGCACTTAGTACTGACTAGGCATCTTCACCTATAAACCTTTACGGAGCGACTAAACTTTGCGCTGATAAGCTATTTATTTCTGCGAACAATATTGTTGGAGCAAGAGAGTTAAGATTTTCAGTTGTTAGATACGGAAATGTAATGGGATCAAGGGGATCTGTAATACCCTTTTTCTTAGATAAAGCAAAGTCTGGTGAATTACCAATAACGCATCCAGAAATGACTAGATACAATATATCTTTAGAAGATGGCGTAAAAATGGTTCTTTGGTCATTATTTAACTCTATAGGAGGTGAAGTATTTGTTCCTAAAATACCTAGCTACAGAATATTAGATGTAGCAGAAGCAATAGCTCCAAATGCCAAACATAAAATTATTGGTAAGATTCTAAAATTTGATGTTGAGAGAGGGCAACCAGTAAGTTGGGATCTAATCGAATAACTATAAGATTAATTATATAGTTTTTAAACAAAATTCATCAACTAAAATAGAGAGAGAAGTTTTGAATATGAAGTCAAAACAAACCTTTTATTTGGGTTGTAAATTTTATAAGCTAGAGCATGTATTTATTAAATAGAGAACATTATTAGTAAATTTAGTAATTATTTTTGATACTATAATTATTAATAATATTTAATCATTAGAGAAAAGTAGTATATATAACCGCAATAAAGTCGTATCTAGTTGAGATATTAAATCCTTAAAACAAATAAAGAATCAAAAAGTTTAACTTTGACTAATCCTTTTATAATAATCATCCCCTAAGCTAAAGTTAATTAAGTTCTTATTATATATACCCAATGGGGCTTCCTGTAACTCAAAAAAGTGTTGGTCCCAATCTTCTGAATAAAAATATGCCCAATCTCTTTGAAGATTTGTTTTTAAAAAGCGTGAGTTCGCTCCTCTACCATCAACACATATAAGGGTGCCAGGCTGAAGAAAATGTTCAAACGCAAGTATATCAGCGCTCATTGGCATTCTATCCTTATGAGCTGTCGACAAGCCTCTAACAGCACCATTTACATAAAACTGATGAGGCGCATCTAGATAAATAAAATCTGGTGAAATATTAGGTAGATTTTGATAATATGTACACACTCGATCATTAAAAGTAGAAATAGCAACTTCTGTAAAATGGAAAAAATGATAATTTATTTGGTCCTCATTAATTTCATTTCTACATTTATTAATCCATTCATTTGAATTATCAATTGAATGACATTCAAAAATATTATTTCTTCTAATCATACCAAGGGATTTAATCTCTGATAAATATTTATTTGAATTATCTTTTAATGCATTGCCAAAAATTCTCGTGCTATGGCCTACACCAAATTCAAGTATTGTAGTAACTTTTCTTTTGCGCACCAAATAATGAAGCCTTGTTAAATCGTCAAGCTTCGTTTCTGCTACATATGGAGTCTTTTTATTTGGATCAACAGCGTAGTCAGGCTCATGGTAAAACTTAGATACTTGAGCATTTTCATCCAAAACATCTAGTAATTGGCCAATTCTATGCGCTTTAAAATATTCATTTATATCAAAATTATTCGGAATAAGATCTTCAGACTTTAACATAAAAGAACTTGATTTTAATATATTTTAAATGCTAAAAGGGAGAATTTAAGTTTATTCCTAAAATTATATATATTTTAAATATCTAGTGATCACAATAGTATTTTCATATCCTCTTGCATATAGTTACATTATTTTTATTTATCTTGAAGCTAGACTCTATAAAATATAAATTTATCGATATTGAAATCACTGCAGAGCAAGGTAAAATCAGCTCTACTTATAACTGCATTCCTAAAATACCTAAGAATGTTTTCAAATAATTATTCATCATAGTTATTATTAAAAAATATCGAGTTTAATCATAGATGTCAAAAATGTTTTTTGAAATTTCACATTAGGAGAAGAGTTAGAGTTATGTATTCTTTCTATCTAAGTGCACTAACTTTTCCACTAAATTTATCTATAAAGGTTTAATACCTTTGAGAATTAGGCCCTAAGTCAGTTGTGTAAATGTTTTTGAAGGATGGAGCCAAGCGGACTCGAACCGCTGACCCCCTGCATGCCATGCAGGTGCTCTACCAGCTGAGCTATGGCCCCATGCGTGAGTTTTACTAGTTATACCAAGCAATTAGAGAGATTCTGGTAAATCGGTGATGTTGCTTGATACCGCTTGATATTGCATATTATAGCAAGATCCCGCCACGAATCCCGCCAAAGCGGCCTAGTAGTGACAATGGCTTTACGGCAAAAATAGAAGAGAAATAAACATCAAAATATTTTAAAAAACTGAGTTGTCAAGCCATTTGATTTCTGTCTCGAAAAACAGATTACTTCTACAATTCCTGGCGCCAGAAAGAAAGAAGGAATTATTACAAGCGGAGAGAGACTTCTTCTTAAAATCATAGTTAAACTGTTTTATATATAAACTTTATAAGTTGACCCAAGAAAAAAGTTTCTTTCGATCATGTAATCATTTGATTTGTTAATGGTAATTAAAATCTCTTGGCTTTGCATGGAAATCAATTAAATTAAATACTTTAATTAGAATCTTAATTTAAAGTACATGGCAATATCAACAATCACATTTAAGGGGGCTATAGATTCTGTAGTTTGGAAACATCCAGAAAGTAATATTACTATTGGTTCTCAGCTAATCGTCAATGAAACGGAGGTAGCTCATATTTTTGAAAATGGTCAATTACTTTCTACTCTTCAAGCAGGAAGACATACTATTGAATCAGGTAATATTCCTGGATTAGAAGGATTAATTGAAAGAGCTTTTAATAATAGAACTCCAATAATAGTTGAAATTTGGTTCTTCAAAAAAATAGCTGGCTTCGATTATAAATGGGGAGCTCAGATTCCAGTAGTAGATAAACAAACAAAATTAGCGATTCCATTGGGTGCAAGAGGAAGTTATTCATTAAGAATTAAAGATCCAATGTCATTCATGTTGCAAATGGTTGGGACTGAAAGTTCTTATACAAAAGATCAAATTAAAGCAAATCTATTAGATAATGTTATTAGGAACCTAAAAGACTATATAAGTGAGGAAGTTCAAAATAAAGGTTCGGACCCATTTACATTAACTACAGAAATTAAAGAGATTTCAGAAGGGGTTAAAAAATCACTAACTAATGATTTCGCAAGATTCGGGCTTGAGTTAATAGATTTTTTTGTAATCGGTATTGATGTAATCAGTGAAAATCCAGAGGTTCAAAGGATTATGAAATTGCGAGGTTTCAGAGCTGACGCAGATTTTTATAAATTGGAGAGAAGTTTTGATGCACTTAACAAAGCTGCGGAGAATGAAGGTGGATTAGCAGGAACTTTTTTATCAGGAGGATTAGGCCTTGGGCTGGGAATGAATGCTGGCCAGCAGATGGGCCAGGCAGTCAGTCAATCTACTAACATTAATGGAAACAATAGTCAGCAAAATTCTCAATCTAGCGAGGACATAACGTCTAAACTTAGCAAGCTTAAATCATTACTAGATGCAGATTTAATAACTAAGGAAGATTATGATATGAAGAAATCAGAGTTATTAAATTCACTTTAGAAAAAAATTTAAATAAAAAAATGAAACGTCGTCTTTTTGGTATTACATGGTTACCCCTTTTAGCCTTTTGGGCTTTCCTACTGGCCTTAGCAAATGGAAGAAACTTTAATGTCTCTGGTTTTTATATTCCATTTTTAATTTATGCACTAACATCTTCTGTGTTCATTTCTTTAGCACAAAAAGAGCTTTCTGAAAGGGTTGAATTCGCAATATCTGGAATTTCTAGGTTAAACAGTATTTTGCTTTGCCTATTTATATCTTCGATAATTATTCTATTAAATACACTTACAGGCACTAACAATGGAGCAAATCAAATATGGGCTTCAATTCTTATTTTAATTCCGCTGATAATTAATTTTATTATTTATTCTCTGGTTGATTATCAGCAAGAACAACTAACTACTGGTTTTGATTCTAGAAGTAAAAATAGAAATCAATCACTTTTAGTGATTAAAGATTGGGAAGAATATTTGCTATCTTTGAGTAAAACATATAAAAACAATGACATTCTAATTACAGAAATTGAACGAATTCAAAATATTATTAATTATAGTTCATTTTTCCGTTCAACAGAATCTAAAGATCTACTTAATAGAATAAAATCGAGCTCAAATATAAATGAATTATTGGATTTATTCTCTGAAGTAAAATAAATGAAATCATACAAATGTTGTGTTTGTGGTGCTGCTTTAGAAGTATCGGAGTTCACTACTGTAGCTATATGTGATTATTGTAATGCTAAAACTGATCTAGAAAGAAGTGATTTAAAGAAACTAGATGATAATGCAGATCAAATTTCATTAGCAGAATACTCGAAACAAATAAATCGAGCAGCAGAGTATTTTGAAGAAAAACTATATTCTAGTGCTTTTGACATTTATCAAAAGTTAAAAGTATATACAAATTCAAATATCAAATTTAATTCTTATTATTCAATTTATAAACTTTGCAATGATTATCAATCGTACTTTTTAAATTCAGCATATCCTCAGTGGGAATCAGCATGTGATAATTCTGGTAATAATTTCTATGAAGATTACAAATCAATGGATTTCACGAAAATTCATCTAGATTATGAGAATTGTTTAGAAGATTGTGAGCAGTTAATTGCAAAGTCTGATCATAAAACAGCTCTAGAATATGCTGAAGTTATTATTATGGGCTTAACTAAAGTAGAGGAAATTGTAACTGAATCATTGGATCATTTTCTGCATGAATATTCATTTAAATATGAGCTTGACATTACATATTACGAGGGAGATAAAAGAGTTAGCGAGATATACCACAAAAACAAACAAGCAGAAAAAGTTTTCATAAGGATTGCAGCAGACTTTCTTGTTTTTCATAATAAAATTTATGTAAGGTTAATAGACGGAGGGTGGAAATCTCCTAAAGAATTCAAACAAGCTGAATTTGACCATATATATAGTTTCTTAAATTATTTTAAAAAAGATAAGAAAGTTCCTAATACAATTGAGTATTTCAAATTAAATAGAAAGTCTAATGTCTTTCTAGCTTCTAAATATAGTCTGGCATCTTTTACTGATGAATTTATCGAAGATTTTTATGATTATAACTTAATAATTGACCCTACTTGCAAAAATCCATTAGGCTCATCTTTAATATTTGATAAGCTTTGTAATTATAATTTGAAAATTAAACAATTTGCTAATAAATATGTTGAGCAAGGTCTAATTTCTTCTGATTTCGTAGAATCATATCTTTATGATATTGATTCAATGAGAGATGATGCATTAAAAATCAGGAAGTTTTATAGATATGGTTTGTTGTTCGTTGTTCCAGTTACAATTTTATTATTTTCTACTGAATCTATACCAATAGGAGCTAGTTTCTTTACTATTGGTTGGATCATCTCATTTATATATGGTACAGCTAAAACAGAAAAGATTCATAAACGTATAAAGTCATTATATGCAACCACATCAAGGGATATAAGATTACAAGCAAGTAGGGAAAGACACAGGAAGAACACTAACACAAATTTTAGTTAATATGAATAAAAGAAAAGAATCAAGCTCCTCTTCTTCCATAGATTGCATATTTGGTATCGACATAGGAGAGTCTTATTGTTCTATAAGTACTTTTGAAAATAATAGACCAGTCCTGCTTGCAAAAGCTACATACGACAAACCTTTGTCTTATCAAAATATCACAATAGAAGAAATCAACTTTATATCTTTACTTGACCCTGATGATATTAATTATAATGAAAATTATAACTCTTTTATTACAGTTTTAAACTGGTGTAAATCAATTCTTGAAAAGACATTTCCTGAATATAAATTTAATAAATTTAAATGTTGTTTATCAATACCAAGCTTTCTTAATTCACCTAGTAAAATAAATCTAAACAATGAAAGTCTTTCATTGTTTAGTATAAAAGAAGTATTTAATAATTCAGGATTTGAAATTATAAGATCCCTCGACAAGTGTAGTGCTTTTGCTTTAACTGATGAAATAACAATTCTATCAGACTGCAATATTTTAATTCTGGAATTTGGTACAAACTATTTGGAAGCATTATCGCTTTCTCCTTCACATGGAGCTATAGAAATACTCTCAAAATCTAGTAGTTATTTAGAACGAGATGATATTGATCTTCGTAAAAAAACGATAGCAAATTTGATAAACCACGTTAGTAATCAGGGTCAAGTAGTTGTTCCATCAGATAAATATGATTATGTTCTAATTAATTCTGCATCCCTAGATCCAGATGAATTGAAGGAAATCGCTACGAGTACAAAAAGCACTGTAAAAAGTATCACTGTTTTAGAAGATGCTTGTGCTAAGGGTATTGCTCAACAGGCAGCAATACTAGATGGTAAACAAAAAGAAGTACTACTACTTGATCTCGCATCATTTAATATTTGTTTTAAACAAGGGAATCAATCTTCATATATTTATTATAAGAAAGAGACTATTCCAAAAAAAGTTTCTAAACTGATAGTCTTAGATGAAAAAATAAAATTTTTAGATATCTTTCTTGATTTTCCTATATTTAAATCAAATGTATTAGGAAGTTATAATAATAAAATCACTAGAATTGATTTAGAAAGTGTTTTCAATAAGGAGTTTTCATCTTTATTTTTCGAATTAGATATTAAAACTAATGGTGATTTGAGTTTAAACTTTAATAAAGAAAAATATATTGAAGATATAAAGCCTAAAGACCAATTTAAAAGTAATTCTGAATTAAAAAATATCAAGAGTCTTTCAAAGCAATCATTAGCTTCTTTTCCTCTTTTCGCTTTTTCCTTATGTTTTGGAGGATTAATATTAGGTTCAATATTTGATTACTACAATAATAAGTCAAACAAAGTTAGGAGCTCATTCCAGTCACAAAATCAGTTCAGAGAAAAAGATTCTAATTCAAGACCATTGGGGTTTAATTATTCAAGCAGTAACTTTGATGAAAATATTCCAGCTGGATCAACAGTTTCAATCTTAAGCGCCATAGATAATGATGCTAATGATAACCATACTTTTTCTTTAATTGATGGATACAATCAAAGCGTTGGTAATAAATTTTTTACTATTGTTGGTAATAAACTGAAGATTAAACAATCTCCTGATTATGAGGACAAAAAAGATTACACAGTTGTAATTCAAGTTACTGATTCTAAAGGTTTAAGTTCTGAACCTAAATATATGTCCTTAACAGTTAATAATTTAAACGAAAGATCTATTCCCAATAATAATGTTCAGTCCATAAATGCAGATGAACTTTTTATCAACGCTATAAAAAAATATAGAGATAATGATTATTACTCTGCAATCAGTGGTTTTCAAGAGGTAATAAGATTTGATCCTAGTTGCTATAAATGTTTTTATAATATTGGCCTTTCTCGAGTGAACCTTAAGCAATATCAAGCTGCAATACTTTCATTTAATAAAACAATTGAGTTGAACCCAAATTTTCTTCCTGCATATAGGCAGAGAGGGCAATCTAAATTTATTTTGAAGAATTATAATTCAGCAATAAAAGATCTTAACTATGTGATTTCATTAAATAATAAAGACATATCTGCTTTGAATGTTCGTGGATATGCGTATTTGATGCTTGAACAACCCTCTAACTATTGTCGTGATTTTAGTTCTAGTGCTTTTCTCGGCGATAAATATGGAAAGGAAAATTATCAGAAATTTTGTGAATAATTTTGAGTTTAATTTGAAAAAAAAAATATTTTTTATAGAATTGATAAAGCCAATTAGGAGTTATGGTTTCAACTTAGATTTTATTTTCCCTATATATTCCTTCATTAAATTTACTCAATTCAATTGCTAGTTTAGCTATTGCTGATAACTTTTTTCTAATGAGAACAAATTTATAAATAACTTAAACTTTTTCTTTTTCTTTTTCTTCGATATCTTCGCTGTCAGCTTTTAAGAAGATTGCCATTGTAGCCAATGAAGCCACATTAAAGCCTAGCAATCCTATTAGTAGTTTTCCTTGGATATTTGAACGAGTATTCTCTAGCCTATTAAATGAGTCAGCATAAAGCCTAATTTTGTACCCAACGACTTCATATAGTACGTCATATTCTTTTAAAGGATATTGTTCTAATAACTTCAATTCATCTTTGGTTTCTTTAGAAACATATTTAAGGCAATAGTCTTTTATATTGATCAAATCAAGAACTTTTGGCCGGTCTTCATAAGGAAGACCATCTAGATTATTATAAGAAAATATTTTTTGGAGATTAGATTGTCTACAGTGTGATATTAGTATATTTTCATTCTCATAAGATAATAATTTTTGACCAACTAATATACCTAAAAATGCAAAAGAAAATGAAATTAGAAGTGGTTTAACTTTTGGTAAGATTTTCATTTTAATTTACCTCCTTTATTCCTGTAATAATATTATTGTTAAGTGTATCTATGATCGCAACAAGGAGGAATAAACCAATTTCAGAAAAGACTAAAACTAGATAAGCAGTATTTACATTTTTCATAATATCAGGAATTAAAGTCGAAGATTTATTTTTCATTTCTATCCATTGATCAATATCCTTATATAGGATATTGATTGAACTTATTAAATTTTTATTGCTTGAATTATAATTAGATAATGAGTATTTTTTATTCAGAGCTAATTCAATATACTGAGATGCATTACTAATTTTTTGTTCTTTTGCTTCTTGAAAAGACAAATCAAATGATTTTTTAGCAACAATATCGGTCTGCTTATATAAGTAAGACATAATATCGTACAAAGGTTCTTCTTTTGAAAGACCTAGAGTTTCAGTAAATGCAATTTGATAGTCTTTTACTCTATTTCTTATTTGTATTAAAGATGTAAAATAAGTCTCACAATTTGATGGAAATGAAGATTTGCAAATTAAATAATTTCTTTTTAGATCTGCAATGGTGCTAATTTGATCTGTTGCAGATGAGGTTTGCAATGCATCTAAGGCTTCTACATTTTTAATTGAACTTGATAGTTTATTTTGTGTGTAGGAGAAAAAGAATGAATTAATACCAAAAATACTAGTCAAGGCAAGAGAAGTTAAAACTAACCTTTCAACTGTCCTATGTCGTTTTGACCCTTCCTTGAATTTATGTACTTTCCTAGGTTTTTTATTAATGTTCATATTTTAGCTATATCTTAATTTATTTTAGTAGCTAATTCTAATTCATACATCAGTCTTGATAATATAGAATCACAAAGCTTAAACTTAAATTATTTTTAAATTGCTTCTATCTAGGTATATTATCGAATTAGTAAGATCATTAATCTTGATTTTCGATGTCCAACTTGCTTAACCATACTCAAAGAATCTTAGGACTATCTTTCTTCCTCTTGACTATTACTAGCGTAGAGCTAGTAAAGGCTGATGACTGTTTAAAATCAGTTAAAAACAATATTGTTAAATGGTCTATATCAAAAATCCAATCAAGTGAAATGGCAAATGTAAGTTCATTTAGCTGTAAGGAAGCTAAAGAAATGAATAAAATGGACGGTGATCAAATTTATATTACTAGTGGCAGAAAAAGAGGAAAAGCAACAATTTGTTTGAGTGATGAAAAGAGTTATCCTTGCAAATTTGTTATTGGATTTATTAATACAGAATTTGACTCAGCAACAGCACTTTCTGAAATATATTCATTCACCCCGCCTAAGTCTTCACAACTAAACGAAACTGTAGAGAGATTATTTCTAAAACCTTCTTCGCTTATTCAGTAAGAATTAAATAGAAGTTTAAAGTAAAATATTAAAATAATTAATCATAAAATATTACAGATAATTTATTTTCTATCTAGTTATTATTTCTTAGTTATTTGTAAATAGCACATCCATACTTATAAATCAAAGCATCTAATTCATCTTTTAATGATGTACAAAAAAAAAAAAAATAGATTGGTCTAGAAGAAATGCGTTGATGGATTAGTGGACTAAGGAATTAGTGAATAAAGAATTTGAGATATAAAAATAAAAATTTTTATTTAGATTGTAGTTATCTCTTTGTGCATGACAAGATTGACTCATGATCAGGGACTAACCGCTAATCAGTATTTAAATCAGGTAGGATTAGTATTATGCGCTCTCAAGTAGAATATTACTATATTCTACTTTGGATGAGAGTACTCTTAAAAAACAAAAAGTGTTTCAATTGAATATATAATTCGTAACTAATTTTTCATCTATAAAATCATATTATCATTCTAAAACTATAGGATTGAGTTTACTATCTTTTCAGAAAAAAAGTATGTGATGATTTACAAAGTAAAGATAATTATGAATTAAAAAAAGTGTATTATGGTTTTATAAAATAGTTCTGTTAAAAGTGAAATGAGAGGTGATCGTTATTTTCCTGAGAGGGATCGTTATTATTTCACTTTAGAGGATTGGATTTGGATTGTAAAATTTATAATATGGTGGACATTGGCGATTTATTCAATCAGCCTGGTTTTAGGGATTGGCTTTTTCTACAGTATTTATTACTTGGTAAATGGTAGAAAAGGTATACCTTTATTAAATCAATTTTTTAAGAACTTTTGGAATAATATTGAGAACACACACATTCCGTATTTACTAGCATTATCATTTAGATTAACAGTAGGTATATTTTTACTAAGTATTTGGGTTTGGGTAGGACCTATATATGGTATTTATTATTTGATAAATGGGAGAAGAAGAAATCCTACAATCCACAACCTCTGGGCAAATTGTTGTGATTATGTCTTCCTTGGGAAAATTAGATAATTCTCACTCCAGGATATAGAAAGTTCCAATTTGGTTCGTTATAGATTTTGTTCTCTATTAAAATCAGTTCGTTGAGAACTCTTAATTAATTAACGATTCAATTAAGAACTCTGGTCTCATTCTTCTTTTCTTCGATAAATCATTAAGCATTTCAAAAAAGAGTTGTGACTTTGATGTTCTTATGCATGAGAAATAGATAGAGATTCTTTTGATTTCATTCCGTTCTGGATGTAGTACCTAAATAGAGTTGATTTAGGTACTAGATATAGCAAAGACTCTCTTTGCATCTTTTCTTATAGATCTTCATCATCTTTTCCAAAACTGATTTTGACCATTTTTTTTGTTTCATAGTTGGGTGACTAATAATTGTTGTGAATATCACCTACACCTAAAATCCAAGTCATAGATTTATTTCTGATCTGTATGAAGAGTTCTGATGATTCCTGACACATTAAAAATACGGAGAGGGTATCCGTGAAGTAGACCAAAAAAGGTACTTTATGACACGTTATGGGACAACCAAACGAGCAAAAGGTGGTTTTTCCCTAGCACGACACTGGGACTCTATGGATCTTTCTTGATGAGTCAAAAGATGGGATCAAGTTGAAATTTATTTGCAAAAAAAAAAAAAAAAAAACGACTCTCTAGAAAGGTCTCAACTGAACTAGATTAGATATCAAATCTAGAAAGGTTTCTATGAGACTAAGAAATCAAGCAGTTGCGCTTGCTTTGTCTCTTCTACCCATAGGACAAACCTTCTTATTGGGAACAATCACTGCTTCAACAGCAGTGGTTGTTCTCTCTGCATCTTCTGCGCAGGCAAAGAAGGCATCAGAAATTGCCAATATCTCTAAACGAATCACTGTTCTTATAGAAGGTGTTCAGGGTGGATCAGGCGTTTTAATTAAACGAGAAGGCAATCGATATACAGTTTTAACTGCTTGGCATTGTGTAAAAGATATCCGTAAAGGAGATGAATTAGAAATTAATACTCCCGATGGCAAATGGCATCAAATAGATACAGGAAGCATTAAGCGCATTGGCAAAGTCGATCTCGCCGTGTTCACATTCTCTAGCAATAAGTCATATAAAACTGCATCTATTGGTGAAATAAAAAACATCTCCATGGGTGATCCTATTTTTGTCTCCGGATTCCCATTGGCATCTTCTTCTGTTCCAACCAGATTACTGCGCTTTCTTAAAGGAGATGTGATTGCCAACGCAACGGTTGACATTCCTGATGGATATCAACTCTTATATACCAATCCAACGCTTCCTGGAATGAGTGGCGGTTCAGTTTTGAATACTCAAGGGAAATTAGTTGGCATACATGGACGATCAGAAAGAGATGATGAAGTCAGCAACAAAACAGGTAAGGCAGTTTCAACTGGAACAAACCAGGCAGTTCCTATTGCTTTCTACAATCTTTTTAACCAAAACAAAAAAGTAGTTGCTTCTAATTCAAAAGCAACCAGTGCTGATGACTACTTGGCAAAAATAGGAGCAATTCTAGAGGTAAAAGGTAAAGAAAAAGAAGTTATACGTCTTGCGAATAAATCACTAGCAATCAAAGAAACAGCAAAAGCATATTTTTATAGTGCTTATGCAAAGACAGTGTTAGATAATGCTCAAGGGGCAATTACTGATTACACAAAAGCAATAAATATTGATCCAAAAGTAGCGGGAGCTTATTACAATCGTTCTTTCATATATCAAACTAAAGGGAATATCAAAGCTGCGATATCTGACCTCAACAAAGCAATAGAACTTAATCCAGAAATGCCTGATGCATTTAACAACAGAGGCATAATAAAAAAAGATTCAGGTGATATTAAAGGAGCTCTAATCGATTTCAAAAATGCAATAAAAGTAAATCCTTCCTATCCAAACTCATACTATAATAGGGGCTTAATTAGACAGAGTTCAGGGGATTACCAAGGGGCATTTGATGATTACACAAATGCAATAAATAATAATAATGAGTATTCTAGTGCATACCTTAATCGTGGTATAATCAGACTAAATTCAGGAGATAGTTATGCTGCAATAACTGATTTTAATAAAGCAATTAATTTGAATCCGAATAAATATTTAGCTTATAATAACCGTGGAGCTGCTAAAATGAATTTAGGAGATAATTATGGCGCATTAAATGATTTCAACGCTGCAATAAAGATTAATCCACATGACACAAGAGCATATTTTAATAGAGGACTTCTTAATACGAATCTAGGAAAGAACGAATCAGCAATTGATGATTACACAAATGCAATAAATAATGACCAGAAAAATGCAGATGCATATATTAATCGAGGTATCCTGAGATTAAATCTCGGTAATAGAGGAGGACCATTAGCAAATTCTTACATAAAAGGCGCTTGCTTTGATCTCAAGAAAGCTGCATCTTTGGGGCATAAAGGAGCACAACAGGCTTTAAAAAGCCCAAAGCGTGCATGGTGTACAAACATGAGATAAAAAAAGTTAGTTTTTCTTCCGGATTAATTAGAAAAATAATATTGAGAATTAAGAATCTTTTCTACTAAAAATTCCCTAGCACGACACTGGGACTCTATGGATCTTTCTTGATGAGTCAAAAGATGGGATCAAGTTGAAATTTATTTGCAAAAAAAAAAAAAAACGACTCTCTAGAAAGGTCTCAACTGAACTAGATTAGATATCAAATCTAGAAAGGTTTCTATGAGACTAAGAAATCAAGCAGTTGCGCTTGCTTTGTCTCTTCTACCCATAGGACAAACCTTCTTATTGGGAACAATCACTGCTTCAACAGCAGTGGTTGTTCTCTCTGCATCTTCTGCGCAGGCAAAGAAGGCATCAGAAATTGCCAATATCTCTAAACGAATCACTGTTCTTATAGAAGGTGTTCAGGGTGGATCAGGCGTTTTAATTAAACGAGAAGGCAATCGATATACAGTTTTAACTGCTTGGCATTGTGTAAAAGATATCCGTAAAGGAGATGAATTAGAAATTAATACTCCCGATGGCAAATGGCATCAAATAGATACAGGAAGCATTAAGCGCATTGGCAAAGTCGATCTCGCCGTGTTCACATTCTCTAGCAATAAGTCATATAAAACTGCATCTATTGGTGAAATAAAAAACATCTCCATGGGTGATCCTATTTTTGTCTCCGGATTCCCATTGGCATCTTCTTCTGTTCCAACCAGATTACTGCGCTTTCTTAAAGGAGATGTGATTGCCAACGCAACGGTTGACATTCCTGATGGATATCAACTCTTATATACCAATCCAACGCTTCCTGGAATGAGTGGCGGTTCAGTTTTGAATACTCAAGGGAAATTAGTTGGCATACATGGACGATCAGAAAGAGATGATGAAGTCAGCAACAAAACAGGTAAGGCAGTTTCAACTGGAACAAACCAGGCAGTTCCTATTGCTTTCTACAATCTTTTTAACCAAAACAAAAAAGTAGTTGCTTCTAATTCAAAAGCAACCAGTGCTGATGACTACTTGGCAAAAATAGGAGCAATTCTAGAGGTAAAAGGTAAAGAAAAAGAAGTTATACGTCTTGCGAATAAATCACTAGCAATCAAAGAAACAGCAAAAGCATATTTTTATAGTGCTTATGCAAAGACAGTGTTAGATAATGCTCAAGGGGCAATTACTGATTACACAAAAGCAATAAATATTGATCCCAAGTCATCGAATGCATATACCAATCGAGGAACAGTTAAGAGTGAACTGTTAGGAGATTATGAAAGTGCAATTCTTGATTTAAATAAAGCAATAAAGATTGATCCTCTGAATGCTGATGCCTATAACAACCGAGCGTTTATCAAGTATCAGTCAGGTGACAATTACGGAGCGATTAAAGACATTAACAAAGCTATCGAAATAAACCCGCGGCACAAAGGTTACTACATCAATCGTGGTCGGGGTAAACTGAGTTTAGGGGACAATCAAGGGGCCTCTGATGATTACACAAAAGCAATAAAGATTGATCCTCTGAATGATATTGCCTACCACAACAGAGGGATTAGCAAGAGAGAGTTAGGTGACAATTACGGAGCGATTTAAGACTATAATAAAGCTATCGAAATAAACCCGCAGGTGAGCAAAAGCTATTACAATCGTGGTGTTTCTAAGGGTGAATTAGAAGATTATTCAGGTGCAATTGCAGATTACACAATGGCAATAAAGATTAATCCTGAGTTTGATTATGCTTATATCAATCGTGGCTTTATTAAACAGACTTTAGGGGATACTCAAGAAGCAATTGCAGATTACACAATGGCAATAAAGATTGAGCCTCTGAATGCTGATGCCTATATCAATCGTGGGTTGGCTAAGAGTAACTCAGAAGATTATTCAGGTGCAATTGCAGATTACACAAAGGCAATAAAGATTAATCCTGAGTTTGCTAAAGCCTAGCTCAATCGTGGGCTTGCTAAGAGTAACTCAGAAGATTATTCAGGTGCAATTGCAGATTACACAAAGGCAATAAAGATTGACCCTCTGTATGCTGATGCCTATGCCAACCGATCCACACCCAGGCTTAGACTGGGTGATAGAGAAGGATCGTGTTCTGACATGAAGAAGTCAGAATCTCTAGGTAATCAAAGAGTTACACAATTTCTAAACAGCTCAAAGGGTGCATGGTGCAGAAATATGAGATGAAAAAATTAGATTTTATTCCTGATTAATTAGAAACATAAAATTGATAATTGAAAATTCACTTGTTCTTTTCAAAAAGTTCTCCTTCCTCTTGAGTTGTATTGAGAATCAGCAGCTAATCCAGCCAGTGAAATAATTTGTCTTGCACAGGCAGCGACACCACTTGATTGGTTGTTGAGCAATCCTTTTTGCATCCCCTGTTCAAGATTCACGAGTAGTTTTGCAACCATTTGCGACCGTTCAATATTGATCTCTTCAAAGTCTTGAACGATCAAGTCCATTGCCTTCGCTGTAATTCTTCGAGCTTGTCTTCTGCTTAATTCGTACTCTTCGGTCACTCGGGTCGTTACCACGGTGCAACTATGACCTTGAGCAAGTAAGTCAGCAGCAAAACCTGCCCTTAATTCCATCTCTTGTTTATTAGCTTTTTTCATATTCCAGCTCGATGCAATGTAGATTTAATTCCCTCTGGAGCATGTGCAAACACAATGCCAACTAAGGAACCAAAGAAGGCATTAGATCCCAGGCTTGATTCTTTTCTATTACTGAAAAGGCGGAAGTCATTGCTTCTGCGACAGTTAAAAAATCAGAGTGAATGACTTTAGTCATTTGAGACTTTCTAGGTGTTGCTATTTAGCGAGAGTTTATAAATATGAATAACCATATAAGCAACCAAAGTAATAGCAAAAGTAGCTTAAAACTATAGTAATTTCAATTAAAAACGACCTCTTATCTTTGTTGGCATTTATTATTTGGGCTGCCATTAGAGGCTCTTTTTTATATAAACAAATAAGAAATAAATGAGCTATAATTCAGTTATATCAATAGAAGGCATTAAAAAAGCGGGTCTATCAAAATCCCGCCACGGCTCCCGCCATTTACATTCTCTTGTATGCATATATCTCAGTGACTTCAGCCCTTTTCGGAGATTTGAAGTGCTTCATGCCATGCAGGTGCTCTACCAGCTGAGCTATGGCCCCTATTCGTTGACATGATAGTGATTGCAATCAATCTCACGCAACCTACCCATTATACTTTACCACTCAAATATACCCAAACACGCCCAGGCATACCCAATGTGCGGTAGATTCTGGAGTAATTCTGTAGCTACATGTGACCAAAAGAAAAGTAGATCAAGATAAAGAAAAAACTGAAATACAAGCTTTCACAGTTCCATATATTTCAGGAGAAATCAAAGAAAATATCACTATTACTACTAATACTCCCTCTAAACCTTCTAAACCTTCTAAACCTTCTAAAGAACAAATAATTAATCAAGCATTTGAGTTTCACTCACAAGGAAACATTTCAGAAGCAGCCAAACTTTATCAATATTTAATTAATCAAAGTCTTAATGATCATAGAGTTTTTTCGAATTATGGAGTCATTTTGAGAGATCTTGGCAATTTACAAGAAGCAGAAATCTCACTACGCAAATCAATTGAACTAAATTCTAATTTCGCGATAGTGCATTCCAATCTAGGAGGCATATTGAGAGGTCTTGGCAAGTTAAAAGAAGCAGAAATCTCCAGTCGCAAAGCAATTGAACTCAATCCTAATTTCGCAATGGCGCATTCCAATCTTGGAGGCATATTGAGTGATCTTGGTAAATTACAAGACGCAGAATTGTCATACCGCAAAGCAATTAAACTAGATCCTGATTATGCAGAAGCTTATTTCAACCTTTCACTAATAGAACTTCGAAAAGGGAAATATCAATCTGGTCTAGAAAATTATGAATTTAGATTTAAAAATAAGAAATCTCATATAACTCACGGTCAAACAAAACTCAAACGAATCGATAATCA
>QCHU01000013.1 GCA_003279455.1 Prochlorococcus sp. AG-402-G19
CATGATAA
Source organism: Prochlorococcus sp. AG-402-G19 (assembly GCA_003279455.1). Taxonomy (GTDB): domain Bacteria; phylum Cyanobacteriota; class Cyanobacteriia; order PCC-6307; family Cyanobiaceae; genus Prochlorococcus_B. Next base: position 9 of record QCHU01000013.1, read on the forward strand.
AAAATTTGAATGATGAAAATTTGTCAGAACTTTGTGAAGAATTCCTTACCAATCATGAGGCTGCGATGAATATATTATTTAAATATTGTAGTGAATTTGGACTAATATTTGATAGCCAAGAAATTAAAGATAACATGACAATTATGCATAAGAATGGCGACTTTGATAATATTGTATGTTTTGGGATTGAATTATCAGAAAATCAATTATATAAGAAGTTTCATCCTTCTTGAATAGTTTTCAAGCATTTTAAAATGCTGATTTGCCTTTACCTGATCTAAGAAGAAATAAAGTTGGCAATGCTAATAGAACTGTTACTGAAGTAATAAGTATTAGATTGATAGTCAATGAACTCACTCCTAGTTGAGAAGATGATAATGCAAAAAACATTGGATTTGAAGTCTGAATTCTTTTATTCTTAACTATATTCTTTTTAAATTTTTTTCTTGTAAAAGGTTGTAGCAATTATTCTCTATTTTTGATTAAGTTTTCATTATTCTGATTTATGTTTTTGTATTGAGTTCACTTTGTATTTCTTTCTTTTTCTTTAGAGCTTCTTTTTCGATTTCTTTTTTTGCATCTGCTTCTTTTTCAGAAGCTATTTTTGCTGCTAATGCAACTGATTCTTCATGAGCTATCTTTTCCTCTAGTTGTCCTGTTGCTCTCATCCATTCATTCACACTGACTTCCTTACCTGCCGCTTCGCATTCTTTCTTAAATCTTAGGAAAGGAAACCAATGATGATTTGCTGTCTCAGGGTTGCTTGCATTTAAACTATCTTCAGGCATTTATTGGAATTAAAGGTTTTCGAATTATCTATTATTTTTTGTATTGCATTTCGATTTATTTTACGAGATTAAAGTTCCTTTTATACTTCAAACCTCCATGTGATTTTTTTACTTCAAAAAAGTAAAATTTTACTAATTTCTTTGAATAAATAGTGATGATAGTTAGTTCCTTTTTGTATGTAGATTTTAATTTTTATCTTAATTTAGTAGGACTAAGAAACATTAGTTATGGAATCTTCATTGGCTCTAGCTATTATCTTGACATTTGTAGGGATAATTATTTTCATATTAATTTCAAAAAATGATCTCGGAGTGACAACTTTAAAGAAAGATCCTGAGGCTCATACGACTCTGATCGGGTCAGTAGCAAAAGGCATTCCTGGAACTGATATCTTAGAGTCTGGCAAGGTACAAATCACAAAAGATTCAACTGAAAATGCAGTTCACAACTAATGTAGATTCAAGTGAAGAAGTTATTTGGTCATTGATTTTAAATAATTTGACCTCTAAATTATCAACTGAAGCTTCAGCTGCGACATCTAGTTTCTATCGAACTAAGGATGGTATTGAGTGCTCAGGCAGAAAAAAAAATGGAGATTTGATTGCTAATTGTTATTCCGAATCAGATCGCATGGGTAAACGCCATTGGACTATCGATCTCAAGTGATTTCATGAAAAGATAGACGTTTATTTTGTAAATTAAATCCAATACTTTTTAATGGTTTCATGGCTTAAATTAATCCGTGTATTAATTATTTGAGATACCTTGATGTAAATAGGAAACAAGATTTTGTTTCATTTCTTCTAGACTGTCTTTAGGTATAGGAGTGAAAATGAAATACATATTTTCCAAGTCTGAGACAGTATATGTTCATGTCATCTGCTGATTCTATTTTCTTCAAGAGTCGAGCAGAATGTTTTAGTAATAGTAAGCTTCATTCCTTAGATAAATATTGGAGTATAAACAACTCACACCCTATGCATAACCAAATGCATGAAATAATTGAAAACATTTTAAATGCTAGAGGTGAAAAGACTATCAAGCAGTCAAGACTAGATTTGGTTAGGAACCTTGAAAGATCTTTATCAATCTCCACTCCTATGGGGCGTTTGAGTGCAAATATAATTTCTTTTATTTCAAGTTTAATTATGTCTAAGGTTAAGCCAACTAATTTATGAATATCTAAAATGAGTAGTCAATATAAATCTTTAATTGAAGCCAGAGATCAATGGCAGAGTGATATAAAAATGTACAAGGATTTTCTTAAAGGAGAGTCTAAAACCTTTGAAGGTAGATACGGTGCAGAAGAATATATTTCAATGGCTGAGAATAGATTGAACGATATCAACCTAAAGTTAAAGGAACTAAAGAAAGAAAATCTATCTGAATAGATCAAAGATGAGAAGCCCAGCGGTTAGAGCGAGTAGGAAGAGGCGTTTCATTTTAAGTCTCTTAAAATAGCTCGTGAAAATTCAAAAATCCCCTGAATGAGCACCCTTGAATAGACGGAAGTAATTGCTAATGTCCAATAAACCAATGGAATAACAAGGAGAATCCACCAAATCCTGAAAATATTTGACCAGATAAAATTTAAAGTTGGTATAACTCCAACAAATATCAAGCTTAAAAGAAAAACCAATATCAACACAAATTTCTTACCACCTTTCGTCTTAATAAATGTCAGTAAAGGTCTTATAAATTTTTCAGGTAGCAAATCTGCCCAACGAGATGGTCGATATTTTATCCAAAAGCCCATATCGTTTCTTATCTGTCTGTCATAGGCTGCAAGAATTTCTTTTAGTGTCTTCTTAGTAGTCAAGCGGTTCATTATTTTCCTTTTAGTAATCCATAAGTACAAAAAACTGGGTTTGCAATTAGAACAATCCAAAACGGTGGTGGTGGACCAGCATCAACAATTACTCCTGCATTAAGAGTATTGAATACTGCAACTATTAAGAGGCAAGACATTAATGCCAATTCACCTAGTAAAACTTTCTTGGCAGATTCGTGATCTCTGATGGAACTAGAAATTATCAATAAGAAGCCAATACCTATATTTGTTGCTGCAACAACATCTGCTGTTCCTCTAATAAATAACAATGTCTCTGCTGAGACTGATGGAGCAATGGTATCAACAGAAAAAATCAACATGTTTATTAGCAGTACCCCCAATACCAAATGAAGAGATCCAACAGTTGTTAGGATTGTTTTTATTTTCATTTATTTACCAATAGCTTTTTGACTCGTACAGGTTTGATATGCCAAAGCTTTAGCAAAGTCATTTGTATCAAGTCCAAACTCTTCTAATTGTTTCGCATTAAATTTTTCAAGAACTTCAGGGACGGTATAAAGCTCTGAATATGTACGAACACACGAATTTTTATTCCTTGATTCTTGAATGACAGGATTGACCCAGCATCCAAATAGAACTAAGAATCCACCAAAAGTAACGACTCTTCTATGGTTTCTCCACCATTCATAACTGTTGAGATTTAATGCTTTTTTTAAATCCATGAAATAAAGTTTTTTGTCGAAGTCGCAGAACTTGTTGGTTCTCACTCGACATTAGCCAAGAATTGTAAAAACTAAAATGACCTCCTTTACATGCCTAATGGTGTGGCTTTGTGTCGCAGTGTTGTTACCCCTGATGCTCTTTATCTGGGCGTTAGAAAATAAAGAACAAGAATTAAAAGGTAGAGAAATTATGGGTGGAGCTGGAGAAAGATTACAACTATTTATAATGTCTCCCCGACAACAGTTAGAAGGTGGTCTATACCTAAATAAATACTTTATCTAACATGGCAAAGGCATTTCGTGTTGATGCAGGATTTGATAACCCTGATGTAAGCCGAACATTTTTGTGGATTCAATTTGGTGTCTTTACTGGATTAAATGTTTTTTTCTAGTTATGTTCCTTTTATATAAATTCAATCCTGCTTTTCATAGTGTGATCACTGGAAGACCTCTATAGCCTCTTCTTAAATGGGTGGCCCATAGCCTAATAAGTTCCTTTTTTACGACAATTAAAGTAGTGCTTTCCTACTCCCTACAAGTAAAAAGAAGGATTAGAAAAAGGGTGTAAGAAAGGAGGTCTTATGAGACTATTTACTCCCTTCACCATCCCCAAAAAGGATAACTGCGATCTTTGCAGGATTAAAAGGAATAATCAGAAGAGGGGCAAATAGCCTCTCTTTTTTATCGATTGCTTGCCTGCTGCCATACAAAATTTTCAATAAAAAAAGCCCTTATACAAAGAGCTCGTAACATCATCTGATTGATCCCCATCACTCAGTGATGATAAAAACAATAGTCAATGTAATTAATTCAGTCAAGCAATTAGAGCTAATCCAACGCTTTACTAGATTTAATTCTGTTTTTGGTAGTCGAATGAATACTTAATTGTGACCAATACGACAACCAAGTTGAATTAAGCCTCGATCTAAAAGTCGACCAAGCTTCAAAGCTGTCGCCTCTTCAACTCGTGAAAAATGAGACTGATTTGATGTCAGCCAATTCATTTCATCTGAAGTAATCACTCCAGTAGAAATTGATTTAAGAAAAAGTAATCCAAGATTCATAGAATTAATTCGAAAGAAGTAAAGGTCAAGCCTCAGGTTGTGCTACCGATGCTTGGACTTTATGAACCAAAAAACTGAGACCCATCACCCAGTCATAGAAACCTTAGTAAGGACTCAGATATTTTCAAGATCCCATAACACCATATAAAGATTCACATAACAAAACTTCACCATTAGACGCCACATGTAGGGGGGTTGCTTCTTTAAAGAAATGGGGCTAGAAATAGTATCCCCATCACCCAGGCCGTAGGACACCATACCTAGGGTCTTTTTTATTGGTTGATGACTTGGATGGATTTGGAAAAAAGTATCTGTCAAAAGTTGCTCATCTTGACGAGCAACTAAGACAAAATTCGTTTAGAAGAATCACGTCTATAAAAACAATTCATGCTCTACATTCAGCATTGGAAATTTAAGCCTGGTTATCACCAAAAGGGTGCAGAAAAATTCTTAGCAAGTGGAGCTCCATATGCTGGAGCAGAAATGCTTGGTCGGTATCACGCTCCAGGATCACTTGAAGGTTGGATTTTAGTTAAAGCAGAAGATCCAAAAGCACTTTATGAGCATGCTGCTGAATGGGCTGAATATTTAGATTGGGAAACCACTCCAGTATTTACAGATGAAGAAGCAGGTCCAATTTGCGCAAAAATCTACGGTTAAAGTAAAAACCAAATTAATTACACCTGATGGTTAATTGAATCAATGGGACTGGCATAGGTCAGTCCTTTTACAATGCTTGTATAAGGGAAGAAGGATTAATGGTTCCAATTTTCGCAACTTCGACACAAGCCAACCTTCTGATTTATGTAGGTGGTGGTGGTTTTGTTTTATTAGGAGCTTTTTACTTTGGCCGTCTGGTTACATTCTTTTTTCCTAAAAATCCATTAATCAGGAAAGGGAAGGAGAAGAACGATGCCTGATGTGAAATTAAATTCTGGATCTGATGATGTAGGACTGAAATTCAAAATCATTGGTATTTCAGTGACTATTGGCTTAAACGCTATTGTTTTTATTTGGTATTTCTTCTTCTCAGGTCTTACCTAAAAGAATCATGAGGGAAGAATGAACTTCGCTGATAACTGGGCAAGAGTTTTTGTTGTGATTACTTTTCTTACTTTTGGAGAAGCACAAATTATTGGTGGCATCGTTCCCAATCTGATTGCTTTTAGCTTGTTTCTTGGAGCAATTGGATATTTTGCTGCAACAGGAAAAATGGCTGAGATGTTCGGCTGGAAAAACAAGAAATAAAGCTATTACTAGCGAGTAAAGACTCAGGAGATCCCGCTGAGATCCCAGTCTCACTTTCCCATCAAAAAAGACAGGCTGAGAAACCTGTCTCTGACTGATCGGGGCGACAGGATTCGAACCTGCGACCTAGTGCTCCCAAAGCACCCGCGCTACCAAGCTGCGCCACGCCCCGCCAACTAAGATTGTAGCCCCTGATAGCTGCTAAGAAAATATAAATTCCCTAAAGCTTGACTCAATAATGATCAAATAGAATCATTTAGAGCGTTTTGTCACTCGTTTGTCACTCGCTATGTCCCTAAAGAAATTAATGAATAGCCAATGTATAAATAAGTAATATTAAAAACATCGCTTAAAGGGGGAAATGAAAAGTTTACTTCTTACTCCGCTGCTGCTCACTGGTCTTCAAAGTCCTGCAAATGCTTTGCCTTGGAGCGGAGATATTGTTGAGAAAAATAATGTTGGTGAAAAAGTAATTGTCAAAGAAACAGCCGTGGAGGTTCAGAAAAAAGGCTGGGTTTCTTTAAACCTCCTCCAAGAAGATGCTTTGAAATTCCTTAAAACTCAACTTGATAAGTCAAATAGAGAAATAAAAGACTTTGCTAGATACTGCGATGGTCCTAATAAAGATTATTGCAATCGAAAATCTTCAAAAGAGGGTTTAAAAAGTATTTATGAAGAACTTAAAGAAGATGCAAAAAATATAAAAGACAAATTACCCTTAGAATTTAAAACTACTGAACAAATATCTACAGCTCAAAGCTTATTAGAAGAAGTCCATTGGTTTACTATCTATTACACTCCGATTTTTGTTGATTTAAATAATAAGAAAACACCAATGAAGAAGCAGACCGCAACGTGTATCAATCCTCAGATGAGTGATTATGCCAAAGAGCAATGGTCGAGAACAACTCGTTATTGGTATGGGAAAGAGATATTTCAAATGTCAAAATTTGATAACAACCGATTAGATCAAAAAGTTTGCGATAAATACGTCAAGTTCTAAATGCATCTAATAATCGAATTTCAGGGTGGAATATTTTCTTCATACACGATCTTTTTGAAGCACCCCGTTCTATCAATATTTTGTCACTCGCTGTCACTCCTTAAGGTTTTGTTGCATTAAAAAAGCCCTGCTATGACAGGACTATCGCTTGTCTCAAGTTCTGCTCCCAAAGCACCCGCGCTACCAAGCTGCGCCACGCCCCGTCAAATAGAATTGTAGACCCTGGTAGCCGCTAAGAAAATATAAATTCTTTAAAACTTGACTCACCCATGATCAAATAGGCTAATTAGAGGCATTTTGTCGCTCGTATTTCACTCGCTATCTCCCAAAGAAAATTAATGCATAGCCAAGGTATAAATCAATAATATAAAAAGAACCTCGCTTAAAGGGGAAATGAAAAATTTACGATGGTATTTAGTTTTGTATAGTTTTAATCATTTGCATGTTAACGGGGGGTTGTGCTTATAAGGCCTAATCTTTCACATTAAATCAATGAACTCGTGGGAATCCTTCCAGATGATTAAAATACCTGTAAAAGATTTAAACCATTGGCTCCTCATTTAGAAAACCCTTTTTTAATATTAATCTGGCACTTACTGGTGGGATACCTTCTTACTGTTAGCTGTGATTGGAACTGGATACCATTGACAAAAGATGAGAAGCAAAGAGGTCCCTCTCTTGACCAAATCAGAGGTAAGATCTTCGGCTAATAAAAATGAGATAGTAAAATAAGTTTTGATGGGCATCAAAATTGAATCATGATAAATTTATTTATTAAGAAGAAAACTCATAAATAAAGTTGCTTTTAAAGCAAGTAGAGTTCTTTTTTATTCACCAAATATAAACTTAAAATAAGTAGAAATTATAAAAGTACGGTTAGACGGCTCTCAATACTCCACAACAAAAAAAATTTTGTATTATCTTTTTCTTTTACCTGCGAGTACAAGGTCAAATGGCTCAACGAATTAACGTTGTATTGAACTCAATCCCCTCGGGCTGTAGAGAACTGGCAGAATTTGCTTTCTTCTGTGGTGTCGGCTTTACTTTTGGGAGCCTGGGCCTAATATGACCCGTAAGATGCCTTAAAACAACACCCTTCTTACTTCTATTTTGATTATTGAGCTATACACAAGACAACCGTGCTCAAAATCAAAAAATAGAAAATCAAGAAATCCTTTTAAACTAATTCACAATTCAAAACTTGTATTGCTGAATAAGATCCACACAATAGGAATCTTTAAATTGTATTTATAGTGAATAAACATCTCATAAATTATTATTTATTGAGGTTCAAGAAAAATTAAAAATCGAATTTTGACTTGTATAAAATGATAATCAAACCTTTTTTTATCTCATATCAAGCTAGCTTCTTTCCATTATTATTTTAAATATATGAAAATTTTATGAAATTTTAAATACATATATAAAATAATAGCCTTAGCAATATCCCATTATCTTCACGAATAGAATAAAAATCTTTCATAATTTACATTTGGATTAGGGTTGGTCAGTGAAACTGGTACCAAATTTTGCTGAGTTACTTCATGAGATTAAATTACCATCTCCAGAAAAATGCTTCTTAATTGAGGATGGAGATGAAAAATATATAGGGAAATGGATAAGAAATGGAGAGATAACATGTGAACTTGAACAACTCTTCCATTGGATCAATATGAAGTATAAACTCAAAAAAAACAATCTATCCAACGAAGAAAGGCAAATTGCCGAAGATGTAAAAAAAAGATTTCCAACAGAGCAATGGCGTGTGATAAAAATTTTTAGCGATCATCAACGAAAATATCGATATTACAAAAAGGCCATAGAAGACGTAAAAAGTAGAACTTCACCTCGCATGAGTGAACAAGCAATTATGACCATATTCAGGCCAGGCTGGAGTATAAATACTTAGTATGGTATAATTACCTATAAGATTTAGGATTTAAATTCTCGTGATTGAAAAGTACCCCTTACTTCCTTTTATTATTTTTGCAGGAGCATTAATAAGCACAGCTACAATCGGTTTACCTGTATTTGCGGGATAATCTGAATATAAATTTAATTTACTTCATTTAGCCTATCTATCAAAGATAAAGATAGATTTAAAATAATATTCCAATATCATAACCAACTTAAAATAGTAAAAAAGCAAAAACAGTTAATTAATTTACATTATCATTTTGATAAAATAGTAGACCAATAGTTAAACAAGAAATAAGATGAATATAAAAATATTGAAAGGTAAACCCAGTTAAGCCAGGCTGGACGCTTATTACCATTATTCATTGAATCCAATAAATACATCCTCTATATAATATACTTTATAAATATGATATTTGACTATAACCTTGGAAGGCTTAACGTTAATTCTAAAAGTTGAAAACCAAAAGTAATTACATAAGAGGAGGTATTTATGAAAAAAAAATACAAGTTTCTAAAAAAACACGTAAATGAATTTACCAAAACATTCGAAAGCCTAAGAGGAAACAAATGGTCTTTGAATTTTCCAGTTTTTATTTTTGATAGAGATTGGTTTAGACTTAAAAAAGTAAAACTCTATGATTTAGCTAGAGAACTTCAGCCAGACAACTCACAAGAAGCCCCTGAACTAATTCAATACCAAAAATTACTAAAGGATGGGCACGATCATTTGCTTGCCATTCAAGAATGTTGGAATGAATTTGGTATTGAAGACTTTCATCGATCTCTCAGAAACTCTTCTAAATGGAAATCAAAAGGTAATAACGGATGGACTTTTAAAAAATACGTTGAACTTCTAACAGGATATAGAAATATTATTGAAAAAAAAGAAATCAGCATCCCGATTATTATTCTGGGAAGAAATTCAAAAGAAGATCATAAACTTGAATGGATAAGCCATGATTTCATTTCAGAACTAACTATCAAAGATTAAAACATATAAAAACTAATCTCTCACAGTACATTCAAGCAATAGTTAAGTCGTCAGATCTAGTCCCCCACTCAGTGTCTTCGAGAAGGTCAGAGTAACAAGAAGCATTTACCAAGTTATATTTCTGAAATTTCCAATCTGAATCTTCAAGGTAATCTGAATACTCGAATGTTTTGGCAAGAAGAGAGAATTCCTTACTAAAAGGGCACATAAAACTTATGCATTTTTTCAATCATTCACACTATTTAAGATAAAAGCAACTAAAGTTTATAATTCCTAAATATTTAAATAGAAGAATTAAGTCCCAATACAGTAGAGAATTTCAACACAGCACCTGGTATACGATATTAAATTGAAAAAACTTTTTCAAAAAGAATGGTTAATGAAAAAAATGGCGAAATTGACTTCGACAAACTTCCAGAAGGTGTTTATTTCTTTACAGGTCAAGAGGGATTTGTGAAAGTTGAAGTAGATAATGAAGGTAATCAAGCTTGGGATCTACATAATTGGTTTGCCTCATTAGACCCAGACACAAATGAGGCTCAACATCAAAAAATCATTCAAGACATCAAAAGAAGATTAAATGCTGAAACCGGAATGGTTAATCCAACAAAAAAGTTAGCAAAAAGAATTTTCACTAATCCTTTTAAAAACAAGTAAAATACATAAATTTATTTAAAAAATAAAAATATTTGATTTACTGCTAATCCAATTAGGAAATATCTCAATAATGTACACCATGCATATAAATAAACACACTCATAATCTGACTTAGAAAGTTCATCACCTTTCCGCATTAACAAAAGATTAAAACGATAGTTTGAATTATTTTTAACAATAAATACAAAAGATAATATCAATGTTTTCAAAATACTTGTGTTTATCAAAAAAATCAGAGCCACAACAAAAGAGAGATTTGAGATGAAGTCAAAAGAGGGAATAATGGCAGCAGGTAAAACAAGCAAATTAGATAAAATATAAACGACACTGCTTTGCTTGATCCAAGAAAACATCTTTAAAAAATATAAATATTTATATCTCTAGCAAACAATCAAAGAGATGGCAATTTTTAAATCAAAAATTAATAAAAAGAATTCGATCCTAATAAATAGTATTATCAAAAGCACTAAAGCTTGGCATTATCAAACAATCACACACAATAATCAGAAATATGATTCAATGATCTGATAAATAATTATATATTTTTTTCTTCATATTTCATAAGAGCATTTCTAAGAAGTTATAATTATAAAACTACAAAATACAAAATGAGGATATTACTTCTGCTTTCTATATTCATATTAGCTATTTTATTTATTGGGAAAAAAATTTTTTATTCTGCAAAAAGGAATCTGTTCAAAGATCAAGCTGTATGGTCTGGTAAGGATATAACAATTAAATATAGCAAATCAAAAAAAATAGCAGAATCAAAAGGAGTTGATAACTATTTAAAAATCATTGCTGACGAATCAAAAATCTTTTTAGAGGAGCAGTCTATAAAAAATGAGGAAGAATGAAAAAATAGAACTCAAAATAGCCGAAAGAATAAAGGGAGGTTAAATAAAAATAATTGACTCATATCTTCAACTATAATAGGGTAAATCATTTAATAAATATGTACTATCACTTGTTTTCCATAAATAATTTATATTTCATATCAACAAAGACAACTATACTTAATATGACAATAAATAACCCTCTCTTTATATTTGCACTAATAACAGTAATTTGGTTCATTCCTGGAATTATAGTTAGACGCTTTAATGAATCAAAGCAGATAAAGATAAAGGAAAAAAATCAAGCTGATGCTATAAGAAAGCTATACCCTAAGTCCAAAGATTGATTGGATTAATATTGATAAATACATTTGACCTAACAAACCCTCACAACTTTATATATTAATACAAAATTAGAGTTTTATTTATTCAATGAAATAGTATTAATTCTTGATTAATTTCAAAAAGTCATAAAACAAATAACTTTTAGTATTACGAGTATGATTTTAGATACAATGAGTTATTATTAAAAAAAAGGCAGTTAATGATGATAAGGAGACTAGGACAATATGGTGGGTATTTACTAAGTGGAATATTAATAGCATGGCTAATAAATCCAATAGCAGCTTTAGCATTTATTAAGTTTTTTCTTAAAATGACTTTATTAGTAACTATTCCCATTGGAGGGGCTTATCTTCTAGACAAAATTATCCTTTTAAAGCATCAAAAGTTATGGAATATAATTTTCCCAACATGGACAATAATTAGTATTTACTTTAGTTTCAGGTTGGTTAAATTAATAGAAAACCATATTAATTAAATATTTATAGATTAATATTTTTAGTAATTATTCTTGTCTAAAGACTAGTTCAAATAAGAATCCATTCATACCTCAATTTAAAAGCCATAAAATAAAGAACTCAAACTATCCTCTTCAAAATACTTAGCATTTCTAGAAGTTAAAATATCCAACCATCTCGAAATAATTAATGCTTTATGGATGATGATGAATACAGTTGAAATTTGAACAACATGGTCCTCCCTTTCCTTACCGCAATATTTTTCCCTGATTATGGTTACCAAGGTATCCCTTGGGATTTGTATTTACTTCATTTCTTCTTCTTTGCGATTGTGATTCCATTTCATGTAATTATTTTTGCAGCTCGTAGTGCTCAGAAGGTCAAGCCTAACGGAGTGAAGGACTGGCTTAAGTGGGAGACCAATGCAACGAAAAACGACTTAACTTCAAGATTTCCAAACAATTTCCCTACCGCTTGACTAAACCAAGAGCCTTTTAAAAATGTCTGAATTTATCAAGGTGCTACAACTTCATTAAATTTGGGCAATTTTAGGTTTATATATATACCTGCATCTAAAAAAAAATGCTTCATTTGCCATTCTTAACCTTTGCCTTGGGAGGAGGAAGCCTCTCAGCAACAATTGTCGGTGTTGTATCCCTTGTTCTTTTTGGACTAGTTGGTGTAATTGCTGGACCTAATCTATCTAAATTTGATTCTGATGCTTAGAGAAGTAGATCATAGGTAAATCTATGGGCTACATCTCCTAACAAAAAGATTTTTAGATTATCAAAATCTATCTAACGAATCAAACTCTTAAATAAAAAGATCTAAATCCATCAAGTGTTCATACTCTTGGTGGATTTTCATTTTTATCTCAAATGAAATTGAAAAACAAAAAATCAAGAACTAGAAAATCAATGGCTAAATTCAAAAACTATCTATAAAATTTAAATTTAGAGCGATAAAAAGGTAGAACTTATAAGTAAAACTTATAGCTAGTATGACTATACGATATAATGCTTGATTAGTTATGGCTCTGGCTTATAAGTTTATATGTACAAAATTTACAAAATCAAGTCAAATGGAAATGAATCCTTATAGGCCTTTGATACAAGCTTTTCAAAAAATCTACAGAAACTTTAAGTAAAGGATTTGCAAAAAATTAATGAGCAGATTTAAATTCTCCTCCTCTTCCTCCAGCTTCTGAAGCTTGTCCTATTCGAGAAAATAAATCTAAGCTTTCATCATTTAAATTAATCACTTCGACATCAGATCCTCCTAATTTTATTCTCCTAATCACCTGGTCAAGTACCGTTACGCCACTTTGATCCCAAATATGAGCTTCGGCCATATCGATAGTAATTTTTTTAGGGTGTTCGTGAAGTTCGAACCCTTGCCTAAAGTAAATACTACTGACAAAGAATAATTGGCCTTTAACTTTATAAACCCTGTGGTCCTCGCTATTCAAAGAAGACTCAACCTTAATAACTTTTGCAACCTTTCGACTGAATAATATTGCGGCAAGTCCTACGCCTGAAAGTAGTCCTAAGGCTAGATTATGAGTGATAACAGTTACGAATACAGTTAATAACATAACTGAACTATCACTTCTAGGGATTCGGCGTATATCTTTAATTGAGATCCAATTAGCAGTGTTTATTGCAATCATTATCATTACACCAACCAATGTTGCCATTGGTATTTGATTCACCCAATCTTTAGCAGCAAGAATCATTGCTATTAAACAAACCCCCGAACTTAATGTTGAAAGGCGAGTTCTTCCCCCATATCCAACGTTCATAACCGATTGTCCAACCAAAGCACATCCAGCCATACCTCCAAAAAGAGAACTAACGATATTACCTATACCCTGCCCTCGAGCCTCAACATTTTTATTTGTAGTTTTATCAGTCATATCATCAAGAATATCTTGAGTAAGAAATGTCTCCATAAGACCTACCAGGGAAATTGCTAATGCTGTTGGAAGTATCAAACCAAGCGTTTCAAAATTAAGCGGAACTTTTGGTAATCCAAAGCCAGGTAATCCATTTGGAAGGATTCCTAAATTCGATACAGTTGGAACATTTAATTTAAATCCAATAGAAATCGCAGTACAAATAAATATGGCTACCAATGCTGAAGGTAAAAGCTTAGAAACTTTTGGCAGCAAATATATAATTAACAAGGTAAGTATGGTCAGGCCCCAAACAGCAGGTAGTTGAACGGCAGTAACTACTTTTTCAGAATGTGCCAGTTCAACTCCCAAATGAGGCAATTGAGCAAGGAAGATCAATATAGCCAAGCCGTTTACAAAACCATCCATAACAGGTTGAGGGACAAATCTCATCTGATGTGCAAGTCTCAAATACCCCCAAGCGATCTGAAGCACTCCCGTGAGCAATCCAGCAGCCAAAAGATATTGCAGACCAAGGCCAGGGCTAATGTTATCTCCTTGTTGAACAATCCCAGTCATCAAAAGAGCAGTTGAACCAGTTACTGAAGTGATCATGGCCATTCTGCCCCCAAAAATTGCCAGAGAGACTGAGAGCAAAAAGGCACCAAACAAGCCAACTCTTGGATCAACTCCTGCAATACCAGAAAAAGCTATCGCTTCTGGAATCATTGCGAATGCAACTACAAGTCCAGCAAGCACATCGCGTGAAGGAGAGACTATTCTCTCCTTTGCTAAAAAATTGTTCAATTTCAAAACTACGCTTTTACCATCCTGCCTCATTACACATGAGAATTCAGATTAGTTAGAAGATCTTCTTACTAATCTGAATAAATAATCAATCAGCTTCCTCTTTCCTTTCAATAAATGAATCCATCAATTTTTTGTATTCATTCTCTCTTGAACTTTTTGCAAAGCCCACAATAAAAACGACAGAAGATAGTACTATTAAGGCTTGAATTATCGGACTAAGACCCATTTCACTAGCAGTCAATGCAAAGAAAAAATAAGCTATCATTAAATACAAAAATACTTTTAAAAGACTAAGGTGATTAGCACAATCTTGAAAGTTTTTTAGACAGAAGTTTATTTTTTATATAAATCAAAACTAATAAATACAAAAGGTTAGAATTATTTTTCTTTTATTAAACTAACAAACTCTTCAGTAGTTAAAGCAGGTTTATACTCCCAAGTCATTCCAAATTTATCTCTCCAGGGTCCAAAAACCTTAAATAAGACTGATGCACTTGAAGCTCTACAAACAATAACCCCTGTTCCATCTTGTGGCGTATGAGCCCATTCAATTCTCTCATAGCCTTCAATAGGATCCTCAGATTTTCCACTTTCGACATAATCTACAAATGCTTCAGATGAATAATTTTGATCCTCAGATGATTCGAATTTCCAAGTCACTATATAAAGCTGCATTTTTTGTTTTTAATAGAGATTGTATTCTATCTGAAATTATTTTTTATTCCTAAAACCAGGCTCAAATTGCCTTCGTGCTGCCTGTGTTCTTAGAATTAATTGTCTTCCAGAACTTGATAGTGTAAACCTTAAAGCTTTGCCAGACTTAAACATCGCTTCTCCAATTGCCTTTGTTCTGGATAATTCAATTTGGTAAGCACGAGAAACCGCTCTCTCAGCATCTACATTTGCCAACTTTGCTTGTTGAGCTAAACGTTTAGTTTTTGATTTAGGAATTACGGAGAGTTCGCTTTCTGGCTCTGCCCACCTCCATAGCCAATTAGAATTGGATTTTGTGATAGAAGAAGATTTCTTAACCATACTCCAATTTCCATAAGAAAAATAGGCGTTTTTAGCCTCACAATGACCCTAACCGCTACAGGTAAAAAATAAGGATTGAAAATGCAAAAGAAAATGAAAGTTTAAAAAGTAGCTAAGAATACAAAAAAAATTATTAGAGATTTGATAAGTCAACCATATTAAGAAAAATTTATACTTTCTTAAATGATTAAAATTTAAAGGGTAGGTCCATTAAAGCCCAAATATACAAAGATATATTTAATGCAATAGCAGCACCTACTGTAAGTTTCTTCATACCAAAGTAAAGCATTACATTTTTAATTCAGCAAAAAAATCTCTTTTGAGAAAGTATTTATACCCTCATCAACACATAAGTATTTTTAACACTTTATGGTGTTTCAGGAAGGAAAAGAAGTCCTGACCTGCAATCATCAAGAAGTTCTTTAATTTTAACTAATTTTGAATAAAGCACTTGGTCAGCTTTAACAGTGATCCAACTAGGTTTTATCAATTCATCATTGTGTCCAAGTCTTACCCGAGCTCCAAACCAATTTGCATGTGAAGGAATTGAAGCTCTGCATTTTATTTCATTAAGAGTTAAATCAACCTTCCTCTCGATAAGCCAATCTTCAATAAAAATCAAATTAGTAAAACTATTCAAACCAGCATTTACTGATAAAAAACTGGAACTCAAAAAAATCAAAAAAAAATAATTCTTCAAAAATTCAGAAGTGGCTATCACTTCAGTGTATTAAGTAAAAGTTTTTTAAAATGGGTCGCCTGAGATTCGAACTCAGGACCAGCCGGTTAAAAGCCGGATGCTCTACCACTGAGCTAGCGACCCCTATAAGACCAATAGTAATAGTCCAATATGAAAAATATCACGTTGTAGAAGCATTAACCGCTTTAATGTTCCTTTTTGAGGACTAAAAAACAATTTCAAAATCATTTTTTTCCATCCTCATTGATTTTTAAGATATTTTTGAAGTCTTAATAAATAGTTGAGGGATACGAGAATAATATGTAATTAAGCTTTTAATAGAGAAAAACACGACAGCTTGACAGCAATCCCATCGGTAACCGTAATAGGCGCTGGTTTAGCAGGCTCGGAAGCCGCATGGCAAATAGCGAGTGCTGGAGTCAAAGTAACTCTCTTTGAAATGCGTCCAAAGAAGAAATCTCCAGCTCACCACTCACCCGAATTCGCAGAACTTGTTTGCAGCAATAGCTTTGGAGCGATTAGTAGTGATAGAGCAGCAGGGCTTTTACAAGAAGAGTTAAGAAAATTAAAATCTATTGTCATAGCAAAGGCTGATCAACACTCTGTTCCTGCAGGAGGAGCACTTGCAGTAGACAGAAGTCAATTCAGCCTATCAATCACAAATGAACTTTCTTCTCACCCACTAATAAAAATCATTAGAGATGAATGTCCTTATCTACCTAATGCTCAACAAATAACAATTTTGGCCACAGGTCCTCTAACAAGCGAATCGCTAGCTAAAGACGTCAAAAAATTCACAGGAGAAAATGAATGTCATTTCTTTGATGCTGCTAGTCCAATAATTACTGGCGAAAGCATTGATCTTTCAAAAGCATTTCGGGCAAGTAGATACGACAAGGGCGATGCTGATTACATCAATTGCCCAATGAATCAAGAGTCATATTTGGAATTTCACTCTGAGTTAATTAAAGCCGAACAAGCTGAATTAAAGGATTTTGAAAAAGAATCAGCTCTTTATTTTGAAGGCTGCCTTCCCATAGAGGAGCTAGCAAAAAGAGGTCTTGAGACAATGCGTTTTGGCCCATTAAAACCAATAGGACTATGGGATCCAAGATGGGGGGATGTAAACGACAAAAGTCTCCGAAGGCTGAAAAGAGCTCATGCTGTCGTTCAATTAAGACAAGAAGATAAGGCAGGTAAGTTGTGGAATTTAGTAGGTTTTCAAACAAATTTAAAATGGGGCGAACAAAAACGTATATTCAGGATGATTCCTGGCTTGTCAAACGCAGATTTTGTCCGTTTGGGAGTCATGCATAGAAATACTTTTCTCGAATCTCCAAAGTTATTAGAGCCAACACTTCAGTTCATTAATAGAAAAACTTTATTTGCTGCTGGACAACTCACTGGTACAGAAGGGTATGCTGCTGCTATTGCTGGCGGTTGGCTAGCTGGAACTAACGCAGCATTGCTAGCAAAGGGATTAAATACAATTACTTTGCCATCGTCAACCATGATTGGAGCATTGACAAACTTTGTCAGTAATAGTCAAGCCAGCTTAAGAGTTCAAAATAAAAAAAACTTTCAACCTATGCCAGCTAATTTTGGATTACTACCTGAACTAGATAATAGAGTTCACAACAAACGTGAAAGATACAGAAAATATAGAGATAGAGCTCTTAGTCATATAAAAATATTAAAGGAACAATTATTAGATAAAAACTCTTCTTACACGACCATCTAAAATTTCTTGTATGCCATGACACAATTAACAAATAAAACTAAAACTTCTTGCCACTGGGATTCGATAATTATTGGTTCAGGTCTTGGTGGATTAGTCACTGCCAGTCAACTAGCAAGCAAGGGGGCTAAAGTTCTTGTACTGGAGCAGTATAAAATCCCTGGTGGAAGTGGTGGTTCATTTAATAGGAAAGGATATACTTTTGATGTTGGAGCATCTATGATTTTTGGATTTGGGGAAAAGGGGTACACAAATTTACTAACGCGAGCTCTCAAAGATGTTGGACAAGAATGTGAAACAGTTCCTGACCCAACACAATTGGCATATCATCTACCTAATGATTTAGAAATTACAGTTGATAGAGATTATAAAAAATTCATTACTAAGCTAATTGATTTATTTCCTCATGAAGAGAAAGGGATAAATCATTTCTACGAAACATGTTGGGATGTATTTAATTGTCTGAATTCGATGCCTTTACTTTCAATAGAGGATCCGGGATATCTAATGAAAGTTTTTTTTAAATCACCTTTATCATGCCTAGGATTAGCGAGATGGTTACCAGTTAATGCAGGAGATGTTGCTAGACGATATATCAAAGATCCCGCTCTTTTAAAATTTATAGATATTGAATGTTTTTGCTGGTCAGTCATGCCCGCCGACTTAACACCTATGATAAACGCAGGGATGGTCTTTTCTGATAGACATTATGGAGGCATAAACTATCCAAAAGGAGGTGTTGGAATTATTGCAGAAAAATTAGTGCAAGGAATTCAAAGTTTCAAAGGAGAAATTAAATATAAAGCTAAAGTAAAAAAAATAATTTTTGAGAACGGAAAGGCAATTGGTGTTTCATTAGATAATGGTGAAGAATTTTTTGGTAAAACGATAGTCTCTAATGCAACAAGATGGGATACATTTGGTGGCCAAGGAATCAATGAACCACTTGTGGAACCAGACAAAGTTCCTCCCGCCGAGACAAAATGGAATAACAGATACATCCCTTCTCCTTCATTTTTATCTCTACATTTGGGAGTAAGTAAAGACTCCATTCCTTCGACTACACATTGCCATCACTTACTTCTCGATGCATGGGAAGAAATGGAAAATGAACAAGGAGTTACTTTTCTATCAATCCCGACTTTGCTAGATCCATCACTAGCACCTTCAGATAGCCATATTGTTCATGCCTTTACTCCCTCTTCAATGGATTGTTGGGAGGGATTAACCAATAGAGAATATCTTGAGAAAAAGAAGAAAGATGGAGATAAACTTATATCTAAGTTAGAAAAATTATTTCCAAATCTTAGTCAAAATATTTTACACAAGGAGATAGGTAGCCCAAGAACACATAAAAGGTTTCTTTCTAGAGCCAAAGGTAGTTATGGGCCAATTCCTTCAATGAGATTACCTGGTCTACTTCCAATGCCATTTAATACTACAAAGATAAAAGGACTTTATTGTGTTGGTGATTCTTCTTTCCCAGGTCAAGGGTTAAATGCGGTGGCTTTTAGCGGGTATGCCTGTGCACATAAGATTGGAACCCAGCTAGGACTGAACAAATGGGAACTTCCAGAATAGCTTTTTAATACCCTAATAAAATTTATGAAGGCAAGTTATCAAGACTGAACCTATACCCCTGCTGACGAACAGTTGTAATTCCTCCGCCATCACCAAGACCAGCTTGCTCTAGTTTTCTTCTAAGTGTCAAAACCTGAGTATCAACAGATCGTGGCCCACCACTAAATGGTGGCCAAGCCATTCGAAGCAACTCATGCCGGCTCCTTACCATCCCTGGTGGCATCAACAAAGCACACAACAAAGCAAATTCCCTCGGGCTTAGTTCCACAGGTTTTTCTCTCAATGTGACCTGTCTAAGAAGGAGATGAACCTCAAGGGGGCCAACTGCGACACGTTCCTGTAAACCAACTCGTCCTCTTTTGAGAAGAGTTCTGCATCTAGCAGCTAATTCTTCAAGACCAAAAGGTTTCCGTAAAACATCATCAGCCCCATCATCTAAAAGGCCAACAACAGGTTCAACTCCTGTTCTTGCAGTTAGAACAATCACGGAACATCCCAATTGTTGTGCTAGTCGAAGCGCTGAACTCTTCTCCAAAAGCTCAGCACTAACTAATAAATCTGGTGATTGGTCCCGACAAAGGTCAACTGCCTCCTCAGCAGAACCTACCGCTGCGGCCAATTGTCCATCTTGCCTTAACCTCTGAACCAAAACAGTTCTGAGAGTTGGATGCGGTTCTACGACGAGCACCTTGGAAGGCGATTGAGTGGTTGCTTGTATAGGAGAAGAACCTGATGAGGATCCTTGAATTTGCTCAGTAGCAAGCTGATCTGCAGGTATTAATGTCACAAGTCAGAAAAGTAGCCCCTTAGACTAGGGAGATATTAAAGCAAACTGTTCACTGACTATCAATAATAGTCTGTGTCTTAGCAAACCATGACATCTTTTGATGCTCCAGAAGCAATAAAACATTTCCAGTCAATTTGTGATGCCTGTCAAGCGCTAACGAGCAGGTATCACAGTCCATCTGAGCTGAGGATCTATGCTGATGGATATTTGCATTCTCTCAGGAATTGCAAGAGATTAGGCTCTAGGGATCAAGAGAAGTTAGAAGCATTAATTGATAGATGGATCATGGATCCCTCAAGCTTTATTGGTCCAGATGGTGATATTAATAACCTCTTTTTTCAAAAAGAAGCATGAGAAATGAATCAAAAAGTAACAAGTTATGAAGCTAGAGCAATTTCTAATTTTTCTTTCAATTCACCAGAGTTATACATGCTTATCAAAATATCGGAGCCACCAATAAATTCTCCTTTCACATAAACTTGTGGAATTGTTGGCCAATTTGAATATTCTTTTATACCTTCTCGGATTTCCATATCAGAAAGGACATCAAAAGTATCAAAGCTCATCCCTAATGAATTAAGAATTTGAACAACATTGTTAGAAAAGCCACATTGTGGCATCAACTTATTACCTTTCATAAAAACAAATATTGGTTTTGAATTAATTAGTTGTTCAATTTTTGAACGAGTGGTGGAATCCATTTCGAAAAGTTATTGAGGAGTAGAGGTTTTCAAGGCTAAAGCATGAATTGTTTCTGATCTTAATTCATTTTTCAAGGCACCATAGACAAGTTGATGTTGTTGGACAAGAGATAAGCCAGTGAATTCTTCAGATACGACATTTACTTCAAGATGATCACCACCGCCCATATCTTTTACATCAATTTGAGCATCGGGAAGTGTTTGCTTAATGAGAAGAGTAACTTCTTTGGATGTAATCATTTCAAATAGGGAATTAAAGAGAATTAGAGGAAAATAAATTTAATCTGAGTTCTAAAGAATCAATTAAGTAAATCATATTATCTTCTATCAACAGCAAACAATGCAGATTCTTCAGCACTTCTCATACTTTTGGAAAGCGCAATATTGAAGTCATTTGCAGATTGATTAAAATCACTAGAAATAGTAATTGGTTTAGAGAAACAAATTGATGCCGATCCATAAAATTTAGGAATAACATCACTGTAGGCCAAACCAACTGGAACAATTTTAATTTCTAAACCTTTGTTAGATGCTAGTTGAGCCAACCGAATTAAGCCCTTTTTTAACTTTACAGGTTCGCCAAATCGATTTATCTTTCCTTCTGGGAATACAACTAATTGCTGACTTGAAACCAATAAATCCACAGCATATCTAAGAGTAGTTAAAGAAGGTCTTCCTTGATCAACGGGGAAACAACCCAACCTGTTTAAAAACCATCCTTGCAATCCTCTCATTTCTGAGCGAGTGACCATGTATCTGCAGTCTCTATGTGTGATCCTTCTTCCAGCAGCCATAGTTAACATCAAAGCATCCCATCTTGATCTATGAGTAGGTGCAAGTACAACAGAACCACTTAAAGGTAAATTCTCTGCTCCAATAACTATTCTTCTTCGAAAAAAATTGTTCAATGCAAAATCTTGCGTAGCAAACATAGCCAATCGACTCCAGAAAGGATCAACACCACGGCATATTTTTTTTTCTCTATGAAGAAAGGGCAAAAATTCCCTCTTTAACAAACTATGTATTGAAGTTAACTCCGAAAGCTTTATCATTAACGATGGGACAGGGCAGTTACTCCAGCGGCTAAACCTTATTTTGCTTTTGATGAATACAATCAATGTATATTCAAAATACTTATGGCAAGTCTTGGCGTAAACATTGATCACATAGCAAATGTCCGAGAAGCACGTAAGACATTTGAACCTGACCCAGTAAAAATGGTTCTTTTAGCAGAATTAGGTGGTGCTGACGGCATAACAGTTCATCTAAGAGAAGATAGAAGGCATATACAAGATAGAGATCTAAATCTTCTAAAAGAGACTGTGCATACTCGACTAAATCTGGAAATGGCTGCAACTGAAGAAATGACTTCAATAGCTGTTAATCTCAAGCCAGAGATGGTTACATTAGTTCCTGAAAAAAGGGAAGAGGTCACTACAGAAGGAGGACTCGATGTCATAAAACACAAAAACAAATTAAAGGAAATAATCCAACGTCTATCAGATGAGAATATTCCAGTTAGTCTTTTTGTTGATCCAGTTCAAGCTCAATTAGAAAAATGTGCTGAAGTAAAAGCCGCCTGGATTGAACTACACACGGGTAAATATGCAATCAAAAAAAACAAGGCAAGAGGTATGGAATTATCCATTCTTAAAGAAAGCGCAGCCAAAGCAAAATCATATGGTTTGAGAGTAAACGCAGGGCATGGGTTGACATATCAAAACGTTGAGCCGATTGCAGCTATTGAAGGGATTGAAGAATTAAATATTGGCCATACAATTATTTCTAGAGCCCTTTCAGTAGGTCTCTCTCAGGCAGTCAAAGAAATGAAAAGCCTTATCATCAATCCAAGAAAAGACAACTTCTTACTTTAAAAATATCTTTAAATCGCATTTTGACTCTTGCTAACAATTTATCGAAGTAATAAAGCTGAATGGTTAGCAGAAATACTAGGACAGGAACTCCGATTAAATCCTCCTGAAATAACTGAAGAAGTTAATATTATTGTTAGTACATGGCCATCAAGCAGATGGTTAAGTGAAGAACTTTCAATAATTAATAATATCAATGCATTAATTAAATACCCGTTTCCTGGTACATATTTAAAAAGGTTAGTCAAGAGAATTATTGGTATTGATCCTAATGAAAAAGATCCATGGGAAAAGAATCATCTTGTTTGGATTATTTTAGAATTATTACCAGAATTAATGAAAGAGGAAGAAGCAAAAGTAGTTCGATCCTGGCTAAAGAAAAGCGAGAAAGAAAAAGATCTAGTTGATCAAAATTTATGGGAAATAGCAAATAATATTGCAGAAATATTTGATGACTACATACTTTATAGGCCTGAAATTATCAAGCAGTGGTTAAGCAAGAAAACAAATAAAACTTTAAAAGGTGTTAGTGTTAATAACAATACCCTTTGGCAAGAAATATTATTTACTTTATTATATAAAAAGATCAAAAAAGATCCTTTCTGCATCCAAGTTGAAAAAGCTATTGAACGTTTAAAAAAAGATGAGGTTTCAAAACAAGATTATCCAAAAAATTTATACATCTATGGAATAAGCAGTCTTGCACCATTGCAAATAGATTTAATTCAAGCATTTTCAAAAGTCATAAATATAAAAATTTATCTAATTTCTCCTTGCAATGATCTTTGGCAAAGATGTGAAGCAAGAAGACTGAATTTTAGAAACACATGGAATACTCCTCCTGATAGGCAATGGTTACTAGAATCTCCAAGGCTTGAAGCCTTCCTTGGACGGATGGGGGCTGAATTTCAACAGTTGCTAGAGGGGAGTGGTGAATATCAATTGGGAGATAGAAATGAGGAAGATATTTTTTCTCTTACAGCAAATATCGCCACTAATAAAGGGAACAAACCAAATTTATTAGAACAACTACAACAAGAATTGTTATCCACAAAAAATGAAAGTATTTTAACTAAAGAAAAATCTGACAAATCACTTCTTTTCCTTAAAGCCCCAGGGAAGTATCGACAAGTGGAATTAATACGGGACCATATATTACAGCTTTTTAGCAATAACAAGAAACTTCAACCCAGAGACATTCTTATAATGACACCACAAGTTGATAGCTATGCGTCAATATTTGCCTCAGTGTTTAACAATATAGATCAAAACAGTACTCCGCTACCTTGGATAATCACAGACAGAAGTCAAGAAGATAAAGTAGGTTTGATACATTTTGTGTTAAACCTATTAGAGATTTCCGCTTCTCGTTTAACCGCATCAATTTTTGAAAACTTACTATCCAATCCAGCATTACAAGCACAACAGAAAATAAGTATTGACGAGGTGACTAACATAACCAAAAACCTTCAATCCGCTGGCTTTACTTGGGGACTGGATTCTTCAGAAAGATTTGGGGAAGAAGCTCATAGTCTATGTTGGTGTCTAGAAAGATTTTTACTTGGTCTTGTTTTACCAGATAATCCAATTAATGGAATAAGCAAAATCTCCCCTTATTCCGAGAATGTTTCAAGTTCTGAGCTTATAAAAGCTTGGGGTATACTTTCAAAACTTTGCAATTATGTCGATGCGATTCGCAGTAAACGTTCATGTAAAGAATGGATAAAACTTATAACATCACTCGTAAAAGATTTATTTGGGGATGGTGGAGAATGGGCTTGGGAAGAGCAACAATTACTAACTATTGTTAATGATTGGGATCTAATAACAGAAAATTGTGAACTAGAAATTGATTGTTTAGTAGTTAAAGACATTATCACCAAAGCATTAAGTTCTACAAATAGTAAGTTTGGTCATAGGACAGGGAAAATCACGATCAGTGCCTTAGAACCAATGAGAGCAATACCTCATCAAATCATCATCGTCATGGGATTAGAAAGTAGAAATTTCCCAAGAATAAATAATAGAAGAAGCTTTAATCTCCTAGAAAGAAAAAGAGAACTTGGGGACCCTAACCAATATGACAAAGATCGCTACTCATTGTTAGAAGCTTTAATCTCAACTCGTCAAAATCTTTTAGTTTCTTGGAATTCCAAAGATGAAAAAACCGGAGAAGAGCTTGAACCTCCAAGTCCTGTACAACAATGGCTCAATTATTTAAAAATAAAATTAGGAGCATATGCCTTTCAAGATATTCTCATTGAGCCACCAGCCAATCCGCTTGATCAATTCAACTTTATAAAATCTGAAAATTCACAGATCTTGAGTTGTGATAAGAAGAATCTAGAAGCTAGAGAATGGATTGAGAAAGCAATACCTACTAAAAAAGTCTCACTAGCATTACCGCTAAAATGGAAAGAAATAAACTTAAGCGCATTAAAATCATATTCCTTCGAGAAAACCAAAGAATGGCTACTCAATCCACAAAGAACATGGTTAAAATATAATGAAATCCAATCAAAAGAATTTGTCAATCTTATTGAGGACAATGATTCACTCGAGCTTTCAGAATTAGAGAGATATAAACTTCTTAAGCATCGACTAGAAAATAGTGATCTAAGAAAAATTAATGTAAGTAAATCTAATTATAACTACTGGGAAGAGACCTATTCAGGTAGAGGGGTTTTTCCGCCAAAAGGCTCTGGATTAATAGAGGAGGATCTTCTTGAGGAGCGATGGGGTAATTTAATATCAGCAATATGCGCTACTGGTCAAATAACGAAAAGAAATATTCAGATGCAAGGGATAGAGGGTGAATTTTACTTTGGAGGGAAGAATTTAATACAAATTGAAATTGGAACATTAAAATATAAAGCTCTGATGAATGGATGGCTAAATCATTTATATTTATCCGCATATAGTTCTTTTAATTATAAAACACTGATAATTTCGAAAAAAATAGACTATCGCAAAAAAATAAATTTCAATGTAAGCAAAGAGATTTTACCAATCGATCCCAAAGAGGCGGCTGAAATTCTAAGGCAAATACATCAATTAGCAGCCGCAGGAAGGAACAATTGTTGGCCCATCCCACCAGAGAGTGGCATGACTTATGCCCTTGCTACAAAAGAGAAGAATAAGAATGAACAAGATTTATTTAAAAAGAAATGGGAAGGTGATTTATATATGCAAGGTGAAAGAGATACTCTAACGATGGAACTTTGCTTTGGCAAAAAATGCAAAGCCTCTACTTTTTTAGACCTTAAATCATTTAATGATGTATTAATGAGTCTCTATGAACCACTCCTAAAAAAAACCAACTAATCTAGCAATTAAAATGAAACGAAATAAAAGCAATCTCTTTAAGGATATCAAAACTCTTTTCTCAAAATGGGGGTTTAGCAAGCAGGGGCTATTTAATAATTCAAAAGGAGAATGGTATTTATTTGCTCAAATATTTTTAATCCTTCTACATTTAATACCTCCCTTACCAAAAATAAAGTATCTAGCATTTTCAATAAAAACTTTTTGTATAATTATTGGATTAGCAATTTCAATTCTAGGTCTCTTTACTGTAATTAAAGCACTCATAGATTTAGGGGAAAACCTTACACCACTTCCTTATCCAATGAATAAATCTAATCTGATAAAAAATTATTCATACCAAAACACTCGACACCCACTTTATAAGGGAATATTATTTATTTCATTTGGGATATGTATTTTTTCATTGAGTCTAATCCATCTTTTTCTACTCATATCATTAGCTTACATTTTAAGAATAAAAGCCATAAAAGAAGAAGAAATGCTGAAAATTAAATTTCCTGAATACAAAATATATATCAAAGAAGTTCCAGCCATCATAAAACAAATAAAATATTTAGATTGGAGATCCTGAAATGTTGCTTATAAGTAATTTTAAAAACCAAAATCAAAAGATAATAGATAGCAGAAGAATTGGTTTTTATTTTTCATTATAACTATGAGAAAAATATGACTAATATTGAATTATTTCAACCTAACAAATATCCTTTGACGAATGGAATGCGTTTAATAGAAGCAAGTGCTGGAACAGGAAAAACATTCTCTCTTGCTCATCTTGTTTTAAGGTTATTGACTGAAAAAGAATATTCAATAAATGAAATACTAGTTGTTAGCTTTACAGAAGCAACGGCATCAGAAATAAAAGGAAGAATTATTGAAAGATTAATTTTGGCATTAAAAGTAATTGAATCAATGAATGCAAATATAGAACGATCTCAAATTGACAATGTATTAAATGAATGGGTCAGTTTAAATATCACATCTAAAAAAAGAGCCTTACATATAGCCTCCCTACTTTTAAAAGCATTGGAAAGAATTGATAATGCTGACATAACAACAATTCATGGATTTTGCAGTAAAACACTTCATAGAGATGCAATTGAGAACGAAACTAATTTAAACACTACTATCGAAAAGGATTCCAAAACACTAATAAATGAAATTGTTGAAGAATATTGGAAGAAAGAAATATTAGAAATAGAAATTTCAGAATTAAAAGGTATATTTAAAACTAATTTCAATCGAAAAAATTTAATTCAAGTTCTTAGTTCATTAGATAATGATACAAATTATTCTTTCAAACAAACATTTAATGATTTAAAAATAGAAGAAAGTCTTTCAAATCAATTAAATAACTATATTGAAAAATTATGGATAAAATTTACTGCCATATGGGAAGAGCAGGGCCAGGATCTTGAAGATGGCTTAATAGAGATTGCGAAGGGTCTAAAATCAAAGGGTATTACAGATACAAAGCCATACTCATCCAAGCCTAGAAAAAATCGTTATGAGCTTTTAATTAAATGGATTGCAGAATATAAAGAGAAAAAGAGACCATCATATGAAGATATTCAAAATCAAACTCTTATAAATAAGTATTTTCATCCTAAGAATATTTACCAATTAGATATCAAGTATAAAATTGATTCTTTTTCAGAAGAAATGAAATCGATTTTTAATATTACAGCAGATTTATATGATAGTCCAGCTGAATTAGTTTGGGAACATGCTTTATTATGGACAAAGAGAGAGCTTGAAAAAAGAAAATCTAAAAAGGGTTTGATAAATTATTCTGATCTACTTAAATTATTAGATCCCAAAAACCTAAATATAAGTCGAGTTAAAGATGAAGTTAAACCTAATAATATCTATAAGAACTTAAAACATAGATATAAAGTAGCATTAATCGATGAGTTCCAAGATACTGATCCAGCTCAGTTAAGATTACTAAAAGAAGCCTTTGGCAATCGTTCAACACATTTATTACTAATGATTGGAGATCCAAAGCAAGCAATCTATAGTTTCAGAGGTGGAAGCTTAAATACATATATGAAAGCAAGAGAAGCTTGTGATCAAATTCATTTAATGAATTCTAATTATAGAAGTACAAAACCTCTAATTTTAATACTCAATAAATTATTTCTTGATGGTTTAATAAGATCAAATCTATCAACTCAAGAACTTAACCCATGTTCACAAGAAGATCTACTAAAGCTGAATGGAATAAAAGAACCATTTAAAATATTAAATCTAATAGGAAATAATCAAAAAGAAAAAACACAAAAAATAAAATTAGAATCAAAAAGCAAACTCGAGGATAAAATTCCGAAAGTTATTGGATCTTACTTGTTAGAGCTATTAAGCAATAATCCCAAAGATTTAACTCCCTCAGATATTTGCATACTAGTCAATAGACACGATCAAGCTAAAAACATCCATAGCTATTTATCAAAAATAAAAATCCCCTCACAACTCCTAAGCAATGAAAATATATTTACTAGTGAGGGTGCTCAAATCCTACAGATTTTCATGAACTGTATCGTCAGTCCATATAACCAACAAAAACTTGCCCTACTAGCTTGTTCAGAGCTTATGCAATGGAGCAAGGAAAAACTTATTGAATCAAAAATTAATGGCGATTTTGATACATTATCTTCGAAGTTCTACGAACTTGCAAAACTATTCCCAAAGATTGGATTATTAGGCTGTCTATCAAACTTTCTAGAAGGTAAATCAATTGCTGATCTTTCATATAGAGGAACTTTATTAGGTGATCTTTATCAAAGCTCTCAGTTAGTAGACGAACAGATCTATAGACAGAAATTTAATGCTTTAAGAGCATCACAATGGCTTAGTAGTCAACGGTTCCAGGTCACCGAGCCAACACCAGAAGAATATCAACCTAACAGTTCTATTAGTAATAGCTCAGTAAATATAATTACAATCCACAAAAGTAAAGGACTTCAATTTAAAATAGTAATTTGTCCATACTTGTGGCAAAAGCCTCTAGATCAAAAAACTCAGTTATGGAGAGATAATCAAAATCTATTGATTTCTAAAAAGTATAAATTATATAAAAAATATATTTCATATCAAGATTTTATTAAAAAAGAATCATTAAATGAAGCAGAACGCTTAGCTTATGTTGCTTTTACAAGAGCTAAAAAACAATTAATAGTTCTGTGGACTAAGGCGGCCGCTCAAGAAGGAAACCCTCTTTCAGGCTTTTTATTTGGATCTGAATCTATAAATCTAAATATAGAAGACCATACAAAAGAAATGATGGAGAAGTCATTCAAGAAAAGAAAACTAAAAGTTCATATTCAAGATATAAAAGTAATTGAAACTAATAAAACATGGATTCAACCTAAGAGTGAAGTCAAATTATCACTTGGAGCAATTCCAAAACATCAGTTTGAGAATAGTTGGGGAAGGTATAGTTTTTCAAAATGGATAACACAAAAGAATGACGAATTATCTCTAAAAGACTTTTCAGATGAGTTAAATGAAGATCATACATTTAAAAATGAGGTTGAGGATTTATCAATCCAAAAATCCGATCAGATATTTATAGAAAAAGATCAACTTATAGACAGTCTAGAAGATAACAGATGGGATAAAGAAAGTCCTATTAGTAATTTTCCAAAAGGTCCTATAGCAGGAACATGTCTTCATAAAATACTTGAAAGAATAGATTTCAATGATATTGAAAATCAACTAAAAGTTTCCACTATAATTGAAGAAGAATTAAATATAGTTAATATAAGCAATTCATTTATTGAACCAATTAATATTTTATTAAAGAGAATTGCAAATATACCTTTAGGTGGTCCTTTAGGTAAATTTAAAATGAAAAATTTAAATTCTAAAACCTCTATCAAAGAATTAAAATTTGATATTCCAATTTGTCATGCAGATAATCCAATTAATACTCTCGAATTATCATCAATTTTCAGAGAAGATTCTCAAAACAAATATGGCTCAGACTATATAAATAAACTGATGAATCTCAATATCTATAGCAGCGGTTTCCTAAGCGGATCCATAGACCAAGTTTTTGCAGACAACTCAAATCATGAAGTTGCTAAATGGTGGGTTTTAGATTGGAAAAGTAACTGGATAGGAAGTCCGCTATCAAAAGAGGATAGTTCTTCTTGTAGTCCCTCAAATTATTCAATTACCAGAATGGATGAAGAAATGTACCATCATCACTATCCATTACAAGCCCATATATATTTACTTGCTTTACATAGATTTTTAAATTGGAGGCTCCCCGATTATTCACCTCAAAAACACCTTGGAGGTTACATTTACGTGTTTTTGAGAGGGCTTCCAGATATTGGAGATTTAGATGAAATGAATTTTCCTCAAAGGACTCCAGGATTAATAGTCGAACCTGCTCCTATTGAAAGAATTAAAAAATTAGACTTATTGATTCAAAGAAACGTTAGATGAGAGAGCACTTGAAAAAAAAATTTTCAACTGATTTAAATAAATCATTATTAGCTACTCTAATTCGCTATTTCCCACCCAAAAAATTTAATGAAGTTTTAATTGATGTCGTAAATGTATTAATGGATGGATTATCAAGAGGTGATGTTTATATAAATTTTAAGGAGATCCCTAAAAATCTTGAAATTAAACATGAAGGTTGGCCCAGCTATCATATTAAAGCTTTATTAGACAGTGGCTGGACTAAAGGAGATAACTCCCCAATTGTTTTAAATGGGGATCTGATCAGTTGGCGTCGAACACACAATGAGATAGTTGACACCATAAATAAATTACTCGCAAGGAATCAACCTATTAATCAGCCATCTCAAGAATTACATACTCAAATTGATGCTATAAATCTAGAGCGTCTAAATATTCAACAAATAGAAGCTGTTAACCTTGTAAAAAGTGAACGAATCATCTTATTGAGTGGTGGCCCAGGTACAGGCAAGACAACTACCATTCTTCAAATGCTTTTACAAGCGCTAATAATAAATCCAACTCATGCTATTGGGATGGCTGCTCCTACAGGAAAAGCCGCAAAAAGACTAAAAGATACTATTCAGGCTGGTATTGTAGATTTTGAAGATCCTATAAAAGATAAGCTTGCTAATATTCCTTCTAAAACATTACATAAATGGTTAGAATCAGGACCATATGGCTTCAGAAGAAACTCTAAACGTCTATTAAACTTAGATCTAATAGTCATAGATGAGATGTCAATGGTAGACATGTCAACAATTAATGGGTTGCTCGATGCATTAACAAGTTCATGTCAAATAATCTTGGTTGGGGATCCTGACCAATTATTACCAATAGGAAGTGCTGGTATATGGCAAATATTACAAGAGAAAGAAACAACAACAAACTTTCAATCAAACTCAGTCAAACTAACAGAGTCTTACCGAAACAAAGGAGATATCGCTTTATTAAGAAATACACTAAAAGATAAAGGAGTAGACGCCTTTTGGAAACTGCTTGCAATAAAAGAAGATTCATCAAATACACGTCAGTACTTTTCATCCTTAAAAAGTATTCCAGAACCCGTAGTAAGGACTCTTTTAAACTATAAAAAAAAGCTTAAAAAGTTAACAGAAACTTGTAATAATATTATTCCTGATGAAGCATGGCAATCAAGTATGATTGAGGTCTCACAATCAGTTGAGATACTAAAACTCTTCAAATTCATAGAGAATCTTCTTATACTTTGTCCGCAAAGATATGGGCCCTGGGGTGTAAAAAAAATCCACGAGTTCCTTTTAGGAAAGAGATTTGAGGAGGAAGTACACAGATGGGGGGAAGGAACACCTATTATGGCAAGGAGTAATCAACCTGAAATAGGTTTAGCAAATGGAGACGTTGGGATAATTATTGGCAACGGTGAGAAAAGACGTTTTCTATTTAATGTCTTTTCTGAAGAACAAAGACTCGTAACTCGATTAATAAACCCATCAAGGTTAAACATGTATGATGCTGCATATGCAATGACAATACATAAATCACAAGGAAGTGAAGCTGACAAAGTTCTTTTACTTTGGCCTAGTACCTTTAGAGTTTCAAAAGATAATAATCTCACAAAGTTTAATTCTGATGATTATGAAAAAAGAATGCTCTATACAGCAATCACTCGTGCAAAAAAACAATTATTGGTAATAACCAATAAAGAACAAGACTTTTAAAGATGTGGTCAACTTATTCCTAAAAGGATTTTCGAGATGATAAAATTAGATTTACAATCCCTTTAACAAGGCGAGCCAGCAAAGCACGGTTATATACCGATCGGAAGTTGTTTGCCTAATTTGAAGGACAAAAAGGCAACCATTATTAGATGAAAAGTACAAATCCACATGAGGATTCCTCATGTCCAATAGATCAAGATGTTTATGAAGCGTCTACACAGGAGATCGTAGATGAAGGTGATCAAAATCCAGAAAACGGATTTTCAGAATTTAATTTTAGTAAAGAACTTATTCAAACACTCTCAGATAAAGGTTACTCATCACCCACTCCGATACAAAAAGCGGCTATTCCGGAATTACTTCTTGGTAGAGATTTAGTTGGACAAGCTCAAACCGGTACAGGAAAAACAGCCGCTTTTGCTTTACCAATTCTAGAAAGACTTAAGAAAAACGTTAAACATCCACAAGTCTTAGTTCTAGCTCCAACTCGCGAGTTGGCTATGCAGGTTGCTGAATCATTTCGCTCCTATGCTGCTGGTCATCCTCATTTAAATGTACTTGCCATATATGGTGGCTCTGATTTCCGACATCAAATCAACACCCTTAAAAGAGGAGTTGATGTCGTTGTAGGGACACCTGGGCGAGTCATGGATCACATGCGCCAAGGGACACTAAATACGAGCCATCTGAGTTGTTTGGTTTTAGATGAGGCCGATGAAATGTTAAGGATGGGTTTCATTGATGATGTGGAGTGGATTTTAGAACAATTGCCGGATGAGAGACAACTAGTTTTATTCTCAGCAACAATGCCATCTGAGATAAGAAGATTATCAAAAAAATATTTAAATAGTCCTGCAGAAATAACTATAAAAGCAACTGAATTGAAGGAAAGACTTATTAGGCAAAGGTATATAACTGTTCAAAATATTTACAAAGTTAATGCACTTCAAAGAGTACTTGAAGCAGTATCAGAAGAAGGTGTAATAATATTTGCCAGAACTAAAGCCATTACAATTGTAGTAGCTGAAAAATTAGAATCATTTGGATATAATGTAGCCATCTTGAATGGAGATATCCCTCAAAATCAAAGGGAACGAACTGTTGAAAGATTAAGACAGGGTTCTATCAATATTTTAGTAGCTACAGACGTCGCAGCAAGAGGTCTTGATGTGGATCGAATAGGTTTAGTAGTTAATTATGATATGCCATTTGATAGAGAAGCATATGTTCATAGGATTGGAAGAACTGGACGAGCAGGAAGAAATGGTGAGGCAATTCTTTTTGTTAATCCTAGAGAAAGATCATTTTTAAGTAATCTTGAAAGAGCTGTAGGTCAACCAATTGAGAAGATGGATATACCAGATAATGAGCTTATCAACAGCAATAGAATTAAGAAGCTACAAGCAAAATTAATAAAAGCAGCCTCAACACAAAGAGACAATCCAGATGAGTCTAATATTTTAGAAGATTTAATAAGGAATGTTGAAACTGAATTAGATATAGAACCAAAAGAATTAACACTTGCTGCATTAAATTTAGCGATTGGGTTTAATGCACTGCTTGAGCATGGAAATGAAGATTGGATTAAGCAATCAGCTCAAAGGAACACAAGAAATGATCGGAGAGATAATAAATTCAAGCAACGTCGAAGAGGTGAATTTGATAACAACAGACTTGAAGATGAGATGGAGAGATTCAGAGTAGAAGTTGGACACCGAGATAGAGTTAAGCCCGGAAATTTAGTGGGGGCAATTGCTAACGAAGCAGGGTTAAAAGGAAGGTCTATCGGTAGAATAAGAATCTTTGAAAACTACAGTCTTGTTGATTTGCCAAAACAAATGCCTGATAATGTTTTTCA
>QCHU01000014.1 GCA_003279455.1 Prochlorococcus sp. AG-402-G19
ATTTCTTTTTCCCGAAGTAAGCATCATTTATGACCACTGCTTTGCAATCGCCTCCAAGGCGAAATACTTCTCGTCTTCAAGACGCAAGTCTTCTGAACGGGCCAATGCTTCTTCTAAGAAGTATTAAAGGTTTTAGAAGAAGTCAATCTTGGGCATGGCTAGCATCTATCCCATTGGCACTTTTAGGATTAGGTGTTTTCACTTTCTCTGCAAGAGCTGAAGTTGCACTTTCAGATTTAACTGGACCTCAAGCTGCTGCATTCTTGGCAGATAACCTTTGGTTATTTATTGCCACAATCCTCGTTATTTTCATGAACGCAGGATTTGCAATGGTTGAAGCTGGTATGTGTCGCCAAAAAAATGCAGTAAACATACTAGCTAAAAACTTATTTGTTTTCGCTCTTGCTGTTACTGCTTATTGGGTAATTGGGTATTCCCTAATGTATGGCGGTTCAGTAATTGACGGATGGCTTTATTTCCAAGGCTTATTCGTTGATCCTGATCCGTCAGGTGCATTAGAGTGTGCAGCTGCTGGTGATACAGGTTGTCTTGTCCCTGCAGTTGATTTCCTTTTCCAGTCTGCTTTTGCTGGTACTGCTGCAACCATCGTTTCTGGATTGGTTGCTGAGAGAGTCAAATTCGGAGAATTTGTTGTTTTCTCAATCGTCCTAACTGCTTTCATTTACCCAATTGCAGGAAGTTGGCAGTGGAATGGTGGCTGGCTTGCTGAACTTGGCTTTATTGATTTCGCTGGTTCATCTATTGTCCACTCAGTTGGTGGATGGGCAGGTCTTGTTGGTGCAATGCTTCTTGGACCTCGTATTGGCAAGTTTGTAGATGGCAAAGCTCAAGCTATGCCCGGTCACAATATGGCTATTGCGACTTTAGGAGCTCTGATACTTTGGATTGGTTGGTATGGATTCAACCCTGGCTCTGAGTTGGCAATGGATCAATACGTTGCTTACGTTGCTGTAACAACAACTTTGGCAGCAGCTGGTGGTGCAATCGCGGCTACAGTTTTATCCACAATTACCTCTGGAAAACCTGATCTAACTATGATCATTAATGGTATCCTTGCTGGTTTGGTAAGTATCACTGCTGGTTGCGGAAATATGACTTTCGCTGGATCTTGGCTTGCTGGGGCAGTAGGGGGATTCATTGTTGTAGTTGCAGTAGCTGCTTTGGATTCAGCAGGTATCGATGATCCAGTTGGTGCTTTCTCAGTTCACGGTGTTTGTGGAGTTTGGGGAACTATTGTTATCGGTCTTTGGGGCGTTGACGGCATGGATCCAGGTGCTGCAGGAATTGGTCTTCTTAATGGAGGAGGAATTAGCCAATTCTTAATTCAAGCTCTAGGTGCAGCCGCTTATGGTATCTGGACTGTTGTTACATGCTGGATTGCTTGGCAAATTATTGGTGGCTTCTTCGGAGGTATCAGAGTTAGCGAAGCAGAAGAGACACAGGGTCTTGATATTGGCGAGCATGGAATGGAGGCTTATCCTGACTTTGCTTCTAGCTAGTTTTCTTGTTTAATTGTCTTACATTAAATCTAAAAAAGCCCGGATATATTCCGGGCTTTTTTATTGTGGTTTAATAGTGATGAGATTCCTATCAATTTGTTTTTTACTATTTAATTGAAATGGATACTCAAGCCTTTAAGCAAACGCTTCATAAATCAGATCGATATAACCGACGAGGATTTGGCTCGGCAAATAAGCGAGCTCAAGCACTTGCTGAAGCCTATCAAAGTGGTTTGATTGGATCTATCAGAGAAAATGGAAATCTTCTAGAGCATGGAAGATTAAAAGTTAAGCTTGCAGAAGCTTTTGGATTTTGTTGGGGAGTAGAAAGATCAGTTGCCATGGCCTACGAGACAAGGAAACATTATCCCAATGAACGAATATGGATAACTAATGAAATCATTCATAACCCTTCTGTGAATGATCATTTAAGGAAAATGAATGTTCTTTTCATAGCTGAAGAGAAAGGGGTTAAAGATTTTTCCGGAGTCAAAGATGGAGATGTTGTGATTCTTCCTGCATTTGGGGCAACGGTGCAAGATATGCAACTCTTACATGATCGAGGTTGTCATATCATTGATACGACTTGCCCATGGGTCTCAAAAGTTTGGCACACTGTTGAAAAGCATAAAAAACATACTTTTACATCAATTATTCATGGCAAATATAAACATGAAGAAACTTTAGCTACTAGCTCTTTTGCAGGGACTTATCTTGTGTTGTTCGACCTTGAAGAGGCAAAATATGTTGCTGATTATATTTTAGGGAAGGGTAATCGAGAAGATTTCTTAAACCGATTTTCAAAAGCTTCTTCAGCAGGCTTTGATCCGGATAAGGATTTGCAAAAAGTTGGAGTTGCTAATCAGACCACAATGTTAAAAAGCGAAACTGAGGAAATAGGAAGATTGTTTGAGAAAACAATGTTGAAAAGATTTGGCCCTGCTCAATTGAATGAACATTTTCTAGCTATTAACACTATCTGTGATGCTACTGAAGAAAGACAAGGAGCAATGTTTTCTCTTGTTGATGAACCTCTAGATCTCATGGTCGTAATTGGAGGATTTAATTCTTCTAATACAACTCATCTTCAAGAAATCGCAATAAGTCGGGGGATTCGTTCTTTTCATATTGATACTCCAGAGCGAATTGGTGAAGAGACTAATACCATTACTCATATGCCACTAGAAGGAGGAGAATTGCTAACTGAGGCAACTTTTCTTCAAAAGGGAAATATTAGTGTAGGCATTACCTCGGGGGCTTCAACTCCTGACAGAGTGGTTGAAGATGTTATTCACAAGCTAATGAAATTAAGCGAAAATTTTTGATAAGAAAAAAACACAATTTTGTCCCAATCTCTCGTAGGATAGTTAATAGTTTTTAGTGGAAGATGACTCAAGCGAACAAATCTAATCTTAAAGATCCTGATGCACAAAAGGTTGAAGTCGTTGTTCAGAGCCCTGAAGGGGAAGTAAATATTTTTGGAGAACTATCAATATTAGTTCTTAGAGTTAGTTTTAGTTTGATGATGGTTCATCATGGTTTGGAAAAATTAAATGATCCAGGTGGATTTGCTGAATTTGTTGTAGGCAAATATTTCAGTTTTCTTCCTGGCGATCCTGTGATTTGGACTTATATGGCTGCAGTAACTCAAATAGTTTGTCCAATAGGCTTGGCAAGTGGAGTATTGGCAAGATTATCCTCCTTGGGTCTACTATCTACAATGATATTCGCTTTGTATTTCCACTTTATAGATACTGGTTTAGAGGGATTTCCTTTTGCGGTGGTAGAGAATCACAATTACATATTCGAATTGTCAGCTATTTACGCAGCAATATCATTTTATTTCTTATGCGCTGGTCCAGGAAGACTATCACTTTTTAGGAAATCAAATAAAATAACTTATTATCCAAAAGGTACATAATTTAGTTAAAATTTAAATCTAACTATAAAGATATAAATTAAAGAGTTCACTTTATATAATATCAATGTAAAAAATGTCTTTTGCCGGTTATTACCATTTTTATACCTAATTCATTGCAAGCTTTAATTGAATCTTCGTCTCTAATGCTTCCCCCTGGCTGAATAATTGAACTAATACCGTAATCAGCTGCCATTTTTACAGTATCGTCGAAGGGGAAAAAGCCATCACTAGCTAAGGCAGCACCTTTTGATTTGCTTCCGGCAGCTTCTAAAGCAAGTTTGGCAGAACCTATTCTATTCATTTGGCCTGCTCCAATACCTAAGCTTTGTTTGTTATGTGCAATAGCTATAGCATTAGATCGTACATGTTTTACGATTTTCCATGCGAAGGATAGGTCATTTATTTCTTCTTTGTTTGGTATGAGCTTTGTAACATTTTTCCATTCTTTTTGATCTGTATTTGGTTCATCTAAATCTTGAATTAATAAACCACCAAGTATGCTTCTAATATGATGTTTAGATGCTTTTTGAATAGATTCAGCTTTTAACTCTAAGAGCCTTAGATTTTTCTTTTTTGATAGTATTTCTTTTGCGTTATCATCAAAATATGGAGCCACAACACATTCAATAAATATATTTTCGAGCTCTTTGGCCGCAGCTTTATCTATAGGACAATTGATAGCAATAATTCCACCAAAGGCACTAACCCTATCGCCATCTAATGCTCTTTTGAGAGCTAAATATGGAGTATCTCCAACAGCAACTCCACAAGGATTTGTGTGTTTTATCACCACTGCTGCCTTTTGATATGAATCACTCTTAATAGTGTTTTCATATCCAAATTCACGAAGAGTAGATAATGCAGCCTCTAGGTCTAGAAGATTATTTGTACTTAATTCTTTGCCTTGTAATTGATTGGCGCCACTCCATCCTTTCTCAGGCTCTCCATACCATGAGGCTTCTTGATGTGGATTTTCTCCATACCTAAGTTCTTGTTTTAAAGGTAAGCCTTGTAACCAAGAAGTTTTTTCGTAAGAGATATTTTTAGCAATCCATTTACTTATTGTTAGGTCATAAATTGCTGTATGCTCAAAAGCTTGTTGTGAATATTTTTTTCGTAATTCATTAGTTATAGCTTTTGATTTATATGCATCTATTAATCCCTGGTATTGATTTGGATTCGTTACTACAAGAACATCTTGGTGATTTTTTGCTGCTGCTCTTATAAGTGTTGGACCACCAATATCAATATTCTCAATAGCTTCATCCCAAAAAACATTTTCTTTTGAAATAGTTTTCTCAAAAGGGTACAAGTTAACAACTACCAAATCTATTGGATTTATGTTTTGTCTATGTAAATCATCCAAATGAGATTGTTTATCTCTTCTAGCCAATATTCCTCCATGAATCTTTGGGTTTAGTGTTTTCACTCTTCCTCCCAGAATTTCTGGAAACCCTGTGTAATCTGCCACCCGTGTTACAGGAAGATTCTCACTCTCAAGTAACTTTGCAGTCCCGCCACTTGAAATAATTTTGAATCCCAATTCATTAACTAATGCTTTAGCTAGAGGAATTAAATCAGTTTTGTCTGAGACACTTAGCAGAGCTATGGATGACATCTCCAATGTTTGAAATCGATTCTCTTCGACAACCTACGCATCAAAGAAGGATATTGCATTCAAGATGACTGAACTTCTATGCTTAAATTCTGAATCCGCAACAAATAGACTCGTTTTACTGCATGGTTGGGGCGCAGATGCACATGACTTGTTGTCAGTCGGGAAATTGTTAACCGAAGGGTTAAAAGATCGTTTTGAAATAGTTTCTTTCTCTGCTCCTCAGCCTCACCCAAGTGGATCAGGTAGGCAATGGTATCCCTTATACCCTCATAAATGGGAAGAGGTTCCAAATGCAGTATTGGATCTTGAAAAGAGACTAAATAATCTTTGCTTTAAAAACATACCTTTAAACAAAACATTGTTATTGGGGTTTTCTCAAGGGGGAGCAATGGCTTTAGAGGTTGCTACAAGAATTAAATTTCAGGCTGTTTTTGCATTTAGCTCATATCCACATCCAGATTGGAAACCTTTAAAAGATCTGCCACCTATTTTTCTTTACCATGGAAATATTGATCAAGTAGTGCCTAAATCAGCTTCTCAAAAAAGCTTTGATATTTTGTTGAAAAATGGAGCTAAATCAGAGTTATATTTTTTTGATGGAGGTCACGAAATAAGCAATGATCAAATTGATAATTGCCGGAGAACAATTCAAGAACAATTTCTAAGCTAAACAAAAGCGTATTCGTACTCTTCAATCTCTTCCCAGTCATCTGCTGTAAGTTCTAACCCAGCAAAAATTTTGTCCTCACCAAGAAATTCAACAATAACCCTTAGCGAAGGGAAAAGAAAGTGATTCTCCTCAGCATATTGTGCGCTAAACAAACCTTTCTCTCCCCAGAAAAAACGATCAGTTGTGTGTTCATTGCGACGCACATTTAATATGGCTGGTGCGAATAAGCCTTCTTCGGCTATGAAGCGTCTCGCTGCGGTTACAGGCTTATGTTGACCAGTTCCTAAATGATAAATAGGAACATGGGACATTACACGCTGGCCTGCGAGTCTGCGTCTGCTAATTCTTTTACGCTTCTTTGACATGAAAAAACAAGCTTTGTTTGTGGGTGAGAGGGTTAGAGACTTTTTTTATTCGCTCTAGCTGAAGCAAGAGTAATTTGAAAAAAAGTTGAAACTGACATAGAAAGTTTTTCTCAAATTCTCAAAAGTTGACTACAGAGGTTACCCATCAATCTCTGCAATAGCCTCAAAGTCACTCAAAGTGCTCACTTTTGAATTAGATTTGAGATAGCCTCCTTTCAATTAATCTAAATTCTTTATTAACATCTTAATACTTTTTTCAAATTTTTCAAGTTTTTGAGTGCTTCGTTTCCTTTGTCTAAGATTGCATAATGAGTTCAATGCAGTATTCAGAAAGGTTTTTAAATTTTGTTCAACAGCAGTTGATGAGCTACCAAGCTGATTCAGAGCTTGAACATGTCGTCGTTTATGTAGCAAGATCTGGAGACAGTGGATCCCCAACATTGGAGGTTGTTGGTCAGTGGCCGAAGTCAGAAAAAGTTTTACAGCCAGTAGAAACTGACACTGCCCTTCGCACGCCTTCATCTAACAGGAGATGGTACCCGTTACAGGAAGGTTCGATATTGTTAGGCGTTATTCGTGCTGAAAGAATTGATTCTTTTGAAGAATGGCCCGAGTCTTTAGATCAACGTTTGCAATCTATGTCAATTTTATTGGCTAACTCTCTTGCATCTGAGCTTGAGAGAAAAAGGTTATTAGATCAATTAGATGATCAAAAGGAACAGATATCTTTAATGGTTCATCAACTCAGGAATCCATTAGCTGCCCTAGGAACTTATGCAAAACTGCTTTTGAGAAAAATAGGCCCTGATAGTGAGCATGAGAATCTTGTCAAAGGTCTTATGACAGAGCAAGCGCAAGTTGATAAATATCTCTCTGCTCTTGATCAGCTAAGTCAAGTTAAATTACCTCAATCTGATGATGGATCAAACAGATTACTTTTGCCTCCGCTCTTGCCAAATGAGACATCGATAAGTGTTAGAAGCTTGATAGAGCCATTGATAGAAAGAGCAAAGGCAAGAGCCAATCTGCAAGGAAGAGAATGGTTTAGTCCTTCAGAGTGGCCAGAGTGGATGGAATCAAGGTCAATTTCAGAAGGTGTTATTGCCGAAATAGTCGCGAATCTTCTGGAAAACGCATTTCGTTATAGTCCTCCCAAATCATCCATAGGTATTGAAGTTGCTGAAGGGGGGATATGCATTTGGGATGAAGGCATCCCTATAAATGAGGAAGAAAGAGAGAAGATTTTTGAGAAAGGGTTTAGGGGTGCAAGTGGTTCGAAAATGTCAGGAAGTGGAATAGGTCTTGCTCTTGCTAGAGATTTGGCTCTCCAATTAGGTGGAGATTTGAAATTATTTGTTAATCCGAAGAAATTCAAAAACTCTTTACCTGAATCAGGGAATGCTTTCGTTTTTAATTTGGAACCAAAATGATACTTAATAATAGTAAATTAGTTGTCTCTGTTATCACTAAACTTGCTCCAAAGCTGTCTCCACTATGACCTCCTAAATATTTATTTATTAAGCTTGGTATTGATACTGAAGATATTAAACCCGAAAATATGCAATATATCAATATAAAAGTATTAGATGTATTTAAATTAGTTAAAGATAGAAAAAGCGTTATTCCCGTAAAAACTACAATTACTGATGGCGTTATTTCTTTGGATATGCCTTTCCAGTGTTCATGATGCATGGACTTGTATTCTTTATTGAAAATGTATTCATAGTTTTCAATTGCAAAAATTTGTGAGAGTCTTCCCCAAAAGGCAGCTAAAGGGAAGGCAAAGGGAGCATAAAAACCAAGTTTGATAATTGCTGCTATTTGAAGGATCAAAATTATAACTAAACTTTGTACACCTATTGCCCCTACTCTGCTATCTTTCATTGCCTTAATTCTCTTTGATGGTCCTGCACCAATCCCATCAGCTGTATCCATTAGACCGTCCATATGAAGGCCACCGGTGATGACTATGCTAATTGCAATAGATACCAAGGCGATAGAAGTAATCGGCCAATTAAGGTGATTCAATAAAAGCCAAGAAAGTGATTGTAAAAAGCCAATGAAAACTCCTATCAAAGGGGCAAAACGAGTAATCCTTTTGAAGCTTGGCTTAATAATTGGGCATTGAGGCAAAATTGTGTAAAAAACCCATGCACCTGCAAGGTCACTTAGCCAGTTTTTAAAAATCAGAATTACAACCTCAACTGTTTCTTAGGTTCCAAATTAGTTATATAACTAATTTAAGTAATTGATTATTTAGGAATAATTGAAAAAGCCCTTCTTTGATTTTCAAATAAAAAGCAGATGTAAAAAGACATTG
Organism: Prochlorococcus sp. AG-402-G19; assembly: GCA_003279455.1. Classification (GTDB taxonomy): domain Bacteria; phylum Cyanobacteriota; class Cyanobacteriia; order PCC-6307; family Cyanobiaceae; genus Prochlorococcus_B. The sequence continues at coordinate 8,415 of QCHU01000014.1, forward strand.
GCTCGTGTTTGTTCTTTTAAAACGCCAAACGGAATTGTAAATACTCCTAGGTTTATGCCAGTAGGGACTTTAGGAACAGTAAAGGGCGTTACATCTGAGCAGCTAAAGATGACAGGAGCAGAGATGATTCTTGCAAATACTTTTCATCTCCATCTGCAGCCTGGAGAAAAAATTGTTCAAGATGCAGGTGGATTACATAAATTTATGAGTTGGAGCAAGCCAATACTTACTGATTCAGGAGGTTTTCAAGTATTTAGTTTGGCAAAGTTAAATAAAATTGATGATCAAGGGGTTTCGTTTCAAAGTCCTAGAGATGGTAAACATATTTTTTTGACTCCTGAAAAAGCTATTGAAATTCAAATGGCTTTAGGTTCTGATGTGGCGATGGCTTTCGATCAATGCCCTCCATACCCTGCTAGTGAATCAGACGTTGAGGAGGCTTGTAAAAGGACTCATCACTGGTTGGAGAGATGTCTAAATGCTCATACAAAAGATGATCAAGCAGTTTTTGGAATAGTTCAAGGTGGATGTTTCACTCATTTGAGGGAATTGAGTGCAAAAGTTGTTTCAGAGTTCGATTTGCCTGGAATTGCTATTGGAGGAGTGAGTGTAGGTGAACCAATTAATCAAATACACAAAATTGTACGAGAAACCTGTCTGTTATTACCTCATGATCGACCTAGATACTTGATGGGAATTGGAACCTTAAGGGAAATGGCCATAGCAGTAGCCAATGGTGTAGATCTTTTTGATTGTGTAATTCCCACTCGCTTGGGGAGGCATGGGAGCGCATTAGTTAATGGGGATAGATTGAATTTAAGAAATTCTCGTTTTAAAGATGATTTCAGACCATTGGATTCATCATGTAATTGTGAAGCTTGTACTGGATATACAAGGGCATATATTCATCATTTAATTCGCAACAAAGAATTACTTGGTCTTACACTTTTGAGCGTGCATAATCTCACGCATTTGATCCGTTTTACAGGTGCTATGAGGCAAGCAATTAGTGAAGGTTGTTTTTCAGAGGATTTCGCTCCGTGGCAGAGTGGCTCTAAAGCGCGTCATACGTGGTAGCGTGCGTGCTTAATACGTCCATTATTTCTTAGGGATGGCACTGATTAATCTCGACTTACTTGCTGAACTTCCGGCTGCTTACCAGGCTTTTGCACCAACAGTGGATGTACTTCCGCTAATACCTCTTTTCTTCTTTCTGCTTGTTTTTGTTTGGCAAGCGGCAGTTGGCTTTCGTTAACAAAGAAGTTTTTCTTCTGATTTCTTAAAATTTAAGCAATCAATTTAAGGTTCTTAACAAAATAAAACTTTTGCTCGAAGTAAAACATCGGGCAGAAGTTTTTTTTTGACTATTAGATCTGGCTTATTTAAATCCCTTCTCCCAATAGAATGTCTTCACTTGGCATTGAAACTGCTTTTTCGATTAAATCAGCCAGATGCAGTGCTCTAGAGGCTTGAAGCCCTCCGACGGCAGGTTTCTCTTTCCCTCTAACGCATTGTAAAAAATGCTCCAGTTCTGCATACAATGGCTCAATTGATGTTGTACTTACTTCTTCAATAAAACCATCGTTTCTATAAAGTAATTCTCCATGATCAGCTGAGTACCATTCATGGGCCTTTCTGTGAATATGAATATTGTGGTTTAGGAAATCTGTTTCTATAAGACTTTGTTTGCAATGGGCGCTTAAGTTTCGGATTTTTTTGTGACTCATTTTGCTTGCAGTCAGACTTGCAATCACCCCATTTTGAAATCCGAGTGTCGCGTTAACGTAATCCATAGGTCCATCTTCACTACATCCTCCAACTGCAGCCAGCCTAATTACTTTTGAATTTGCAAGTTCAATAACTAAATCAATATCGTGAATCATTAAGTCCAATACGACTGAAACATCATTAGCTCTTTCGGGATGAGGGCTATGCCTTCTGGCTTCAAGAACTACAACTTCTTCATTGGCAACTACTTTTGTTAATTCTCTAAAAGCTGGATTAAACCTCTCTATATGGCCAACTTGTAATAACTTTTTTGCATTGTTTGATGCATTAATCAATGATGACGCTTCTTCTTTATTAGCGGCTATCGGTTTTTCAATTAAAACGTGTTTACCAGAGTTTAGGCATTCTATACCTACTTCATGGTGAAACAACGTAGGTACAGCAATACATACAGCTTCTACTTTATGTAATAAGTCCTTGTAATTTTTATACCAATTACAATTAAATTGTTCCATTGCTAGCTTTCCTCTTTCTTCGTCTAAATCTGCAACTCCTACTAACTCAGCATCTTTTAGGAGACTAAGCACTCTCGCATGGTGCCAACCCATATTTCCAATGCCAATTACTCCAACTTTTACAGGAATAATATTTTCGTTTATGTTGGAAATTTTTTTCATGTTTACTTTCTAATTAATTATTATTTAGGAAGGATTATTTTTACTTTGTTTATTCTTGGACCTTTCATGGAGATAATTTCAAATATAATTTCATTATGAACGAACGTTTCACCTGAGTTGGGAATTTCTTGGAGTTTTTCTAAAACAAATCCTGCAAGAGTGTAATGATCATCAGCTTCTGGTAATTCTAATTTAAGCTCTCTATTTAGTTCTATTACTTCTATTTCACCGGAAGTAATCCAGATTTTTTTCAAGTCATCAATAGGTCTTAGCTCAGATTCTTTATTATCAAATTGAATTTCATCACCAACAATTTCACCTGTTAAGTCTGCTGATGTTATTAATCCTTCAGTTCCTCCATATTCATCAACAACCAATAGTAGTGGGTTCCCATTTTTTATTAGGGGTAGTAATTCGGCCAAAGTAGAGGTTTCTAAAACACGAATAACTGGTTTTATGTAAGGCTTTAAAGAAGAGTTGGCTTGCATTTCCCCTTTGGCTATTGGATCAGCAAGTTGCCTTAAATCTAAAACTCCAAGCACATTATCTAGTGAATCATCAATTACTAAGTATCTTGCATGACGAGTTTTATGAACTTCTTCCATCATTTGTGTAAAGGAAACCTCTTTCGGAAGAGTAACCATTCCTGACCTGGGGACCATTACCTCTCTGACTTGGGTATCTCTTAAAGCAAATACACCTTCAAGTATGTTTCTTTCATCAGGTTTTAAGCCTGTTACGCCACCAGTTTCAATTAATTTCTCTAATTCTCCTGCAGAGAATGCAGCTGTCGTAAGACTTTCTGATTGAGCATTGAGTCTAAACAATCTAAGAATTAGTAAAGCAAGTCCTTCTAGCAAAGAAAGGAATGGAGACATCCATTTTATTGCTGCTTCAATTAGAGGGGATAATTTTAGAGCAGAATTCTCTGGCTGATTAAGAACAAGTGCTTTTGGAAGAAGACCAGATATCAGAGTTGCCAAAAGTACAACAGTAATAAAAAGTCCTAGATCTAAAAAATAGTAAATTGAATCATTATTTCCCCACCATAGAGTTGCTAAATTTTTGCAGATCCAACCAATTGAAATTAATGAAATAGTTATTCCTAACTCTGCTATTAATAGTGTCCTTCTAAGCCTTTTCTGCAGACGAATTATGGAATTGGAACCAGGCAGTCCATCCTCTACTAGTCTTTGAACCTTGGTTGAACGAAGTCGCAAAATAGCAAATTGACCTGCATTGAAAAATGCAGGTATTACAAGCAATATACAAAGAAGTAATAAACTCATCAATAATTTCTCTATGGGGGTGGCGAGGATCGAACTCGCCTAAGGCGAATTATGAGTTCGCTGCATTCACCAGATTGCTACACCCCCAAAAAGTAGAACTAATACTTTTTTTGATGATAGTTAATTTGTTTGCCTAAAGTAAATATATATCTAATCCCACCAAGATGTTTAATAATTAAACTTGCATATAAAGATATGAACCCATTGAATCCTTCATTAGATGGAGTAAGAGAAAATCTTTTAACTTTATTGGCTCAAAAAGCTTATAGGTTTGGAGATTTTTCTTTGGCTTCCGGGAAAAAAAGTTCTCATTATGTCAATTGCAAGCCAGTGTCTCTCTCTGGTCTAGGTCTCTTGTCGATAAGTTCCCTATTCCTGAAACAAATAAATCAAGGTGATAGTGGCGTCGCTGGATTGACTTTGGGTGCTGACCCACTTGTTAGTGGCGTTGTGATGTTGGCAGCCCAATCAGGTATTGATTTAAGCGGTTTAATAGTAAGGAAAGAAGCTAAAGGGCATGGAACTGGAGCATGGCTCGAAGGCCCTTTGCCTCCAAAGGGTTCTCTGATTACTGTGCTAGAGGATGTTGTGACTACTGGTGGTTCCTCTTTAAAAGCTGTTGAACAACTTAGAAATCAAGGTTATTTAGTTAACCAAGTTTTAGCAATAGTCGATAGAGAAGAAGGTGGAGCAGATGCCATGTTTAAAGCTGATTTAGATTTAAATAGTCTTTTCTTTTTAAAAGACATTGTTGAAAGAGCTAAAAGCTTGTAATGAAAGAAACTAAATCATTGATTTGGGACGATACATTCCCTGCATTACTTCTAAAAGGGGAGGGTGCTGTTTCTTTTCTTCATGGTCAAACGACTGCAGATGTTTTTGCAAACAAAGAATTAGACCGAATATTCAGAAGTTGTTGGTTATCAACTAAAGGATCTTTAAAAGCTATATTGGAAATTAGACTTTCAGATAATATGGCTGAGATAGTTATTATTAGTGGTGATATTGATTCTATAAGAGATGGATTTGAATCAGTCATATTTCCAGCAGATAAAGTTCAGCTAGAAGTTATAGATCCAATCAGAAGAAGACAAGAAATAAATAATAATAAATCATGGAAGGAATCAAAGTTTAGTTGGATTGACAATAATAATTTAACACTAGAAGAAATAACGAACTCTACAAAAGCTACTAAAGAAGAATTGGAACATTGGAAAATAAGACAAGGAATACCTAGCTTTAACAGAGAGATTAATGGAGAAACAAATCCTTATGAACTAGGATTAGCAGATGCTATAAATCTTGATAAAGGCTGCTATCTAGGTCAAGAGGCAATGGCAAGATTGTTTAAGTCTAAATTTCTAAAATGTCAACTTCGTTATTGGGAAGCCTATGGAGAATCTAATGAGTTTGATATTGGGAAAAAGTTTTTTATCACTAATCAAGATGAAGGATTAAAGAAAAATGTAGGAGTTGTTACTTCTTCAATTAGGGTTGATAATAAGTTTTTTAATGGACTTGCTTTAATCAAAAATAATTTTATTGATAAGGATTTCTGTCTTTCTGAAAATGGTGACCCCATAACTATAAAAAAAACAATCTCTTTTACTAATCCGTTTTGATTTATTGCGATATTCTCACTCGTGATCTATTAACCACTTTGTGATCATTAAGGTCGCAATACAATCATCACGATTATATTTAAAGATTGAATTTAAGTTTTTAGAGTAATTGTTATTTTGTTTACGTGATTTCTTCCATTGCCTCCACCATAAAAGAGCTCTAGCTCCATCAGTATTGGATTGTTCCCATTTGAATCCTATGAATTCTGCGATTGATTTAAGCCCATAATTTCTTACAGGAAGGCACCAGCATTTTCTAATTAATAAATGTATGTCAATAAATCTTTTTTTTAATGCTTCAATTTCATGAGGATTAGCTCCTTGACGTAATGCGAGCTTTAACAAAGCTATTGATTCTGTTTCTCCGTAATGGATAATGGGATAGTCTTTATTAAGACTTAATTTTTTAGTTATTCTTTTCCAGAGAAAACTTTCAGTATTTTTTTCAAGATTAAGTAATGGTGAATATTTAGTTTTTTCTAAACTTATTTCGTTTTTAATATTTTTTGGTAATCGAACAAATCCATGTAAAAAGTCATGTTTAATATCTGGATCAGACTCAATATCATAAATATATAAACCTTTTGCTTCCTTCAAATTATTTAGTGTTATTTCTGAATTTAGTTTGATTGCCTTGTTTCTCACTTTAGATTGCGATTGCAAAATAATTTGTTTGGAAATATCACCATGCTGTGTGCCAAACCTTTCAAGCTTTTCCCTTAACTTGTAATGCTTAATCTTTGCTAATTCTCCTATATTATTAATACCAATTTTGTTTAATAAAAGTTCTCTTTTTGCTCCAATTCCACTAACTTCACTTAGACTACCCTCTTTGATTGATATAGCATCACAATCTTTTCTCCATGAACATATTGTACATTTTTTTCTATTAGAAGTTATTGGCGGAGGAGTTTTTGATTCAATATCTTTCTCTAGATTTAATATTGAATCGATTAATTCTTTATTCATTTTTTCACTTGATCTTATCTTTTCGACTTTGATGATTTCATTTTCCTTGTGTAATATTAATCCTTTTTTGACTTGATATTTTTGTATGTTATTTATTAATAAACCTTGCATTGCAAATATTAATCTATGTTCTCTTGTGATTTTTTTACCTTGCCTAGCTAAAACAGGCTGGTAAGAGAAATTCCCCCAAATACTTTCTCCTGATGTCTTCTTTAGGATCGGTAAATTTCCTTGGATAATTCTATTTTTAGTAAGAGGATATTTAAGTCTGACCCCATATGCGATATTTTTTCCCTCTTTGCAAGCTTGAATTCCTATCCCATAACTTTTTTGTGAGAGATTATGAAAGCAGTCGATTTGATGATTTAATTGAAGTGTGCTGTGAGCGGTCCACAACTTTTTTTGTTTATCACCATAAATTTCGAGCCACGCTTTTCTTCTGCATCGAATCCAACTCCTTAAAAGGTGATCATTGATTGGTTTGGATTTATTGCATTTCATACTTAGAGATTAATCTGAATTTCTTTAAGAACAAAGTTTCGCCAACATAAAGATGAAAAAGAAAAAGTTGAATCTCACTAAAGAGAAAATTTCTTTCGGAACAGATGGGTGGAGAGGAATATTAGGAGTTGATTTCACTTTGGAAAGATTACTTAAAGTTGCAGCAGCAGCAGCACAAGAGCTTGCTTATGTGAAGGAGAAAAAAAATAATAAAATAATCATTGGTTATGACCGACGTTTCCTCGCAGAGGAGATGGCTGAGGCGGTTGCATCTGCAGTTAGAGGAGTAGATTTAGTACCTTTGTTGTCTTCTTCTGCACTGCCAACTCCCTCTTGTAGCTGGGGAATAGTTGAAGAAAATGCACTTGGTGCACTTGTGATTACAGCAAGTCATAACCCATGCGAATGGTTGGGTTTGAAAATAAAAGGTCCTTTTGGAGGCTCAGTTGATAGCTCTTTCACAGATTCTGTTCAAAAAAGATTAGATGCTGGAGGCATATCAATTCCAATCGAAGACGCAACTGAGAGAGTTGATTTTCGAAAACAACATCTATTGGGGATTAGTCAGAAATTTGACATACCTTTGATTTCTAATGGCTTGAGAAATTTAGGTGTGAAAATATTTGTTGATCCAATGCATGGATCTGCTGCAGGCTGCATGTCTGAATTATTTGGCTCTCATGGTGATGAGCTTATTTATGAATTAAGAACAAATAGAGATCCTTGTTTTGGCGGGAACCCACCAGAGCCGATGAAGGCTTATCTATCACAATTAATAGAAGAAGTTAAGGGTTCGTTCAAAGAAGGTAAGTTGTCCTTGGGCATAGTTTTTGACGGAGATGGAGATCGAATTGCGGCAATTGATGAAAAAGGTAGATATTGCAATACACAGCTGTTAATGCCTGTTCTGATAGATCATCTGGCAAGATTCAAAAATTTGGCAGGTTGTGTTGTGAAAACTGTAAGTGGCTCGGACTTGATGCGATTGGTTGCGGAGGACTTAGGGAGAAAAGTGCTCGAGAAGCCAGTTGGATTTAAATATATTGCCGAAGAAATGCTTTCAAGAGAAGTTCTTATTGGAGGAGAGGAGTCAGGAGGAGTTGGCTTTGGACATCATTTGCCAGAACGTGATGCTTTATTTACCGCTTTGCTATTGATGGAGTCAATAGTTGTTGATAGTAAATGTTTAGGTGAGAAAATAGATTCTCTTCATGCTCGTTTTGGCGAGAGTCATTTTGAACGTATTGATTTAACACTCAAAGATATGGAGATGAGAAGGAACTTGGAAAATTTTTTGAAACAGAAAACTCCATCTTCAATAGGTCATAAATCAGTTTTAGAGGTTATTTCAACTGATGGAATAAAACTTGTACTTGATAAAAGTCATTGGCTTATGTTCCGCTTCTCTGGAACAGAGCCTCTTTTAAGAATTTACTGTGAAGCACCATCCAGTGCAGAAGTGACTTCAACTTTGTATTATGCAAAGCAACTTATAGACAATAGTTTTGGATAATCTCCCTCTAGTAATTGCTAGTGGCAATCAAGGTAAAATCGAAGAATTTAAAAAACTTTTGGACGATTTTCCATTTAATTTATTGACTCAACCTGTTGGCTTTGAGATTGAGGAAACAGGAAATACATTTATGGAAAATGCAAGAATAAAGGCAATTGCTGTTAGTCAAGCAACAGGTAATTTGTCTCTTGCTGACGACTCTGGGTTAAGTGTTGAGGCTCTTGGAGGGGCTCCAGGCATTTATTCTTCAAGGTATGCAAATTCAGATGAGGAAAGAATTAAAAAATTGTTAGCAGAGGTAAAACCTTTTCCAAACAGACAAGCTAAATTTGAATGTGCATTATGTATAGCTAGAGGGGAAAAAGTGTTGATAGAAGTTTCAGGCTTTTGCGAAGGTTTAATAACTTTTTCCCCGAAAGGGAAAAATGGGTTTGGTTATGATCCGATTTTTGAAGTTGCTGGATTAGGTGAGACTTATGCGGAAATGGACCAGGAAAAAAAGAAGCATATTGGTCATAGGGGGAATGCATTCAAATTGCTTATACCAGAATTGAAAAAACTATTAGTTTCAATAAAAAAGTAGTTTTTGTTCTCTTGCTAAAGTTTTTTTTAATTTTCAACCCAGCTTCCATGTAATCCATGTGGAATTGAAATTGGAACTTCAAGAATAGCTTTTTCGGTCAGATCTTTAGAATCAAGGAGTATTAAATCAGTTCCAGATCTAATACTATTCCAAACCAATGCAACAACCCATCCATTGTCTTCTTCAGATTTTGATTCTTGCGATGGGATAAATAAAGGTTCACTTACAAAACCTCTTGGCGCAGCGCTCCAACTAATCTCTTTATTATTTGATAAATCGATTTTCTTTATAGCTTGAAGTGGCCCATTCCCTTCTTTTTTTTCTGCAGTTGCCATCCAACTGAAGCGGGCCTTTATTCCTTCGAAATGAGGATTGACCATTGCAAATTCACAACATTGGTTGCTGATAGTTGAACAGGTAAATGTATTTTCTATTGGATTGATTTCACTTCTTTTCAAAATTCCTTCTGGTAAAAGATCAAAATCAATTTCTCTAAAATTATCCTCGGGTCCAATACTAGGAAAATCATCATAAAAAATACTTTCAATATTGATTTTTTCATTATCTTCCCATGCATTTAGATGATGAAAAACAAAACCTTTAGGAGCATCAACTGATTTTGGAGGTTGACCCGCAAATTTGCCAGCGTCCCTTGGAATTAATAAAAATTTTGAATTCCCAAAGGGTTTGGAGGCTAAACATTGTGCTGCTCCTTTTTGTCCAAGCAGGAACGGGAGAGGATTGAAACTAATAGCATTTTGAAGAAATATTGCCCAGTTTGGAGTTATGGCAAAATCATGCAAGAACGCAAATCCATTAAAAGAATCTTTTCTATCACTTAAAAGAGAGCCAATATTTTCGCCCTCTGTGGAAAATTCCATTAATCTTATTGTGCTTTTAGGACCCGTAGATACCCCAAAAGTGACCATTCTTTGACTTTTATGATGGCCAGGGTCAAATCGTGGATGAGCACTAAATGCCTCACCTTTTTTTAAAACACCTTTTAAGTTGGATAAACCTTTTGTCTCAAGGGTATTTGGATCAAGAGAATATGGGCTTGATGCTTCCCATAAAGCTAGTAGATCATCTCCAAGTTTTATTACGTGAGTATTGGCAATGTTTTTTAGTCTTACATCAAAAGCATTAGCTAATACCCCGCCTTCTTTTTGAGTTCCAAATACACCTCTATACAGAAATTTCTGGGATTTTTCTTCTTCTGCCCATTCCTTTGTGCGAACAAAACGATTTGTCAGGCTTATTTTCCCATTTTTAAATTTGAAGGCAGCAATCATTCCATCTCCATCAAAAGGATGATGTACCCATCTTCCGCCTCTTTCTAATCTGCCTGGTCCATTTCGATAAAACGTACCAGAAATTTGTTCAGGAATAGATCCTTTTACAAGTTTGAGTTCAGTGTGATCTAATTCTTTTTCAACATTGCAATAAGCCTTTGACCAATCTTCTTTGTTAAAGATTGTTTGCTGGGGTGATGTTTCTCTTTTTAAATAACTAACTGCCACTTTTTTTCTATATTGAAACTTGATTTTCGCTTAAACTTCTTACTTTTGCGAGCTTAACCTCAAAATGATTTATTTAAATATGGAGTTTTTATTGACCAGCCTGTTCAAGAACTCCTTTACTGCTTGGGATTTGACTTGATCTTCTAGGGTCAATTTCAGTAGCCATCCGAAGAGCTCTTGCGAAAGATTTGAAAGTAGCCTCAATTATGTGGTGAGTATTATTTCCCGCCAGTTGTCTGATGTGGAGAGTTAAACCACCATTACTGACAACAGCACCAAAAAATTCTTTTACCAATTCCGTATCATAAGTGCCCACTTTTTGAGAAGGCATATCTAAATTAAAACTTAAATGTGGCCGACCGGAACAATCAACCACAACCTGAATAAGAGCTTCATCAAGCGGAGCTAAAAAATGACCAAAGCGTTTTATTCCAACTCGATCACCCAATGCTTTTGACAAAGCTTGTCCAATAGCAATCCCAACATCTTCATTACTGTGATGATCGTCTATATGAGTATCTCCATTAGCTCTTACTTCAATATCAAATAATCCATGGCTAGATAATTGTTGGATCATGTGGTCTAGAAAACCAATCCCTGTATTTGTAATGCATTTCCCAGAACCATCAAGATCAATTCTCACAAAAACGTCAGTTTCCTTGGTTTTACGGCTAATCTCCCCTGCTCTAGTTTTTTTCATATTTGATTGGCAATTTGAGTTGGCTTGAAATTACATCCCATTTATGCAATAACCTGCATCAACATAAACAGTTTGTCCTGATATACCACTCGAAAGATCGCTAAGCAAGAAAGCAGCGGTATTACCTACCTCGATTTGAGTAACGGTTCTCCTGAGGGGAGCTTTTTCTTCGACATTATGAATCATGTCCAGAATTCCTCCAATAGCTGAACTCGCGAGAGTTCTTATTGGTCCGGCACTAATAGCATTTACTCGAACCTGATTTTCAGGACCAAGTTCTTCCGAAAGATATCTAACGGATGCTTCTAAAGCTGCTTTAGCAACTCCCATTACGTTGTAATTTGGAATCGCTCGTTCTGCTCCTAAATAAGTCAAGGTGACTACACCTGCACCTTTACTGAACAGAGGTTTTGCATATTTACATAGTGGGGCGAGTGAGTAAGCACTAATTTCTAGGGCTCTTGAGAATCCCTCTGAAGAGGTTGCACTGTAATTACCTACTAGTTCTTCTTTTCCTGCAAAGGCTAGACAGTGAACTAATCCATCAAGTTGGCCCCATTGATTTTTAATGGCTTCAAAAACTTCTTCAATTTGAGAAGAGCTTTGAACATTAAGTGGTAAGAATAGGCTTGGATTTAAAGGGGAAGTAAGTTCTTTTACTTTTGCTTCAAATCTACCTTTTTCATCGGGTAAGTATGTAATTCCTAGTTCAGCTCCAGCTGCTTTTAACTGTTGTGCAATACCCCAGGCAATTGATCTGTTGTTTGCTATTCCTGTAACTAGGATTTTTTTGCCACTAAGATCGAGAAGCATCTTTCGGACTCATTTGGTTAGTATTACTAATTGTCCCTTATTTAGGGCTAAGACTCATAGTTAAATGAAAATATAGTTAAAAGTTCTGTAATCCATTAACCCGCAAAAGTATAAGAATCATGGTCCGAACAGCCTCAACAATGCTTCCATTAGGAACTCAATTACCAGCTTTTGAGTTAGGTGTGGTTTCAGGCGTGAACCTTGCTCCGGATGATTCCTTAAGGGGTCTTAGTCATATCAATAGTTTTCAATTAATAAAAAGACCATTGTTTTTGATGGTTATCTGCGCTCATTGTCCATTTGTTAAACATGTAGAAAATGGAATCACAAATTTGTTCAATTCTTTTGGTGATGACGTTCAATTTTTGGCTATTTCTAGCAATAGCGTGAAAACACACCCGCAAGACGCGCCAGGATTCCTAGCTTCTCAAGCCAATAAAATGGGATGGAAGTTTCCATATTTATTTGATTCTGATCAAAAATTAGCAATGGCGCTTAAAGCCGCATGTACCCCCGATTTTTATATTTTTTGGCCTTCTCCAGATGGAGGCTCAACATTGAGATACAGGGGACAAATGGATGGAAGTCGTCCTGGCAATGAAATACCTGTTTCTGGTGATGATATTCGTCTAGCACTCGGATCTTTATTAAAAGGAGAAGATATTTCAGCTAATCAAAAACCTTCTATTGGTTGCAACATTAAATGGCATCCTGGTATGGAGCCTGAGTGGTTTGGATGAATTAATGAGTTTCTTTTTGATTATTTATCGCTGCATTTAATTTAAATAGTTATGCAAATACCTCCTTTTAGCCTCGAAGCTCAAATTTCTGAAATTGGAGAAGAGATTGAAGAAGCTTTAATAAAGGTTTTTAGAAGTGGAAAATATATTGGAGGAGAAGAGGTAACTTCCTTCGAAAAAGCTTTTGCTTTAGCTACAGGAACTTCTTACTCAGTTAGTTGTAATAGTGGAACTGATGCATTGATTCTTGCTTTAAGATCACTAAATATTGGTCAAGGTGATGAGGTGATTACCTCATCATTTAGTTTTTTTGCTACTGCAGAAGCAATTACAAGTGTTGGAGCTAGCCCGGTTTTTGTAGATATTAATCCTGAAAATTATCTTATGGATCTGGATTTAATAGACAAAGCAATAACTCCTAAAACAAAAGCGATTTTGCCTGTGCATTTGTTTGGTCATCCATTAGATATGGATAAAATAATGGCTATTGCTGAAGAAAATAATCTAAAGGTTATCGAAGATTGTGCGCAAGCAGCTGGTGCGTATTGGCGAGGTAAACCTGTAGGAAGTTATGGAGATGTAGGTTGTTTTAGTTTTTTTCCTACTAAAAACTTAGGTGCAGCAGGAGATGGAGGAGCGATAACTACTAATGATTTTGATCTGGCAAAAACAATTAGGGAATTAGCTATTCATGGGATGCCAAAGAGATATTTTCATACAAGCATTGGATATAATAGTAGACTTGATACATTACAAGCTGCAATTTTAAATGTTAAGTTGGCTAGACTAAATAAATGGATCGAGCAAAGGAAAGGAATAGCAATTAATTATATAAACAAATTATCCACTATAGAATCAATTAAATTACCATCTAATATTTTGAATAATAATTCTGGTCATTCTTGGAATCAATTTGTAATAAGAATAATGGACAATTCTTTTGTTGACAATATAAAATTTAGTTCTGAGGATGTTCTTGATAATATAAGTAGAGATCTATTTAAAATTGGACTTGAAGGGCTTGGAGTGAATACAATAATTTATTACCCAATACCCATACATCTTCAACCTGCATATAAAGATTTAGGTTATAAAAAAGGCTCTCTTCCTGTCACTGAAAAAATATGTAGTCAGGTTATTAGTTTGCCTATTTTCCCTGAGTTGAAATCTATTGAGCAATTATATGTAATTGATAAAATAAAAGAAATTTTTAGAAAATAATCTACTTAATACCTGAATATAATTCTTTGAAGATTGTTGTTTGATTTTTGTGGTTTATTATAGGTTTTGGATAGCCATTTCTCTCCGCAGAAATTATTTCACCTGAAAGTAAATTAGGCGTTGAAATGTGTGATAGCTCAGGAATCCATTTGCGGATATAATTGCCATCTTCGTCGAATTTAGAAGCTTGTCTAAAAGGATTAAATATTCTCATAGGCTTTGGATCCATTCCACTGCTAGCAGACCATTGCCAGCCTCCATTATTTGATGCCAGGTCGCCATCAACTAAGCTTTTCATGAAGAAAAGTTCTCCCAATCTCCAATCAATTAAGAGGTCTTTTACTAGAAAAGAAGCAACAATCATTCTGCATCGATTATGCATCCATCCTGAATCCTTAAGTTGTCTCATTGAAGCATCAATTATTGGGATACCGGTGAATCCATTCTCCCAAGAATCAAGCCAATCAGATCTATTTTGCCATGGAAAATTCAACCATTTTTTCCTGTATGGACCTTTCTCTAGCTCTGGAAAATTAATGAGAGCATTTTGATAAAATTCTCTCCAAGCAAGTTCCTTTATCCATGTATCAATAGAATTTATTTTGTAATCATCAGCCGTCAATTTTTTTGATACTTGAGCTCCATTCCATACTGCCCTACAACTAATTGTACCTAAACTTAAAGCAGCACTTAAATGAGAAGTCTTTTCTAAAGATGGAATATCTCTTGATCGATTATATAAATTTATAATTCCTGAATGTATAAAAAAGTTTAATTGCTTTATTGACGCTGACTCTCCTGGTTTGCAAGGACATAGATTAGTATTCTTGAATCTATTTAAAGAAAGTAAATCGTAAATAGGTTTACTTTCTCTTGTAATACAATAGTTTAAATTAGAGTTTTTTATTGATGATAGTTCGCTTTCATCTAGGCCTACAAATTTTTTAGCTGTTGTTGAGATTTGTATTAAGTTATTATCTAATAAGTTTTTTTTATTGATAATATCAATCCATTTACGATAAAAGGGTCCATATACTTTGTATGGTTCGTCATTGTTCGTTTTGATATTACTTGGGTTGACAATTAATTGATCTAAAAATGTATATACTTTTCTTTTTTCTTTTGAAAGATGGCCAATGATTTTTTTATCTCTATTAATTTCATAAGGTTCAATATTCTCATTCCAGTAAATACATTCAGCTTTAATTAATTCCGCTAATTGAGGAATTAATTTAATAGGATCTCCATTCAATATTAATAAACTACTTCCTCTACTCTTCCAATTCTTTTGCAGTTCTAAAAGACTTTCGCCTAAAAACCAATTTTTTGCTGCTGATGTAGTTCTATTGAGGTTGAGAAGATTTGGATCTAAAACATATACTCCAATAAGGTTTTTCGAATTTTTAGATGCTTCGAATAGACCGATATTATCTTCAAGCCTTAAATCTCTTCTATGCCAAAATATTGATCGAAAATTTTTCATCCTATATTCAAGAGTTGGCAGGCTCTGAACCATGCTGTAATAGTTTTCCCATCAAGTGACTCTTCCCCGCTTGCAATGATTTCATTTAACTTTTCTGGGGCAATTTTTAATACTTCAATATCTTCATCTGCATCACCCTCAGGTTTCTTTTCAAGTTTAGTTAAATCTCTTGCAAGGAAAAGATGAATTGTTTCGTCAGAATATCCTGGGCAAGGAAGCATCTCTCCAAGATTGTCCCATCTTTTTGCAGAGTAACCACTTTCTTCTTGAACTTCTCTTTTGATTGATTCCAGTGGGCTTTCACCTACTTCTAATGTTCCAGCTGGAAACTCAAGGATTCTTCTCGAACAAGCAAATCTGTATTGACGAAGAATAACGACTTCTCCAGAATTTGTTATCGGTACTGCCAATGCAGCTCCTGGATGACGAATGATCCCAAACTCGCCCTTCATTGAATTAGGCAAAAGAAATTTATTAATTTCAAAACGAATTTTTTTTGCATCAAGACAAGCTTTTGTCTCAATAATTTCTGAAGGTTCAGGTCCTGGAATAGACATGCTTTTTTTTTCTATTCCTATAGGATGGCTGATTTTTTTAGAAAAGGTTGGTGACTTTTGTTACGAGTTTTATTCAGGCCAAATGTTTTGAGAACTGATTCGTTTCGGGTTTCCTTGAGTTTTTGATAAAACTTCTGCTAGGGGAATTAAAACAAAGTTTCTTTCACTTAATCTTGGATGAGGCAAAATCAAAGTGTCTGTATTTATCTGCAGTCCTCCCCAAGAGATGAAGTCAATATCCAAAGATCTTGGCCCCCAAAAAATCTCAGTATTTTCTCTTTCCCTACCTGCAATTTTTTCTAATTCTAAAAATTTTTTCATCAAAGAAATAGCTGCTTTTTCATTTGGGGTCGCTGAGGCAAAACCCTCTCCTTCTACAACAAGCACGGTATTAATAAATTTTGGTTGATCAATTGGACCCCCTAAAGGATCAGTTTCAAATAGAGGAGCCCATTGAAAAGATAAAGACTTATCAAAATTTTGAGAGTCGATTTTTGGATGATTTAAAGCAATATTCCACTCAATTATGCTTTTCTCTATACGCGGCCTCATGGTAGCGATTGTTCTTATGGGATCTCCAAGAATGCCAGGGATATTTGCGCCTAGTGAGATGACGAGTTTCAATTCTGGTTTTGGTTTTGCATAAGTCATGCGAATATTAAAAGACTTTTAAAAATTTGCTTGATTTATCCAACCCTATGGTTTCCACTGGATTGAATAACAACAATATGTCTTCGGCTTCAAAAGGCACTGCTGTCATGGATAGAGCTAATCGTTCTTTCCCATTGGCTGCAATTACAGGTCATGGAACTTTAAAGCTTGCTTTAATGCTTGCCGCAGTTGATCCAGGTTTGGGAGGAGTGATAATTGCTGGTGGTCGTGGTACTGGTAAATCTGTTTTGGCTAGAGGGTTACATGCTCTTCTCCCTCCGATTGAAATAATTGATTTAGAAAAATTAGCTAATGATCGTGATGATGATTCATTTGTTTATCCAGCAGGTAGAAATTTAGATCCTTCTTTTTCAGGGGAGTGGGATGATTTGACTAAAAAGCTTTTTACAAAAACTATAGGAAGTCTTGAAAATACTAGTGACTTAGAAAATATCCCTAAAAAAGTTATTCCTGCGCCTTTTGTTCAGGTTCCCTTAGGAGTAACCGAAGATAGGCTTGTTGGTGCTGTTGATGTTGCTGCTTCCTTATCAAGTGGAACTCCAGTATTTCAGCCTGGGTTGTTGGCTGAAGCTCATAGAGGAGTTTTATACATAGACGAATTGAATTTGTTAGATGATGGCATTGTTAATCTCCTTTTGGCTTCAGTTGGTGCAGGTGAAAATAGAGTCGAACGAGAAGGCTTGAGCCTAAGTCACCCATGTCGTCCTCTTTTGATTGCCACTTACAACCCTGAAGAGGGGGCATTAAGAGACCATCTTTTAGACAGATTTGCAATTGTCCTCTCTGCAGATCAATTAATTACAAATGAACAAAGAGTTGAAATAACTCAGTCTGCTATTGCTCATGGTCAATCTAGTGAAGCTTTTTCTAAAAAATGGTCTGAAGATACAGAATCTCTATCAACGCAATTACTTTTAGCAAGGCAATGGCTCCCAGACGTTCAAATAAGTGAGGAACAAATTGAGTACTTGGTTTTAGAGGCTATTCGTGGAGGCGTAGAAGGCCATAGATCCGAGCTATATGCAGTCAGAGTAGCGAAGGCTCATGCTGCATTATGTGGTAGAGATTCAGTGGATGCGGAAGATTTAAAGGCTGCAGTAAGACTTGTAATTGCTCCAAGGGCTATGCAAATGCCTTCAGAAGAAGAAATGGAGCCCCCAGCCCCTGAAGATCAGCAGCCACCACCTCCCCCTCCAGAAGACTCTGAGGACAATAATGATCAAGAAGAAGATCAAGAAGAAGATCAGGAAGAGGAGCAAGATGAAGAGTCATCCCCTCCAATCCCTGAGGAATTTATGCTTGATCCAGAAGCATGTGCTGTTGATCCTGATTTGCTGCTGTTTTCATCAACTAAATCAAAGAGTGGAAATAGCGGAAGTCGATCAGCTGTTTTAAGTGATAATCGAGGGAGATATGTAAAACCAATTCTTCCAAGAGGTCCTGTTAGAAGGATTGCAGTTGATGCAACTTTAAGAGCTGCAGCTCCTTATCAGAAAGCTAGAAGAGAAAGAGAACCTAATAGGAAAGTTATTGTTGAGGAAGGCGATTTACGCGCAAAATTATTGCAACGTAAAGCAGGCGCATTAGTTATTTTCTTGGTTGATGCAAGTGGTTCAATGGCTCTGAATAGAATGGAAAGTGCAAAGGGCGCTGTTATTCGTTTGTTAACCGAAGCTTATGAAAACAGAGATGAGGTCTCTCTCATACCTTTTAGAGGTGATCAAGCAGAAGTTTTGCTTCCTCCAACCAGATCAATCACTGCAGCAAAAAGGAGACTTGAGGCTATGCCATGTGGTGGTGGATCTCCACTTGCGCATGGTTTAACTCAAGCGGCACGAGTAGGAGCAAATGCCTTAGCGACTGGAGATCTTGGTCAGGTAGTCGTAGTAGCAATTACAGATGGTAGAGGAAATGTTCCATTAAGTACTTCATTAGGTCAACCGGTCCTTGAAGGAGAGGAACCTCCTGACTTGAAGCAAGAAGTGCTTGATGTTGCTTCGCGCTATCAAACGTTAGGTATTAAATTGCTTGTTATTGATACAGAAAGAAAGTTTATTGCAAGTGGTATGGGTAAAGACTTGGCTGATGCTTCAGGAGGTAAATATGTCCAATTGCCGAAGGCAAGTGATAAAGCTATTGCTTCAATCGCAATGGATGCAATTAATAGCGTCACTTGAAACTAGGAGCTTTTTAAGGATATATATCATCAAATAATTTACCCAATCCTATGGTCACCCTTCTTAGAGCATCAATAAGCTCTTTATCTTCCATAATATTTCCCATGTCTGAACTCATTTGATCAATCTTCTTAGTTAGTGAACTAGATGTTGAGGCAAGTTCTTGAATATCTTTTAATGTCTTGGAATTATCGAGGCTTTCAAGAATATTATTTAAATGAATAGAAGCTTTGGTTAGTTCAGAAATTATAGGTTTTGCTCTTAGAAGTTCTGATTTGGATAACAAGACAAGTTCGTCGAGGTTGGCTTGAGTTCTATCAAATTGTTGAATAGATTCTGAAACTTTATTAATTATTGCTTGTCTATCGGCTTCATCAATAATTCCATTTATACCCTCAGTCAAACTTGATATGCTTGCCATTTCTATACCTTTAATATTATCTCCACTACATAAGATTATTTTACTAGGACAATCTTTTCTGACTGTAATTAGTTCATTGTTCTTTAATGATTTACCTAATGAAACTAATGATAATTGAGCATCTCCTCCGAGCATAGAGCTTGTAACTATTTTGGCAATTACAGGTTTTGGTAAAATAAGATTATCGTTATTTAATTTGATTTTAGTGTCAACAGTGTTTGGGGTGAAATTTATCTTTTGAACAGAGCCAACAATGATTCCTCGATAAGTAACTGGAGACATCTGGGCAAGACCACTTGCATCTTTAAAGCTTGCGGATATCTCCCAAGTTTTAGAACCTAAACGAAAATCTCTCAACCAAAGCATTGCTCCTGAAAAGATAATTAATCCACCTAACAGTGAAAAACCAACAAACGCATCTCGCAAACTTCTACGCATAAACTTATAAGTCCTCAGGTTGCATTGGTCCTTGAAGATTCCCTGTGCGAAATTGTTTTACATAGGAATTTTCACTTTGTTTAAACTGATCTATAGATCCATCCCATTTGAACTTCCCATCGTAAAGCAAAATAACTCTGTTAGCTGTTCTCTCAATTGTACTTGAAACGTGACTTACCACAATTGAACATCCATCCGCAGCATCAGTTGTTTTAATAATTAGATCTTCAATTCTGGTACAAGCTATAGGATCTAAACCAGCAGTTGGTTCGTCATATAGAAGAAGTGGAATTGAGTCTTTTCCATGCTTAGAATCACTAATTAATGCACGAGCAAAACTTACTCTTTTTTGCATTCCCCCACTGAGTTGATTTGGAAATTTTTCTGCGACATCATATAAGCCCACTCTCTGTAAACAATGTATGACTTTTTGTTTGATAATTTCTTCGGAAAAAATTTTTTGTTTTTCAAGTAAAAAACCTACATTCTCTCTAACAGTTAATGATGCCAATAATGCTGGGTTTTGAAAAACCAATCTCACATCCGGAGGGTTGTTTTGATCAAGCCTTAAATAATTTTGCTCAATGCCTGATATTTGGAGGCTTCCGCTAGAGGGTAAGAGTAATCCAGCTATTAAACGAAGTATTGTTGACTTGCCTGAGCCAGATGGACCAACAATTGCAAGTTTCTCACCCGCATGCATGGCAAGATTGACTTCATTGAGAACTTTATTTGATCCCAGTTCTACACTGAGATCTTTGAGCAACATTACTTGAGTGTTTTTTGGCACACTCTCTCCTAATGTTTGTTTACCTATCTCATTTTGTATGAGAAATGTGAATTGGGAAGCTTAATTCGCGTTTTTATGAATTAATTATTTAGTTCTCTTTGTTGAAATCTTCTCTAACTTAAATCCATTGAAAAAAAGAAGGAAAAGAAAATTAAGAAGCTCTACTTTGCGTAAAACGTTTTTCGCTGGTTTGTCTTTTCAACTGTACACACGCTTTAAAAGAGCTATTGGGTGGCTTTTGCCTGGCCTAGTGGTCAAAAGGTGGATGATTACATCTGGATTGGGCTTATTAATTGCTTTAATTGGGGCATCAATTTGGGCTGACTTACGTCCTATTTATTGGGTAGTAGAAATACTTTTTTGGTTTTTAGGATTCATAACTACTTTTGTACCTAGACATATTTCTGGACCAATAGTCTTTTTTATAGGCATATCACTTTTAATTTGGGGGCAAGGAAGAAGTTTTGACTCTATTAAGCAGGCTTTAGGTTCCAAAAAAGATACTTTTTTAGTTGATGCACTAAGAGCAAAACAAAAATTAAATAGAGGTCCAAATATTGTTGCTATTGGAGGAGGAACAGGTTTATCTTCATTATTAAAAGGCTTAAAAAGATATAGCAGCAGAATTACAGCAATAGTTACTGTTGCAGATGATGGAGGAAGTAGTGGAGTGCTTAGGAGAGAACTGGGAGTTCAACCTCCTGGAGACATAAGAAATTGTTTGGCAGCTTTGGCAACTGAGGAGCCCCTAATAACTGGCCTTTTTCAGTATAGATTCCCTTCGGGAAGTGGACTTAAGGGTCATAGCTTTGGGAATCTTTTTCTTTCTGCTTTGACTGCGATAACTGGAAGTTTAGAGACTGCAATTACTGCATCAAGTAGGGTTTTAGCTGTTCAAGGGCAAGTTGTACCAGCAACTAATGTAGATGTTCAATTATGGGCTGAACTTGAAAATGGTGAACGAATAGAAGGAGAATCAGCTATCGGGAATGCTCACGTGCCGATAATGAGAATCGGTTGTTATCCTTCAAGACCCCCAGCTTTGCCTAGGGCTTTGGAAGCCATTAGAAATGCTGAAATTATTTTGATAGGCCCCGGAAGCTTGTATACATCAATCCTACCCAACCTGCTTGTCCCGGAAATAGTCGAAGCGATAGAGAAGAGCAAAGCTCCAAAATTATATATATGTAATTTAATGACACAACCAGGTGAAACTGATGGACTTGATGTTTCAGGTCATGTAAGGGCTATGGAAGCTCAATTGGCATCCATCGGAATTACAAGGAAAATATTTACTTCAATCCTTGCTCAAGATGAATTAGAACCTTCTCCATTGATTGATTACTACAAATCAAAAGGGGCTGAACCAGTCAAATGCAATAAGATCGATCTTGCATCTAGAGGATATAAGGTTTATCTAGCCTCTCTTCAAGCTTCAAAGATTAACCCAACTTTGAGGCATGATCCAAGAAGTCTTGCTTTAGCAATAATGAGATTTTATAGAAGGTACAAAAAAAGGAAATAAATCAGTATGCATCTTGCATTTCATAAAAATCTGGTTGAATATAGTCTTTTCTTAATGGCCAACCTTTCCAGTCTTCAGGCATTAAAAGTCTTTTTGGATGAGGGTGGCCTTTGAAATTAACACCAAACATATCAAATGTTTCTCTTTCTTGCCAATCGGCTCCTCTGAAAAGACTATATAAACTTGGAACAGTCATGTCACCGTCTCTATTCAGGAATACTTTTAACCTTACTTCTCTAGGAGAAATATCTTTTTTAAATTCACTCATTTCTATTAAATTATAAAAACAGACTATATTTAAACCAGGGCCTTCGTCGTATCCACCTTGACATTGGAGGTAATTAAATCCTTCAATTTTTAATGCTTCAACTGTTGCTAAAAGATTGGTTGGAATGATTTTTAGAACTTCAACGCCTAAGTGGTCATAGTCTAGAGGAATGTTTTTAAACCCATTCTTCGAAAGCCATTCACTTATGGGACCTGAATTTTTTTCTTCAACTACTATTTCTGATTCATTTGTCATGTTTTGTGAGGGAGATGTTTAATTAGTTGAAAGTTCTTCAGATATTTTTTGAACCTCTTTTAAAGATTGATCAAATTCTTCAGATAGAGAGGGATTTAAAGCAATTAATTGTGTTTTTGCAGTTAGGTATTTCCCATTTACTCTAGACTCAGCTCTCTTCATTTTATGAGGAATAGTCAAAAACCTATGAGTTTGAGTGATTTTTGATCTCTCAGAGATTGATTCGTTAGCAACTTTTTTTCTTAATTTGATAACGGCATCGAATATTGCTTCTGGTCTTGGAGGACATCCAGGAAGATAAAGGTCAACTGGTATTAATTTGTCGACACCTCTAACTGCCGTAGTTGAATCTGCGCTGAACATGCCACCAGTAATAGTGCAAGCCCCCATGGCAATTACGTATTTTGGATCTGGCATTTGCTCATAAAGCCTTACAAGAGCAGGTGCCATTTTCATTGTGACAGTGCCTGCAACTATAAGGAGATCAGCTTGCCTAGGAGAGCTTCTTGGTACTAACCCAAATCTGTCAAAATCAAATCTAGATCCAATTAGAGCTGCGAATTCAATAAAACAACAAGCAGTTCCATAAAGCAGTGGCCATAAGCTACTTAGTCTTGCCCAGTTGTGAAGATCTTCAAGGCTAGTGAGGATTATGTTTTCGCTTAGGTCGTTAGTTATTGAGGGTGTTCCAACAGGTCCACAGGAAGCTTCTCTAAGGCTTCTTACTGCTTCAGAAGAGGGAGATTTGTTCAAGGGATTTAACTCCATTCAAGGGCACCTTTTCTCCATGCATATGCTAATGCCACAACTAGTATTGTGATAAAAACAAGTGCTTCTATAAATGCTAATAACCCAAGTTTGTGAAATGCAACTGCCCATGGGTAAAGGAACACTGTCTCCACATCGAATATAACGAAAACAAGAGCAAACATGTAGTAACGAATATTAAATTGAATCCATGCTCCTCCAATGGGCTCCATGCCAGATTCGTATGTAAGTTGCCTTTCTCCCGCTTTGCTTTTTGGAGCTATTAACTTATTTGTTGTAAGAGCAAGGATGGGAACTGCTCCGGAAATCAGAAGAAATCCTAAAAAATACTCATAACCCTGAAGGGAAAACATGAATGAATTACTGATTTCAATATCATTCTGACAGTCATTTTATAGATTTGTGCCATAGAGTTGTTATATGTGAAAGTGAAAACTGTGAGTGAAGACACCAAAACAAAATCAAATCCATTTGAACCCAAAGGTTCATCCGATGTATTTGATCCAAAATTAAATCGCTTCGAGTGCATGGGCTGCGGGTTTATTTATGACCCTGATGAAGGTATAAAAAAGCTAAATATTGAACCAGGAACGTCATTTTTAGATATAGATAGAGACGAGTTCCGATGTCCAGTCTGTCGAGTAGGATTTGGTGGATATAAGGATATTGGACCTAAATCAAAGCCTAGTGGATTTGAAGAAAACCTTACTTATGGCTTTGGATTTAATAAACTTCCTTCAGGCCAGAAAAACGTTCTTATTTTTGGAAGCTTGGCTTTAGCCGCTGCCTGTTTTCTCTCTCTTTATTCTTTGAAATGAAACGTCTGTTTTCAAATGTCATTAACTTGACTCTTGTCTTTATTGTTGGAATAGCGCTTAGTAGTTGTACTGTTAGTAATGCTTCCATGGGCTCTTCAAGCCCTTGGTCACTAGTTGATCTCGAGACTGAAGCAAATCCATTAGACGTTGACTTTGTAGATGAAAAAAATGGGTTTTTAGTTGGTACAAATAGGTTGATTCTTGAGACAAATGATGGAGGAATTACCTGGAAAGAACGAAATTTGGATATTCCAAGCGAAGGTAATTTCCGTCTCATAAGCGTTGATTTTAAAGGCCAAGAAGGATGGATTGCAGGTCAACCAGGTTTGATTCTTCACACAACTGATGGAGGTAACAATTGGACTCGTCTCGATTTGGGAAATAAGTTGCCTGGAGATCCATATTTGATAACAACAATTGATGCTGATTCTGCTGAGCTGGCAACTACTGCTGGAGCAATCTATAAAACAACTGATGCAGGTACAAATTGGGAAGCAATAGTTTTAGATACCTCAGGCTCAGGGGGGATAAGAGAATTAAGACGTACAAATAGCGGTGGTTATATAAGTGTTAGTAGCCTTGGTAACTTTTTTTCAGTTTTAAATCCAGGTGAGAAAACATGGAGTCCTCATCAAAGAGCAAGTAGCAAAAGAGTTCAAAGTGTAGGTGAGCAGCCCAATGGCGATTTATGGATGCTTTCAAGAGGTGCTGAAATTAGATTTAATGCAAACCCTGAAGATATCGACTCTTGGTCAAAGCCCATCATCCCAATCGTGAACGGTTATAACTATCAAGATCTTGCTTGGGATCCATCTAATTCTATTTGGGCCGCTGGAGGAAGTGGAACTTTATTAGTGAGCAATGATGATGGACAAACTTGGGAAAAAGATCCTGTTGGTGAATTTGTTCCGACAAATTTCATTAGAATTTTGTTTGTGGACGATTCTAATAGTGACAGTCCTAAGGGATTTGTATTTGGAGAAAGGGGCAATTTATTGCGGTGGCAGGGTTGAAATCATTAATTTTTGATGATTTCCATGACTCTGTGTAACCACCTCGCAACACAGTTCGTTTCTTTTGATTTCGCTTGATAAGATCACTGAGCTGATTAAGTGAGGCTATGGCTGCCGGCTCTACCGGGGAACGCCCGTTTTTTGAGATCATTACAAGTGTCCGCTACTGGATTATCCATGCAGTGGCACTTCCTGCGATCTTCGTGGCAGGATTCCTATTTGTGTCTTCTGGGCTTGCCTACGACGCTTTTGGAACTCCTAGACCAGATACGTATTTTCAGGCTGGAGAAAGCAAAGCTCCTGTTGTTGTACAGCGCTTTGATTCCAAGGCTGAACTGGACACGCGTCTGAAATAACCAAATTTCATCTGATTGCTTTATTATCCATGCAAGTCAATCCAAATCCAAATAAAGTTCCGGTTGAATTAAACCGAACAAGTCTTTATCTTGGACTCTTACTTGTTTTTGTAATGGGAATTCTTTTTTCCAGTTACTTCTTTAACTAAATCTCTTTATCATGAGCAAATTAAAAGGACCTGATGGACGAGCAGGAGATCGTCTACCAAATGGTATGCCTGCAGTCTCCTGGGAAAGACGATGGACAGAGGGAGCCCTCCCTTTATGGTTAGTAGCTACTG
>QCHU01000015.1 GCA_003279455.1 Prochlorococcus sp. AG-402-G19
AGCCTTAAACCATCTCCTGTCCCAATATCTAATAAGCCGTTTATTTTAATTAAATATTTAATAAGAATTTGATCGATAGACTTATTATATAAACTTCTATGATTAGAAATCTCATGATAGCTATTTGCTATTAAATCATAATATTTATTTGAGGAAATATCAACAATATTACGGTATATCATTGGTAATTATTTATGTGACCAAAAAAATACATATTAATTAATTCAGGATAAATACCCTTGCCTTGATAGTATTCTTCATGAACAATCTTTGCGATATTAGATAATTCATTTATATCATCATCATTCAAAGATTTATTATGCTGAAGAGCCTCATATTTTTTTGATAATATATATGAGTTTGAGCAATGTTCTATTGTACCTGCTGAATTATAGTCCCTATATGGATGACAATATTTTTTCAATTCTCCCCATGAAGCCATTGGAGTCATATTTAAAATCTCCCTTGCAATATTGAATGAATAATAAGGTGCCCAAGTAAGCCCATCACGCTTAGTTCCATATATACAATAAAAATTGTTTTGTAATTCACCAATTAAAGGACATGCGTCGCCTGTAACCGGTCTAAAGCCAGTAATTACTTCACAGGACAGTTTCTCAATATCTATCTTCAGAAAGTCATTAACTCCATTAAATAAATTTAAAACACTGGAAGATCTAGATCCAGTAATTGGATAAGGATTAATAAAACTTGATGCCCCTATATAGATAGAATTATCTCTTTCAACGAAATGGATACCACAAGTTCCTCCCCGATTAGGAGTTCGTAAAATCCTACCAATTTTAGGTAATTTGACATAAGGTAATTCAGAGTACAGTTTCAATGCTGAACCAACTCCGTAAAAAGATTTAACTTTAGGATTATCAATGCTAATACTATTATTTAATATTTTCTCAGAAAAGCTTCCAGCACATAAAACAACATAATCAAAGTGAATAGATTTATTATTCACAAGCACAACTTCCCAACCTAAGTTGTCATTATTTACTGAAGATACTGAAAGTGATTCAAATTTTATATTCTCATATGAATTCAATAAAAAAGACAATCTATCTAAAAGCAATAATGAATCAACACTTTTTTCATCAGGTAAAAAAAGGGACTTCGAATCATCATTATCATTATTATGATATTGACAATTGATTTTAAATTCTTCTGCAGCTGAAAAGATACTATCGAATGACAATAATTCTAATTCATTCAATGAGTCCTTACGACATTTAACTTCCGTACCTTCCCCTCTTAACAAAGAATAACGATCTTTAAAAAGATAATATGATAAATCATTCCATAATGATATATTTTCAATGTATCTATCTAATTTAAGATAAGTAAGTGGATGAGATCTATTAATGAAATCCACTTCACTAGCAATATTTATCATTGCCCCCGAAGCTCTTGATGCACTTCTATTGCAATTACTATCTGAGAAAATAGTTAGCCTTATATTTTCTGACAATCTAGATAGTTCTGTCGCAATTGAAAGACCTATCACACCAGAGCCAATAATAGCTATATTCAAATCTTTGAAATATAAAGTATATTTAATAGATTAAATTTAATATCTAAGAGTGACATTAAATGATTATGTAATATACATTAATATTTGAATAAATGAATTTATCTTCATTAAAAGTTTCTTAGGAAGATAGATTAATGCTATAGTTTAATGCAAATAGGGAGTAATAGATCTTTTTTATTAGTAGTCTATGAAATATTTTAATACTAATGAAAGTCAAGTTAATATTACAAGGCCTTCACTTCCTCCTATTATTGAAATACTTCCATACTTAGTAAAAATATGGAGAAGTAGAACTTTAACCAATATGGGGCCCATACACAATGAATTTGAAAAGAAATTATCTAAATACTTAGATGTTAGCCAAGTAAGCATAGTATCAAATGCTACTTTAGGTTTAATTTTGACATTAAAGACTTTAGAAATCCAAGGAGAGGTTATTACCACCCCATATACATTTGTAGCTACATCACATGCCATTAAATGGTTAGATCTTAAACCAGTATTTATAGATATAAATAAAGAAGATTTTAACATTAATTATAAATTAATTGAAGAGAAAATCACTCCTAAAACCACTGCAATATTAGCTGTTCACTGTTATGGGAATCCGTGTGAAATTGAAAAATTAGAAAAAATTGCCGAAAAATATAATTTAAAGCTAATATTTGATGCTGCCCAAGCATTTGGATCAAAAATATTAAATAGAAATTTACTCAAAGCAGGAGATGCATCTATTCTTAGTTTTCATGCCACGAAAGTATTCAATACTTTAGAAGGAGGGGCTGTTGTAACAAAAGATTCAACATTAAAAAAACAATTAGATATTTATAAAAACTTTGGTTTTGTTGATGAAAATAATATAAAGGTAATTGGTTTAAATGCAAAACTTAATGAATTTTCATCAGCTATAGGAATTATTCAGCTCAAATATATTGATAAATATCTATACAAAAGGAGATTAGTGGCAGATAGATATAACGAAGCTTTAAAGGGCCAAAATTTATTTCGCTTAAACAATTTAACAAATTATTATGGCTACAACAATTCTTATTTTCCATTAATTATAAATAAAAATTATCCCTTATCAAGGGATAACTTGGTCGAGGCATTAAGATTAAAAGGTTATAACATTAGAAAATACTTTTACCCATTAATCAGTAATTTAGAGATGTATAAGAACAATAAAAGTTCTAAAATAGAAAATTTACCAATATCCAATGAATTATCAGATAGAGTCATATGTCTTCCAATATATCCAGACCTTACAAAGAAAACTCAAAATCAATTGATAAAATACCTTTTAAATCCTAGTGTAATGTTAAAGTAAGTTATAGTTCTATTTTATCATGCAAGAATATAATTTAATTGAACTTGAAAAAAAATCATTCAAAGAAATTACATCATACAATGAATTAAAAGTTATTGTTGATTTAGTAAATGCTTATAGCGAAAAAGATTCTTCAATTTCTGGATTTACTAATTATGACCTAAATAATATGAAGGATGATAAAAGCTCTTTAGCAAAAAGAAAACTTTATACTAGAGTAATAAATATAGTTGTAAATACTATAAATTCTATTAAATCTAATAATAATGATTCTGATAAATTTCTAATTGAGATTATATATTTAAAAAAAAATATAACCTCATTGTTTTATTCATCCGTATACGAAAATCCAGATTACTTTCTATTCAAAATAATAAATAATATAAAAAAAGAAGGCAATAATCTACTTGTAGACAAACTTTCAAGATTAAAGATAGCCTCAATTTATTGTTTATCCTCAACCATAGAAATTGAAACGATAGGAAATCTATTATCAAATGAAAAGCCTCTGTTTATAAGTTTGTGCCTATCATTATTGAGTGATCTCACTGTCTTATCTAAAGAATCATCAAAAAACCGTGATTGGATACTTAATAATTTACCTAATGAATTAGATAAAATTAATTCTCTATCTGAATTAAAAGGATTGAAACTAAATATACCTGGACCCTATTTCTTATGCAGCTATAGTACAGATAAAAATCGTCATAATATCAAAGAAAGTATACATAATTTTATTCGGAAAACTAAAATGTTTGTATGTCTAGAGGAAGTTTCGAAAAATATTAAGGATAATAAATTAAAAACTAATTCTTCTAAAACTATATTAGTAATACACGAGCAGCTATATTCAAATCATGCAATGTATCGATGCTACTTTAATATTTTGAATATATTATCTAAAAGACATAATTTAATAGGTATATGTTTTGATAAAAATAATATAGATAGTAAAGCTTCGAAACTATTTAATGCTCATTATGTTATTGAGGGAAATACAACCAATGAAAGTATACTAAAACTTAAAGACTTCCTAGTTATACATAATATAGATATAATATTCTACCTATCAATCGGAATGTCAATGAATACAATAATATCTTCATCCTATAGATTAGCTAAAAAACAAGTTGCAACACTAGGTCATCCAGCTCCTTCATTTAGTAAAACAATAGATTGTGTGATTTCTTATGAAGGTATTGATAAATCTGAAATGGATCCATACACAAACTATAAATTATTAAATAGAACTCACCCTATGAAACTTATTACAAAAATTTCTAATATTAGCAAAGATTGGAATATATTCAAAACAAGAGATAGTAATAAGGTAAAAATAGCTGTAACAGCAATGCCTATGAAGATAACCTATGAATTTATAGAAATACTTCACCAGCTGTCATTAAAGTATCTAAACTCTATAGAGTTTATATTTCATGATGCAGGAGGTGACGAATTAATTAGGAATGCAATTGAAATGTTTCTTCAAGAAAAGTTTTACTCAAGAATATCTGTAAAAAGGAAAACAAATTATGATGAGTATATAGGTTCACTTTCAACTTGTGATTTATCTGCTTCTCCTTACCCCTTTGGTAGCCATAATGGATTCTTAGATTGTACAATTGCTGGCCTATTAGGACCTTGTCTTGTTAGAAATACATTTCCTCAAAATACTGAGAGACATTATTATAAATTATCAAAATTTGATTCTTTAATTGCCTCAAGTGAAGATGAATATATTAATATTATTTCTGATTTGATAGATTATTCATTAAGTTATAAAGAAAACAGTAAATATTTACCTTCTAATATAAAAAGTCCCGATGAGGTTGTAGATATACTAAGTTTTTGTCCGAAAAACTATGAGGAAGATATATTAAGCTGTTTTTAATAAATAGCTTTTTTACTTCTATTTGTAAAATAAAAATATCACTCAATGATTCTTCTTTCGCTAACATTTAATAATTGATTTATTAAATACCAAACCTCCTCCTCCTTTCATTCGAGATAATGGATCTCTATTCTTAATGAGTTCCAATAATTGCTTTTTCTCTTCCCATTCGGGCTTGACCGGCCATAGTCTTCGAGGCCTGGTAATATCTCCGCCAGTCTTTTTGCAGTATGTACAGAACATATATTTCTTATCAGTCTTTTGATTGTTAGATGCTCATGTCGTATTACTTCTGGACGTAGGCCATAAGTAATTGAAAGCTTTAGAGCATATCTCACTCTATTGCACGGTCTCTTAAACGATGCCTTTTCTCCTCCATGCCCATGACTTCACCAAAACCAGATGAATTGTTTTTTGGCTACAGAGACTAATGAAATTTCTGAACTACTTCTGATCTTTGCGTCGTTAGCACTGACTTTTATGGGCTTTTCATTTATGGCTATTTAATCAGACTCAATCACCAGAAGTGATAGTACTGATGGCATAAAAAAAGCCAAAAAAAAAGCCCTCTAAAAGAGGGCTTTAGAAAAATCAAGTTAAAGACTTAACCGATTGCAGGTGCAACAAGAGCTACAGATGTAGACTCAGCAGCTGCTAGGTCAAGTGGGAAGTTGTGAGCATTACGCTCATGCATTACTTCCATACCAAGGTTTGCACGGTTAAGTACGTCACCCCAGGTTGGTACAACCTTGCCTGAAGTATCTACAACAGACTGGTTGAAGTTGAAGCCGTTCAAGTTGAAAGCCATGGTGCAGATGCCCATAGATGTCAACCAAACACAAATTACTGGCCATGAAGCCAAGAAGAAGTGAAGGCTACGGCTGTTGTTGAAGCTTGCATATTGGAAGATCAAACGACCGAAGTAGCCATGAGCTGCAACGATGTTGTATGTCTCTTCTTCTTGTCCAAACTTGTAACCGTAGTTCTGTGAATCAAGTCCTGTGGTCTCACGGATAAGTGATGAAGTAACCAAAGAACCGTGCATTGCAGAGAACAAAGCACCACCGAACATACCTGCTACACCAGCCATATGGAATGGGTGCATCAAGATGTTGTGCTCAGCCTGGAAAACGAACATGAAGTTGAATGTTCCAGAGATTCCTAGAGGCATACCATCAGAGAATGAACCCTGACCGAATGGGTAAACAAGGAATACAGCGAAAGCTGCTGATACAGGAGCTGAGTAAGCAACACAGATCCATGGGCGCATACCTAAACGGTATGAAAGCTCCCACTGACGTCCCATGTATGCAGAGATACCAATAAGGAAGTGGAAGATTACAAGTTGGTAAGGGCCACCGTTATATAGCCACTCATCAAGAGTTGCTGCTTCCCAGATTGGGTAGAAGTGAAGGCCGATAGCGTTACTTGAAGGAACAACAGCACCAGAAATGATGTTGTTTCCATACATGAATGAACCAGCTACTGGCTCACGGATACCGTCGATATCAACTGGAGGAGCAGCGATAAATGCAACGATGAAACAAGTTGTTGCCGCAAGAAGGCAAGGGATCATCAATACACCGAACCAACCGACATAAATACGATTGTTGGTGGAAGTAACCCACTCGCAGAATTGTGGCCAACCTTTGAGCAACGACGAGCGCTGCTGCTGAATGGTGGTCATGAATAAGAGCGTTAAGTATTTGCTCGTAAGAGCAATAAATAAGATCAGATAAAAAATCTGACAAAATGAATTTAGCTTTTAAATCAGATATCTCGGATGGGTAAACCCACCAGAATTTTGCTAATGGTAATTAGTAAATCTATTGGTATAAATAAATCTCTCTTATCCAATTATTGATTTCTCTTTTCTTGGACTGATTAATAAGATTCACCTATATTAGATATTCTTATCATTTGTCTATAAAGTAACCTAATATATTAGCTAAGAGGAGATTTTCTATTAACTATGGATCAAGTATTGATTTCTATTGTTACTTTTTTCTAATCACATAGCTTTACTTATTTAGATAGATTTGTGAATTATTAATTAATAATTGGAAGTATAAAATAGGTATTTATTTAAATTAACCAAACATAAATAAGTGAAACATAAATGCTAAATATTTTAAGTCTTATACATAAGGGGAAATATGTCTTCTAGCTCTTTTGCTAATAGTCAAAATTTAGAAGAAAGAGATGCTATTTAATTGTACTTCGCCTGTGTCACATCTTAGTCTCTAGATGATGAAGGAGTTGAGTGTACAACAAGGTGTGTTGAAGTCCATATGAAAAACAGTATTAATGAGAAATTATAAATAATTTTCACTAAAACTTCTATTATTAAATAAGGCTAAGCAAAATATATGATTTAACACGCGATAAGTTTGACTAATATAAACATTATTTCATACTGCTTAATTAATTAACTTATCAGTTAAAGATAAATTTTACTTTTTAAAATGCTTTATGAGAGTTTCTAATTCTTTAATTCTCTCTTCAGCGGCTTTTATTTTTTCTTGTATTGTCATGATTTAACCCCTCATCATATAAATAAGAAATACAGAAAAGATTGATAATTTCGCAGCTATGGCGTAGGCAATCACTTTACCGAATCTTTTGTTATTTCTAGTATTGTTCGTTGAAGTCATTTAATTTTTAGATAGTAGTCATATAAGCAAGGAATCCAACAGGAATAAATAGCAAGGCAGCAATCGTAAAGCGAACAAACTTACCAGTACCTGAGTCTCTTGAATAATCAGTGAAATGCTTTGTATTGTTCCACTCGGACCAATTTTTGGGGCTTTTAGATGATGTCATTGTTAATTAAGCAAATACGGTTGTACCAACTTCGAAAGCCCCAGCTAGTAAAAGAAGTGCTGGAAGATTCCAGAGAACGATTAGTTTTGCAGCAGTAGTTTTGTTGATTGCAAGCATGACTAAAAATTTTTTTTTGGTTGGATAAAAGATATTTTGAGTATAAAAAAGAGGTCTCAGGTGCTGTAGGACGGTTGAAGTAGGGCTAACCAGTTCGGGCTATTTATACTTATTAGAGTCATTAACAGTTCTAATCATGTGATAAAGATCTCTCTAATGAGCTGCTGTGGTTGGCTTTTGAGACTTATTACTATTGATTTTTAGAAGAAGCCGTACCTGACCGTATCTTTGATCAACAAAGTTAATACTTTATGTTTGTCACATCAACGCAATTACAGTAATGACTCCAGAAGCAGAAAAGTTTAACGGTTGGGCAGCAATGCTTGGCTTCGTTGCAGCGTTCGGTGCATATGCAACAACAGGTCAAATCATTCCTGGGATTTTCTAAACCAGATAACGACTCATAACAATGCAACCATCTAACAAAACAATCCTAGAAAGAAGCATCGGCAGACCAGCCATGATGGCATTCGTTCTACTAACAGGTATTTACCTAACAACAGGTCAACTTATCCCAGGTGTCGTTTAATGACTACTCAAAACAACAACAACAATAGCAGAAACATTGATCCTGAAAAGGTAACTGCAGAAAGACTTAACGGCTATGCAGCATTATTTGGTTGCATCGCTCTAGTCGGTGCCTATGCCACAACCGGTCAAATCATACCTGGTTTCGTTTAATGAAAAGTCAAACAACTGAAACACCAAGAGTAGAAGAAGGCAAAGTCTTTGCTGAACGACTCAATGGTCTAGCTGCCTCTGTTGGATGCTTAGCTCTTATTGGCGCATACCTAACAACCGGTCAAATCATTCCAGGTTTTGTGTAATGAATAAAGCAACGAACTACTGGAAAACAGCAGAGCAAATGAATGGCCGTCTAGCCATGATGGGTTTCTTTGCTGCAGTCATTAACTACGGCTTAACAGGTTGGATAATTCCAGGAATTGTTTAACCCTGATTTTTAAAATCTAATAAAAAAGGCCTCTTCTCTGTCATTACGGAGAGGTTTTTTATTGGTTTGGAAGCTAATAACGATAGTCGATCTAAAGATATTCGCCTAATTCCCTTTGCAAAATTCTTTCTCTTTACAAAGTTGCTCTAGAGATGGACGTCTAGTGAGAGGTAGACGCCATTGTGCCCATATCTTGTAAACTTTATCTATTAATGAACCTATTATTGGCCAATTTGTAGGAGCATAGATCCACCCCAGTCCAACCAATCGATATGCTTCTCTGAAAACAGCGACATCTTTAAGAATTTCACCTGATTTGTTAATCGCATGAATTCGACCCATCGCATCTTTATAACTGATTCCTGAATAAAGGTCTGGTTGATAATTGGAGGAATCAATATCTATAAAACTAATATTTTCATGCGTATCTCTAGAGCGTAGAAATTTTACCTCTCTTAAGCAAAGAGGACAACCACCATCAAAAAGTAATGTGAGCTTCGCTTTAGTCAAAATAAATTAGAAGAGAGTCTTCAATACAATTTATCTAATTAGTGCGGTAAATGGTGGCATCAATCTGGTGTAGAAACACTTTGCTCATATCTATTTTGTCTACTTGATTAAATGCAATAAAAATATAATTATTTCTTCAATAACTAAGAAACGAGTTGTTAGAGATTTTCTTTTCTGACTATTTAGGTTTTAGGAAAAATTCTTTTATTTCTCTTTCTTCTTCATTTGTGATAGTGCACTTGTCTCTTATTTTATTAATTAAGTGTTGGTAGATAATTTTGGAATATAGCTCTTCACTCTCCAAACCTATATATTTAAAATATGAATATTTAAGAGTCTTCTCATTTTCTAATCCCTCAAAATAATGATCGGCTTTAGCACTGCAAAATCTCTCTGTGTATTTGTTTATAATTGTTATCTGAGATTCATCTAGAATAGATTTATTTTCAGAAGCATAAACTTTGAATGAAAGAGCAATAAAGAAAAATAAAAATGCTAGGGCATATCTAATTAAATTTTTCATACGTATATCATGTCACTTTTTATGAGATGTAAGTATTAGGCGTTTGTCTATTCTTTAGGAACTAATTCTTCTTTAACAACAGGTATTGATTCAGGACCTGTAAACAAGGTCCATAAAAACAGAATAGTTACAGGGCATAGGACTATCTGAACTAGAGGAGCAAAGTATTTTAGTGAGTTGAGTTTCTTTTCCATATTTATGCAACCCTCGTATTTCTTTTGACATACAGATCAGCCTTATGGTCTGGGATGAATCTTGCATAACTTTGATGACCCACTTCTGTGGTCTGACCCATAGCAGTGATGATGCTAGTTAGTGGAATACCAGCAGCAGGAGAAACCTTTGCATAACGATGCCTAAATGTATAAGGAATTAGCACCTCGCTAATCATTTGTGCATTCTTGCATAGAACATTTCATACATTTTTACTTGAATTTAAAATTTCATAACAACAAAGACAAGCCAGCTCCATTTGCATTTTTCTTTCTTAGGTGCCCTCCAGCCAAAGCTTGAGATTTAGTTCTTGAAAAACCGGCCTACGGAATCTACCTCCTCTTTCAACTGATCTTCAGAAACGGTTTGCCAATCCTTTGGAAGTTCTACAAGCAAATTACAAAAAGTTCTGGCGGCTTCAAGTACATTTTTTCCACTTCGAGTGAGTTTGCTACTAATAATGATTCTTGAAAAGCCAATAAACAATCCAGCAGGAATAGACAAGCCTGCTTTAATTGTTGCTTTGTTAATTCCCTATATGTTTAGGCTATTACTTATGTTGCTACATCCATAGAGCCTTATGCAAGGATAAGCGCAGGTATGCAGAAAAGAGCCAGAAACTTAGCTGCTGAGGAATTATTAATTGAAGTTTTGGCAGATAGAGGAAAGCTTTTCAGTAAACAGGGGCTGAACATACTGGTCATCAACGCATATGAGATATAAGGACTTTTACAATACTGATGTTCGGATAGATAGGACTAACCAGTTCGTAGGGGGTAAGGAAAGTTTTACTGATTACTTTCTAAGAAACCGTACTTGAATTTCATTTCAGTTGTTGAGGTTGGCTTGTTAACTTAAATAAAAGTTCGTTTCATCTATGTGGAGTGCATTAAATGGAAGTAGGGAACGGGATTTCCAGTAATTAATCTATTTCATGAACAACCTAGTACTAACAAAAAAAAGAGTCTTAAAAAAAGAAAGACTTCACAGAGCTCAACTTGCAACATTTAAGAAAGGAGTATTTACTTCTTACAAAACTTCAATTTTTGAGGATAGCAAAAAAAGCTCGCGAAGAGTTGCAGCAATTGTTTCTTAACTTGAATATTTGATTACGTGCTGATTTCTATCAAAAACATGGGGGCTTACTTTGGTCAGCCCTTTTTGTTTCCTATCGAATAATTAGGAAGTAGTACTTGAGTAAAAGCCGAGGTGTTGAAATTACAAGGAATCAAGTAGAACATAGTTATTCGAATAGATAGTTTGTGAAGACTAAAAACTCCCTTCTCTTTCATCAAATATGCGTTGAGTGATATTCGTGTCATGCATGATTTCAATTACGAAATCCCTGCTGAAACTAGAGAGGTTTTTTGAAAAGAAGAATGTGAAATCCACCCAACTTCGTCAACATGCAAAGTCTATGACTACTTATAAAATAAAGTTTTAATGGATCCGTTAGACCCGGCCCTTCAAAGTACAGCTGTAACAGGAGTTAAGCCTTTATTAACTCTGGTAATTTTTGCTGGAGTAGGCTCTTTTTTTCTTGGAGCACTTGTTACTGCTATTAGAAGAGGAATGAAAGAAGACGGTTGGTTCAAATTCAATAAAGAAGAAAAAGAGCATGACTAAGCAATTGTTTTTTTAAGTCTCTAATCTATACATGACAAATTTGAGTCGATAAGAATACAAATGGAGTTTTTTGATCAATTTGAAATGATAGGTGGGATTATTCCTAACTTGATTGGATTAGCATTTTTTTGTGGGGTAATTATTTATTTCGATCAAACCAGAAAAGCAAAAGTTAGACGAGGAGAAAAAGTTCCTAATCACCAATAAAAATGATTGTTTTTGCTAAAGCTCAAAAAATAGGTGGTTTAGTTCCCAACCTGATTGCTTTTGGACTATTTCTTGGTGCGATTGGCTATTTTGCTCTAACTGAAAAAATGGATGAGATGTTCGTCTGTAAAAACAAGAATTAAAAGTTACAGAAGTTATGGCTGGGCTGATGCAAGATTCCAGAAATCTCTGGAGTTAGCCTTACAACTGTTAGTCGATCGTCTATGTCCTAGAAAGTTTATGCATAGCTTTGTCAGACTTTTTTAAGATTTTTAGAGCCTCTTTTCTTGATGTACATGCATCCGCTTTAGCTTGAAGTTTTAAAAGTTTGGCGTGTTGTTTCTCTAAGTTCATCCAACGTTGGATAATAACGAAGAAAGCAAACTAACAGCTTTAGGCCTTAATCGAGGATATTTGCCTCGTAAGGTTCTGTATTTTGTATATTTTGAGCTTCGTAAGAGAAAACCCCCTTTTTTAAGAGGTGGTTTTCTAATTTAATAGTTACTTAAAGCTCCTATTGGAGACTCGAAGTGAAATGGTTATGCCCGGTATATAGTAGGAAATTCAGAGCTTAGATTTTTTATCAAGGAAAGCGGAGGACTACCTTTAATAAAATTGCGAGCAAAGGGACAGGATTGCACCTACTGTCCCCTTCTCTGACTTGAGCTTTAACGCAACATGTCTTTAGTAGAAGTTACTCGCTCTCGCTAAAAGTATTTAAAAAAGGATTTCTTTAAAACTGACGTTCGGTTGAGGTAGGGCTTTCCTACTCTCTTCTTACTAATAAGAGGAGTATGCCAAAGGTTTAGCAAGGAGTTCTTATTAAACTCTTCAATCCTTTCACCATTTCTCAAAAAGCAAATTGCGATCTTTGCAGGATCAAAACCAATAAAAGAAAAGCAACTGAATCCATATTCTCCAATTCACATAAGGGTATAGTCGATTTAGGGCATAAATAATTAACTTTCTTGGGGCTATTAACTTGTCAATTCTAGAAATACTATGAAATAGTTTTTCAATTCAAATCAATTAGACATTGACTTAATTCTTGCTTTTTTTAATTTACTCTTAGAAAAAGTGATTTGGCTTTATCTGATTTTACGCTACACCTACTAGCAATGAAAGTACTATTGTAAAGATAATTTTTTATCTCTAATTCGTATTCCCTTGCTTGACTTTTATTATCAGAATCTCTAAAGGAATTGAATTTTCAATCAGACTTCAATTATATGCATCAATAATCAGAGAATCATTGCCAATTCCGACAGCCTGGCTAGGCTCTCCGAGCACAGACTTATGTATGTTTTTTATTCGTGATCCGAAATCACTCATGAGTTATCCAAGCGTGATGACTCAACTTTGGCACTATACAGAAGAAGGAATACCTACCAAATTGATAAATACAAGAAGATTGGAATATAAAAATGCACTAGAAACATGGCATGAGCTTCAATCGGACGCTTGGCAATTAATAGAACGTCAAATCAATGATGATGCTTCCTAATCCTCCACTTTTCATTTATTCCATCAATACTTTTCGGTTGACTTGTGTGCAAAATTCATTTCTAGACTTTGCTGCTTTTTCGGCATCTTCAAATTTATCTACATGAACAATTTCTTTGATATCCATCCCTCCAATGAAACAAGAAACCTCAACTTTCATTATTAACCTCCTCCTGGTTAGGAATAAAGGGTTCATTTTTAAGAATTATCCATATGAAAACTTATTTATCAATCTCAAGCAATAGCAAAAAAATTGAGTCTTTCAGGTCAAATATATTGGAGGAGAATAACTGTACGTTTATAGAGATGGAGATAACATTGATGAAAATCCTCTAGAAAAAGACTTGCTTCTTATTGAAACCGATAAAAATCAATGATCTACCTTACAAAAAGTACAACTAAAAGATCTTTATAGCTGGGTAATAAGTATTTCTCCGTCTCAGATGAATGGAGTCTTTAGATTGCTACTACAGGTGTAAGCAAATTTAGTTAACTTTCGCAAAGTTTAGGTTCGGTTAAAGGAAAACTTTGTAGTGCTTTCCTACTCCCTTTACATAAATAGGAGGAGTAGACCAAAGGTGTAAAAGAAGGAGGTCTTATGAGACTATTCACACCCTTCACCATCCCTAAAAAGGAAAACTGCGACCTTTGCAGGATTAAAACTAATAAAAGAAAAGCAACTGAAAATCGATTCTTAGATCAATTATTTAAATTCCTCTACAGGGATAGGTTTGATTTCGTTTTCGACTGACCTTGAACACAACAGTAAAGGAGGATTTGAAATGCGTTTAAATTTTGTTCCTACTCATGTTTTCCGTGAGACACCTCAAGTATCATTCTTCGATGCAGGAGTCATAGGATCCAATGGCTCTGATGTCGTCATTCATCACGGCAATGCAATCTCACCACCAGATGATGGAGATTTTGAACAGTATTACGTACATCGACATCAAATTGATCACAATTTAGTCATTGAAGGTAGTCGTGTTTTTACTTTGATCAATCCTGAATGGGATGAACCACATCACATTATTTATTTAAATCGTGCAATGGGCGCACTTCAAATTCCTGTCGGAACATATCATCGATCAATCTCTAATAAAGAAGGAAGCATTGTTCTAAACCAAGCCGTAAGAGATGAAAAATTCAATCCTGAAAATGAATTTATACCAGTTAGTTTAAGAGACAGAAAAGATCTGCAAGAAGCTCAAAAGAAAAATCCTGTTTACTGGGTTTGGGAAAAAGATCAAATCAAAAGGATTAAGTTTGAGCCAATTAAACCTAAGGAAAATATTTTAAATAAACTTTAGGAAAATCTAAGAGCAAATTTAAAATCCTATATAAGCTCAACTCCTATGGAAGAAAGTATATTAGTTGATAGCAAATGAGCCATCTCAACAACTGGTGCTGACAAACGTCAATTTTTATTTATTTTTGTTCTTCCTGCTTTCTCTAGCATTTGAATCGTTTTCTAATGTTGTATTAATCAAACCTTGGAAGTCGCCAAAGGCAGAAGCGATCCCAAACATCACGATAAAACTTAAACCAGCAACAATTGTCACAATCCAAGTACCTATTCCCATATTGAGTGGTAGTGCAAATAAAGGACTAGGCATTCAAAAATCAATTACTATTAAAATTACCCTAAAGAGTTTTGGATATTTAACAGTTCCTCCTTTAAATAAAAAAATAAACAATCTAAAGACAGCTAGGTAAATCAAGAAAACTGCTATTGGGTTTAAACACGCCACCGATGCAAATTTCAGTCCTAAAGGAATTGCGGCTAAAAATCAGCCCATAGCCAAGAATCTGATTAAAAACTCCCCAGCTTCGTGAGCCCCAAGACAGGGCAATTCCAATGAGAACTAAAACTGCAAATATTGCCAACTATATTTTTTTCTTTTTCATTTCGTAATTAAGTTTGGTAGAAGCTTTGTTGCCTTATCAACTAAGAGTGCTCTAATACATGACCTCACCTTATAAATATCAAATTGCCTCATCTGACATTGGATTAGGAAAAGGTGCTTCAACTATTTCCTCTTGAGGCATTGTCTCAACATCATCAGCTTGAGCTGCAAGAAGAAAAAGAATAAAAGAACTCAATTTTTTATTCTTTTTCTGAGAATTTCTATATGGACGAGAAACTTTATGTTTTTTCAATTGGTGCCATTGTTAACCCTTTGCTGATTAGTTGCTGATGATATAGCTCTGCTTGTTCAAGGGGACCTCTCCATACTTCTGCTAAACCTTCCCTATCTACTGCGATTGCAAGGTCCCATGATCTTTCTTCACTCATTCCTGGAATGATTGCCACAAGACAATTTGCTACATGTTCAAACGTATTAAAATTATCATCAAGAACTATTATCCTTGCTTCTGGATATTTTCTTTTTGTTGTCTTTGGCTCTAAGACTGTTGTAGTTGAAGTAGTTTCTTGATCCATATAAGGTGGGGGGGGGGACCCCAACATAAATCGACTGTTGACCTAGTAAGTGTTTAAGTCGAATTTTGATTCAGTAGCCTTAACTGGAATTGGATTATTTGCTAAGGATTTATCTCCAGAGGAAGCTTGTAAGATAACTCCAGCCCCACCTATCAATAAAATAGCGAACATGATTGCGTGATATGCAGTAAACATTTTCCAAAACCTAAACTTATAAAAATTTAATTAGTTGAGATATAGCAGTGATGTAGTGCAAAGCGAATGTTTCTGAGATGTTTCTCCTACTACTGCTAGACGGTAGTCTATGGCTTAAAGAAAAGGTAAAAAAGAACCCTCATTTAATGGAGGGTTAAAAATTGTGTGAGGATGATTTTTGAAGGGAAAAGAATGAACATTCCGCCTGCAAGTTATCAAAAAAAGGACAGACCTAATGAACTATTAATGAATTAGCGAAGAGAGGACAGGATTTTGAAAACCGTCCCCCGAGCTGGCTTGATGATGCTTTTGTATTACGCCATCAAATTAAAGTCAGCATAAAAACTTCTCTAATCTTGATGCTTTGTTTAGCTAGGGCTCTCATGTTTGTTTTTCTTTTTCTTGCTGTAATCCCTTTTAGTTGAAACCTTGTTGCCACGCCAATCTGTTTCTCCTATATACATTTCCTCTCCAAATAAATCATTTAGTTGCTTTTCCGTTATTGGCTCAAGGGCAGGTGCTTCAGATATTTCATCTTGCGGAATTATATCAATCTCTTCTGCTTGTATTGTTAAAGGACTGAAAAATAATAGAAGACTAAAAACAAACGAAAAGAGCTTTTTCATCCCACTGAATTGGCTGCTTTTGTCTATTAAAAACCAATACTCTCTTTTGATGCTATCGGCATTAATGCCTTTTTTAAGGTATTTTTTTATTGTTTTTGCTATATTAGTTCGAAATAGTAGAGTGCCCAAAATATATTTCTCAATGTCCTCTTAAGAGAAAATAAAGTTGTTTAAAAAGTTATGAATTAAATTTAGTTACAGTCAGTAACTAAATTTAGTATTGATTGAGAAACCCAATTCTGGATTTTCCTGATTATTCTCTCTTAGAAATATAACTGGAATAATTTTTAATCTATCTGAAATATTTATCTCACTCCAACCCTCATAACCTATCTTTTTATCTGCATTGTAAGTGCCAACTGCGATACCAACTTTTTTATTTTTTAGATTTTGTTGTAATGCAATAATCCAATTCTTTGTTGTTTTACTTGAATCATCATCTTTATATT
Organism: Prochlorococcus sp. AG-402-G19; assembly: GCA_003279455.1. Lineage (GTDB taxonomy): Bacteria > Cyanobacteriota > Cyanobacteriia > PCC-6307 > Cyanobiaceae > Prochlorococcus_B. The sequence continues at coordinate 16,949 of QCHU01000015.1, forward strand.
CAATAGATACATTTATTGAAGGAAAGTTCTTTGGTTCATAGAAAGTTGCTAGACCATAAGCATTAAAATTATTATTCAAATTGGCTGTTATGGTTCCCCCGAAATCTTTCTTTGTTAGACCAACTTGACTAATAAAGTGTATCGTTTGATTGTCTATTTGAGAGCTATTTGATGCAATTTTAAAAGACTTATTAAATCCATTTTTTTTTCTAATAGAAATCCCAATACCAGGACCATTTCCGGATGATGTAGTGTAATTAGTTCCATCTAATATTGCAATCCTCTCATTGTAAGACGTAGATTTTCCTGCTAAACCATGGTATCCAAACATCCTTGCTCCAATTATTGCTTCATATTGATAATCCAATTTAAATCTATACAAAAGAGTTGTAATTTTAAGGTTATCCCCTTTTTGACTTTGTAAATCAAGCTTCAAGGGACTCTCTGATGCATTGCCTGATTCAATAATCGTCAATAAATTATCTGTCCCTTTGAAACTAGTATTTAATTTAATCTTATTCTTATATGTGAAGTGTAATGACTCACTTGTATTAGACCCCTTTAGTGCTCCTAATGTAAAAAATAAATTACCTTTAATACTTGTAGTAGGAAAATAATTTTTTTCTATTTTATCCTTCGAATTTATTATTTCATCAACTTTTCTCGATTCTCCGTGGGCATTTAAAGTGAAAATTTGTAAGAAAAAAAATAAATATATCGATAAAATTTTGTTGTCAATCACCAATAAACTCTATAAAGATTTAAAATTAATAAAAAACTAATATTTCCAATTTTAAGTTTCTAAAAATAAATTGACTTAAATCCTATATTTACTTAAGGAATATAAGAGTTTTTAAACATACATAGGAAGTACTTATAATAGTGTGCAAACCCACAATGTTAATCCTAATTAGACCAAAGATATATCCATGAAGACCCCATAGCACCATAAATCTAGGTATGGCCTTGTTTGTGCGAGTGCTTTGGAACTTAGAATTTACCAAAATTGTGGAACAAATAGGAAAAGTTCTCACATTCATAGGTGGTTAACGAGATCCAGGCACCCCACTCTTTCAGATAGGAATGTGGATTCTGGAAAACCGTTGGAATTATCGTGAGGAAGTTAGTGAAATAATTAGTGAATATCGAATAATCAAAAAGGCTTCTTTTTTTTACGAGTAAACTCAAGAAAAAAGGACTAAAAAAAGCTACATAAACGGAGTAATGAATAAAAAAATTGTCTTTAATGATTTTTACATTAGTGGTATTTTGCGGAAGCACTATCAATCAGAGTTGGGGGCTGTACTGCATAGCTGTCCCTATCCTCGCTAGAGCGAGTAACGACTACTAAACACTTTTGCGGATCGAGCTCAGGGCTAGGGGGAGCAGTTTGTAGAGTTTTTGTCCCTTTGCTTAAATTCTTCCTTTTAACTTTGGAAAAGAAAAATCTGTTTCAACAGTAAAATTAATTTAGTTAAGCATTATTAAAAACATAGAATTGAGATGGATAAAAATCATTAAGGAGGATTACTGATTGCCTAAAAAGAAAAACCACTTAACAACAACATTTCCAGTGCCTTTTTCTATTGAAGAAATAGAACTGAAAAAGAAAGTAGATATTCATGAGAAAATAATAGAAGAGACCGTTCGATTAATTAATAAATTAAATCTATTGGATGACGATCAAACCAAAACCTCTTTTGAAACGGAAATAAAAAAAGAAGATAAGAAAAATACGATTAAAAATAATGAGCTCACTATCAAGGCCTTTGAATTTGTTAAAAATAGGAATTTTAAAGAAGCCGCTAAGATTTATAAAACTCTTATTCAACAAAAGTCTAATGACCCATTTGTCTACGCAAATCTTGCCTTTATCTCAGGAATAGATGGAAACAAAAAAGAAGTTGTAAGACTTCTTAGAAAAGCACTTACACTCAATCCTAAATATTTAGAAGCACATAATAATCTTGGGAATGCTCTACAAAGTCAAGGAAAACTTCACGATGCTATCAAGTCATACAAAAATGCATTGATTATCAAGCCTGATTTTGCTGAAGCCCATTACAATCTAGGTAATACTTATCAAAAAGATGGTGATTTTGATAAAGCTATTAAATCCTATAGAAGTGCTTTAGAAATCAAACCTAAACTTTCTGAAGCTCATTTTAATCTTGGAAATACTTTCTATAAAAAGGGAGATATTATTAATTCAATTAATTCGTACAATAATGCAATTACTATCAAACCTGATTCCCCAGCATATCATTTTAATTTAGGAACTATACTTCAAGAAAATGGTAATTTGGGTAACGCTATTTATTCCTTTCAGGAGGCTATAAAATTAAATAATAATTTTCCTGAGGCCTACAATAATTTAGGTAATACATTTCTTCAACAAGGTGAAAACAATAAAGCAATTAAATCTTATAGAAAAGCAATTGAAATAAATCCAATTTATGCAGAAGCTTATAACAACCTTGGTAATGCATTACATTTGGTAGGCGATCTTATTAATGCAATTACTGCTTGCAAAAAAGCAATCAAAGTTAGAACTAATTTTAGTGAAGCTTATTTGAATTTGGCGAATATATATAAAGATAATAATGATATTCAAAATTCAATTAGATTCTATACCTTGGCTCTAAAGTATAAGCCAAATTTTGCCGAAGCTTATAATAATTTTGGTCATATATTTCTGGAAAAAGGTAATATCAATGTTGCTATTAAATACTATAAAAAAGCTATAGAATTAAAAGATAGATTTCCCGAAGCTCATTATAATTTAGGAAATTCATTACTCTTAATTGGTAACTATAAGCAAGGGTGGGAAGAATATGAATATCGTTTTTCCAAAAAACAACCTTCAACGCCTCATGCAAAACCAATGATAAAGAAGTGGGATGGAGGTAAATTATATGGTCAATCATTATTATTAGTTAGTGAGCAGGGTTTAGGAGATACTCTACAATTTATGAGGTATATTCTTTATCTTAAAACTAATGGTATTAAAGTAAATTTCTGTGCACAAAAGGAATTACATAATCTTATTACAGTATCAAAGATAGATAGAAATCCACTTTTAGCAGAACAAGTAGAATCAATCCATGAAGGTCAATGGCTTCCATTATTATCCCTCCCAAAATATCTTGAGATTAATCAAAAGAATGCTCTTATTAAATCGCCTTATATAAAAACGACTCCAAAATTATTGAATAAATGGAAAAAAAAACTAAGACATGAAAATATGACTATTATTGGTATCAACTGGCAAGGAAATAAAGATACAGAAAAAAATAATCTTAAAGGTCGTTCATTTAAGTTAGAGCTATTATCACCTTTAGCTAAAATCAATAATATTAGATTAGTATCGTTACAAAAAGGTTATGGTTCAGAACAATTAGAAAATTGTTCTTTTAAAAATAAATTCGTAAGTTGTCAACATCAAATTAATAATAACTGGGATTTCCTTGAGACAGCAGCAATCATAGCGAACTGTGATTATGTTATAACTTCTGATACTTCAGTAGCTCATTTATCTGGAGGTATGGGCAAAGAGACATGGCTCCTACTTCATAAAATTCCTGATTGGCGATGGGGTACACATGGCGAAAGAACTTTTTGGTATCCATCTATGAAACTTTTTAGACAGAAAGAGTTGAATAAATGGCAGGAAGTAATTGAGAAAGTAGTAATAGAATTAAAATTTCTAGTAAACAATAAAAATGAATAACAACAATAAGCAGTTATTATCAATTCGGTTTATAACATTTTAACTTCCATATAGTCGAGTCAAAGTAGATATGTCCTTCGAAATGAATGTAATATATTCCTTTGTGTTTCACATAGTATTCGATGATTCTTTCTTCTGTCCTATGAGGACAGTTTCTTGTCTCTGATAGTCAGCTAGAAGAAATCAAGCATAACCAAAGTGAAGAAGAGCTCGAAAATATCTAGTCTTCTATTAAGAGATTGAAAAGAGTTGTCAAACTCGAGTCAAGGTGATTGATGAACGTTAGTATGAACTTCATGAGAAGACAAAACTTTTGCTCTAGCCAAGAAGGAGAAATATAAAGTTACTGCTTAGTAAATATTGTCTGTAGATGAGGGCGGATCATGAGGCGACAAAGTCCCCCCTTTTTATTCATTTGTCTCCCTAAAGAAAGAATTCATATAAAAAGTTTTAATTTAAAATTGTCTTTAAAGAAACTGTCATATCCTCTAATGTTTTTTTAAAGGAGGTTGGCTCCCAATCGAAAATTGAAATGGTTTCAGATATATCTGCTCCATATCGACCTCTTTTAATCATAGAGGAAGTGCTTTTCATATCTCTATTGAACATTGCTAAAGAATTTATTACTTGATTAGGGACCAACCTCTTTGGAGATTTATTAAATCCAAGTTCTCTTAAAATTTCTGAAATTTTTAAGAATGGAATACCTTTTTGAGACGTTGCAATTATTCTTTTATGATCACTATGTTGATTCGTTAATGACTGAACATGTAGCTTCGCTACATCTCTTACATCAACCACCGTGAAATAAATATCTGGCAAAGCTGGGAATTTACCCGTAATCATTTTTGTAATTAGACTCGCTGATATACCTTCTATATCATTGCTAAGTAATGGTCCAAAAACCATTCCAGGATGAATAGTAGTCATTGAAAATGAATCGTCGGTTTGGTTGTCAACAAAATTCCAAGCTGCTTTTTCAGCTATTGTCTTGCTTTTTATATATGCACCTACATCCTTTGACGTATCAGTCCAATCATTAGTGTTGCAGTAATTCTTGTTATGTCCGTAAGCTATTGCACCCATTGATGAAGTTAGGACTACCTTTTTAATTTTTGATTTGTGCGCAGCTTTTAGTGCCCTTAATGTTCCTTCTAATGCAGGGGTAATTAGCTCATTTTCATCCTTTGGCTCTTCGACAAAGCACGGTGAAGCAATATGCAAAAGATAATCACAACCAGAGGCCGCATCGTCCCAGCCTTCATCATTAAGTAAATCCAATTTACAAAATTCAAGATTGTTATTGCGGGTTTTTGTACTTAACGATTTTCTTACTTGATCTTCACGATTTAGATCTCTTAGAGATCCTTTTACTTCATATCCATTATTTAATAATTCTAAAATGCAATGCAGAGCAATATACCCTGAAGCACCAGTTACTAGAACTTTTCCTTGATTAACACTCATTGGATAATATTATCAAACAAATAAAGACTTTCTTGTATACCTGGCAGCTTAAGTTCTCTGGGTAATACCCTTTCTTATTTATCTGATCTTTAATCCTGAAAACCTGTCTTTCGCAAATTTTTATAACCTCATCAATCTCTTTCAGTTCAAGTTCTCTTCGCCACTGTTTGAGTTCATTTTCCAGGCTTCTCATGCAGCTGATGTTTTCTGACTAAGATCGTCTCGGCTATGAGTCAAACCACAGAAGTACATCATCAAAGTTATCTAAGATCTATCCCATTCGGTACGTCCTATTTGTATGCCAAGCGCAATGCGAGGGTCAATTAAATATGAAAAAGAAACTCAACTCGATCAAATACTTTTCTGTTCTAGCTTAGCTTGCCTGATGTCCCATAACTATTCTGTTTTGGACTGTGCTTACGGCCCCTGAGGTAATTCCTAAAGTGAATTAAGAATTAGTTCGTGAAGAGAGGATAATGAAAACAAGTTATGAGTAAAAAATTTTCATCCTACTTATAAGAAATTGCTATATCTGCAATTTTTCTGCCCCCCTTACGAGTTTGAACTTTTGTTTGATTCTTTAATTTACTTGCAACACTAGAATCACTATAGGTAGAGAAGCTAAATAGCTCTGCCCGTTATTAAGCTGTGAAAAGCAGGGTTTAATTTATAGAGAAGGAAAATAATTAAGAAAAGGACATTTAACCCAGTAAAGACCCCAAACTGAATCCACAAAAATGTCCGGCTTACATCAGGGTTATCAAATCCTGCATCAACACGAAATGTTTTTGCCATTTATAGAAAAAGTATTTATTTATATATAGACAACTATCTAATTGTTGTCGTTTAGATATTATAAATAGTTGTAATATCCCTCTATCTCCTATCAGTTCTATATCTATTAAAAATTGTTTTAGAGTCAACAGCTTCTGTTGTAAGTAATAAACGATGATTTATGTAGTTATGTTGTATGAGTGCTGATCGCATACTTAAGAAAAATACTGATTTAATTTGAAGTCTGGTATTTGATAATTCTGAGAAGTGTGATGGTGATTATTCCGTATGTCCATATAAAACTGCTATTTCTAGATAAGTTATGCATCCAACGGCAAGTCCCTATTTAGTAGCAATAATAACGAAGAGGAATCCAATGATCGGTATTTGGATACTGACAGTAAGAATTACATTCATTTGGCGATAAAGAGTTATCCAAAGAAGATCTGAAAAAATTATTGCTTAAATCTTTCAATTGCAACTCTTTATAATTAAAAAAAGCCCCCTAGGGATGATGATGTCCTGCTGGCCTAGGAGATTGAGAATTCACTTTTACCCTTATTTTTCAATAAAGAAAGCCCCACCATATCTAGAACCTATCGATAAAGTTTTGTTAAATAAATCTATATATAGCGTTATGAGAATTTGAAATTTCCCGAGTCCTTCCTAAGGTTTCTGTTATGGGAGACGGATCTCAGCTTTTTGGCTCACATATGTTCAAGCATCGGTATTCAAATTGAGGCTTGACTCTTAATTCTTTCGAACAATTTTTATGAATCTTGGATTGCTTTTTCTTAAATCGATTTCAACTGGAGTTATCACTTCAGATGAGATGAATTGGGTGACATCAAATCAACCTCATTTTTCTCGAGTTGAAGAAGCTACAGCTTTGAAACTTGGTAGACTATTAGATCGAGGTTTAATTCAAATTGGTTGCCGTATTGGTTACAATTAATAATCATTAGATTACTTGAAACGAATTAATTATTCTGATTGGGATTTGAGGTGATTTGGGTGATTAAGATCAGCAGGCTAAATTTGATCGATTTTCAATCTGGGGGGCTGATTCTCTTTTTTATCGGATCACATCCCTGATGCTAATAACTAAATGAAGGTTTTTGTTTCCGTCGACTCGGATAACTGTTAGTAATCCCTGATTCATCATGTAAAGCTGAATAGTATTTTCCGCTCAGACCGCTACATTTAGTGTACTTTGTTAACCAAGAATGCCTTTTGCACTACATTCGTTGTCGGTTTACGAAGAAATTGTCACTCATGCAAACTTAAATATGATGACCAAGCTTACTGACTGCGTAGTATCTTCTAGTATTTCTGATTGCTTTGGAGCTAAAGATAGAAGCGATGCTTTTCGCAGAGCTTGGATAGCTGCTACTGAAGCCACTCTTGTGGATCGTAAAGAAAGCAATTTACTTCCATTAGATTAGGAGTAGTTGTTTTAACCTCTGTTCATTCCTTAAGGAATTCTTTTATATTCTTTGATCAAACTTGTTAGTAAAGAATCGCAGTGTTTTAAGTTGGTATGTTTTCTCTTGACTTGTAACAAGAAGTTCTTATTCTTAATTTATAACTTATGATGATTCTTATAGGATGACCTTTGCAACGTCATACAGCTATAGCGATAGAAGTATTTTTGATCTTAAGACTTTACTTGAAGCACTAAGATTTATTATAGTTAATTCAATTTTGGCCTTTATCTTTTTATTTCTTATCATTGAAGAATTTGAATGGGTAATATTTTCATCTAGAGAAGAAATTAAAGATAAGGTTGTTGACGATTCATCATGGAATTTAAAAACATTAATTTAATAAACTTCTTCGTATACTTAGAGAAAAACCTCAAGAATTTATTTAGTAACTTCTCAAATTGCTAAGAAGTTGTTTGCAATTTAAAATTGATTTCTTTTGCAGTATCTACTTCTTTAAGGAGCATTTTTGTTGTGAAATTTGTAATGCTAATGGATATGATGATATTCTCTATTCTCTTTATTTAATTCAAAAAGGGAATGCTTTAATGCAAAATAATTGGGGATTAGGTTTTGTCGTAATGTTTGGCCTTGCCTCAGCAGGTGGAGACTATCAAGATTTAATAAATACAACGCTTCAAAATGACGATCTTTCTCGAGAAAAGAGTAAGGGTAAAAAGTAGAAGGGCAGAATTTCTATTAGATAAGCTAATGAATCAATTAAAAATCATATTCCTATTTGTTTCATCATTTGGTATTTATTTTTTTAGTAATTCAATTTTATGTTTCATTAAATGAGTCATTTAAATTAGACATTCTTTAATTGCCTTTAGCTTCTTATTTAGCCACAGCTATGTCGGAGTTTATCACTTTAGATGATTACAACGAAATAATAATGCAGCGGTGTATCAAGGGGGGAACTTATTTATTCTTCTAGCATCCCTTCATTTACAATTGCGGTCTTTGGAGATATTGAGAATATTTAAATCAAGAGGGTTCTAATTATTACCTTTCAACTTGAATGAGATGATTTAAGACTTTTTATTCCCGATCCAGTCTTCAGGCTTTTTCATCATCCAATTCATAATTCCATCACTATCCATATTCCTTGAACTCAGACCAAAGGCCACGATAAATAAAATACTAAACGAAATTATTATGATGAGTAACAGAGGGCTTATTCCCATTTCAGAAAGAGTAAGACTAAAAAGATATTGCATGATTTGAAACTAAAAATTCTTTTATTCAAATTTTATAACTTTAGTGTGTGCGATTGATTATCTATGTAAAAGCTCAGATAATTCTTTTTTACCATTGAGATAAACTATTGATACATTGCTTCCCTCTAAAGCTTCTATGTTTCTTCTCATTGGCTATTTCCGAAATTGTTTACGCTAAATTTCTATCAATTGCTTGATGATTGAATTCCTTTCCCATTCGTTCACAATTTATTTAATTATCCTTTTCTAGAATTAACTATGTGCTCTACTTCAAAAGTATTCACATAATGTATTTTGCCTATATCAAATTTGATATTTAAAAATTGGTGGACTTAGAGATCTTCACTTACCTTCACTACCTTCATGTGTGAATAATGTAGAAATAAGGTCGGTTTTTGCGGCTGTTGGAGAGATTCTCAATTCATGTCAGTAACAGTAAAAAATATTCCCAAAAAAAAACTCTTTTTCGGGAGGCTTTTTCTTCTTAGACCTGAGCCAGTAGTTGCTAGCTAGCAGAGCTATCTCATTAACTTGAAAAATTCATTAAGGTCTATTTTTTTTCTTCGCTTTCTACTTTTTTAACAAGTTCTCTAAGCATCTTCGCCATTACATCTTTTGACGAACTAACTCTTCTTTAATCCCATGCACGCAATCTTTAAGGATTCCCAGGCAGTCTCATATTATTTTTGTCTACTTTTTCCATCATGCTCAGTGAATGTTTTTTTATTAAACCCTCTAAATCTTTTAAGCCAAATCCAAACTTCGATTTATCTTTAGAGTATTACGTCCTTTTTTTTATGGGAGAAGCCAAAAGGAGAAAAGAATTGGGGCTCCCTCCAAGAGATAAACCGGTTGAGTTAAAGATGCCTGTGCTTGATAAAGAAAATATTCAAAAAAAAGTTAGATCTTTTTTGTATAAAAATCCTATTGTTCCATTTGTTTTTTATGGTCTTGTCCTTGGAGCTTTTGGTTGGGGGCTATATAACCTCGTGAAAGGCTATCAATTGATCAGGTCATAGGAAGCTACGTAGCAATCTAGATGTATTTCGGTGCTTAAATGTATTGATAGATAAGTCTACATATTTGTTAGAAGCACCATTATAAGTTAGATCTTCTGCATAACAAGGAAAAGAATGATTCCAGTAAAATGCAAAGTTAACTCCACCTCCGGTTTTTGTGCAATGTGTAAGTAATAGTTTCTGAGAAACAAACATAAAATATAGAAGAATGTTGAAGCTCGTAGATATCTATAACACTCGTTTTAAAAAATTTATTATTGCCTAATAATGGTTGAGAATTTTCACTCCTTCGTCTTTGTTGTACCTAAATAAAAACTTCTTTTCAATATTAACCACTTGAAAGTCTTTGGCCTGTTGTTATAACGAGCCCAACTAGAAAAGTTTTATGGCTTTCATTTCTCGTTTTCTTAAAAAAAGCATCTCTAATTTAATTAGTAAGTTTGATGTTTCAACTACAGTTGTTGAACAGTTTGAACACGACTACCCACTTCATGGGATGGGCGATCATCATAGATTCTTGCTTTAAGAAATCGTTACAGAGAGCAGAATCGATGGTGAGTTAGACAGTGATTTTAGATTTATATCAGTGGAGAGAACTTGTTTTTAGGTCAATAAAAATACAACAGTAAAATAAAATATTGGTTTAATGAATTGCAACTGGAGAGATTTTTTGTAGACGATACAATTGTTTCAGTTTTCTTGGTTTATTTTCTCTGATCGATGGATCATTTCCTGCGATTTTCAGTAAATTTCTTCCATTTCTTTAATAGGCATGAGTATCAAGTATCACGTGCTTATTGATATTCTTCTTTTGTCAGGTGTACCTTTTTTGCATTTGGCGCACGAAAAAAAATTATTTCACCCCTCGCATCCTCTACAAAAGCGAACCTACTTATCTATGTTGTTGGCGGTGGCTCTATTTTATTAGGAAGTTTTTTCTTTGGTCGATTAGTCACGTTTTTTTTTCCAAAAAACCCATTAATCAGAACCATGAAAAAAGAAAAAGATGAATGAATCCGAATTTCTAAAAGTTAAACTTGGAGATACTGTTCTTTTTGGAGAAGATGAGATTGCAAAAGTTCTCTCATTTGTTGGTTGAGCAAGAGACCCAGATGCCCTCACATTTTTTCAAGTTGCACACTTTGATTCATTCGAAATCAAATTTGTTCATGGTGAGTAATTGAAACAAATTCTGTCTAAGAGTGAATAGCGGCTAAAAATGATGTTTGAAGGTCTCTATGCTAAATGCGCCTAAATAAACTTTTTCTTGATTCTGTGATTAATTATTGGAAAAATGTATTAAATAATTTACGGTCGAGATTGAGTGATCCTAAAAAAGCCAACTAGTTATGGATCCAATACAAGTTTTAGGCCAAAAGGATCTTAGGAGAGAGGTTAAAGTTAAAGATGAAAATACGGCAGGTCAGTTGTTAGTTAAAAATCCACATTCAGGCGAACGGTATGTAAGAGGAATGTCTAATACTCCAAAAAAACATTACATCAACAGGAAAGATTGTCCCGTTAAAAATCATTTTCTTGGCCTGCCAAAGTGGAGTAGAGAGGATGCTGTAAAAGCCTTTGATACTTATCTGTGGTCTCAACATCAAAAAGATGCAATAGAGAAACCCCTCAAGGATTGGTTTAATGCCAGAGTAAAGGAGCTAATGGAGGGACATGATTTAGACCTTATTGATGATATTGATTGTATAAAAGGGAATGATGATTCTCATGGTTTTACTTTAAAAAATTATATTGAATATTTAGCTAAAGAAATCTATTGAAGAAAGCATCTCTCAATTTTTTAGGGAATTTTCACTTATATTGGTTTTATTCTTTGAGGCCTAACTGCTTACTTATAACCTAAAACAAATTAAATTTTAGTTTGCAGGATTGGGTGTATGAAGCTATTTCCACTTAGGATTGATTATTTTTAATGAACAATAACTGGAAAGAGCTTTTAAAGGATGCTGCTTTATGGGCATTTATTTTTGGAGCGCTTTCTTCGCTAGTTTTTTCAGTTACGTTGAAGTTAAAGAGAAATTTAATCATAAGTTTAACTAATTCTCGAAAACCCCACTATTGAACTGTCACGTGTCTGAGTATTTGTTCTTAAAGTTGTGGTAACTTTTCACATTACCTGCGAGTACAAGGTCAAATGGCTCAACGCATTAACGTTGCATTAAATTCAATCCCCTCAGGATGCAGAGATTTAGCTGAATTTGCTTTCTTCTGCGGAATTGGTTTTACTTTTGGAAGTTTAGGTCTTATATGACTTCAACTAAGATCAATACTTAATACTAGAGTCAAAAAACTTTTTCTTGTTTGTGATTGAGAGACTTGATGTTTTTCCAGTTTTCACATTTACATGATAAGTCTTTAGAACACTTTGGACCCATAAAAATAATTAATTTCACGGTTAACCCTACCTCGACTGAACCTCAGTCAAACTAAATCTGTTATTGATCTGATAACCCTTTTCAATTTGCTTTCCGACTAAAGCATTTTTCAACTGACCAAAGTGACTACTGCTACTTATAAAAAAACTACACTGAAAATTTTGGTTCTCTTGAACTTTCCAGCGTTACTTCTCTTGGCAGGTGCATTTCAAGTTGGATCTTCAGTAATCGTTAAAAAAAATTGATATGAACCCTTTTAACCGTTAAATCAGCGTTTTGATGGTTTTACGGAAAAATTCGTTCAATAAAGGATCCACTAATGAAGTTTCATCTAAAACGGCACTTAACTAAAGCCATCACGTGATTTTTCCGTAATCTAGGAATTTCAAAACTCAATGAAAATTAAAGTGTTTAACAATCATGGATTAGATGAACTTGGGATTCATTGGATGCAATATCTTTCAATGACTTCAATTTCTTTGCTGATATTTTTCATTGGACTAGACAAGGCTGTTCCTGGTTTCCATCATTTGGTTTTATCTATATTATTCAGGTTTCAATGCAGTGGCTTCAACTGTAATGGTGTACAAATTAATTAGCCATACGCTTAATTAATGTTGAGAGCTTCCTTAATATATGAATGTTCTTTTTACTGACTATGTTGTTTGGGAGTTGGACTACTTGAATTTATTTGGTTTGAGATATGAACTTTTAAATTATGATTTTTTTATAAATTCTCATTAAACCTCTTTATATTTTTCATTCTTTTACCTCCCCTGACTGCTGATGCTTTTGATGAAATCTAAGCTAAAAAATAATATGATAAAAGACTGCTAGAGGGGTAAATTATCTCATGTAGGCAAAAAATAGATGGTGGGTTGTAAAGGAAATGGAAAATAAAAAGAGTTCACCAAAAGAGTCTGTTAAGCGGATCTATTAGGCAATCAAGTTATTGAATTTGAGTTAACAAGTCAGAAATTGAAAAGTCCTTGTGAAAAACGAGATGATTGGGATGAAACATCAATATAATAATTAAAAGGACTATTCTATTTAAGCCATAGATCGTTTTAGATTAAAATCATTAAATCAAAGGAAGAAGAGTTGAACCTAGATGACAGAACAAATTGAAGTGCTTGGACAATTTGATGTCAGGAGAGATGATGTCTCTACTGAAAGTGAAAAAGGACTAACTGGTCAGATCTCAATCGATAAGGCGCGAATAACAAATACATTTGGTGGAGATCAATTAAACGCTGCTTTGGACGCAGTAAATAATAAAAAAACATATGTCAGAGGTTATGAGAATCAAGCTAAAAAGTTTTATATAAGTAGAAAAGACTGTCCAGTAAGAAATTTTTGTGAAGACTTGGCAGGGCCAAATAAAAGAGCAGAAGCGATACAAATGTTTGATGCATTGTTCTGGGGTTCATGGATTGCTTGTAATGAGATGCCTGTGCAAGCAAAAGATTGGCTCGATGCGAGAGTAAAAGATTATAAAGATGGGAGCAAGATGGACTTTATATGTGATTGTCGAAAATTTAGAGGTAATGATGCTGATAGGACTCAGGCAAGTGAGATGACCAGAGCAGAATATCCATTTGATTGTCATGGTTATACCCTTAAAAAATACATTGAAGAACAAGCAAGTAAATAAATAATGGATGTTTAATATTTTGATTTCTTTTTATAGACTTCAATATTTTAAGTTTCAATAATTTTCTTAATTTACATAATGACCTAAATAGTTTTTTTATCTTCTGATTCATTCAATTTCGCCATAACTATTCTCTAGTCTTTTGAAGCAATTGATCTTAGCTATTAATCCTTACACCATAATTATTCAGAGACAGGTCCCCCCATTCTGCCTTTAAGTCATTGCCCTATGAAAACCACATTCCACCATTCTTGCTTGCTTCGAAGAAACACTTGTTTTGCTCCTTAATACGCTCTATCAAACTTTCGGACTTGTTAAACTCAATTTTTTGATTGTTGAGAGGTTTTGCTTTCATTGCCCCTAGCCTTGATAGCAATGATCTTGTTCTTGCTCTAGCAAATGAAACCATTGATCAATCGTCCTAAAGATTAGTTTGAAGCTGATTAGCTTCCTATATTTTTTATAGCCTTAAAAAAGAGATTACCTATTACATATGTTATGAGATTAAGATCAGCATGGATGGAGATTCAATTGATGGTGTGATTTCTCTTGATTTATTTTTACTCATATGTGTCCTTTTGTTGCCTTTTCCTTTTTAAAGTAACTTTGCTTAGATCAAGAAGATGATTTGAGAAAGTTCAGCTAGAAAGGGTTAATGAAATTCTTTTTACCGATTTACCAAGATCTTAATGATTACTTTGCTGTAAGGACTAAGACTATATCCCGTATAGCCATAGCTGACATTATGGATAACAGTATGCTGATTAGATGGTATAGCAAAATTTTTGATAGCTATCTACTCGTGAAAGACTTGAGAGGTTTTGGCTATTTTGAATCTGATTTCTCACATGGATATGTACAAGCCACCTTTCGATTTAATAAGCTTGCATTGGAGGTGATACGCTTTCAATTAGATCTGCGTGGACTGAATAGAAGAAACACTAGAGAGATTTCTCTCATTGAAGATTCTATGAAAAACCAATTAAAGAACCCAAAGTAATACACATAAGTCAGCAGGTATGAAATATCTTTGTTTGTCAGAAGAACCTAAAGAGATATCCAACCAAACAGAAAAGCTATAGAAAAAATTTAATGTTAACTTTTTTTCTGATCGTTTTTATGAATACCCTTATCATTTAGACCTTTGGCTGTACTTTTGATTAATGTAAAAAGGAAATTACTGTGAATTTTGTTAGGTTGCTTGGTAAAGGGTTATGTGAGTGATTATGTGTTTGTAAAAGTAAACGACCATAAAGCTCCAAAATTAATCCATCTTACTGATATGGATTAATTTTGGAGCTTCATTAGAAGGCGATGAAGCTAAAGAGTTAGACAAAAGAAATAATTGCAAAGATACTGTTTATACTCTTGATCTTATTAATTAAGTAAATCCCCTGGAAGTTGAAGTGATCATTTTCACTGAAAAAATAAAACTAATGAAAACTATAACAACCATTTTTCAATTTATTGCTTCACTTGAGCTTTCTTCTTGGTGAGTAGTATGGAGATGTAAAAAAAATATGAATCAAAATTACTCAACTGATCAGTGAATCAAAACCATTCCTGTTGATGGATTTAAACTGAATGAATAAATTCCACAATTGTTAGATATAATTTATGGGAGACAAGCTCCTTTCTTTGTGATTGAAACTAACGATTTAGAATTAAAGTTCAAACTTTGTACAAGCTTTATAGTTAAAGAAGTTATCGCATTAGATCCACTAGCAAGAAGGCAATGGCTTTTTACTTATAAAGGGATTATTCAATACGCTGATTCTCCTGGAAGCGAACTTACTAAAGAACAGATTATAGGAGCAGATATCTATCGAGAGCTTATTAAGCAAGTAGAAGTATTAATTAAAGAAGAAGACTTTGAAGGTCAAAATTACAATGCATATAAAAGTCGCGATCCTAATTATGAAACTATTTACAGAAAACGTTTAAAACAAATACGAGAAGATTTTCCAATACCTGATCAATTTAAAGA
>QCHU01000016.1 GCA_003279455.1 Prochlorococcus sp. AG-402-G19
GAAGCAAATAATTGAGGCTCAGAATCTATTCAAAGAAGCTAAAAGGAAAAAAAGATCTAGAGAATCAATTATAAATAGAGTCGAATTTCACAAGAAGAAAATATCTGAGATTGAATACTGTGAGTTATTTCTTGATTCATTAATGTATGAGGGTAATGGGGCTAATAAAAATAAACTAGATTCAATTATTGAACTTAGAGAAGAGGTAGAAGAATATATTTGCATTAAAAAAAATTCATCCAAGTTTAAATCAAATAGAAAAAAGGAACAGGCTTCAATTATAAAAGAGATTAAAAGTCCTAGCGGTCTTAAGATTCAAATAGGTTCTAATAACAGGCAAAACGAAGTAATTAGTCTCAAGAAAGGGAAAAAAGGAGATCTTTGGTTTCATGCTCAAGAGACACCTGGAAGCCATGTTGTACTTAAATCATCCAGTGGACTTTTTGATGACAAAGATATTGAATTAGCTGCTGATCTTGCTTCTTTCTTCAGCCGTGCAAGAGGAAACATTCTTACACCAATAATTATGGTTCCGATTGAGAACCTTCAAAGGATATCAGGATCCTTACCTGGAACTGTTAGTCATAGGGGTGGGAAGGTCCTGTGGGGAAAAGCTGAGAGAGCTGCGAAATATTTCCGCCAGAAGTGAACTTCGATGACTTACTATCAGCTTCATTAGACCAGTTTAAAATGATTGACTTTTTGTTAGGCACTCATGAGTTTCTTGGTAATCACACTTTCCCAGAGTTTTTAATTGGATATTTATTTGGTGCTGCTTTAATTATTGGGGCTCCCACAGTCTTTCTTTTATTAGCATTTACGAGCGCTTTAATGAAAACTAACGGGAAAATGGGTGGCTATAAAGAATATGCTAGTTATGGTGAATCTTCTCTAAATGATTGCCCGCCTTTTATTTTGCCTGACCCAACAAAAAACAAGTAAGAAACTCTACCCCTTCATATGAAACATCAATAATTTATCTATTTATTGCTTCTAAAATATCTAGCAAAATTTCTTAGTTACTACTTAGAAACTCAATTTCCTACTAAAGTAAGCTTATTAAGCTAAATCAACCTGAATAGCTCCGACAAAAACGAAAATATTTTAAAAGCTCCTCCTCCTATAAAGATTGAGGAAAAAGCTTATTCAAAAGAGGCATCTCAATCCTTTGAGATGCCTTTAGTTGATCATCTTGAAGAGCTTCGTCAAAGGATTCTAAAAAGTCTTATTGCAGTTCTCCTCTCATCAGGTTTTTGCTTGCTATTTGTTAGAAAACTTGTACAAGCATTAGAGATACCAGCAGGAAAAATTCAATTTTTACAAGTAGCACCTGGTGAATTTTTATTTACTTCAATAAAAGTTGCAGGTTATGGAGGGCTTACTCTTTCTCTTCCATTCATACTTTACCAATTTTTAAAGTTCATCCTTCCAGGTTTAACTAAAAAAGAGAAGCTTTTGATAGCACCATCTGTTGCAGGTTCAGCAATTTTATTTTTCTTAGGAATTTTCTTTGCTTGGAAGGCTTTGATACCTGCAGCCTTGGGATTTCTAATAAATTTTGGGGCCGATGTGGTTGAACCCCTATGGTCAATAGAAAAATATTTAGATTTTGTCCTTCTACTTATGCTTTCAACTGGTTTAGCCTTCCAATTACCAATACTTCAATTAATTTTAGGTTTCTTTGAAATAATTTCTTGGAAAAAGATGCTATCTGCTTGGAGATTTGTAGTAATGGCCTCAGCCATTGCAGGTGCAGTTTTAACTCCATCAACTGATCCCATAACTATGCTTCTTTTATCAACATCGATAACTTTTTTGTTCTTTGTTGGAATTGGTTTAGTTGCCTTAACAACAAATCTCAAAGGACAAATTCGTCCATCCTTTGATCCCTAGGAAAAGCCAATGTAATCGCTTTACCTAGTCTTGGTTTAGCCTGAACATTTTCCAGCCAATTTCTAACAAAATTTGATTGGCCCGCACGGTTAATTATTTCTAAAGTTCGATTTAAATTTTCGATAAAGGTCTTTTCATCGATTGGAAAAGACTGTTGTTCTAAAAACCCCCACATCATTTGCAAATATATTCGGTCTCTTTTTATTAACAATCGCAAATCATATGTTACGCCCCAGCGCCTTCTTAAGCACTCCATTACTTCTTCTGCTTCCAATGGAATTGAAGAAGAGTAACGACCAGAATTTGACGCATTAAATTCAAAACTCATTTCAAAACCTAGTCTTGGCAGAGATTAATAACCCTTTATGTGTCCATTCTGGTCTAATATCAATGTATAGGTGAACGTCTGTAATGACACAAATGACAACTGCAGATGTGCCCTCAATGGGCAGAAGGCAGTTCATGAATCTGCTTACCTTTGGAACAGTCACAGGGGTTGCTTTAGGAGCGTTATATCCAGTAGCCCAATACTTCACTCCATATAGGGCTGGCGGTGGAGGTGGTGGAACAAATGCAAAAGATGAGTTAGGAAATAACGTAAGTGCAAGTGGTTGGCTTTCAACCCATCCAGTTGGTGATAGAAGCTTGGTACAAGGACTTAAAGGTGATCCAACCTACCTCATAGTTGAAGGTGAAGATGCAATTACTAGTTATGGAATTAATGCGATTTGTACTCACCTTGGTTGCGTAGTGCCATGGAATAGCGGAGCAAATAAATACATGTGTCCATGTCATGGAAGCCAATACGATTCCACAGGAAAAGTTGTAAGAGGACCAGCACCTCTATCTCTAGCTATAGCTCATGTCTCAGTTGAGGATGATCAAGTTCTAGTAAGTCAATGGACAGAAACTGATTTTCGAACTGGTACTGATCCTTGGTGGGGTTGATAAATAAATGAAAAAAAACTTCAATACCATTTCTAAAGCCATGAGTCGTTCATTAAAACTTTTTCTCTTTTCATTTTTTATTGGATTTTCAATATTTGTGATTCCTCAACCAACTTGGGCATACCCATTTTGGGCTCAGCAAAAATTTGAAAATCCTAGAGAGGCCACTGGCAAAATTGTTTGCGCGAATTGTCATGTAGCAAGCATGCCAACAAGAGCCGAGGTACCTCAGGCAGTTGCTGCTGATAGTGTTTTTAAAACAGTCGTAGAAATACCTTATAAAAATGACCTACAAGAGATTGGAGCTGATGGAAGCAAAGTTCCTCTCCAAGTTGGAGCTGTTGTAATGCTTCCAGATGGATTTAAGCTTGCTCCTCAAGAAAGATGGACTGATGAAATAAAAGAAGAGACTCAAGGTGTTTACTTCACCCAATACAGTGAGGAACAAGAAAATATTATTTTAGTAGGACCTTTACCTGGGGATCAAAACAGAGAGATTGTCTTCCCTGTATTGTCACCTGATCCTAGAAAAGACAGCAATTATAATTTTGGGAAGTATTCAATTCATATAGGAGGGAATAGAGGAAGAGGTCAAGTTTATCCAACTGGTGAGAAGAGCAATAACAATTTATTTACGGCTACAAATTCCGGGACAATAACTTCAATCGAAACGAACGAAGATGGAACACAAATAATTAATCTAAACAATGAAGATGGAGAAAGTTTTACTGAAAATCTTCCTGCTGGGACTTCATTACTAATAAAAGAAGGTGACACTATTGAAAAAGGTACAAAACTAACTGAAGATCCAAATGTTGGAGGCTTTGGTCAACTTGACAAGGAAATAGTTTTACAAAGTAAGGCAAGAGTTATTGGAATGATAATTTTCTTTATTGGAGTTGGCTTATCCCAGATAATGCTGGTTCTTAAAAAGAAACAAGTAGAAAAAGTTCAAGCTGCTGAAGGAATATAAATTCAAATAGTTGATGGAACATATATTTTTAGCACTCAGATCACCTGGGCCTGAGTTGTTTCAACTGGGGCCTTTTTCATTAAGGTGGTATGGATTGCTAATAGCTATTTCAGTTTTACTAGGTTTAAATTTATCAGGTGAGTTGGCTTCAAAAAAAGGATTAAAAAAAAGCCTTATTAACGATTTACTTCCTATTTTAGTTTTGGCATCTGTAATTGGTGCAAGAATTTATTATGTGGCATTTGAATGGAGAAACTTCACTGGCAAAAACTTCTGGAGTTCTATTAATTTCCTTAACTTAAATATTCCTATTCCAAGTGCGATAGAGATTTGGGGAGGAGGAATTGCAATTCATGGTGCACTAATTATGGGTACATTATCCATAATATTTTTTTGCCGCTGGAGAAAAGAAGCTTTTTGGGATGTTATGGATGTTTTGGTCCCCTCAGTTGCATTAGGTCAAGCAATAGGTAGATGGGGAAATTTTTTTAACAATGAAGCTTTTGGGATGCCTACAAACTTACCCTGGAAATTATTTATACCTTATAGATTTAGACCAGAAATATTCTCAACGCAAGATTATTTTCATCCTACCTTTCTTTATGAATCAGTATGGAATATTTTTGTTTTTAGCATACTGATTTTTCTTTTTAGAAAGGAAAATAGAAAAGAACTTATGCTGCCATCTGGGAGTCTAAGTTGCTTATATTTAATCACTTACAGTTTTGGCAGGTTCTGTATAGAAGCCTTAAGAACTGATCCTCTCTGCTTGGGTGGGGTTCCACCTTTTTGTGAGGGAGGACTACGAATAGCGCAATTGATTAGTTTATTTTTAATTAGTGGAGGTTTATTAGGAATATGGAGAATTTATATTTCTAAAAAAGCACTCCCTGATCCATCCTTAATTAATGAGAGAAATCAATGAATCCTATTTCAATTGTAGGAGCAGGCCCAGGGGCTTTAGACTTAATGACGATAAGAGCTCAACAAAGACTGAGAAAAGCTGATGTTCTTGTTTGGACAGACTCTCTCATCCCTATCCAAATAACTAAACTTGTCAAAGATGATTGTGAAAAGATAAAGACAAGTTCATTAACTCTAGAAGAGATTCTTTTAATCTTAATTAAAAAGCATAAGGAAGGTAAAAAAATTGTTCGTCTCCATGATGGTGATCCTTGCTTATATGGAGCGATCTCAGAACAAATATGTAGATTAAATGATGAAGGAATTGAGGTAGAAATAGTCCCTGGAGTAAGTGCCTATCAAGCAACAGCAGCAACTTTAGGATTCGAACTAACAATTCCAGATTTAACCCAAACAATAATACTTAGCAGAGCTGATGGCAGGACAGGCAAACCAGAGAAGGAAAGTCTTCAAAAGCTAGCATCTATTCAATCTTCTTTATGTCTTTACCTAAGTGCAAGACATGTAGAAGAAGTGCAATCCATACTTATAAATTATTATCCGGCGAATACTCCTGTAGCAATTGCATATAGAGTAACTTGGCCA
The DNA here is from genome assembly GCA_003279455.1 of Prochlorococcus sp. AG-402-G19. Lineage (GTDB taxonomy): Bacteria > Cyanobacteriota > Cyanobacteriia > PCC-6307 > Cyanobiaceae > Prochlorococcus_B. The sequence continues at coordinate 5,324 of QCHU01000016.1, forward strand.
GATGAATGGATAAAAATTATACCTTTGAGTGAAATGGCAAAAACATCTCAAGAGCAAAATTTAATTAGAACAACTTTATATATAATTAGTCCAACATTAAAGATAGGTAATAATAGATCAAAGCTTTATAATCCTAATCATTCACATTTATTTAGGTCGAGTTAAAGAGAAAAGCTAAGGAATATATTTTCACAATCATTAAAGCAAGATATAAATTATCTTTTACATACAAATGACTTTACAGAGCCTTTAGAATGAAATCGGTACAAAAAGGTTTTTAATTGGAAAAAAGTGATGGCATCAAAGGCGATAATTCCTATATCGCAGATAAAAAATCACCTTTACAAAAAGTTGGTGAATTCCTTAGAGAAGCAAGGCAAGGCAGAAATCTTTCAGTAGAGGATTTATCCTCATCACTTAGAATTGGGAAGGAACAATTGGTTGCACTTGAAGAAGGAGATGAAAAATCACTTCCTGAAAAAGTGTTTATAAGAGCAATGGTTCGACGGATAGCTGAGAAATTAAACTTAGATACAAGTTTTATTCTTGATGAACTTAATCAAAAGAAAAATAATGAACCTCAATCTAGGCCTGTTATTAATAAAAATAATAGTAATAAAAAAAGAAATTCCAATCCATTTAGTATAATAATTTTATCGGGTGCTTTAGGATTATTTACTTCAATTATGCTGGTAAAGTATATTCAAAAAGTACAAAATGATTCAATTAATCCTCAGCGAAGTGGGATCTTTTTATTAAACAAAAAGATATCTTCTTAAAGTATATTTATATCAACATCCTTATTTTTCTTAATTAGTAAAACTGCCTTACTTAAGTTCCATTTCTCAAGATCTAAATTTTGGCCTAATTCATTAGGAATTAGCTCTATATTAATTTTTTTATTATTAGCTTCAATAATTATCTTTGATATTAAAGGTTCTGGTCTTTTATCCAAAGAGCATGAGAGGCGAAGAAGTAAAGACATGTCGGAAACCAATCTTCTATGATTTTCATCAACCAATAATTGCCAAGACTCATGTCTTTTTTTGGGAAAACTTTTCCTGTGATACCTTGCAATAGCAGCGACCATTAAATGCTCACTTTGGGAATACCCTAAAAGCTCTCCATGTTTAATTAAATACCACGAATGCTTATGATATGCACTTATATTGATATGTTTTCCACAAGCGTGAAGTTTAGCTGCTGCCCACAAAAGTTCTCTACCCTCACCATTATCATTATGCAAAATCCCCTTGGTCTGATCATAAAAAGCAAGGGCAATTTCTGATACACTTTTTGATCGTTTTGAATTAACACCAAACCTTTTCGCTTGATGAATAACTGTTCTTTCTCTAATTGAACCTTGAAAGCTCAATTGATCTTTTAAATAATTATTTCGACACATCCAATCAACAACTAATCCTTCGCGAAGAGCTCTTTCACTTAAAATAATTTCATTGGTATTAACCATATTCATAATGGTTTGCAAAATCAAAGCACCTGGAACAATAATCTCAGATCTTCTTTCACTTAATGAGGATAATTGACTCCGTTCAGAAGGTGTCATCTTAAGCAACTGATTAACAATTATATCCAAATTATTTTTTGTAATTTTATATCCTTGTAATTTTGTTTGAATATGATTTTCTTTATTAGATATTAACGAACCAATAGCCATCGCAGTTCCACTAGTTGCCACTAAAACTGGTGTTTCCCCTACTTCAATCCTCTTGGTTACTTTATCGACTGCAGACTCCATAGAGCCTCTGATAAATGACCTTAAAAACAATTCATTTTGAGAAGATATTGGATCTTTTTTAATAAATTCTCTTTGTAATCTTACTGCTCCGATCTTTGTACTTGTTAATGCTCGTGCCTCAGAGCTATCAGCAAGGATTAATTCTGTCGATCCTCCTCCAATATCAAGAACCAGATGAGGTTTATTTCCAAATTGCATTCCTGAAAGTACACCAAGATAAATCAATCTTGCTTCCTCTGCGCCGCTTATCAATTCAACATCTAAGCCTATCTTTTTTTTTATTTCAGCAATAAAGGTTTTCCCATTTGGTGCTTCTCTAACCGCACTTGTAGCGGCAATAATAAGACTCTCAACTTTATAACTTTCACATAAATCCTTAAACCTTTTCAATGTAGAAAAAGCCCTATTCATTGCGAGGGAAGTAAGTTCTCCCGTCTGAGAATCTCTTTCTCCTAGTCTTGTTGTAGATTTCTCTGCGAGTTCAATACTAAAAGTATTTAATTTTCGCTCAATCTTTGCAATTAACAAATGAGTTGAGTTGGTGCCAATATCAATTGTTGCCACACGACATAATTCAGTATCTTGCTTTTCTCCAAGACCCAATTCAATAGAATCCCTTTCAGAGGAATTATTTATTGATTCACCTAACATATTTAGTAGGTTTAACCTCAATACTCTGACACCCTCAGCACCACATTGAGAAGACCTTATAAATCATTATCAATTTGAATTTTCGTGAACAATCTTCTTACAAGAAAAATAGGATATTATTTTCAACTTCTGAGATGGAACAAACCAAGTGGAAGATTGATACTTCTCATTCCCGCGGGCTGGTCTCTTTGGTTAACGCCTGCAGCCCCTCCATCTCTATTCGTTCTTGGAATAATAATTTTAGGTGGATTATTTGTAAGCGGTGCCGGGTGTATCGCTAATGATATTTGGGATAGGAAGTTTGACAAGAAAGTAATAAGAACAAAAGAAAGACCATTGGCCGCAGGCAACGTATCTCTTAAGACTGCATGGATATTACTAATTTTAATGTTATTTTTTAGTCTTTTTATAGTTCTTGCAATACCAACAGAAAGTAGAAATTTATGCCTTTTACTTGCGACGTTATCGTTACCTTTTATTCTTTTATATCCATCAGCCAAAAGATGGTTTAAGTTTCCCCAACTTATTCTTTCTATTTGCTGGGGGTTTTCAGTTCTAATCCCCTGGGCAGCGAGCGAATCTTCATTGGATGGAGGGGTAACATTGCTATTTTGTTGGCTTGCAACAATATTTTGGACTTTTGGCTTTGATACAGTTTATGCAATGGCCGATGAGATCGACGACAAAGTAATAGGTTTAAATAGCAGTGCAATCAGTCTTGGAAAAAAATCAATACAAACAGTTTCTTTTTGCTACTGTTTAACCTGTTTACTTCTAGCTCTTGCTGCTTTCAATGCAAATTTAGGATTAACATATTGGCCTTTTTGGTTGGCATCTACTCTAGGAATGCAAAGAGAGGTTCTCTTATTAAATTCAAGATCACAAAGTATTAAGACTTCATGCTTGCATTTCAGCAATCAAGTTCGAATTGGAAGTTTATTACTTCTTGGCATGGTGTTAAGCAAGCTTATTTAATCAATGTCTTTAGCTAAATTAGCAAATGCCTGAGCCGCTAAAGAAAGGCGATCTTTTCCACATAGTTGCAGCAAGTTCGCCAATAACTAAAAAAGAAGATCTTCTCTCTGGGATCAAAGTCCTTCAGGAGTGGGGATTAGTATGCAACCATATTGAATCAATAGATAGATCATGGGGTTATTTAGCAGGTAATGATGAAGTTAGATTTAATGAGCTAAACCCAAAGAATCATTACCCTCTCTTGGCTTTTGCTAGAGGTGGGTGGGGATCGGCAAGATTGCTAGAAAAAAAACAACAATGGAAAGAAGGTTGGATGATTGGATTTTCTGATTTGACTTCCATACTTCTTGCACGACTAGCAGGTGGATTTCAAGGGGGAGTTCATGGTCCACTAATTACAACTTTAGGGACCGAGCCAGACTGGAGTAAAGACAGGCTTAAATCAATTTTGTTTGGCAATTGTGTACCAGATATTTATGGAGATCCATGGAGAGGTGGGATCTCAAAGGGGCCTTTAATAGTTGGCAACCTCACTGTCCTAACCCACTTAATTGGGACTAAACATCTACCAAATTTCAAAAAATCAATTTTAATCATCGAAGATATTGGAGAAGCTCCCTACAGAATTGACAGAATGCTAACTCACTTAAGATTAGCTGGAGTTCTACAACAGCTTTCTGGCCTGGGTTTTGGATCGTTTAAATATTGTGAAGACGAGCCCGACGTCGACAAAACAAAGACGTTTGAGCTCGTTGATATTCTCAAAGATCGGACACAAGACCTTAAAATCCCAATTGTGTCAAATCTACCTATTGGACACTGTTGCGGGAATGCATCACTTCCATTAGGTAGTCAAGCTATCTTAAATGGCAACAAAGGGAGCCTTAGTCTTTCAAAGTAGACAGTAGAGACTCTGCAATTACGAGATCAAATGGAGTTGTCACTTTAATATTAGAAGGTCCTGCATCATATATTTTCACTGGCAATCCCAAACGTTCAAATAGAGATGCATCATCGGTTACATTCCATCCTTTGGCGATTGCTTCATCATGAGCATGCTTCAGTTTATTTACTGGAAAGCCTTGAGGTGTCTGTGCCGCCCATAAATCTGAGCGAGGAGGGCTCTCAATAATCTCACCATCTTTATCAACCTTTTTTATGGTGTCAGTTACTTGTGAAGCAGCAATAACAGATTGTCCCTTGGAAACAATCATTGAGATTTCATCAAAAACGAATGATTTCACCAAGCATCTTGCCCCATCATGAATCAGCACAGACTTAGCATCATTTGGAAGAGCAGCTAATCCAAGTTGAACTGACTGCTGTCTTGTAGATCCTCCATTGATCCATTCAACTGACTTTAGTGAGTTATTAAGAATTGAACAAATGGAATTTTTGTCTTTGGGTTGTCCAATAATTCCAATCCAAGAAATTGTTTTAGCGTCGAAAGCTGCTTTCAAAGTCCACTCTAAAACCGTTTTACCTGCAACCTTCAAAAGAAGCTTATTTTTTTCAGCACCCATTCGACTTCCACTTCCAGCAGCCGCAATTAACAAATGCAAAACTGATCCCTCTCCATTGATTATTCATTTAATATATTCGATCAGTAAAAATAACTATTTTTACTGTCTGATCTTAAAGTCTTTTCAAAAAACAAGTGGCTCAATAGTAAGTTAAATAAACCAGCCATCAGACTTTAACAATTTTAAAATCATACGATTATGACATTATCAAAATTACTTGAAGGTCAGACTGCAATTGTAACTGGAGCCAGCAGGGGGATTGGTAGGGCTATTGCAATTTTTTTAGCAAAGGAAGGAGCCGAAGTAATCATCAATTATTCTTCATCTTTAGAGAATGCAAATAAAGTGGTATCAGAAATAAACTCTTTTGGAGGGAAGGCATATCCTCTTCAAGCTGATATTTCTGATGAAAACTCGGTAAATGAATTAATAAAAACAGTTTTGGAAAAAAATAATAAAATTGATGTCTTGGTCAATAACGCAGGGATAACTAAAGATGGTCTTTTAATGAGAATGAAAACTAACGATTGGCAGAAAGTTTTAGACCTTAACTTGAGTGGTGTTTTTTATTGTACAAGAGCTGTCTCGAGACAAATGTTGAAGCAAAAAAAAGGAAGGATTATCAATATAACTTCTGTGGTGGGGTTAATGGGCAACCCAGGGCAAGCAAATTATTCTGCAGCCAAAGCAGGAGTAGTAGGTCTTACACAAAGTGCTGCGAAAGAATTTGCAAGCAGAGGAATTACTGTAAATGCAGTTGCACCAGGTTTTATTTCAACTGATATGACAAAAGATCTAAATAGTGAATCAATCCTTTCTGCGATTCCGCTTGGACGCTTCGGAAACCCTGAGGACGTAGCAGGAGCAGTGAGATTTCTAGCAGCAGATCCTTCAGCAGCTTACATAACCGGCCAGACAATTCAAGTTGATGGTGGAATGGTTATGAGTTAACCATCACTATTGCTAACTCTTGAAAAGCTAGTTATAAAAGTGCATCTGAGAGAAAAACGGCTTGATTTTGAAGACAAATCCTAAAACTCAAGTTTCTACTAGATTTGCGATCTCATATTCAAGAGTTTCGACAGAAATTCAAAGTGGAGAATATAAAACAGGTTTAGCCAGGCAAGACGATGGATTCAGAAGTTTTTTAGATCAATACCCTAACTACAAAGCATGGGATCAAAAATTTGAAGATATTGGTAAATCAGCTTTTCAGGCTTATAAAAATAGAAGTGCTTTAACAGCAATCATTGAATCAGCCGAAAATGGGGATTTCGGGAACGATCCTTGTTTAGTCATCAGCGAGGTCTCACGTCTTACTAGGGAGCCTCAAAAAGAAGCCAATAAACTACTAAATCGAATATTTGATGCTGGCTTATCAATTTACGTTTCTGAGTTGGGAGGGCAAATTTATACAGAAAAAGATCAGACCGTTTATTTACTATTTCAGATTTTATTTTTAGCAGCTCATTCTGAAAGCAGAGAAAAGAGTCACAGAATAAATGGCTATCACAATGAAAAAATAGAGCGTTTTAAAAAAGGAGACTTTTCCGTTCACTTTAGAGAGAGGAAACATCCAAATCAAAAGTGCTTTTATCCCTTTTGGCTTGATTTTTCAGAACAGACAAAGACATTCTCATTCAACAAAAGAGCCGAGTGGGCAAAACAGATTTGTGATCTATCCCTAGAGATGGGAGCAACTGAAATTTCTAAGCGCTTACAGAAGCAAGGAATTAAGTCCTTAACTAATAGGAGAAAACCATTGAGTGTCCATTTCATTGCGGACATTCTTAAAAATCCAGCACTTATTGGTTATTTCCAGCCAATGCAAACTACTAAAACCGAATCAGGGGGAATGTTGGTTGAAAATAGAGAAGAGGCCATAGCGGGAGTTTTTCCGTCATTAATAACGCCTGAGCAATTTGAAAAGATTCAGGCTACTAGAACAAAAAGGTCGAGGAACAAATCAGCTCCAAGACCTAGAGAGCGAAAAAGATGGTTATTTGGTAATTCCACTTTTTGCAGAGAGTGCGGAGAAAAAATCTCTTTCCTTTCAGTTCCAAAGCCCAAACTATCTGATCCAAATAATCATTATTACTACTTGCATTGCAGCGCAGGGTATAACCGAGCCGAAGAAATTTGTACTTGTAGAAAAAGGTTTAATGCAAAAAAAGATGGAGTTGATTTTGAGCTAGATATTTTAAAACGACTGCAAACTTTTAGATGGGCTAGTTATTTCAACGATGATAAATACGAAAAGTCTCTCAAATCTGCAACTGCAAAATCAATGCGGTTATTAAATAAACGAAATGAATATAAAAGGGAATTAAATCGACTTAGAGAAAATCTTGATGAATTACTAACTGCTGAAGATATTTTGCCTGAAGTTATTAGTCGCATTGGTGTTCTTCAAAAGCGAGCAATTGAGAAATATGAGGCCGCCAATGATGATTTCAACTCTGCAAGAAATGAAGAATCAACTTTAAAGTCAAAGAAGCGAGGAAAAGAAATTGAAAAAGATATTCAACAGCGAGTTGATAACTTTATAAAAACAGGACGGTTTGATCTTCAACAAAGGCAAGAATTTTCAAGATGGTTCTTTGAGACTGGATTAGTAGTTGATATTGATTTGTATACAGGTCGCTTTGAGATAGGAATCGGCAGAAGAGAAAAAGGTGTTTTAGTCGAAGTCGATATGCGTCTTGAAGATATTGCTGCTTTCAAAAATGATGGAGCAACTTTTGTTGATGAAAATGGTAACCCTCTAGATATGGATCACTTCATACAGCACTACAATGATGTTAGAGCTGGAGAAGAAAAAAGAAGATTAGAAATGGAGGCATCTAAGAAAAAACCGTTAAGAGGTCAACTTATTAGGGACGTAAAAGCGGCATGATGAAATAAGCACAACTTCCCAAAATGCTCAGAAAAAAAGAGAAAAAGGCTCTTGCTTCAATATTCATGTTGATAATTGGTTGGCCTGTTGGATTAGATCAATTCTTCGAAGGAAAGAATGAAAAAGGTATTTCTACAACTATTGGTTGGACGTTGACAGCCTTATTGTTTTTATATGGTTTGGGTTTAAAAGGTTATTACACCGGAGTTGTTCTGATAATTGCCGTGCTTTTGACCTTGGCAGGTAGTTTTCAAGCTTGTAAAAAACTAATTAAAGTCACGCGAGCTTTCGTTGATGCAGATGATTAATAATGAACGAACTTGTCCATAACCTATTAGCTCCTTGGCACCTTGCACTTGATGCGACCTTATTAATTGCCTTTTGTACTTGGGTTTATTTTCTTAGAAAAAATAAGGCTAATAGCTAATGGGAATAGCAATCACATATGCCATAGCAAATCTTGCAGTACTTGGATTGTTCTTTTACGTCACTTATCGAATGACTAGAAAATAGCTAGAAAGGTATATGACTAGAAATAAAAATGTTGGTAATGCTGGTGAGTTTTATGTGCTCGCTCAATTAGCTCAACGTGGATATATCGCCGGAAAAACTGACGACGGTCAGACTCTTATTGATGTGATCGCAACGGATGAAGAAACTCTTCGCACAGTAAATATTCAAGTAAAAAGCACCCTTTCCGAAGGCGCTCTTCCTTCATGGCTTATGAGCAAGAAAAACGAGCAAGAGCATGAAGGCCTCTGGTATGTATTTGTGCATGTGAACTCAGAGGAAAAGTTACCTGATTTTTATATCTTCCATAGTTCAGAAATTGGTAATCGTATTGCTGGAGAACATGCAGCATGGTTGTCGCAACCTAAAAAGAATGGAGAGCCAAGAAAAGATAGCAATATGCGCCAATTCATCCCAACTGCTGAAGAGTTAGAAAAGCACAAAGGTAATTGGGAAAAAATGTTCGAAGGGGCATGATGGATTTATGAGTTGGAAATTAAGGAGAAAACGTGTAGAGAAGCTTTCCAGGAAAAAAGCCTTTGTTATTAGAAAGATTTTTATTGCTTCACTTTCTTGTTCCGTATTAGGTCTGCTTGTTTTTTTCTTCCCTCCCCTAATCCCTGTCCTTGCTATCCCTTGGTTCCTGAGCTTGGTTACAACTCCATGGTTGTTTTGTATGGGATCAGGAGCTGGAATGTGGCAAGTCAGTCCCAAAAGAAGAGCAGAGCTTGATGAAGAGGTTTGGGATAATTGGGTTTCTGATGCTGCAAAGAAAGAAAATAAAAGAAAAGCAGAGCTTGACGAAGAAATTTGGAATAAGTGGGTTTCTGATGCGGAAAAGGAAAAAGAAATAAGCGAAATAAACCCAGAAGAAACTTGGAAGAAATGGATTAAAGATGCAAATAAATAAACCAACAATTAAAAAGGCTTAAGCCAAACTCCACCGCCTAGCAGTAGTTGGACTAACTCCATAAATTCCAGCAATCTTTTTCCAACTCCACCCACAGGAGCCATAGCGATAATTTCTTGTTCGCTTATAGGTTTGAGTATTTAAGTTTACCTTCAAAGAAAACCCTTAATCTATAGATATAGTCGAAATTGCTAATTTCAAGCCATCAATACTCCTAAGCACATCTAAAACACTAATTACATAACCATGAGAAATATTTTCATCAGCATTTAGAACAACTAAATTCTTACTTTCATCAACCAAATTAACTACATTATATTTCAAATCCTGAAATTTTATACTTTTCTTATTTATAAACAAATTACCAGACTTATCAATAGATATATTGATAAACTTCATATTCTGCTTGATCGAATTACTTGCCTTCGGCAATTCAACAGATACAGTTTCAACACGAGTTAAATAAAGACTAGAAATAATAAGAAAGGCTAAAATAGAAAAGATAATATCTATCATAGGCAAAATATCAATTTTATTCTTGTTATTAAGATCTTCTTTGAAATAGACCATTATTATAATTTATTTGTTCTATATAGCATTTCAAATCTACCACAATACTGATTTAGAATAGAATTTTGTTTCCTCCATAAACTATTAAAATAGTTAGAAAAGATGAGTGTAATAATAGCAATAATTAAACCAGTTGCTGTGGAAATCAATGCCTCACTTATACCACCAGTAACTTCTTGAGCATTAACACCAGATTCTCCTAATTTTATAAATGAAAAAGAATTTATAAGCCCCAAAACTGTCCCTAAAAGTCCAAGCAAAGGAGAGACAGTAATAATTGTAGAGAACAAATTACTAAACCTTCCAAATTCAGATTGAATTGATTGAATTGATATTTCTAATGCTAATTTTAGATCAATAGAATTTTTGTCAGTTAGAAGACTTCTATCTATAATTTTCAAGGAATCTAACAATACTTTTTCTAATGGAATGGAAGAAATCTCATTGTGTTTCGTAAAATCCACAGAAGAAATAGTTGAATATTTTTCAACTGTAATCATAAGTTTACTATCATTTTTTTTTATTACATCTTTCCAGTATGCAATTCTTTCAAATATGCACGCTAAAGAAGTAATTGAAATCAACAATAATGGCCACATAACTATGCCGCCTGATTTGAAAAGATCAAACAAGAAGACTTATAATGAATATAACAATCATAATCCTAATAAAAGAAAGCTAATTGGATTAATAATTACCTAGAAAAATGAATAAGATAAAAACAATTAGAATCAATTATTACATCCTCTTGTCAGTATTGATTCACCTTTCCTTCTTTTTATTGGTAGAAAAAGAAAAAGATATCAGTTTAGGTAAGAAAATTATTCCCATTGAGCTGATTGATAATTTCCAAGAATCAGGATTAGGGGAAGCCACAAAAAGAAGTGAAAAATCAATTAAAAGACCTTCAACAAAAGAAGAATTAAAAGATAAAAATAATAATAAAAATCCTTTAGATCAAGAAAAATCATTTGAAGATAAAAAAATAAATAAAAAGATAAATGAGAATCAAATTGAACAGAAGTTAGATAAAAGTAATTCGGTAAACAAAACCATATTAAAAGAGGAAAAAGGGAGCGGATCTAGTGAAGGTATAAACAATAATGAGCCAGAAAAGGGATCTTTAATGGGCAAGGGAACAATAAAAATTACTTGTTTGAAATGTGTTCGGCCTATATACCCTCCAATTGCTCTTAGAAGAGGAGCAGAGGGAACTCCTATAGTAAAAGTATGGATTAACAAAAAGGGAAAAGTCTTTAAGGCAGAGTTAATAAGTCTCAGTGGGCATGAATCAATTGATAAAGCTGCTAAAAAAGCCGCAATTAATTCTACTTTTTACCCCTTAGAAGAGGAAACTTCAATAAATATTGAATACGATTTAAAAATAAAATAAGTAGTTAAAATATTTTTCTAAGTTTTAAACATGCACTATTAATACTCTCTAAACTACCTGCATTTATTAGCCCATAGTAATTAAAACGATACACTTGATCAGATTTAACTGCATTTAAATTAGAAAATGGCTTAGATCTTTCAAAGTCATCGTATTGTCCAGGCCTTGTTTGGATAATAATTAAGTTATCAGGATCTTCTTTAATTAACCATTCTGGTGATAAATTTACGTAACCACGAAACTCACTTTTTGAATCAAGATCTTTAGTTAGACTATTTATACCAAATCTTTGAAGAAGATTTCCAGCCCAACTTTTTGAGTTAGGAGAGAGAATAGGTTTTGTACTAGCAAGAACAACTACACTAGGGTTTTCATTTTGTTCATTAGCAACAACACATTCTTTCAATTTAGTGTTAATTATTTCATTAGATTTGCTCATATTATTTATATCTAATTTAGTAGAAATTAAATTAATAGTATTTTCTAGGCTATTCCAATCACTTAGTTCATACGAAATTGTTTGAATATTAATATCATTAAGCTTGCCTAGTATTTTGTCATGAAAACCCTTTGTCCCAATTACCAAGTCTGGCTTCAAAGAAACAATTTTCTCTAAATTAGGTGGAGTTCTGCCCTGACTTATTCTTGGCAATTTCTGATAGTCAATTTTACCTTTAAAAAGTGAACTTCCAGGAATAGCTACAAGTTTATCCCTTGATAAAGCACTAACAATATCAGTACTCAATGATGTTAAAGTAATTACTTTATTAATACTCTTATCTTGTAAGAGCTTTGAATTATTATCACTTATTGCTCCATTATTAGAATTAAATAACGAACAAGAACTTAATAACAAAAATGGTAAAAAATAGAAATAATTTAGAATCTTCATTAACTTTTTTGTTTAATTAAAAACTTGACTTGATTTATACTTACTATATAAAATTTAAAATCTGAAATTAAACCCAGCCTTAATATGCCTAGAGGGTTGAGAATATCCCTCTAAATTGGCAGCTGTCTTAGACAATCCTTTGACATCGGAGTAATAATAATATCTTTCGTCAAACAAATTATAAATTCCTAAATCAACTTCTAATCTATCTGATTGTTTTAGACTACCAATCAAATCAACCTTATTATAAGAATCAGGAACGTATGTAGTCGTTCCACTTTCTACTCTCGGTCCTCCTACATGAGTATTCTTCAAATCAACAGTAATTTTATTATCTGAAGTTTTATATCTAAGAATAGCTATCGCTTTAAGTGGTTCTATTGACTCAAGAGGCGTATCTGTTTTTGTATTTTCTCCATGCTGGTAGCCCAAGGATGCTAGCAAACTTATTCCAGTTGAATCAGGATTAAACCTATATTCAGCCTCAATTTCAGTGCCATAAATATCAATCTCATCTTTGTTCACAGACTTATATTCACTGAATCCACTTGCTGAACGACCTATATAACTATGTTGTTCAATATAATCATCATATTTACTGAAGAATCCTGAAATATTCCAATCAAATTTATCAGTAAATTTTCTTAACCCAACTTCAAATGTATCACTTGTCTCAGGCTTCAAATCAGGATTAGAATAAGTTGTATATCTTCTCTGGACATTAGTAAAACTACTATTCATATCAACATAATTTGGTGCCCTAAAACCTCTTGCATATAGACCATAGAAAGAGAGCTCAGGATTAACCTTATATATTGCAGACAATTTCGGACTAATAGCACTTTCATTATAGCCAACTGGTTCTAGAACACCTACTCCATTAGCTAAATATGCTGCATCTGATTCGGCTTCTAAATCAAAATTATCATATCTAATGCCAGCGATAATATCTAATTTATCATTTACAGCAATTTCATCTTGTATGTATACACCAGTTCGTTGAATAGTCGAATCAGGTGTTTCTTTAAGGCTTTCTGTTACCCCAGTCAAGTTATTGGTAACCTTTCTTTCTCTTTCATTATCACTTTCAGAAAAATCTAGGCCATAAGAAATTTGATGTAGAGAGTTTCCAACGCTTCTATCACTCCTAAACTGTAACTCTGCTCCATATGAAGAATGTTCAAAAGGTTGGTCTCTTTTCTGATTTGATGGCCTTCCATAAACAATCGCATTACGACTATATTTATGATCAGCTTCTATATCTTGAAAATAAGCTTTGACTTTCGAGTACTGTACCGACTTACCATTAGATGGATTTTCATAAACATATGATATTGAATATCTATTTGTTTGTGTTTCACTTTCAGAGTCTAAAGAGCTATAACCACTTGGCAAGTTGTCAGGCTTGACTGGATCTTCATCTGTTGATTTATTTATACTTTCAGCTATAAAATTTGCTTTTGAATAATCATCAATATTTAACTCAAGATTAGAAAATAATGTATTACCAGAACTCTCTCCTCCGTTTATGTATTTATCATCTGCATTTGTTGCAGGATCTCCCCCTCTCTCCCCACTAACAATAAATAATCCTGAGAGTCTTTCCGATAGAGGTGCCGCAATTTTTATCGCTCCTCCTAACCCTTCATTTGCTCCATCGTAATAGGTTGGCAACTCAACAGCATATGTGCCGTCTTCTTTTAATAAATCGGATGGGGATAGCTGTCTAAATGTAATTGCCCCCCCAAGAGCATCACTTCCATAAAGTGTTGAGGCTGGACCTTTCAGAACTTCAACTGATTTGAGCGTATTGAAATCTACATAACTACCTCTGCCAAAAGTGTAATAACTTCCATAGGAATAGGTAGGTAGTCTTATTCCATCAACTTGCATTAAAACTCTATCGCCATTCATACCTCTTATATTTACGTCTTCTTGACTTGTTATTCCCCTTACTCCACTTTGAGTAAATTTCTTTGTACTAACACCAGGTACATCCTGTAATAAATTTCTTAAAGTAGGAGACTGATTTGAGTATATTTCCTCTCCTTCGATAACAGTTACACTCCCTGGATATTCAGAAGTTGCTCTTGGTGTTTTAGTACCAGTAACAGTAATTTTAATTTTACCAGCTGCATCTTCTTGTCCTCCCTGAGCAATTAAAGTTGCATCTCTATTTGTCTTAACTCCAAATCCTTTAGGAGAATTTGATTCAACTTGCAATGCAATTGCTGTAGAAGAACCTAAAAAAGAGATTGCCGCAGGAATAACCAGCAGCTTACGAAAAAGCTTCACCCTTGCCTCACACAACAAGAAAATATACTTATTTTTATAGACATAAATTTATTGAAAAACTTTTCAAAAAGGTATCGTTCTATACATATAAATAGGCAAAAAGATTCTTTCTAGTAATCCATAGGCTAAAAGGTGCTATTAGAGCCTCTTACAGGTATAAAGCTATACTTCTATGTCTATATACAAATTGATTATGCCATTTCAGAAAGATTTAATTGTGCATATTTGAAGACCAATAGGGGTCTCTATTTGGCAAGTCTCAACTTGAAAAGCTTGTTTCATTAGCTCATCGGTAAGAACTTCTCTTGGTTTGTCGATAGCTAATAATTCGCCGTCTTTAAGAACTGCAATCCGATCACAATATCTCGCAGCCAAGTTCAAGTCATGAATAACGGTAACAATTGATATTTCCTGTTCTTGATTTATTTTCTTTAGTAAGTCTAAGAATTGGAGTTGATAGCGAAGATCTAAAAAAGTTGTTGGTTCATCCAATAAAAGTGTTTTTGCATCTTGAGCAAGAGCTAAAGAAAGGAAAGCCCTTTGCCTTTGCCCTCCAGATAATGTATCAACAGGTTTATCCTTAAAAGCTGTCATATCAGTTAATTCGATGGATCTCTCTACTTGTATATGATCATTTTCATCAAGGTCGAGTTCCCACCATTTTTTATGAGGAGACCGTCCAAGACATACCAATTCATAGACTGTGAGAGTTAAATTAGACCTCTGATGCTGAGGTAATACAGAAATTTTTTTTGCTATTTCCTTAGTAGAAGAATGATGAATATCCTGCCCATCCAAATAGGCATTACCTTTATGTGCGTCAAGTATGCGGCTTATACCTTTTAAGAAAGTTGATTTACCTGATCCATTCGCTCCAACAATTCCTAACCACTCAGATTTCTCTAATGAGAGACTTATCGATTTAATGATTTTATTTTCTTCATAACCGGTAGAGAAATCTTTTGTTATTAGTGTCATTACGTCTATCTCATACTAGTTAAGGATTTTTGTCTTTTATACAATAAGACTATAAAAATTGGAGCGCCTAATAATGATGTGATGATTCCAACAGGCAATTCAATAGACCCCGATCTTGCAATCAAATCGGCCGAACTAAGGGTAAAGGCACCTAATAAAGCAGAGAATGGAAGAACAACTTTATAGTCTGTCCCAAATAAAAATCGTACGGCATGGGGGACAATCAAACCTACAAATCCAATCAAGCCACCAACGCTAACTGAGCTTGCAGCCAACAGAGTTGCAGATGCACCAATCAAGCATCTTGAACGAAATAAAGAATTTCCTAAACCTACAGATAATTCATCTCCCAAGCCTAATAAATTCAATTGTCTTGAGAGTAATAATCCCACAACTAAAGCAAAGATGATTGGTGGACCAGCTAACTTGATTTCAGTCCACCCTCTGGAATTAAGACTACCTATTAACCAAGTCAAAGCAGCTTGAACTCTTCCATCTTCTGTTTGCAGGAGAAGCATTGACTGAATAGACCCAAAAAGACTACTTAAAGCAACCCCTGCAAGAATCAATCTTTCAACTGATATGGAAGTCCCAGATTTTGCTAAACAATAGACAATTAACGTAGTGATAATTGCCCCTATCCATGCAGCAATCGGGATCCAAGAGAGCCATAAACCCATGCTTATCAACAAAACAATTACCAAGCCAGACCCTGCAGAAATGCCGAGCAAGTAAGGACTTGCCAATCCATTTCTTAGCATTCCTTGCAGGAGAGCCCCAGACATACCTAATGCTGAGCCAACAAGTAAAGAAGCAATTAATCTAGGAAGTCTAAGTTCCCAAAAAATAATTTGATTAGTTAAATCACCTTCTCTGATGAATGCTTTGATTAATTCATGACTACTTAATTCAACAGAGCCATTACTTAAAGACAAAACTATGACTAAAGCAATAAATACTAAAAGAACCGTTGCGTTCAATCTATTCTTTTCCCTAAACAAGTTTAAAAACTTTTGATAGGACACCTGAAAGAAATTATTTCAACTTAACGATAGTTATTCTAATATTTATGCCATGTACAAATATTACATACGTGATTACTAAAGCTGGATGGCTTTTACAGAAAGAAGTCTACAAAATAAATTAAAATCTAATTACATCTAAACCTCTAAATTACTTCTATATCATATCAAAGATTTATTAAGCCATTCTTCAACTTTATTTTTTGAACCATACCAATCCTTACCAAAAGCTTTTCCGTGTGCTGTTTCTTTCATCACTACCTGTTTTGAGCCAATTAGTAATGCTGAATCTCTAGGGACTAGTCCATCTCCAATAACATCTCCATTTCCATTCAATGCTCTATAAGATGACCTGCTTAACCTCAGTGAGGTTTTTGTCGCAATAGGTCCGTTCAAGTCTAATTCGCCAGCAACAGATATATAACTAACATCTGCGCTATAGAAACTACCTGGCAATTTAGAGCTTACAAAATTACGTAGATATGTGGCTCTTTTTGCTTGATTGGGACTTCCTAGGGTAATTAGGCAATTAGCATAATCCTTACCATTGTATATCTTCCGACTAAATAAAAGATCTGATAAATACAATCTGAGGATCATGCCTCCAGAGCTATGACCTATCAAAGTGACTTTATTTGTAGACGATTCGTTCGATAATTCATTCACTATTTTATCAACTTTATCAAGAATGATCTTCCAACCAAATGACCAATTAGTACATAGCCACTCTATTTTATTTACTGGAACTATTACTACTTTGTTATTTGTTCTACTTTTAATATATTCTGTCATTTCCTTATATGCACTACTGTCAATCAAGAAGCCACCAAGTATAACAATTGGCTGATCAAAATATTTACTCATATGTAGTACGAAACTTCAAGCGAATTTATTCTGAGAAGCATTGTAATCATTAACTTAGTGAAGTTTAATAAATACTTAATTTAAATCAACTAACTAATTTAAATAAAAGTTTTTAGAAGATTCCCTGATAGTGATAGCGACTACATATCAATGTATGCAATGACATACTCAATAGTTCTCGCTAAAAAAGCATTTAAAGTAAAAAAGAAATCAAGAAAAGTAGATGAAGGATGTTGCAATACAATTTTTCAACGGTGTCGACGAAAAAGTTATTCCAGAAATAAGGCTTACAAAAAGCAAAGATGGAGAAGCAGGGCAAGCTTATTTCAGATTTAATAGTCCTGACGCATTAATGTCAGATAATTTCAAGGAAATACAAGGAATGTATTTAATTGACGAAGAAGGGAAAATAACTACTAGAGAAATAAATATCGCTGTTTCAAAAAAAAATGGGAAATATACTGCTATAGAGGCTGTTTACTGTTGGAAGTCACAAAGAGATTTTAATCGATTCATGCGTTTCGCAAATCGATATGCAAAACAAAATGGTCTTGCTTATGAAGCGAATAATACAAGTAATTAAAATGAAACGCTTTTTACTCCTCGCCCTAACTGCTGGTCTTCTCCCCCCCTATCTATTAACTACAGACGCATGTGTCTAATAATACTTTTTAAAATATCTTTTTTTATTCTCTTGCTATAAATTGTCTCAGTTTTTTAGATTAGGTTTATTTATTGAGGATAAATACAAGAATAAGATTATTTTATTCAAATGATTTTAGCTTTAACGTCTTCTGAGCTAGGAGTCAATAGCTTCACAATTAATCTCATACTTCTTACGGCTATTGTTGTTTTATTAGCTTTGCCAACTTTCTTTCTTTTTAAGTCAAGTCAGGGCAAATCAGCTGTATCGAAAAAAAAAGAGGTTGAAAACATAGAATCCGAAAACATAGAATCCGAAAAAATAGAATCTGAATAAACCCTGTCTAAGAACTAAGTAATAGGTTCTATCTGGGCTAATCACCATGCATCATCCTAAGGGTAGTTTGTTGTTTAGCGTCAACCTCTCAAACTTGTAGACAATAAACTTACACGTCCATATAGTTCATCTTTTTAATTGGATTACTTGGTCGCCATTGCAAGATTCCTTTGAGATGTTGATCTAATGGAGAGTGTCCTCTTGGGTGCAGGTCAAGATATTTTCTACCGTCAATACTGACTTCATAGTGCTTCAGCCAACCATCGTTGCGAACCTTATACAAAGTCGATCGACTGGAATATCCAAGGATCCTTGCTGTTTCTGAATAAGTGCAATAGGGCATAGATCTGAAAGTTTTAGACAATTAAGTGGAGGAAGCTTTAATTTCTTTAATCCACTATCAATACAAGACTTATAGCGACAAATAGTCCTGTTTAACCGTTAACTGTCCATACTTTTTATTTGTTATACCTAGTAAAAAATTGAGCATCGAATCTACCCATGTGTTCATCGCTAGGAAGGACCCGACTGATTCACTCTTATTCTTTAAATTCATTCATTAATAATTGCCAGCCAAGTGTGGAGGCGTTGGGGCTAAAGCTTGCTCGTTGTTCACACATAAATCCATGATCAGCATCTTCAATTTCTACATAACTCAATCTGATTTCAGAAGGATCCTCTTCTCTTAAAGCCTGTTGGATAGATGTTCTATCAGCCTCAGGTATTAATGGATCACCAGTTCCACAAATACAAGTTAATTTCCCTGAGGTTTGACTTAATAATTCCAAGCTTGGAGGGCCTCCTCCTGGTCTAGTTGTTGCAACACCAGCTCCATAAAAATCAAAAGTTGTATCGACGTCAGGGAGTGTTGATGTAATTAAAGCTGCATGGCCACCAAAGCAAAATCCAACAACAGTTATTTTTGATTGGCTGTACTGCTGCTTTAACCAATTCAGAGAAGTAGAAGCATCATCAAGAATTTGCTGAGTCGTCGTTTGTTCTTTATGCCGACGCCCTTCTACTAAATCATCATTGGTATATCCAAGTTCTAACTCTGGAGCTGTTCTAGCAAATAATGGCATTGCCAAAGCAGGAATACCTTGTTCTGCAAGTCGATCAACGACGCTTCTTACCCAACTATTAACACCAAAGACTTCTGGCAGAACAAGAACGACATGCTTACTTTCTTTCTGAGGATTATTCCACCAGCAACGTAATGGCACTGGACCTTGTTCTATCTGTACCCAACGTCCCTCCATATCTCAATTAAATAAAATTCTTACTTGAGCATGAATGAAAGTAGAGAAAAAACAAGTAATCAAAAAGCAATTGCTACAGGTTCAATCCCTATCAGCATCGGGTAACTGAAAAAGACTATCTAGCTGATCCCTTTTACGATTCAACGATGAGAATTTAAAAACCTTAATTCTCTCTATTACTTCTTGAGTCATGTCATAAATTTTGTGAAAAGATACAAGGCTATTAGTAGGTGGCACGTCTATATAACACTTCACCATTTCATTTAATTCACCTATGGGCCTTGATACTATTTCTTCAAAGCTCTTACGACTCCAATCATCAGATCCTTCCAGATCCCGACAAATAATTCTATGTAATTCTCCGAGGTTCATTAGTACATGCTTTAGTTCAATGTCTCTGATCTGTGTGTACTTTTTGATTTTTATTAAATGATCCTTTGAGCGCTCACATCTTTCATTGAGGTCATGGATTAATTTCGTAACTTCAGGGGGAAGACTTTCATCTTGAGATTCAGAATAAGATATTTTCATTAATATAATCTCCTAAGATATTTCATTGCAGATTTCTAAATTTAAACTTGACTCCATTTTTATTCTTTTAATAAATTCTTTAATATATTTATTATTTTCTTTAAGTAATAATGTTTCATTAAAGATCCGATAATTCTTCAAGGAAGTTGAGCCTTTATTGAAAAGAGATTCTATTAATTTTGCCCTCAAGCCCATAGTCTGCTTATCAAATTTGATAATTTTGCAATATTTACCCTCAACAAACTCATACTTAAGTTCTTCACCAATTAAATGTTTAAGATGCCAAGTAGGCCAATCATTCTTGTAACACCTTGCAATCAAGGGGCCAAGCTGTGGGTCGTCTAAGCCAAGGAAAAGAGAGCAATCCTCACCTGGCTTATTTTTACCTAAAATCTCTTTAAGGGGAGCTTTTCTATGGGAAATTGTATTCATGATAATTTAAAGAATGTGTAAATAATGGAACTGATTTTAATTAAAGACTTATGTCTCTAATTTGATTTACTAGTTAACATACGAGGACTATTTTCTATTTCTTCTAAGGTCTCAATATCATCATTTTGATTTGAAATCGAACTAAACTTTTTAATTTGAGGAATTAAAGTTTTATTGAATGATCCTATAGATTGATTGTATATCTTCGTAAGAGAGTTCAAAGAACTACCTACAGATGAATAATAGTCTATAAATCTTATTAGGCTTTTGTAGATTTTTACTACGCTATTTTCTATTTCAACGATATTTTTATTGATCTCTATATTCTGAAGACTCATTGATAAATACTTTAATATACAAATCAAAGAAGTTGGATAAGCCAAGATAATATTTCTATCTAGTGCATAGGAAATAATATTTGGATCTTTATCTGCTGTTATGGATAACGCACCTTCTATTGGTATGAATAGAATTGTAGAGTCAATAGCTAATTTATTTGATTGAATATATTCTTGATATTTTTTCTTACTTAAATCATCAATATGTCTTTTAAGTCTTTTAATATGCTCTGAAAGAAAGACACCCTTTTCTTTTGGATCATTACTTTCGTAATATTTCCTATAGTTATCAAGAGTTAATTTAGAGTCAATTATCAAAGATTTTTGTCCAGGTAATGTTAATACACAGTCTGGTCTGAGACGCTTTTCTCCAGAATCAATAGAAACTTGTTCTTCGAAATTACAGTACTTACTTAAGCCAACAAATTCCATAGATCTTTTCAATGTCATTTCACCCCAATTACCTTTTACATTGGGAGACTTAAGAGCTTCTGTAAGGCCTTGAACAGAGCTATCATTTGTATCAAGTCTGTCTTCTATTTTCTTCGTAGTATTTTTAAAGACTGCAAAATCTTTCCCAAGGTTTGTAAGTTCAGTATTAAGATCGTTCATTATATCGACTGAGGGATTACTCAATTCATTCTGATAAGTAGCCAAAAGTTGATCTTTAGAGCTATCAATATATTCTTTATAAAATTTCAGCTGGGAATCAGACATTAACTTATATAGGTAAACACCTATAAGAAGAAAGAAAAGTGAAATAAAAAGATAATTTTGGAAATTCATGGCAATAGATAATGTATAAAGTTATTTATATAGATATGAAATATTTAATACTTAATCCCACTCAACTTCATTGGCTAATTGTGCTAACAAATTCAAAGAGTAAAGACTATCAACCTTCCTTTGAACTTGATTTTTTTTATTGAAATCACCAAAGGCCTCTTTTTGCTCAGAGATAGTTAATTGATAGCAATGTTCAATTCTCTCTTTAGGATTTTTTTGATACTGCTTGGTTGCTCTTGCAAATCTCCCGCCGATAACAAGTGACGTTAGTTGATTTATAGCTTTATAAATTTCTTCTTTTGTTGTTTCTTCTTTGCTTAATCCAGAACTGGACTCATGATTCATCGAACTCTGCAAGTTGGAATGTCTTTGAGATCCAAGAACATGAAAATCACTTCTAGTGACGCAACCTTTGTCGCGACTCATTTGAACACTTCCCGCTGAATACATTTTTTTAGCTCACGTCAAAGGACGGAGGATAGAGATCTAATTGCGTCTTTCATGGAGTGACGCTCTCCTTGTGAAAAATACTATAGTGTCATGGCAGCCATGTCAACTATAAAAATGAGTAGCTTTCTTGTACGTTTGTCCCGCGCCTACCAAATCAGTCCAGAAGTTATTGCTATTACTGCATCTTTTAGTTTAAATGGGTATAAAAAATAATTTCACACCAAGGATTAGCGCCTAGAGCGCTTAAGCCTAGAAATATCTGAGCAATATCTAAAATCAATATTTGTCATTTGTAAATGACACAAAAATGAATTACAATGCTATTATTGACATAAAGGCTGGTTCTCGGGGATGGTATGCCAAAGATAAGTATCAAGAGCAGGGGAGCGGCTCCCGTAGTGATAATGAATGAACTTGATCGAATGAAATTAAAAAGTGCAATCAAGTACTACTGCCATGAAAATAAAAAAAGCATGTCTGCTTTGGCAAAAGAGATTGGTATAGCAAGGCAACAGATATATTTAATGACTAATGCAAGAGAGATTGAATTACAAAATTTTATCCGCTTGCAGAATATATTGTCCTATTACGCTATCTCTGAAGTTGAGGTTGATTCATATTTAAATACTCTTTACGAATCTCTAAGACCTTTACCATTAAAACAAACAATACTGCCTGTTTTAGACGAGGTTGGGATAAAGCGAACAGATAAAAATGATTGGCTTACTTCATGTGAATATGTTGAGGTGAATATTATTTATGCTTACTTATATCTTAACTATCTAAAAAGCAGCAAATCTGTTTGGTCTATCGACAGAAAAATCCTAAAGGATAATACTAATAAGTCCTTAAAAAAACTTATAGAAAATCATTATAATTATCAAATCAACCCTGATAATAAAATTAATAAGTTTATAATAAAAAGCAATAGTAAGTATGAAAAATCAAGTTTATATACTTCAGATAAGTATATTTTTGTTAAGATATTTGATCACATAAATTCTCTTTTAATGTCTTCATGTTCTTCTTTTCATGAACTTTTACCAATTAATAATTCCAGAGGCTTCACTACTGAGCTGGTTGAATTTATTCATACTGACTTCTTAGATAAATATATAACAGATAAATCTTATGATTTAAATATAAAGATACCAATAGCAGGATCACAATTAGGTTGGAATGAGTTAAGGAATAAGATAAGTGAAAAAATCCTTAATTCGTATAGTGGTGAGTCTCTTGAAAGAATGATTGAATATACAGATAATCTATTTATTAGAGTTAATCAGAGAGCATTCAAATATTTGTTTCTAGATATGTATTATAGCAAGACAAAGTTATATCCATATATTCCTATTTGGCCTAATGAGATTTTAGATGTACAGAATCAGATTAAAAATCTTCCACCGATTCTATATGACCAACAAATTGGGGCTGAGATGGAAATAAAGTGTAAGGCTTGTGAGTTGCTTGAAAAAGATAATTGGGAAGTTACTGATTGTGTTGAAAGTGATAGCGATGGAGATAAAATTGCTTATACAGATTTTATTGCTTTTTCTCCTCGTGATTATGATCCAAGTCCAAGCTCAGTAATTTATGGAGGGAAAGAAACCTTATATTGGAAAAA
>QCHU01000017.1 GCA_003279455.1 Prochlorococcus sp. AG-402-G19
CTGCAGCCGAGAAGAAAGCTGCGGCAGAGAAGAAAGCTGTGGCAGAGAAGAAAGCTCAAGCAGAGAAGAAAGCTGCGGCAGAGAAGAAAGCTTCAGCCGAGAAGAAAGCTGCGGCCGAGAAGAAAGCTCAAGCAGGGAGAAAATCTCAAGCGAGTAAGAAAGTTAATTCTCGATCTCAAATTGATTCTCAACAGAAACGAGACTCAAGAACTGAATTGTTGACGGTATCAGTATCTTTAAATACTGGGAAGATCGTGGCAATAGCTTCTGTAGGGATTTTAGCTTCGGCTCTTCTTGTCTCTGCAATGGTATTTATTGCTGGGTAATTTAATTTCACGAATATCTATGTGAAACCAACTTTTTTCTTCTGACTTTCTGCTATGTTTTCGTTCTTGTAGTTTTAGAAAAACCTAAGCTGTGCTTAAAGAAAGAATCCAGGAGGTTTTTGAGTTCACTAAAAGTGAGTCTCCCTATAGAAAAGCTAATAAGGGTTGGATTAATCAAGATATATTTTTAGATTTCAGTCCTTCTGCTGATACATTTAAACAAAAAAATGAAGATGCTAAAGTAACATTATTTTGGTCACCGATAAATCGTTTGTTATCGAATATTTTTTGGATTATTATTCTAGGTTCAATATTAGTATTTACCTCATTATCTTTTGAAAAAGGGAGATTTGATTTTGCTTTATTTAGTAACTATGATATTAAAGATATTGCAGAAGTTCAGAGAGATAAAGATCTTGATATGAGTAAATTAGAGTCCATAGATTCTATTAATTTAACAATTCAACAAAATATTGATATTAAAGAGTTAGATAAACCAACTAAAATTAATTCATTAGATGATGATTTAATTAAAACAGATCAGAAAATAAAAACTAAAAAAATAGATAAACAAGATAGTTCCTTAATTGAAACTCAAAAAAATATAGATGTTGGAATTTTACAAAATAAGAAACCAAAATCAAATTTTATTTGAACTTTTTTTATACCAATAAACATTCCTTTGCTTTTTTAAAAATTGTTTTATCAGTTAAACTTTTTTTGTTTTTTGGCATAGTTAGATGCTTTAATCAAGGTGATTTTTACAAGTTTTCAAGGTGTCTGAAGCTAAGGGTAATCAACTCGCAACTATATCTGTTTACTTAAATACACCAATCATAGCTGTGCTTTTGGCTGTTGGATTCCTTTTGGGATCAATTTTATTCGCTGGAATCTTACTTATTGCAAAATAGCTAATTTGTTTAATTCACTGCTGATCGCAGGCAGTAAAAATTGATCTTTGACTAATTCTTTGCCAGTTGTAAAAACAACTGCAAGCATGGGATTCTTATTAGGTGCTTTCCACCATGCGACATCATGGCGAACTTCACTCATTAGACCTGCTTTGCTCCAAAGCTTAGAGGTTAAAGGAAGACCCGCGCCTAAAAAACCATCTACTTGATTCTCTAAATCTTGCTTGCGACCAACTGGATCGAGTGAGCGTTGAAAAACTTTTATTAAATGCTCGCTTTCTGATTTCGGGAGCATTTCAAGAGTCATTAATGATTCAAAGATTCTGGCACTGCCATCAGTTGTCATACTATTTCGATTTTGATTTTTGTTTCCATAAAAATCTTTGTCCCTTCCAAAAGGCCCCTCATTCCATGTCTTTTGACAGCAGTTCCAATTCTTTATTTCAGGCCATTTAAGATCATTTAGCCAGTGGTTGATTAATTGTCTTTGGATTTTCCATGCTTTATAGTTTGACTCATTTAGAGAAGGACCACTTGTTGTACCGGTTAAAAGATCTAAGATATAACTTGTGGCGTCATTATTCGAGTTTGCGATCATTTCATGTAATGCTCTCCTAATTTCTTCTGAATCAACAATTAAGTCTTGTTGAAGCCATACCTGAGTTGCTAATGCATAAACTATCTTTACTACGCTTGCAGGATAAAAATTTTTGTTTTTATTCCATCCTGCCCCATATCCACTAGATGAAGATGGACTTTGTTTGTCATAACGAATGCATGTTATTCCAATATTTTCTTGAAGGTTTGGACGACCTTCTTTTTCAAACCTATCTAGGAGACCTTTTAGGCAATCTGCCATCTCTGGGTCTTGTTGGTAGAACGCCATAGCGCTCGAGAAGAATTTAATATGACCTTAGAGGTTTTGCTAACTAAAGCTTCATTTGTTTTGGGAAGTTTGTGGAAACTACAAATAAATATAGATGGATTGAAAAGTGAAAATAGTGATGAATTAGTTACGCAAGCTAGTATTGGAAGGAGTTTTCAATTGATTGATTGTTTAAAATTTAATTTGAATAATAAGGAAATTATCGATAGAGTTAAAGTGCGTCTTTTGGAAGATGACTATATTTGTTGGTTTAGATTTTCTGAATTGACTTATAAAGCTTCAAAAATAGAATCCTGGGAATCTGAATTTTTCACTGCAGAGAAAATCAGTTCTTATATTCCTAGGATATTGTCTTGGACTAAGGCTGCGAAGAAAATAAATAATGAATATTTGTGGGGTGGAACTATAGGTCCGAATTTTGATTGTTCTGGTTTGGTTCAATCTGCTTTTGCAAGTTCAGGTATTTGGATACCAAGAGATGCTTATCAGCAGGAACAATTCTGTAAAAATGTTGCATTTGATATTGAAGGTTTAGGAGAAGAATTAATGCCTGGTGATTTACTTTTCTTTGGATCTTCTGAAAAATGTACACATGTTGGATTGCATATTGAGAATGGTTTTTATATTCACAGTTCTGGGGTAACTAATGGGCATAATGGAATAGAGATTGACGGTTTATTTCAACCGAACCTTGGAAAAATTTCTTCTTTTTATAGATCTAAATTTAGATCTGCTGGAAGAGTGATCTCTTGTTATCAGAGTGAAAAACTCTAAAGAAGATTAATTGACCCTTATGAGGAGTTTTGAATGAAGTCTACTGTTGCACTATCAATAGTTGTTCCTATCTATAACGAAGAAGAAAGTCTTCCTTTTTTAGTGAATCAGTTATTAGAAGTCTTACAGCCTATGAATGAAACTTTTGAATTAGTTTTAGTTAATGATGGTTCATCAGATAACAGCGCAGAGGTGATTAGAAAACTAAGTTTTGAGATGCCAGAATTAGTTGGTGTTCTTCTACGCAAAAACTATGGACAGACCGCTGCTATGGCTGCAGGGTTTGATATTTCTTCTGGAGAGATAGTTGTTACACTTGATGGTGATTTGCAAAATGATCCTGCAGATATTCCGTTATTAGTTAGTAAGATTAGGGATGGATTTGATCTCGTAAGTGGATGGAGATATCGAAGGCAAGATGCTGCTATTAGTAGAAAGCTTCCATCAAAAATTGCTAACCGATTGATTGGCAAAGTTACTGGAGTGCGACTTAATGATTATGGATGTTCTTTAAAGGCTTATAGGAAAGAAGTATTGACAGATATGAGATTATATGGTGAATTGCATAGATTTTTACCTGTTTTAGCAAATATTGAAGGAGCCAGAATTACAGAAGTTAAAGTAAATCATAGAGCTCGTCAATTTGGATCGAGTAAGTATGGAATAGATAGAACTTTTAGAGTTTTAATGGACTTATTGACTGTTTGGTTTATGAATAGATTTTTAACTAGACCTATGTATGTTTTTGGTTTTGGTGGAATTCTTGCAATTATTGGGAGCTTCATAATAAGTTTTTACTTATTAACCATAAAGCTTTTAGGAGAGGATATAGGGAATAGACCTTTACTTATTTTCGCTTTACTTCTTGCAGTAACTGGCGTTCAACTTTTTGGATTTGGATTGCTTGGAGAGCTTCAGATCCGGACTTATCATGAAAGTCAAAATAGACCAATTTATCGCATTAGAGATACATTCCGGGGAGGACGAGAAGTTTGAGATTTTTTATTTAAATTAATAGTTTTTCCTTTATAAGATGAAATTCCAGCTGCAGATGCAATAACAACTCGACTGTCAGAATCCCTTAATCCTCTTCTTAAAAAAGGTAATGCTTTATTGCTCTCCCATTGACTAGCAATTTGAATAGCTAAAAGACGATCGCTGGGCTTGCTAGAGATTAATTTAGTTAATTGTTTTTTTGTTTCTATTGAATTAAGTGAAGGTTGATGTGAAAAAGGCTCTGATTTTTTATTATTTAGTTTTGGTGATTTTTGATTTTGTAAACTCTTGTCGATTACCAAAGAGGTTGATGATACTTGGGGCTTTGACAAAGAATCCTTTTGAGACTTCAAAAAAGCTGATGCCTTGGATTGTTTTTTTGAACTCCAAAGGATTAAAGCAATAACTAGAGCTAAACCACCAGCAAAAACTTGATTCATGATGAGAAAAACTGTTTAACGATGCATCTTCGTAAAAGAAGATAAACGGATTGAACTTTTATGTCATCAATGGGTTGTATTTGGTTTGATTAGATCATAATTCTATAAAATAAAAGTGGATTTATTGAAATAAGTAATGACTAGTGAACTAGCTTCAAGTTTGCTTCCCTCTATTCTGATTCCATTAGTTGGAATAATGGGTCCAGCCGTTTTCATTGTTTTGATTGGTAGGTACATAACCGCTACTGAGTAATTTCAAACACTTAATTTTCTACCAATTCTTTTAGCCCATGACTAAATCTCAAGAAACACTTATGCAAAAGTGGGCTGTGAAAACAGTCTCAGACCCAACTGTTGGTAATCTTCAAACTCCAGTTAACAGTGGTTGGTTTACAAAGATGGTTATAAATAATCTTCCTGTTTATAGAGAGGGTTTATCGCCAAACTTCAGAGGTCTCGAAACAGGCGCAATTTTTGGTTATTTACTATTTGGTCCTTTTTCTATGACAGGGCCTCTTAGAAATACTGACTTTGCCTTGACGGCAGGTTTGCTCGGCGGTGTTGGAGCTATTCAAATACTGACTGCTCTTTTTATTCTTTACAATGCTGCAGGAAAAGAGCCTAATGTACAACCTCCTGATGCAACAGTAGCTAACCCTCCTTCTGATTTGTTTACCAGAGCAGGATGGAGTGATTTTACAAATGGTTTTTGGTTAGGAGGCACAGGAGGTGTCGTTTTTGCTTGGTTGCTAATTGGTACTTTGCATCTAGATACTGTTCTACCGTTGATTAAGGAATATCATTTACTTGGAGCTTAAAATTTTTTGTAAAAGAATTTTTAATTAAAAAGCCCCTTTCTTAAGGGGCTTTTTAATTCTCTAAATTATTTACTTCAATTTGCTGATATTTTTTTAAAAGCTTTAACTGAGATTAAATGATTTTGTTTTTTGTTTCCCGACTAATTTCTCGATATTAAATGGATCTATTTGCTCATAAATATCAATAGATAATCTCATCAATATTTGTGCCCATAAAAAAAGAACACTGCTTATAAAGACAGTGTTCTTTTTATCGAAAGCCTTGTTATAGATTTATCCGAATTTACCTGAAGTAGATGCGATAACAAAGGCCCCAAAGGTTACAAAGTTTCCAACCGTGAAATGGGTTAAACCAACTAATCGTGCTTGGACAATTGATAATGCAACAGGCTTATCTCTCCAACCCACTAAATTAGCTATTGGAGTCCTTTGATGAGCCCAAACAAGAGTTTCAATAAGTTCTTGCCAATAACCTCTCCAAGAGATGAGGAACATAAATCCAGTCGCCCATATTAGATGACCAAATAAGAACATCCAAGCCCATGGAGATAAAGCATTTACACCAAATGGGTTGTATCCATTGATTAACTGGGAACTATTTAGCCATAGATAATCTCTAAACCAACCCATTAAATAAGTACCAGATTCATTGAATTGAGCTGTATTACCCATCCAAATCGCTAGATGTTTCCAATGCCAATAGAAGGTAATCCAAGCAATAGTATTTAAAGCCCAGAACATTGCTAAATAGGTAGCGTCCCAAGAAGAACTATCACAAGTACCACCGCGTCCTGGACCATCACAAGGGAAAGCAAATCCTAAATCCTTTTTGTCTGGAATTAGTTTTGTTCCTCTAGCATCAAGAGCACCCTTTATAAGAATTAAAGCAGTTGTATGAAGTCCTAATGCAATTGCATGGTGAACTAAGAAATCTGCAGGTCCTATAGGTAAGAAATTTGTAAGAGCATCTTGTCTATTAATCATATCCATCCAGTAATGGTTCCCTGGCATGGTGCTTGCTGCTATTGACGCAGAACTAGACGCATTAGCTAATAAAGCATTAAAGCCATACATCATTTTGCCGCTTGCAGCTTGAGCAAACTGAGCAAATACTGGTTCAATAAGAATCTGCTTTTCAGGAGTTCCAAAGGCTACAACTACATCATTGTGAACATAAATTCCAAGAGTATGGAATCCTAGAAGCATTGTTACCCAACTTAAGTGGCTAATTAAGGCTTCTTTGGTACTAAGAATTCTCGCTAATACATTATCTTTATTCAGCTCTGGATCATAATCTCTGACAAAGAAAATTGCTCCGTGAGAGAAAGCACCAACCATCAAGAACATTGCTATGTATTGATGATGGGTATATAAAGCTGACTGAGTAGTGTAATCCCTTGCTATAAATGCATATGAAGGAAGAGCACCCATATGCTGGGCTACCAAACTACAAGCTACACCTAAAGAAGCGAGTGCAAGTCCAAGTTGGAAATGGAGTGAGTTATTAACTGTCTCGAACAATCCATTGTGCTTTATACCGAAATAACCCTTATGTGGATCTTTTGGGTGACTTGTGTTATGAGCTTCAACAATTTCTTTAAGGCTATGGCCAATACCAAAGTTAGTCCTATACATATGGCCTGCAATTATAAATACAACACCTATAGCTAAATGATGGTGAGCAATATCAGTTAGCCAAAGTGATTCACTTTGAGGGTGAAGTCCACCTAAGAATGTAAATATTGCAGTACCAGCTCCTTGAGTAGTTCCAAAAACCGCATCAAGTGAATCAGGGTTTTGAGCATAAGCTCCCCAATTTCCTGAGAAAAATGGAGTTAGACCTTCTGGATGAGGCATAACAGTTAACCAGTTATCCCAGCCAACATGTATTCCTCTTGATTCAGGGATAGCTACGTGAATTAAGTGACCAGTCCAAGCAATACTGCTGAATCCAAAAAGAACAGCTAAGTGATGGTTTAACTGAGATTCTGCATTTTTAAACCATGCTAATGAGGGTCTGTATTTAGGCTGAAGATGCAGCCATCCAGCAAACAATAACCAGCAGACAAGGATGTTGATAAAGATTGCACCCTGGAAAAGCTGCTCATTAGTTCTCATGCCAATTGTGTACCACCAGTGGTACAAGCCTGAGTAAGCAATATTGACAGGAGAAGTTGCTCCTGCCTGAGTTAGAGCATCAGTAAGACCTTGTCCAAAATGAGGATCCCAAATTGCATGAGCAATTGGACGAGTATGAGTTGGATCTAAAACCCATTGCTCAAAGTTTCCTTGCCAAGCAATGTGAAATAGATTTCCTGCCACCCAAAGACCAATGATGGCTAAGTGACCAAAATGAGTAGAGAAGAGTTTTTGATATAACTGTTCCTCTGTCATACCGTCATGACTTTCGAAGTCATGAGCGGTAGCTATGCCGTACCAGATTCTTCTGGTTGTAGGGTCTTGAGCAAGACCCTGACTAAAAGATGGAAATTTAGTTGCCATTTTATAAAAGATCAGAGAGGGTCAGCCGAGACCGATTAAGCGAGCGTGGAAGAAGGCCCAAGTTGTAGCAATTCCTCCTAGAAGGAAATGAGCTGCTCCTACTGCACGACCTTGAGTGATAGATAGAGCTCTTGGTTGAATAGTTGGTGCCAACTTAAGTTTATTGTGAGCCCAAATAATTGACTCAAATAATTCTTGCCAGTAACCACGGCCACTGAATAGGAACATAAGACTAAATGCCCAAACGAAATGTGCTCCTAAGAACATCAAACCGTACATACTTATGGGTTGACCATAACTTGTAAGGACCTGTGATGACTGAGCCCAGAGGAAATCTCTAAGCCATCCGTTAATAGTTATGGAGCTTTGAGCAAAGTTTCCTCCGGTAAGACCCCATACATCACTTTGCATTTTCCATGAGAAGTGAAATATAACTACTGATAAGCCGTTATACATCCAGAACAACCCAAGGAAAACATGATCCCAAGATGAAACTTGGCATGTTCCACCACGTCCTGGACCATCACATGGGAATCTAAATCCAAGATTCGCTTTGTCCGGAATGAGTCTGGAACTCCTCGCGAATAAAACTCCTTTTAGAAGAATTAAAAGGGTTACGTGGATAGTGAAAGCATGGATATGGTGAATCATGAAATCAGCAGTTCCTAGAGGTATAGGAGCGATTCCAATTTTTCCACCAACTTGACTCACGGAACCATTGAAGACCTCGCTAACCAATCCACTTTGAAGGTTTACGTTCGCCCCAGCAAGAGTAGTTGCACCAGCTGCTGAATGATGAATGTTTTGAATCCATTGAGCAAAAACAGGTTGAAGTTGGATCCCTGTATCACTGAACATATCTGCAGGTCTTCCTAGTGCACGCATTACATCGTTGTGAATATAAAGACCAAAACTATGGAAACCTAAGAACATGCAAGCCCAATTTAGGTGACTAATTAATGCATCTCTTGCTTTCAAGATTCTGTCAAGGACGTTATCAATATGAATAGCTGGGTCATAATCTCTAATCATTGCAATACCAGCATGTGCTGCTGCACCAACAATGAACAATCCTCCAATCCACATGTGATGTGTAAATAGACCCAGAACAGTTGGATAATCGACAGACAAGTATGGATATGGAGGCATCGCATACATGTGATGAGAAATGATGATGCTTAAGGAGCCAATCATCGCAAGGTTTAGTCCTAGTTGAGCATGCCAACTATTAGCTAAAAACTCATATATTCCCTTGTGACCATTCGGAGCAGGGAAAAGAATTGGATCTCCCGTGTGATTATCAAGTATTTCTTTGAGGCTATGTCCGATCCCAAACATCGTTCTATATAGATGACCACCGAATACAGCTAATACTCCAAAAGCTAAATGATGGTGTGAAATATCTGTCATCCACAAGCTTCCAGTAACAGGATTTAGACCACCTTTAAAAGTAAGAAAATCACTAAATGCCCACCAATTGGTCGTAAAGAAATTTTCTACTGTTCTTCCAGCAAGGCCAGGAAATATCTGACTTGCTATCGCTGGGTTGCAAAGTTCATGAGGCAGAGGCATGTCTGCGACTGAGGCAATGGGAATGCCATCAATAATTAGAGGCTTACCAGCGTCAATGGCGTCCATCAGAGCAGCAGTAGGAGCACCAATGTGAATGCAATGGCCAGCCCAAGCAATTGAACCCAATCCCACAAGACCAGCTATGTGGTGATTGAGCATAGATTCAAGATTTCTGAACCAATCGAGCTTGGGTGCAGCTTTGTGATAATGATAAATACCACCGTGCAACATTATTGCTGCCATTAGGAGTGCACCAATAGCAAGAGCCATTAGCTCTGTTTCATTAGTGATTCCCCAGCCTCTCCACATCTGAAAAATTCCGGATGTGATCTGGATGCCGTGATAATTTCCGCCTAAATCAGCGTTTAGCATTTCTTGACCAACTATTGGCCAAACCACTTGAGCTCCTGGCTTGACATGAGTTGGGTCTGCAAGCCATCCAGAATAATTAGAAAAGCGAGCTCCATGGAAGAAGGCTGCGCTCATCCAAATAAAGATGACTGCTAAATGGCCAAAGTGAGCAGAAAATACTTTTCTGCTTGTTTCTTGCAGATCTCCAACATGGGTATCAAAATCATGCGCATCTGCATGAAGATTCCATATCCAAGTCGTAGTCTTTGGACCTTTTGCAAGGGTCTTAGACCAAAAACCAGGCTTGTCAAGCTTGGAAAAATCTACTGGAATAGCATCAGTTTCGATAGGTTTATCGAGAACTGGTTCTTTTTTTTGTTCTCTTTCTGGTGGGCTAATGGTCATCGAGTGATTCCTTCAGGAATGTGATCGAGGTTTTTGGGGCCTAATCTTTGAAAAAAAATTAGGATTAAATCTTTGGTGAGTAATACTACTTACTAAGAGGCATTACTTGTTGAAAGATTTTAGGAATTCAAGACCTACCTTTGAAGTTACTTGAATCCCTAGGTTGAGTGTTATGCCATAAGCATAAAGTAGACTCTCACTTACTACGGTCGCATGTAACAAATGTTCTACACTTTTTCTATGTCTTCTTGAAAACCAAATTTTTTCAAAGTTTAAGAAAGTCTATGGTTTTAAAGAGAAAATAGAAAATCTTTTAAATAAGAGATTCGACTATAAAAATTATAAATATCTACTGAGTAAAATAGTAGTTATCGTAACGCTTTTTCGCTTTGATAGAATTTTCAGTTGTAGGTAAAAATACTTTTCAATATACTTATTACTATTCGTTGCGGGCTTGGGTTGATTTTTTGAATGCCGATTTAAAGATTTTTTATTTTTAATAAAGCTTTCTTTAGGTGTCTTCCTAGTATGAAACAACGTTATTTTTAACTCCTGTTCTGGCGAAAATATCAGTTAAAACTCCAAAAAGAATTGCTTTTGGATTTTCTTTAAGCACTGTGCCTTTGCTTGAGAGATTACAAGCAAGCAAACATGTAGATCAAATTTTTATATCTCATGGTTCAAATCTCTACATAGAACAAAAAATTGAAGGTTTGGTTGAATCCTTGCCAATTGATTTTTTGAAAAATCATTGGCAGAAAAATAATCAATTAATTTTTGTAGGTGCAATCGGCGCTGTAGTTAGACTCATATCTCCTTTTGTTAGATCTAAAGAAAATGATCCAGCGGTAATAGTTATTGATTCAAAAGCTAAGAATGTTATTCCTCTTTTAGGAGGCCATAAGCAAGGAGGAGAATCATTTGGTAATGAATTGGCAGCTGCTTTAGAGGCAGAATTGATTAGCACCTCAGATTCATTTATTGAAAGAAGAATCCCTTTGGATTGTTTTGGTGAAGGATGGGGTTGGAAAAGAGGAGGTGGCGATGTTGATTGGCGAAAATTAATGATTAGCCAGTCGAGAGAGCAAACAAATATTGTTTTTCAATCAAAAGGGTCAAAATTATGGCAGAAATTAACAGGTTGTTCTAACTTTTCTTTCTTAGAGAAAAAAGATTCAATCTCTTTTGACAATATCAACTTATATATAGGTCAAGAAAATTTCAAAATATGTTCATGGCATCCACCATCAATAATCATTGGAATTGGTTGTGTGAGAAATACAGATTTAAAGCTAATTCAAAGAGCAATTAATGAGTCTTTGGTTCAAAATGGTTTATCCCCTTTTTCAATTTCTGGTTTAGCAACTATCGATAAAAAAAATGATGAAGCAGGATTATTGAATTTGTCAAAAAAAAATGAATGGCCAATTTATTTTTTTAGTGCCCTTGAACTTTCAGAAGTCAAAGTGCCAAATCCTTCAAATATTGTTTTGAATGAAATGGGAACTGCCTCCGTAGCTGAAGCGGCAGCAATTTTGTTAGGTGAGCAAGGTGGAAGGTTAATACAAGAAAAACAAATTTATTATTCCAACGCAGATGAGTTTGGTGCCGTAACAATTGCATTGGTGGAGCTAACAACTCCTTTTGCACCTCATAAAGGTGAATTGCATTTAATTGGTAGTGGGCCTGGCGATTTGGAAATGCTTACGTCTGATTCACGTCGAGCTTTAACTAGATGCGCTGCTTGGATTGGCTATACACCTTACTTGGATTATTTGGATTCAATTCGCCGCACTGATCAGGTTCGTATTGATTCAAAATTAACCTTTGAAAAGGATCGATGTGAATACGCTCTTCAGCTTGCAAAAGAGGGAGCAAGGGTTGCTCTTATTTCATCTGGTGATAGTGGGATTTATGGAATGGCAGGGTTAGCTCTCGAACTTTGGCTAAATCAAAAGATTTATTCAAGGCCTTTATTTCAAGTTCATCCAGGCATCAGCTCGTTTCAGATGGCTGCTGCAAAACTAGGAGCTCCTTTTATGAATGATTTTTGTTCTATCTCTTTAAGTGATCTTTTGACTCCATGGAATCAAATTGAGAGGAGAATAAAAAATGCAGCTCTTGGCGACTTTGTTATTGCAATCTTTAATCCCAAATCATTAAAACGTGATTGGCAGTTAAACAAGGCTGTTGATTTATTACTCGAATTTCGCAAACCTTCCACACCTGTTGCTATTGCTCGAGAGCTTGGTAGGCCAGATGAAAGTCTTGAAATTCATACTCTTGAAACTTTGCCATTTAATAAGGTCGACATGCTTACTATTTTGGTCATTGGTAATAGTCAGAGTGTTATTAAAAACAATAAATTTTTAACACCAAGAGGCTATTTCCCCTAATTAATTTTTTTTATTCTTTTAAACCAGAAAATCGAATACTTAGTTTTAAGCTTATTTTTAGTTATCAAGTTGATAAGAAGTTAAAAAATCAAGTCAATCTCAAAATTCTTTCTAAAGTTAGTTTGTTATTAAAAAAGCTTTGCTTAAACCAGACTGGTTACGTGTTAAGGCACCACAACAAGAGAGGATTGGCAATGTTGCCGATCTATTAGTTGATTTAAAGCTCAATACAGTTTGTCAGGAAGCAAGTTGTCCAAATATTGGAGAATGTTTTGCAGGTGGTACTGCCACTTTTTTAATAATGGGCCCTGCATGCACTCGGAAATGCCCCTACTGCGACATTTCATTTGATAATTCGAAAAGGTTTTTAGATCCATCAGAACCTGATCGTTTAGGTGAAGCTGTTTACAGGATGGGATTAACTCATGTTGTCATAACTTCGGTTAATCGTGATGACTTAGAGGATGGAGGCGCAAGTCAATTTTTGAAATGTATTAAGGCTGTTCAAAGCAAATCTCCTTTTACCTCTATTGAAGTCTTAATTCCAGATCTTTGTGGTAATTGGGATGCTTTAAAAGTTATTTTGGATGCTGCTCCAAATGTGCTAAATCACAATATTGAGACAGTTCCAAGGTTATATCCAAGAGTAAGACCTCAAGGAAAATATGAAAGGTCTTTGGAATTATTAAAAAGAGTTCGTGAAGGTTGGCCCAGAGTGTATACAAAATCAGGCTTAATGGCTGGATTAGGAGAAACGGATCAAGAGATTTTGAGTGTTCTTTATGATCTGCATTTACATAAGGTCGATATAGTAACTATTGGCCAATATTTGTCACCAGGACCAAAACATTTACCTGTTAATAGATTTGTATCTCCTTCGCAATTTGATAGTTACCGTATTGAGGGAGAAAATAAATTAGGATTTTTACAGGTAATTAGTTCTCCATTAACTAGAAGTAGCTATCACGCTGGGGAGGTTAAAAAATTAATGATGTCTCATCCAAGATGATTAAAAAACTTTGGTTGACTTTGATAAATTGATATCCATTCTTGAAGATCCCAGTTGACTAAACCATTTTTAATCATGGGATCATTCTCTATGATCTTTTTTGCGGTTAAATAATCCTTAGCTTCAAGAATTAATAAACCTCCTCCGCCTGGCATTTTTTTTTCATTTATTAAATATCCGCTATGGATGTAATGGCCTGATTTATTAATCTCTGTGACCCATTCTTTATGCATTAATAAGAATTTTTTCCTTTCATTATTAGATAATTCTAAGGTTTTATCTTTAAACTTCTCTGTCTTAATAAATATAGGCATTCTTGTCTTTCTATATTGTCGCTTTTTCCAGAGCTTCTTGAATACCTAATTTATTTTTTTCGCTTGGAGGAACTACTGTTTTAAATAACTTTTTCCACGAAGACCAATCTGAGAGAATCTTTTTTGCTTTAGGACTTTTAGTTTTCTGATGATATTCAATAATTAGGTCCTTTAAGAATTGCTCTTGGTTAGTTGAAGTCAGATCATGTACCTCAACAATTTCTTTGTTCATTCTTAAGTTAAGTTCATTTTTTTTGTCAAGAATAAATGCTATGCCTCCAGTCATCCCTGCTCCAATATTTCTTCCAGTTTTTCCGAGAACAACAACAACTCCTCCAGTCATATATTCGCAACAATGGTCTCCCGCTCCTTCAATAACAGCATGAGCTCCACTATTGCGAACACCAAAACGTTCCCCTGCAATCCCAAGTGCGAATAATTTTCCACCCGTTGCGCCATATAAACATGTATTTCCAATTATTACCTGAGCGTTTGATGTGTCATTGATGATTTCGGGAACAATTGTAATAGAGCCTCCGTTAATGCCTTTGCCTACATAATCATTAGCTTCTCCTATCAAAGAAATATTCATTCCTTTTAAAATAAATGCACCAAAACTTTGCCCTGCTGAGCCTTTAAATATCAAATTTAAACTCCCATTAAAACCTTTATTTCCATACTGTTTAGCTATTACTCCAGAGATTCGTGCACAAACACTTCTGTCTGTGTTGACAATTGAGATTTCTTTCGTGATACTCTCCTGAGTCTTAATTGCATTGTAAATTTCTTCATCTTTGAGAAGAGAATTTTCAAGAACTTCTCCATTGCTATGAGCTTCAATTTCGTGGTTCAACCATGAACGATCTTTTGAGTTCTGTGAGGGTTTGAGAAGGCTAGAAAGGTCGACCTCTTTCGTTTTTGTTAGGTCTAATTTCCTTGGGATTAATAAATCTGTTCTTCCAATAAGATCTTCGACTTTTGTTACCCCAACTTGACTCATCAATTGTCTTACTTCCTCAGCTACGAAGATAAAGAAGTTCACCACATGCTCTGGTAACCCTGGAAATCTTTTTCTTAAGCCTTCTTGTTGAGTTGCTACGCCGACTGGACATTTATTTGTATGGCAAATTCTCGCCATGATGCAACCTTCGGCGATCATTGCGATTGTTCCAAAACCATATTCTTCTGCTCCAAGTAAAGCCGCAATCATGACATCCCATCCTGTTTTCAAACCTCCATCTGCTCTTAATAAAACCCTTTCGCGCAGACCATTTTCTAATAAAGATCGATGAACTTCAGTTAATCCAAGTTCCCATGGCAAACCAGCGTGTTTAATTGAACTCAATGGCGAGGCACCCGTCCCACCATCATGTCCTGAAATTTGGATTACATCAGCATTTGCTTTGGCCACTCCCCCTGCAATTGTGCCAATACCTATTTCAGCAACTAATTTCACACTAACTTTTGCAGTTGGATTTATTTGATGTAGGTCGTGAATAAGTTGGGCTAGATCTTCTATGGAGTAAATATCATGATGAGGAGGAGGTGAAATAAGAGCTACTCCTGGCTTGCTATTACGAAGCTTGGCTATGTATTCATCAACCTTTGCTCCCGGTAATTGTCCTCCTTCTCCAGGCTTTGCACCTTGAGCTACTTTGATCTCTAGTTGCTTTCCGCTAGTTAAATATTCAGGGGTTACACCAAATCGGCCAGACGCAATTTGTTTGATTGCAGAACAGGCGGTATCTCCATTTAAAAGTCCTTTGATATTGGGTAAGGTTTTTGACTGGTTATTTTCATCAACATCTTCAAGGACATTGAATCTAGCTGGATCTTCTCCTCCTTCACCACTATTACTTTTGCCTCCAATTCTATTCATTGCAATTGCAAGAACTTCATGCGCTTCCCTTGATAGGGCGCCAAGACTCATTCCACCGGTGCAAAATCTTTGACAGATACTTTCAACACTCTCTATTTGATCGAGAGGTAAAGGCTGTGATGCTTTTTTAAGAGTA
This sequence comes from Prochlorococcus sp. AG-402-G19, assembly GCA_003279455.1. Lineage (GTDB taxonomy): Bacteria > Cyanobacteriota > Cyanobacteriia > PCC-6307 > Cyanobiaceae > Prochlorococcus_B. The sequence goes on from QCHU01000017.1 coordinate 15,716, forward strand.
AGTAAATCTCTTAGGGTTGTAGCTGGACGACTCTCTAGTAGTTCTTGATAAGTTTTGAAGTGGTCATATCCTGGCCCGGCTTTGACTGCAGCATGAAGAATTTTTGACATTTCTGGATTATTCAAATGAAATTCTCCACTATTTCGATATTGAACAAATCCATTAAAATCAAGTTTTTTTTGCTCTAGTTCTGGAAACGCTTTTTTATGAAATGAAATTGTCTCGATGGATAATTCTCTAAGAGTGAGTCCAGCTATACGACTTGTCGTTCCCTTGAAAGCTAAATCAATTAAATCTGCACCAATACCTATGGCTTCAAAAATTTGTGCTCCATGATAACTTGCTAAAACAGAGATTCCTATTTTTGAAAGTATTTTTCTTAATCCATCCTCCATTGCTTTCTTAACATTATCTTGAGCAATCTCTATGGATAAATTAGACAACTTCCCATCGGAAATCAGTTTTTGAGTTTTAGGTAGTTGCCACCAATGGCGAGTCGTTTCCCATGTTAACCATGGACAAATTGCACTTGCTCCAAATCCTATTAGACAGGCTATGTGGTGAGTGCTCCAGCATTGAGCTGTATCTATAATTATTGAAGTTTTTAGCCTTAGTCCCTTGCTAAGTAGGTGATGATGAACTGACGCAACAGCGAGAAGAGGAGGAATGTATGATTTTTCTCGATTAATACTTCTATCTGAAAGAATTAGTATTTCTCCACCATTAATTACACAATTTTCTGCTTCTTGGCATAGATCTTTAATACCTTTATCTAGGCTTAGTTCAGGATTATTTGTAGGAATTAATGTAGATATTTTCTTGCAATTAAGACCAGATTTTGATATTGAAGTTAATTCTTTCTCATTAATAATTGGGGATTTAATATGAACTAGTCTTGCAGATTCTGCTTTTGGACATAATGGAGCTTTCCTAACACCAAGGTGCATTTCTAAGCTCGTCACAAGTTTTTCTCTAAGAGGGTCAATGGGAGGATTAGTTACCTGTGCAAATCTTTGTTTGAAATAGTCATAAAGAATATGTGATTTCTTGGAAAGTATGGCTAGTGGAATATCATCTCCCATGCAATAAGTTGGTTCTTTTGCAGTTGCAGCCATGCTATTAATTATGTAATCAAAATCTTCTGCACTAAATCCAAATGCAATTTGTTTCTGAAGTAACTCTTGCTTATCAAATTTATTATTGACTTCCCAATTTTGGTTGTTGAGATTAATACGATTTGCTTTTAACCAGTTTAAATATGGATATCTGTTCGCTGATTCTTCTTTAACATCCCAGTTGCGTAAAATCCTCTTTTTTTCTAAATCTACTGCCAACATTTGGCCTGGACCTAGCCGACCTTTTTCTTGAATTTGATTCTCATCTAATTCAACAACACCTGTTTCAGATCCCATCACAACATATCCATTTTTAGTGATGCAATAACGAGCTGGTCTAAGCCCATTTCTGTCAAGTGTTGCCCCTATATTTCTTCCATCAGTAAAAACTATTAATGCTGGACCATCCCATGGTTCTTGAGTTCCTGCAGCATATTCATAAAAAGCAGTGATTTCAGGTTTGTTTATTAATTCAGGTTGGTCTCGAAAAGCCTCAGGTATAAGTGTTAATAAGCTATCAGTTATTGGTCTTCCACTTCGAACCAATAGCTCAAGAGTTAAATCAAGATTGGCTGAATCACTAAATAAATTATTGACAATGGGTTTTAGATCACTTGCATTCTCTTCCCATGCTGAATTTATATCTGTTTCTGTTGCCTTAGCCCAATTTATATTTCCTAGTAATGTATTAATTTCTCCGTTATGACCTAAAAGTCTCATGGGTTGAGCTAATGGCCACTTTGGCAATGTATTCGTACTAAATCTTCTATGGTAAACCGCATATGAAACTTCAAATCTATTGTCCTGTAGATCTTGATAAAAAGGAGCCAGTATTTCAGATCTGACCATTCCCTTATATACAATTGTTTTACTACTTAAAGAGCATATATAGAGACCTATTTTATCTTCCTTTAATTCTATATTTGCTCGATTTGAAATCCTTTGCTTTAGTCTAAAAAGCAAAGCCTCAAGATTAATTTCTTTATCCTTAATTTCAACTATCCATTGTGTAATAAAGGGTTCATTTTCTCTTGCAAGTTTTCCTAAAACTTCATCATCAACAGGAACATTTCTCCACCCTTTAGAAGTTAAGCCTAAATATTCAGCTTCTTGTTCACATATTTTTTTTGATATTTCTCTATTCTTTGCATCTTTAGGCATGAAAATCATTCCGATGCCTGATGACTTGGGCTCACATTCTTTAGTGATTTGCCAAACTTGCTTTAGATACGACCATGGAATTTCACATAAAATCCCAGCGCCATCCCCTGAATCGCTATCTCCTCCACATCCGCCTCTGTGTTCCATGCAACTGAGACCACGTAAAGCCTGAGACAAGACCCAATTATTTTGCTTGCCTTCAACGTTTGCTATGAATCCAACTCCACAAGAATCTTTTTCCCCAGAAAAGGCATCTGGATAGGTGCTATCGCAATAAGGCCAATTTGATCTTGAGGGTCGTTGATGCATGTTTCTTAAATTACTATTTTTTCTTTTCTTATAAAAGTGCTATCAGTAAGCTTTGAAATGAATGATTAGATTGATTTGATAGTCCTTAGAGTTACATCTTAAACATTTTTGTCGACCATCAAGTTTTTTCTTCAATACTTTCTTTAAAAATTCGTCCCTTATGCTTGAACCTGAATAAAAATAAAATATTAATTAAAAAAAAATACTAATATGGGGACTTGAGCGAGTAATCTGGAGAATTGTTGAATCTGGTCGAACCTAGACCAAATATAAAATTAATGCCAACCATTCAACAGTTGATAAGAACAGAGCGAAAGACTCTAAAAACAAAGACAAAATCTCCTGCTTTGCGAGGATGCCCAGAAAGGAGAGGTGTCTGTACAAGGGTTTACACATCGACTCCCAAAAAACCTAACTCTGCTCTAAGAAAAGTTGCTCGTGTCAGATTAACCTCCGGTTTTGAAGTTACTGCTTATATCGGTGGTATCGGTCATAACCTTCAAGAGCACTCTGTGGTTTTGCTCAGGGGCGGAAGAGTTAAGGATCTACCAGGGGTGAGATATCACATAGTCAGAGGAACTCTTGATACCGCTGGTGTTAAAGACCGTAGACAATCAAGATCAAAATATGGAGCTAAATCTCCTAAGGAATAAAACTTATTTCTGATTCATTGAATTTCCCCATTATACAAATTTAATTTCATGTCAAGAAGAAACGCAGCAGAAAAAAGACCTGTTCTCCCTGATCCTCAGTTCAATAATCGTTTGGCAAGTATGATGGTCCATCGATTGATGAAGCACGGTAAGAAATCAACAGCTCAAAAAATTCTTTCTGATGCCTTTGGTTTGATTAACGAACGAACTGGATCGGATCCCATAGAATTATTTGAAACAGCAGTGAAAAATGTTACACCTCTTGTTGAAGTAAGAGCGAGAAGAGTAGGCGGAGCTACATATCAGGTTCCAATGGAGGTCCGTCAAGAAAGAGGGACTGCAATGGCACTCAGATGGTTGGTAAATTTCTCAAGATCAAGAAATGGTAGAAGCATGGCTCAAAAACTTGCCGGAGAGCTCATGGATGCAGCTAATGAAGCTGGAAACGCAGTGAGAAAGAGGGAAGAGACGCACAAAATGGCTGAAGCAAATAAAGCTTTTGCACATTACCGTTACTGATCTTTTAAAATATTTCTATTCAATTTCAAAAAATATTTCTTTTTTTGCATGCTGAGTTGTAGAGTCCACCAGCATTTTAAAGCCCTTTAGTCGGAGAATTTTCTGTGGCACGAGCCTTTCCTTTGGAACGAGTAAGAAATATCGGGATTGCTGCACATATTGATGCTGGTAAAACCACCTGTACCGAGAGGATTCTCTTCTACTCGGGTGTTGTACACAAAATGGGAGAAGTCCATGATGGGGCCGCAGTTACCGACTGGATGGCCCAAGAGAGAGAAAGAGGCATAACAATTACTGCAGCTGCAATTTCAACTACTTGGGATGATCACCGTATCAATATCATTGATACGCCTGGTCACGTTGATTTCACCATCGAAGTCGAGCGTTCGATGAGAGTACTTGATGGCGTTATTGCTGTTTTCTGTGCTGTGGGTGGTGTTCAGCCCCAATCCGAGACGGTTTGGCGACAAGCTGATAGGTATTCTGTCCCCAGGATGGTTTTTGTTAATAAAATGGACAGAACAGGTGCTGATTTCCTAAAGGTCCATGGACAAATCAAAGATAGATTGAAAGCTAATGCAGTGCCAATTCAATTACCTATAGGAGCCGAAAATGACCTTAAAGGTATTATTGATCTTGTAGGTAATAAAGCATATATTTACAAAGATGATTTAGGCAAAGATATTGAAGAGACTGAGGTTCCCTCAGACATGGTTGATTTGGTTTCTGATTGGCGCTCCAAATTAATGGAGTCGATAGCTGAAACTGATGAGCAATTATTGGATGCATTTCTAGAAAATGGTGAATTAACCGTTGATCAATTGAAGTCTGGAATTAGGGAAGGTGTTCTTAAGCATGGCTTAGTTCCAATGCTATGTGGTTCAGCTTTTAAAAATAAAGGTGTCCAGTTACTTCTTGACGCTGTTGTTAATTATCTCCCTGCGCCCGTTGATGTGCCTCCTATTCAAGGTTTGCTTCCTAATGGTAAAGAAGCTGTAAGGCCTTCAGATGATTCTGCCCCATTCAGTGCGCTTGCATTCAAAGTGATGGCAGACCCATACGGAAAATTAACTTTTGTTCGTATGTATTCTGGCGTCCTTGAGAAAGGAAGTTATGTTCTCAATTCAACCAAGGATGCAAAAGAGAGAATATCAAGATTAATAATTTTAAAAGCTGATGATCGTGAGGAGGTAGATGAACTAAGGGCAGGAGATCTTGGAGCTGTATTAGGACTTAAAAATACAACCACCGGAGATACTTTATGTGCTTCCGATGAAGCAATTGTATTGGAAACGCTCTTTATCCCGGAACCTGTAATCTCGGTTGCTGTTGAGCCTAAGACCAAAGGCGATATGGAAAAACTTGGGAAAGCTTTAACCTCACTTTCTGAGGAAGATCCTACATTCAGAGTAAGTACTGATCAAGAAACAAATCAAACTGTCATTGCTGGAATGGGTGAGCTCCACCTAGAGATTCTGGTTGACCGAATGTTGAGGGAATTCAAGGTTGAAGCAAATATTGGAGCACCACAAGTTTCTTATCGGGAAACTATTCGAGCCAGTTCTTCAGGAGAAGGAAAGTTTGCAAGGCAAACAGGAGGTAAAGGTCAATATGGACATGTCGTTATCGAAGTTGAGCCAGGCGAGCCAGGAACTGGTTTTGAATTTGTCAATAAAATTGTAGGTGGATCAGTTCCAAAGGAATATATTAAACCTGCGGAATCTGGTATGAAGGAAACATGTGAATCTGGAGTGATTGCAGGCTATCCTCTTATTGATGTCAAAGTCACTCTAGTTGATGGCTCTTATCATGATGTTGACTCATCAGAGATGGCCTTCAAAATTGCTGGCTCAATGGCTTTCAAAGATGGAATCAAGAAGTGCAATCCTGTCCTTCTAGAACCTATGATGAAAGTTGAGGTAGAAGTCCCTGAGGACTTCCTAGGCTCTATAATTGGAGATCTGTCCTCTAGACGAGGTCAGGTCGAAGGTCAGTCCATCGACGATGGACAGTCCAAAGTCCAGGCAAAAGTGCCATTAGCCGAAATGTTTGGCTATGCCACTCAACTCCGATCAATGACTCAAGGTCGGGGTATTTTCTCAATGGAGTTCAGCACTTACGAGGAAGTTCCTCGTAATGTTGCTGAAGCAATTATCTCCAAGAATCAGGGCAATTCCTGATCTCTAAAATTTACTAACCATCCCCCGATTCTTTAAACAAAATGGCTCGCGAGAAGTTTGAGAGGAACAAACCTCACGTCAACATAGGTACTATTGGCCACGTTGACCATGGCAAAACAACCCTTACTGCTGCAATTACAAAGGTTTTAGCCAAGAAGGGTCAAGCCAAAGAACAAGATTATGCAGATATTGATGGTGCTCCAGAAGAGCGAGAGCGTGGAATCACAATCAATACTGCTCACGTTGAATACGAAACTGATGGACGGCATTACGCTCACGTTGATTGCCCAGGCCACGCAGATTATGTAAAAAACATGATCACAGGAGCTGCCCAGATGGATGGTGCAATTCTTGTTGTAGCAGCGACAGATGGAGCTATGGCTCAAACTAAAGAACACATTCTTTTAGCTAAGCAAGTTGGTGTTCCAGCCTTGGTAGTTGCACTCAACAAATGTGACATGGTCGATGATGAAGAAATGATCGAGCTTGTCGAAATGGAGATTCGTGAACTTCTTACAAGTTATGACTTCCCTGGTGACGATATCCCTGTTATTCAAGTTTCAGGTTTGAAAGCTATAGAAGGCGAAACTGATTGGGAGACAAAAATAGATGAATTGATGACTGCTGTTGATGCTTCAATCCCCGAACCAGAGCGTGAAGTTGATAAGCCATTCTTAATGGCGGTTGAAGACGTTTTCTCAATTACTGGTCGTGGAACAGTTGCTACTGGTCGAATTGAAAGAGGAAAAGTAACTGTAGGAGAGGAGGTTGAAATTGTAGGAATTAGAGATACAAGACTCACAACTGTTACCGGCGTTGAGATGTTTAGAAAGCTTCTTGACGAAGGTATGGCAGGAGATAACGTTGGCCTGCTATTACGTGGTGTTCAGAAGGAAGATATTGAAAGAGGAATGGTTCTTGTTAAAAAAGGATCTATCACGCCTCATACTAAATTTGAAGGTGAAGTATATGTATTGAAAAAAGAAGAAGGTGGCCGCCATACCCCTTTCTTTGCTGGCTATCGTCCTCAGTTTTATATCCGTACTACAGACGTAACTGGTCAAATTACTGCATTTACATCTGATGATGGAAGCAATGTTGAAATGGTCATGCCTGGTGACAGAATAAAAATGACAGGGGAATTGATTGCTCCTGTGGCCATAGAACAAGGCATGAGATTCGCAATTCGCGAAGGAGGACGTACTATTGGTGCTGGAGTAGTTTCTAAAATTATTGAGTGATGATTCTGAGGGTGACTTGTTATTTATTCAGGTCATCCTCTAGATTAAATAACAAAATGAACTAATCAGTTCATATTTTAAAGAACCTAGAAAACCTAATTAGCTTTTGGTAATTTCATTATGTCAACTGCAATTGCACAGCAAAAAATACGAATACGCCTGAAGGCGTTTGATCGGAGAATGCTTGACTTATCTTGTGAAAAAATAATAGAGACTGCAGATACAACAGCTGCTTCAGCAATAGGGCCTATTCCTCTTCCGACAAAACGAAAAATTTACTGTGTTTTGCGTTCCCCTCATGTTGATAAAGATTCCAGAGAGCATTTTGAAACACGAACACATAGAAGACTTATTGATATTTATAGCCCTTCAGCAAAGACTATAGATGCTCTAATGAAGTTGGATCTCCCAAGTGGAGTGGATATAGAAGTTAAGCTCTAGATCTTTTTCTCTCAAACAAGGGATTGATTATCTAGGATATGTTCAATTAGAAATACTCATTTGAGCGAACTTTCAGTTAGGGAGCTACCACTTTTCCCATTGCCTGAGGTTGTGCTTTTCCCTCAGGAGTACTTGCCTCTTCATATTTTTGAGACTCGATATAGGGTTATGCTTCAATCTGTTTTGAAATCTGATAGCCGTTTTGGAGTCGTTAGGTGGGATCCAATCGCCAAAAAAATGGCTGATGTTGGTTGTTGTGCTGAAATCATTAAGCATCAAACTTCACAAGATGGAAGAAGTAATATTGTTACCATTGGACAGCAAAGATTTCGAATCTTAGAAATCATTAGCGAAACCCCTTTCATTAACGCTTTAGTAAGTTGGGTTGATGATGATCAAACTTCAGATCAAAAAAAACTATTAGAACTTAAGAATTCCGTCGCTATTGCCCTTAGGGATGTAGTTTCGCTTACCTCAAAACTAACTGAATCTGAGAAAGAACTCCCTGATTCTTTGCCCGATATCCCAAGAGAATTGTCTTTTTGGATCGCAGCTCATCTTGGAGGTCCGGTAGCAAGTGAACAGCAAAATTTATTAGAATTAACGAACACTTATCACAGACTTGAAAGAGAATATGAACTTCTTGATCACACAAGAAAGCAACTGGCTGCAAGAACTGCTTTAAAAGATACTTTTTCAAACGCTGATCAAGCGAACAATTAATTATGCAATGGATATTGATATTATTTTTTGTATTTAGCTTTGTCTTTCTATTTACTTTAATTACTCAATGGCTCAGCAAAAGTCGTAAATATGAGTCTGTAAATAGTGTTGCATCCTCATATGATTCCTGGACTAATGACCGTTTATTAGAAAATCTCTGGGGGGAGCATATTCATCTAGGCTTTTACGAAAAACCAAGATTAAAAAAGGACTTTAGAAAAGCGAAGGTTGATTTTGTTCATGAATTAGTACGTTGGAGCGGTTTGGATAAATTACCAAAAGGATCAAGAATATTAGATGTAGGATGTGGGATAGGAGGAAGTTCCAGAATATTATCTAATGATTATGGATTTGATGTTGTTGGTATTTCTATAAGTGAGGCACAAATTAGAAGAGCAAATGAATTAACTACCAATAAGGACTTTTGTCGCTTTGAAGTGATGAATGCTCTTGATTTAAAGTTTGATAAAGGAAGCTTTGACGGTGTTTGGAGTGTTGAAGCGGGGCCTCATATTTTTGATAAACAAACTTTTGCAGATGAGATGCTAAGAGTCCTTAGACCTGGTGGCATTTTGGCAATTGCAGATTGGAATCAAAGAGATGCAATAAAGAACCCATTAAATTTTTTGGAAAAGTTCATTATGAATCAACTTTTAATTCAATGGACGCATCCTGAATTTTCAAGTATTGAAGGATTCAAAAAAAACTTATTAAATAGTCCTTATTGTGGAGGCTCGGTAGAGACCTCTAACTGGACAAAATATACAATTCAGTCTTGGAATGAATCAATATATGAAGGGTTTAGAAGACCTTCTTCTATCTTGAAATTAGGCCTTAGATCTTTAATAAAAGCATTTAGAGAAATCCCCACAATTTTAATGATGAGATGGTCGTTCTCAAGAGGTTTGATGAAATTTGGAGTTTTCAAATCTAGAGGATAAATTACTCAACTTCTGAGCCGAAATAACATCCAAAATTAATTATTTGATTGCAAAGTGGAGATAATTCCTCAGTTATTTTTTCAAAGTCTTTTTCACTAGAATTATTTAGATCAAGATCTATGAAAAAGACATATTCGCCTAGTTCTCTTTTAGAGGGACGCGACTCAATTCTACTCATGTTCAGACCAAGATTTGCTATGCAATTTAATGCTTTAAGTAATGCACCAGGACTATTTGACTTAAGAGAAAAAGCTATGCTTGCCTTATTGCCATCAACTTTAATGTTCTTCTTACCAAGAAGAATGAATCTAGTGCAATTACCTTCAATATCATTAATAGGATAAGCAAGAATATTTAGTTCCTCATTTGCATCTTTGGACCCTATTGCTGCTCTAAATGAGCTTCCTTTAACCATCCTGATGGCTTCTGCTGTTGAATTAGTTGGCAAATGAACTGCATTTGGAAGATTATCATTTAGCCACTGGCTGCATTGTGCTAATGCCTGAGGATGAGAAAGGACTTCTGAAATAGTTGATAGTGATCCGCTGCTCATTAATGAGTGTTTAATAGGAAGTACTAAGGCTCTATGAATAAATAAATTTTTATGTATCCATAGAGAATCTAATGTTGTAGTAACGCCACCTTCTACTGAATTTTCAATTGGTACTACGGCTGCTTCACAAAGATTGTTTGCAAGATTTTCCACTACAGATCTTAATCCTTTGCATGGAGAGAACTGTGGAGAGTCAATATTTTCTAAGGCTGCTAGGGCTTTTGCGGCCTTCTCAGCGTATGTTCCTTTAGGTCCAAGGTAAGCCACTCGAGTTGACATTAGAATAAAAAAAAGGGGTAAATACCGATAAGATCAAACTGAGCAAGTTTTTGATAATGTCTCTTGCCTTTACAGCACGACAAAAAATTGATCTAGTTGTTCAAGAAAATGAGGAGCAACTACCTGATTATCTCCTACAAAAGGAAAGAGTTGTAGGTGCAATGCTTGATCCAAAAAAATTGACTCCTTTGGGGCCAGGAAGCTTTAAGTACGAAGTCACAAGTTTTAAGGTTTTTCAACTTCAGATAAATCCAGTGGTTTCAATAGGGGTAGAAAATAGTGATAGAAAAATCAGAATGTATGTCACTGAAAGTCATTTGGAAGGCTTGGGATTTGTTGAAGATTTTGATTTAACCTTAGATGCAATTCTGGAGGCAACACCATCAGGTCTTGAAGGGGAAGCGCTTTTGGGTGTAACAGTCAGTCAACCTCAGCTATTGAGATTAATTCCTCCCAAAATGCTCGAGACCACTGGGCAATCGATATTAAATGGAATATTGTTAGGAATTAAGAGCAGAGTTGAGAAGCAGTTAGTTTCTGACTTTAAAAATTGGTGTAAAGGAGATTAGTTACAAAATCAAATTAATCCATTTTCAGTCTGGAAAGAAAACTTTTTCGATGGAGTCTTGTTTCTCCTGAATGGATTAGTTGTTTTCGATGGAATGCAGTTCCATAACCCTTATTTTTTTCTAGTCCATAAAAACTGTATAAGAGAGCTAGTCGTTTCATTAATTCATCCCTTGCTTCTTTTGCTAAAACGCTGGCAGCAGCAATTGAAGGGAAATGACTTTCTCCTCGAACTTGTGTGTTTTGTTTTCCTGGCCACAGGCGAATGGGTAATATTCCGTCCACAAGAATTAAGTCTGGTGTAGAAGAAAATTTTTCTAATGCTCTTACCATTGCTTTTTCAGTAGCCTCACGGATGCCGAAAATATCAATTTCTCTGGCTGAAGCTTGGCCTATTGACCAAGCTATTGAGTTTTCTTTGATTAAAGGAACTAATTTATATCTTTGTCGATGGCTTAATTTTTTGCTGTCCTTTAAACCTTCAGATAAGAGTTTGGATTCGTTTTCTTTGCTTAATATTACAGCCCCTGCGAAAACAGGGCCAAATAAACAACCTCTACCTACTTCATCAACACCCGCAATGAGATATTTATGAATACTCATGTTTAAGAAGAAGCTGATGATCTTCTTCTTTTTCGTCTTGGATCTTCATTAACTTCTTTTGATTCGCTAGAACTTAATTCATTTCCTTCGTCATCAAAGGCAACATTAAAATCTTTTCCTTCGGCATTTTCTTGTTCTTCAGAAGTAATTGAATCTTTTTCAATAGTGGTATTTACTTTTAGAGAGATAGTATTTTTATTATTATTTTTAGCATCAGAATAATCAAGGTTGTTTTTTTCAGTTTTCTCAAGAATCTTATTAATCTCTTTTCCTCCTTCCTCAATGCCAGGACGAATTATATTAACCGTATAATTTTTATACAATGGAGGCTCCTCTAGAATTAAGATAGGATTCAATCCCATTGAGCTATATACAATCTCTTCATTTTCATTCATATTTATATTAACTAATTTATTCTCTTGCTTTTTACTTTTGTTCTCTTTAGCAATATCTTCTCCAATGCTCTCTTTGGAGAAAGATTTCGAATTGTCTAACAATAATTTGTTTTCTTCATTGACTAAATTAGTGTCTATATCTTTTGTCTTGTTGATACGCTTCTTCTTTGAATTATTCTCTGGTATAGCTTGGATGTCTTCACCTGATATTAAAGTTGAATTGATCACACCAACTTCAGATGAGGTCGTTGGATTTATGTCTTGAATAGTGATATTTGGAAGATTAGATTGACCTTGGGAATGATTAGAATTTTTCCCAAATAGTTCATATATATTTTGACCTTGTCTTTTTCTCGTTAGCTCAACAAGTCCAAGCTCTGTGAGCGAAGCAATTTGTGGCCTGGCTGAGTCTCCATTTATAGCCGATGTGAAATGTTCCAATAATTGGAGTTGATCTCTTTTAGTATCCATATCGATAAAATCAATAATAATAACCCCACCAATATTTCTTAATTTTAATTGTCTTGCAATCTCTATAGCTGCTTCACAATTAGTCCATAAAACTGTTTCTCTAGAATTTGCAGATCGTGTAAATGAGCCTGAGTTAACATCAATAACCGTTAATGCTTCTGTTGGTTCTATTATTATATACCCGCCAGAGGGCAGATCAACTCTAGGTTTCAATGCATCATTGATTGCAGAAATAACTCTATATTTTTCTAATATATTTTGTGAATCACTATGCAACTCTATTGCTAATTCTTTATTATTATTGGCAAGGAAATTTTTAATTCGACCAATTGCTTCAGTATTATCTACTGTAATTTGAGTTACATTTTGACCGGTATTATCTCTAAGAATTCTATGAATAAAGTCTTCATCTCTATTTAAAAGAATTGGTGGGGTACAACTCTCAGATGCTTGTTGAATAAGCTCCCAATGTTTGAGAAGATTTTCAAGATCATCAATTAAAAATTCTTCAGAAATATCTTCAGCTTCTGTCCTTATTAAAAGCCCAGTACTTGGAGGCTTGACCAATACTCCTAATGCTCTAAGTCGATTTCTTTCACTTTCTGTGCTTATTCTTCTTGCAATATTTACACCTTGTCCATAAGGCTGGAGTACAAGATATCTTCCAGGTAGAGAAATGTTTCCAGTCAACCTTGGTCCTTTTGACCCAGTAGGTTCTTTCATTACTTGAACCAAAACCTTTTGCCTTGGTTCGAGCAGCTCTGTTATTCCTGAAGTTGCTTTTTTTAATCTAAG
>QCHU01000018.1 GCA_003279455.1 Prochlorococcus sp. AG-402-G19
TAAGCCTGTAAATACCTAATTACTCGAACTAAAATTCTTTTGCGTAACTGCTCAGTAGACAGTGATGCAGGACAGTTATTGAGACAGCTGAGCCTACTGCTTAAGTCAGAGACTTAAGAGAACCACATTCCGCCATTCTTACTTGCTTCTAAAAAAAACTTATTTTGTTCTTGCTGTTTCTCAATAAGCTCTTTGGACATGTCCATCGCAACTGTCTCATGCTTAGTGGGTTGAACTGTCACAGGCCATAATCTTGAGATCCATGATCTTGTTCTTGCTCTAGCGAATGAAACCATTGAACAAATTCCTTAAATTTGAGCCAACTAATTAGCTCCCTATATTTTTTATAGCTTTGAAAAAGAGATTACCTATTAGATGTGTCTTGAGATAGAGATCAGCTATTCGACTCCAGATCCCAGCTTGAACCCTGCAATTCAGCAGAGGTCATAGTCTCTACTTCTTGGGAAGTAAAAGTATTAGATTGATTGATATAACTAAGGTTTAATAAATTCCCGCCACTTTCCCCTAGTAATGATTGGGAAGTTCCTGCTATTTCTTCGGGAATAACATCGGGTAATTGACTTTTTTCTGTCATTCCAACCTCTTTGGTGGTATTACTTCCCGCCAGAGAGAGAGACTCCTCCTCAAAAGCTTGTATTACACCAGGCGAAAGAGAATATTTTCCACGTTTAGGTTTAACTAGTTGACGTTTCGCTGTTAAAGCTCCGAGAGTATTGTCTACTGTCTTGAATTTTGCTTTGGCCTCTGAGTATGCCTTTTTCTGAATCTCTTTTCTTGTTAAAGAATGAATGCCAATCCTATGTGACTTCCAAAGGATACTTTTGATTACCTTCTCGCAGCTTCCAACAATTTCTTCTTCTGGTAGCAGTTCAAGTTGATTGTCTTTTAGCGTAAATCTAACTTGTCTTCGTGGATCAACTACCGCAGCACGATCTTTGACAAAGGTCGCCTTCACTCCTATCTGTTTCGGATTTGATGTTTGTTCGTCGTCCTTTAAGACTGGATCTAGCCTGACAACCATTGAAGGCTCTTCTGCCCAAGACTTCGCTCCAGCATGCGCACCTTTTTCAGTCCCATCATGCGAAAGAAATTCCAAGTTGCATCCTTGGCTCTGACAAACGCCCTCTCTTAGATATTGCAGAAGTGTTCTTACAGATTGATTATCTATATAATTCCAACCTCCTCTAGAGGAAACGGATTTAGCTGAATCAATAACGATATAAGTAATGCCTTGTGTCTTGATGAATTGCTCTAATTTGATTACACCATTGATGTCTGCGGCCCAAGCATTATGTCCTTGCTCAGGCTCGAATCCCCATATAAATATTTTTTGTTCAAGACCACTAATGACTGGATCATCATCTTCTATACCAAGCTGATCCATTGAAGCTCTTAATGCTCCAAGACCTGAATCAGTTGCTATAAATAGTGTTTTACCTGCTTCGCATCCTGTTGATCGATCAAGAATATTTTTGCCTTTGGCATAGTTGTAAGCCTTCCAAAGAGCATATGTAGTCTTGCCTGCACCAGCCTGACCATAAGTTAGACATATATCGCCTTTAAGCATCCATCCATCCATTAGATAGGAAAGTGGAGCGACTCTTTTAATATCAACCCATTCATGTTCTGGAGTAATGGGAGTAATTTTAGAAACTGAGAATTTTTTAAATAAAGCGGAATTAATCTGATCATCCGTAACTTTAAAGTTTGTTTTTACTTGGGCCTTCCATTCCATTTCAGAGTCTGGATCTTCTGCTTGGATTGCAGCAATTATTTCTTCTATAAATTCGGAATAGGATAATTTTTCAGAGGTCATGCTTCACCTCTTTCTTACACCTTCTAATAGGAGGTTTAACTTTCCTGCTTTTGAATACTGGCGACTTGATTGCGTGAGAGGTTCTCGGGCTTGAAATTTTTTCAAATTGAGGGTTCAACCAAAACTCTTCTAGAAGCTTCGACCTGAGATTTTTGTAAAAACCTTCTTGAGCTTTAACCAAATCAAATTTGTCATTAGGTGGAAGGACCTTATGAATCCACACAAGATCCTGATGAGCCTCCTCCTCTTCTGAATCTGGGACTTTCCCCCAAGGGGTATGAAAATCACTCTGTTGTAAAAGTGTTAAACCTTTTTTCTCACCAATTTTTTTTAATGCAATCAGAATTGCAAGTTCAGTGAAAACCGACTGATAAGTCTTCTTGATCTGCGTAACTATTTCTTCAGAGGATTCCATTCTTTTGGCACCTCCGAATGACGCTTAAGGCAGTCAAGAACACAAGCACGCATTAATTCCGCCCGAGTGCATTCGTAAGTTTTCTCAGCTAACAAATCAAAAGCTGCTTGAGTCTCTCTGGAAACTTTGCAAGCAATGATCGGATCTGGAACGACCTTCCTAACAGGGCGCTCAACATCAATAAGTTGCATGTGAGAACGATATAGTTCTCTTTATTGGTAATAATTACTGAGATCTATTGCAACAACTACGATCTTGGAAGTTAGTAATAGTTAGGGCTAACTCATGAGTTAACCGTCTTACTCGTTAACTCTATAGGAGCCAGTTATAACAAGCTTATTGAAGAAAAAACGACCTAATCTTGCCCACAATTCCTAAAACTCAATTAGAAGTTAGATGGGTCATCAGTTCCCTTAGTTTTTCGACTGCAAAACAGACTGGAAAGAGAAAGACTGGAATACAAAGACAGATAGAGGGGCCACAAAAATTCCTTGCAGCTCATCCTGAATGCAAACTTTGGGATGAACAGTTTCAAGATTTAGGAGTTAGTGGAAGAGTGGATAATAGGAGGAACGGAGCTTTAGCTCGAATCATTGATCAAGCAGAAAAAGGAATATTTCCACCTAAAACGATTTTGCTGGTTGAGTCGGTTTCTCGTTTAACAAGAGACACTCAAAAAGAAGGTCTAAGACTGCCTATGAAATTATTTGATTTAGGTTTTCAGCTTTTAGGGAATGGGGGAACCAAATTCTTGATGAAGTTAGTACCACATGGATGCAATTAACGGGTGCATTTATGGCCGCTAATTTTTAAGTTTAAGGAAAGCAAGGTTTAATGGTTATCACAATGAGAAGTTAAAGCGTTTCAAGAAGGGTGATTTTTCCGTTCACTTCAAAAAAAGAAAGCACAAATATGAAAAGACTTTCTATCCACATTGGCTTGATTTCATAGGTGAAGGCATGCCAACACGAATACCCGTAGAAAAGCTTTGCAAATTTACTGATCGATTAACTTGGGTCTTACGAGCCTAGAGAGAGAGGAAGTATACTTTTGAGCACTTATCAGAAATTTATAAATTGGGTATTTCTTTCAGGTAGTAAAAATCATTACCCTTAGCGAATCTAGTTGTATTGAAATCTAATTTTTCTCCCCACTATGCCTTTTGCTGTTATTTCTGGAACTGGTAATTGGGTACCTTCTTATTCCCTTTTATATATTATCTTGATAGTTGGGGCGCTCCTTACAGCTGGTGTCGCTATGTCAGCTTTTTCATTTTACGATGATTACTATTGGAGTGATGAGGATTTTAGAGATCAGCTTAGGCTTCATCCTTCAAATAGGAATTCATCCAATCAAAAGATTCGAAAGATCTAAACAAGATTTATAAACTGAGTAATAAAAAAATATGAAAGTGGGCTATAAAATAATAATTAGATATTTTAATGCATTTCTTACAAAATCTTTCTCCAATTAATCAGCTTGTTATTTTAGTTGCTTTTATTGGACTTTTGTTTGGTTTTTTGGTGGTTTATCTAGATAACAGCAAAGACTTTGCATTAAAACGAGATTGGCGAGATAAAGATAGTAAATAAGAAAAACATGAAATATATATGACATAACGCCACAGAATTGTCGGTGTCCGAGATTCTGTCTTATTTATATTTTGTGATCGTAGGGGGATAGTAATTAATTCAACCAATCAAGCCTGTCTTTTGATAAATCTCATCAACTTTGGTCATTTCTTCATCGTCTTCATGAAAAGAACAGGTATACATAAGATTGATCACACGGTCCAGGTCAATCTTTCTATCTGCAACATCCTGCCAGAGTCTCTTGGTTAACTCTTCATCACCTCGGGTAAATTGAGCCTGTACTAAATCTCGTACAAGCTGAAAAACTGCTTGGCGGTCATTTCTTATTCTTGCCTCTGGGGTTCCTACTGGAACTTGCGATGAGTTTGAAATGAATTTGTTTTTTAGGATCAATGTATTTTCCTTGATATTTGTATCTATTTTTACAAAGAATAGATCTGTGGCAATCAGTATTTATTTTGATTTTCAAAAGGTTGATAGCACAAACGCATATTTCTACAACTAATGTTCGATTGAGGTAGTGCTTTCCTATTTCCTTCTTACCAATAGGAGGAGTAGACCAGGGGGGTAGCAAGGAGAGCTTATAAAACTCTTTACTCCTTTCACCATTCCCCAAAAATAACAACTGCGATCTATGTAGGATCAAACCAACAAAAGAAGAGAATCTGAAAACCGATTTTTAGAGTAACTATTTAAAACCCTCTACAAGTATAGATTTGACTTTATCTTCGACTGAGTGGGATTGATTCATTTGTTTATACATCGGCGAATTAAGTGCTAGGAAGTAGATACCAAGTGACGCAATAAATGGGAATACAGCTTTCAGTTGATTCATTAACTTTTTCTAGTAGATAGGAATAAATCTTGCATTATTTATTCTCTAGTCATTCGATCAGTGCAACGCAAAGCTACATCATTACACATGTGAAGGAGTCGTTTTAGTTTTTAAACTTCTTGGCTAATGTCGAGTGAGAACCAATAAGTCCTGCGACTTCGACTCACAGATTCTATATATGAAAATAAAAACGATACTAAAAACTGTTGGATCTCTTCAAATTGTATTGGGTGTAATACTGATACCTATTTTGATTTTGTCAGTTGAAACCATTGCCTCATCAGTCTCAGCTGAAACAATGTCATTGATGAAAGGCTTTGTTGATGTCGTCGCTGCAAGCAATATAGGTATTGGATTCTTATTGATAGTTGCAAGTTCCATTAGAGAACATGAGTCTGCTCGGAAAGTTTTATTAGGTGAGTTGGGCTTGATGTCTTGTTTATTGATAGTTGCAGTATTCAATATTCTTAACGTGGGAATTATTGTCGATTCTGGTCAACCCTCACTGTATTGGATCCTCCTTATTACTAACCCTGTTTTATGTATCCATGGATTGCTAAAAGATAAGCAATGGATCGTTTCTTCCTACTCGTCTTAACGGCCGGGGTTCTCTCCTCCCTATCGCTGCTATAGCTGAGTAAAGCCATTAGATGCAAGAAATGGATTTATGAAATTTTAACAATTCAACTGCTACAGTTTTAGATCCAAAGACACAAAAAGAAAATATCCAGAAGCAAGAATAATAGTTCTTGATCAGCGACAGGAAATAATTTCTTTTCTAAGTGAGATATTGCAATCCTTTTTGTTTCTGACATTTCTTCTGTATAAAACTTCAATAGCGGAGAAACATACTGATTGTCTCCACGCATTAAAAAATTTCCAAAACAGCTCTTTCTTATATAAGCGTCTTAATAATTTGATTGCATTAATGACTACACAATTAAATTAACTATTCAAAATCAATTTCCACTTCTTCTTTCATATCCCTATCTAGGTCGGGAAGACTTTGCTCGATCCAATGAGATCTATTATCAACGCCGGCCGAAGTTGCATAATTCATAATGTGCTGATCAACTTGTTTATAAATGTCATGTAGATTTAAATCCTTACTAACATCATGTGCAATCTCCGAAACCTGTTGTTCAGTTAAACAATGATCAGGATGTAATAAATCACAGCAAGGGATTCTTTTTTCTATCAACTCATTTATGTTGATTTTAACTTCATAATCTGGATGAACAGTCATTGTATGAAAAAACTTTTTTAATATTTGTAATGCAACTTTAGGATTATTTTTAAATTTATCGTTGATCCCAAACAGCATCAAATTGATTTGCAACTATTTTCAAGTCTGATTTGGGATAGGCCTGGCATAAAAGGACATAGCCTTGATCTTGCAATTCACTCTTCAATCCCATTGCATCCATATCGACAGAACCTTCTTTAAGAAAGGCAGCACATGTACAACACATGCCTACAAGGCAAGAACTCGGTAGCTCCACATTTGCATCTGCGGCAGCCTCTAATACGGTCTGGTGTGAGTTGCAATTAAAACTTTTCTGAACTTGATCAATCTCGATGTTTATTTTGAATAAGAGATCAGTCACTTTAGCTAAGGCGAACCTTGACTAATTATGGCTTATTGGGCACACTAAAGGAAATCATTTTATACAGCAATAATCTTGTGTTTTAGTTGCCAGCTGGAAGAGTAAAATTGATAGTAATGGTCAAAGTCAACAAACAGGATACGTCTACTTCTAGTAGGAGAGTTAGATCATTAAATCGAAGACGTGATCCAAAGTGTTTTTTATGAGCTTTGTCCATGCACCCGCATACAGGGTCGATAGTTTCTCTATTCCTGTTTTTTATCAACTTGCCAACCAGATCCAATGTTGATTGCTTTTTCTAAATTACACATTTAGCTCCTTCCATAGCTGCTCGACTGGTGAAGGTTTATGCCTTACAAAAATGCTGAAGGTTCCTATCCCATTTACTAGTTGATCTCTTATATAAGCCCAAGTTGTATCAATCAGATCAGCAGCTTTTCATCCAGTTGGGGGATAAAAAGTTCCACTATGAAAGCAGCGGATAGAATTTCCATCTTTGTGCTCACTACAAATAGTTTTTTCATTTCGATTACAGACTACGCAATAACTTGTTCTTACCCAATCACCCGAAAAGGTAGTGGTAGATGAACTGGGTCTCTTCCTATAAAACTCCTTTGAAAACTCGATTATTAATTGCCACCATTCCGCAGATGGATGTGCCAGTCTTTCAGGACCAAAGCCATCGAGCCAAAGGTAAGTTCCTCCGCTTGGATTCTTACCAAGAATTGCAACCTGACGGCCACCCATGAAGAAACATTCAATTTGCTCTTTATCTACAGTTTTTTTTTGGAACACGTGAACTCTCCTTCACTAAGTTGATTGATTTGTTTATTTCTTGGCTGGAAAAGTAGTTTCCTTCTCCAAGCATCATCGGATCTTGGAACGATCCAAGTCCCTGGGAGAACCATTCCCAGACTCTTTAACCAATACCAAGCACTTTCGCCATCAAGATCAAAACAGAGCAATGGTCCTGTGCATAATCCAGTTCTTGCTCCGAAAGTTGTGCAGTTTTGATACTTGAAAAGATCATCAAAGCTGTATCCCTTGGTTTTTAGCCATCCTTTGATAAGAGGAATTTGCCCTGAGAGTGGAATAAAAGCAAATCTTTCAGCTAGTGGATTTAAGTGGTGAGCAGTTTCTGGATTTAAATTGAGAATGGATTCAGCAGGCCCTCCTTTAAAAGTGTTTTTTTATTGAGTAATTCCACAGACCTGCTCGTGAAGCTTTAGTGCGTCCGCAATAGCCGCCCTCATCAAATCGGCACAGGGGCAGTTATGTCTGCGAGCTAAATCATCAAAAGATTCCTGCATCTCTATTTCAACTTTGCAGGCAATCACAGGATCTGTTTTCCTGACTGTTGGGATTACTTTGAGGAGTGACATTTAAGGAAGAGATATCTTTCTCAATGAATACAGAGACCTAAGAACAATTGCAAAGACTCGAGTCTTGGTGAATATTACTTAATATGCAAACATGAGCACTTACTCATGAGTTGAGAAGATGTCAATTTTGTATGGGCTGACCTAGTTCATCTCTCAATCTTCTTATTCTTTGCAATAATTTTAATCTTCTACTTCTTGCCGTAGCCGTAAGAAATATTCTCAAAGGGAAATAAATCAAAGTCATAGTCCCGGCCAAGCCAGCCATGAGAATAAAAAATAAAGCCCCAGGATCGTTCATATGTTGACACTAACTACCTTCTGGAAAAATTGGGAATAATTTATGAATTACGATTCGGCTTTCCCCACTTATTTAGCCTCCCCTAATGTGTGATTCCTGTGGGAGATTAAGTTTAATTCAAATTAAATATGGCAAAACTTCTAAGTTTTTCAGACGAATCACGCGGTGCTCTAGAAAAAGGAGTAAACAACTTAGCCAATGCTTTAAAAGTCACAATTGGACCTAAAGGTAGAAATGTTGTTATTGAAAAAAAATTTGGTGCCCCAGATATCGTTAATGATGGAGTAACAATTGCTAAGGAAATAGATCTTGAAGATCCATTTGAAAACATAGGAGCAAAACTCATTGAACAAGTTGCTTCAAAAACAAAAGAAAAAGCTGGTGATGGCACAACTACTGCAACGGTTTTAGCTCAATTCATGGTTCAAGAAGGGTTGAGAAACACAGCAGCGGGAGCGAGCCCAATAGAATTAAGACGGGGAATGGAAAAAGCTGTAGCTCAAATCGTTGATGATCTCAAGAAAAAAAGCAAATCAGTCAGTGGTAGTGCTATTAAACAAGTTGCGACAGTCAGTGCCGGTGGAGACGAGGAAATCGGTTCAATGATTGCAGATGCGATAGAAAAGGTCAGTTTTGATGGAGTAATAACAGTTGAAGAATCCAAGTCTTTAGCTACTGAGCTAGATATTACCGAAGGGATGGCATTTGATAGAGGTTATAGTTCACCATATTTTGTGACAGATGAAGATCGCTTAATTTGTGAATTTGAAAATCCCTCGATTCTAATAACTGATAAAAAAATTTCATCTATTGCCGATCTCATTCCAGTTCTAGAAACCGTTCAGAAGAATGGAACACCATTAATAATTCTTGCTGAAGAAGTAGAAGGTGAAGCATTAGCTACGCTTGTAGTTAATAAGAACCGTGGCGTTTTACAAGTAGCAGCAGTCAGAGCCCCCTCATTTGGCGAGAGGAGAAAAGCTGCTTTAGGAGATATTGCTGTACTAACTGGCGGCACATTAATTAGCGAAGACAAAGCAATGAGTCTTGAGAAAGTTCAAATCTCTGATCTAGGTCAAGCCAGAAGGGTAACAATTACCAAAGACAGCACAACAATTGTTGCGAATGACAATCAAAACACCGAATTATCTAATCGCATTGCCTCTATCAAGAGAGAGCTTGATGAAACAGATTCTGAGTATGACCAAGAGAAGTTAAACGAGAGAATCGCTAAGCTCGCAGGAGGTGTAGCCGTAATAAAAGTTGGTGCTCCTACTGAAACAGAATTAAAGAACAGAAAGCTAAGAATTGAGGATGCTCTAAATGCAACTCGTGCAGCTATTGAAGAAGGTATTGTTGCAGGTGGTGGAACGACTCTCTTAGAATTAAGTGAAGGGCTTGAAGATTTATCTAAAAAGCTAGAAGGTGATCAAAGAACCGGAGTTGAAATTATAAAAAGAGCATTGACGGCTCCAACAAAACAGATAGCTATAAATGCTGGTTTCAACGGAGATGTTGTTGTCTCAGATATCAAGAGATTAGGTAAAGGCTTCAATGCACAAACTGGAGAGTATGTTGATTTACTTGAAGCAGGAATATTAGATGCTTCAAAGGTAATACGACTTGCTCTTCAAGATGCTGTATCAATAGCGTCACTATTAATAACAACTGAAGTTGTTATCGCAGACAAACCTGAACCACCAGCAGCACCAGGTGCTGAAGGCGGAGACCCAATGGGTGGAATGGGTGGAATGGGTGGAA
This sequence comes from Prochlorococcus sp. AG-402-G19, assembly GCA_003279455.1. Lineage (GTDB taxonomy): Bacteria > Cyanobacteriota > Cyanobacteriia > PCC-6307 > Cyanobiaceae > Prochlorococcus_B. The sequence continues at coordinate 9,728 of QCHU01000018.1, forward strand.
TGGGTGGAATGGGTGGAATGGGTGGAATGGGTATGCCAGGAATGATGTAAGAAGTAAAAAGATCTATATTCTCAAATTCAAGAAAAAATCAATTATCAATTTAGAATTTATTTTCTTAATAACCACTTACTTAGATAACTGTATTTGGGCTTAGGAGGCAAAGGTATCAGAGCTTCAATCTCAGAATTACTTTTATTGTCAATAAATGAATTTGTAGCCCTGCCTCCACCATTTTCTTTTTTAACTATTTCATAGGATTTAATTTCAAACGATTCATCACTCCCATCCTTAGTTGGCTCAAACTCTTTAGTTTTGATTTCTTTTTCTTGAGTATCAAAATCATTAATACGAATTGGGTCCTCTCCCTGGAAAGAATTTTCTTCTGGTTGATCTGTGTTTTGATTACTTAAGTTATTAGGATTTTGATTCAACTGGTTTAAATCTAGATTTTCGAATTCATCCAAGCCTTCTACTCCATAACGATGTGCCCATTGAGATTTCAGGAGAGAATATAAAACACTGTCATCTGCCTTTAGAGCATCTAAAATTTGTTTTTGTAGTTGATACTTTCTAGACTCCAAGATTCTTCTCAATCACTAAACTAAGATTATCAAGCAAGTTTGCGATTTAAAAGAGGTCTGATAAGAAAAAACAATCCAATTGTGAGAATAAATAGAATTAATAAGCAAGAATATCCATTTACATCTCCATAAGGAGCATTAATTAAAACTAATTTCAGATCTACAGAATTTTGATATGCCATTCGTATCGGTTCAATCGCAAATGTTAATGGATTAATCGATGCCATCCATCCAAGCCATTTAGGCATGAAAGAGATAGGGGCCAATGCTGTGCTAGCGAAAAGAACAGGCAAATTAGCTATAAAGATAATCGCAATTAACTCTATGTGTCCAGGCAATATAAAAGCCAATCCAAGACTTAAACCAGTTATTCCAAATACCAATAACAATAAGGTTATTGCTATCAGAAGGAAACCTCCCAGGCTTGGCCAGCCATAACCTAAAAGAGCAGAGGTTGCCATTATTGCAAAACTCTGCAAAAGGCTAATAGTAGTTATGTAGATTACAGAAGAAATTACGATTGAACTCCTACTACTCAATGGAGCAACTAATAATCGATTAAGAAAACCAAATTCTCTATCAAACATCACAGGGAGTCCTGCATTAAGAGCTCCACTAAAAGCAGTAAAGACTATTAAACCTGCGCCAAGAAATTCTCCATAGCTACTGCTCCCAGGCAAAAAATCTATTGGAGCATTAGAGAATAACGCTGCAAAAAGCAAAAGCCATATCAAAGGCTGAAGAATTCCTGCAAATAATGTTGAAGGTCTTCGAATTAATTGAATAAAAAGCCTCCATGTTAATGCAGAAGTCTCTTGCAACATTTCATTCAAATCATTTTTAGATTGCTTATCCTTAGGAACTGATGGATTAGTAGTGATCATGTTGTTAATAATTTAGGAGTAATACAATCAATTAACGCATCGATTTCTTTTTCTCAAGATTAAAATCTCTTTTACCAGCAAGTTCTAATTCAGCATCCATAAGAGTTTTGCCAGTCGCCTGCAAATAAACATCATCTAGACTTGGTTTACTGTGAGAGAGTGCAAAGACTTCAAAATTTTCTTTTGAAAGATGACTCGACAGATTTGAGATAACATTATTACTTTGAACTAAAAAATTTAAAGAATATCCTTGCTTTTGATTCACCACTACATTTGAAACCCCATTGATATTTTTAATTAATTTCCTTACAGATTCAGCCTCTATTTCATCACTAAACTCTCGCACCCTAAGTGTAACTCTGTCTCCACCAAGTTCTTTTTTTAAATCATCTGGTTTTCCACTAGCAATGACTTTCCCTTTATCAATAATAGCCATCTCATCTGCCAACTCATCTACCTCCTCGAGATAATGACTACTTAAAAGAATAGTAGTTTCCTTATTTCTTAGTTCCTTCAATAATTCCCAAATAACTGATCGACTCTCTATGTCCAATCCAACAGTAGGTTCATCAAGAATCAATAATTCTGGTTCATGTAACAATCCTGATGCAAGATCAAGTCTTCTTTTCATTCCTCCCGAAAAAGAACCACATCTTCTATCAATCCATTCATGCATATCTAGTCTCTGAATCAATTCGTCAATTCTCTTTCTCTTACGTTTGCTGTCTAGATGATAAAGATCTCCTTGAAGTTGGAGCAATTCTCTACCAGTAAGTATTTTATCGATTGCAACATCTTGAGCTACATAACCCAATTTGCGTCTAATTTCTTTTTCCTCAAACAACGCATCAACCCCCCCCACCTCAACATAACCAGAATCAGGGGAAATAAGAGTACAGATAATTCTAATTACGGTGCTTTTGCCTGCTCCGTTTGGCCCCAACAAACCATACAAAGAACCTTTAGGAACCTCAAGGTTGAGTCCATTTAGAGCCCTAACAGGACCATAAGACTTAAATAAATCTCTTAGTTGGATGAAAAACATCTAAAAACAGATTGTCTAAAAAAAACAAGTTAATATCCTCAAATAAATTCTAATTAATTACACAGAGCAAGGTTATAAAATTTTTATTTTTATTTTATAGATTTACGAAAACCTCATTGAGAAGTCTTTAATTAAAGCTATTAACTGATCATTAAACACAATTGATACCTGTAATCTACTAATAACAAGCAAAAAACAAACTCCAAACATATATAGAATAGACCACCTAAACAAACTCTTAGCCCTATCTAAGTCCTCTGGATTATCTCTTAATCTGGAAACCAATTGAAGAAGTCTTGAATTATAAGGTAGTAATAACATTCCATATAACAAGCCTCCTGCAGGCAAAACAAAGCAGCCTAAAAAGCTTAGAAAGACTGTTAGATAGCCATAAACAGATATAGCTTTTGCCGTAACAAACGGGCCACTAACTGTTGGAAGCATAGGTATCCCAACAGATCGATAGTCCTCTCTTAACAATATGGCCAGAGCCCAAAAATGTGCTGGGGTCCAAACCATCACCAAGGAAAATAGCCACCAACCACCCAATCCAATATGTCCCGCTGCTGCTGAAGCGCCTACAAGAGGAGGTATTGCTCCAGCGACTCCTCCGAAAACTATATTTTGAGAAGTTCTAGGTTTTAAGAATGCTGTATACAGGAGAACATAACTACAAAGTCCTAAAAGAGTAAGTCCTGCTGCCAAACAGTTAACTCCACTTACCAAAAGGGTTGAAGCAGCAAGTGTACAAGCAATTGCTCCAATAAAAACAGAAGACTGAGAAAGGCGACCAGAGGGCAATGCTCTATTACTGGTGCGTTTCATTCGTTTATCAAGGTCTTGTTCCCACAGGCAATTAAGAGCTCCTGCGGCTGCAGCTGCAAGAGCTCCTCCACCCAAAGTGCATGCCAATCTTGGAGAGGGTAATGGCCATTCCTCCGAAAGAGCCATTCCACCAACAGTGGTTGCAAGTAATAGAGGAATTAATCTTGGTTTAGCAACCTCTAACCAAGCTGGTAGTTTAATACGCTTTCTAGAAGGTACGATTTCCTCTCGCTTAACGGGCTGTGAAATTAAATCTGATGTTGAGCTAACCATGACATGCCTCCAAAGTTGATTGATTTAGAAAAAATGATTGAGAAGATTCATCAAGTCCTCTACCTTTAAAATTCAATGCTGATATTACGGCCACTAACAAGCAGGCAATTAGTTGATGTCCAACAATAAGACTAGGTTGACTCATGTTTAGGTGAATAGAAAAAACACCTAAAAAAATTTGTAAGATGATCAAAAAAACAATTGTCAAAAGATAAGGCCATTGTTTAGCAAAAACATCTCTCTGAAAAGATGAAACAATAACGAATAAAATCACCAAAAAGCTCACCGGGATAGCACTGGTCCGGTGAAGTGCTAAAAGATTGCAAGAATCTCCAAAAACCAAGCATCTTTGAGCTGCCCAGGAAGTTGCCACCCGACTACCTAGTAAAGACTGAGCTACCACTGAAAAAAGAGATAAGAATCCAATGGATTGAAGCCAAAGCGGAAAAATTGACTTACCAGGGTTAAGTAGTTGTTGAGTCACTCCACTCATAATTGCAACAAGAGTGAATGCAACTGCAAGATGAGCTATGACGATTAAGGATGGTAATAGCTGCAGTACTGTCAAAGCACCTAAAAAACCCTGAAAAGCAACCAATAAAGTTAAGAATCCATAGGTCCAAGGAAGCCATTTAGGTAAAGTTTTTGCCCAGCGCAAAGACAGGACAAATTGAGCAATTAAAACAACTCCTACGAAAAATGCATCTAATCGATGAAACCATTCCAAGAAGACTTGTAAGTTCATTTGCCTACCAGGCAAAAGCGACCCATAACATAGAGGCCAGTCTGGGCAAGCGAGGCCAGCCTCCATAACTCTTGTTGCTCCTCCAATCACGACAAGAGCGATCAGCGCAACTACCACATGAGCGGCAAGTTGACCCAATCTAAAGTGTGGCTTTGGTGGATAAATAACCTGCACGTATGCAAAAATCCATCAAGATCATTGTTAATTCAACGTAGCGATTACTTTGTACACGTCACCTGAATAAACGGACTGCAACATAAAGATTGTATTTAAAAAAAATTATTCATCTTGAATTAACAATTGGCCGATACATTAGTTACTTTTGGCCATAACCTATTAAATAGAACAGGAGATCTTCTTGCCGAAACTGTCGGCCATCCTAACTCTCACGTTAAGTTTAATTCTTGGCGTTGCCGGAGTTTGGATTGCATACAACGTCAACATGCTTCCCGTAAGCGCGAGCATCAATGCTCCTGTTTATGATGAACTCTATCGAGTCCTATTCATTATTGGCTGCATACTTTTCATAGGTATGACTGCTTTAGTAATTTATAGTCTTATTCAATTCCGTCGTAGGCCTGGAGAAACTGGTGACGGGATTGACTTAGAAGGTAATATTTCTTTGGAAATTTTCTGGACAGCAGTTCCAGCGATTGTTGTTTTGTTTGTAGGTTTATATAGCTACGATATTTATGATCGAATGGGCGGGATGCAACCTTTAATGCATGATCACAGTGGGCAAATGGATAATCAAGCCGAGAGGGTTTGGGGAGGTATCGGTTCCGGGCCAATTGAATCTTCATCCACAAAAAATTCATCCTCATTACCAATTGAGTTAACTGCAATGCAATTTGCTTTTATCTTTCACTATCCAAAAGGAGATATTATTTCTGGCGAACTTCATGTTCCTGTTGGAAGAGAAGTTAATTTAAAAATGGAATCTAAAGATGTAATACATGCTTTTTGGGTGCCTCAATTCAGACTTAAACAAGATGTGATTCCAGGCCAACCAACGATTTTAAATTTTACTCCCACAAAAGCAGGTAATTACCCAATTGTTTGCGCAGAATTGTGTGGTCCTTATCATGGTGGGATGAGATCAAACGTAATAGTTGATGAACAAGAAGACTTTGATACTTGGTTAAAAGAAAACTCTAAAGAATCAATATAGATTTATGACTATTTCACTCAAACCAAGTAACTCGCCTCCAGAAAAGCTCCAACCAAGTGGATGGCTGAAATATCTGAGTTTTAGCCTCGATCACAAAGTAATAGGTCTTCAATATTTAGTTTGTGGTTTCTTGTTTTATTTAATTGGAGGATCTTTAGCTGGAGCAATAAGGGTAGAGCTCATAAGTCCTCTCTCAGATTTCATGCCTAGGGAGGTATACAACCAAGTCTTGACGCTTCACGGCACAATCATGATTTTCTTATGGATCGTGCCTGTAGTAAATGGCGCATTTGGCAACTATTTAATACCTTTTTATGTTGGCGCAAGGGATATGGCCTTCCCAAGACTGAATGCAGTTGCTTTTTGGCTAATACCTCCCTCGGGGTTGATGTTGATAACAAGCTATTTCATAAACGGAGCAGCACAATCCGGGTGGACAGCGTATCCCCCTTTAAGCATTACGACTCCAGCTGCTGGTCAAATAATTTGGATATTAAGTGTATTACTTTTGGGTGGAAGCTCAATTTTTGGTGGTATTAATTTCATCGCCACCATACTCAAGCTAAGAAGACCTGGACTAAAATTAATGCAATTACCCATGTATTGCTGGGCAATGCTTGGTACAAGTATTCTCGTCGTTTTATCAACTCCTGTTCTCGCTGGTACTTTAATACTTTTGAGCTTTGACATAGTGGCTCATACTGGTTTCTTCAACCCAAGTCTTGGTGGAAATGTAATTGTTTATCAACATCTATTTTGGTTCTACTCTCATCCTGCCGTTTATATCATGGTATTACCTGCCTTTGGTTTAGTAAGTGAAATACTGCCAATCCACAGTAGAAAGCCACTATTTGGCTATACAACAATGGTCTTTTCCATTATGGGAATAGTTGTGTTGGGCCTGGTTGTGTGGGCTCATCACATGTTTACAAGTGGAACTCCTCCATGGATGCGCTTATTTTTTACAATCGCTACGGCATTCATAGCTGTTCCAACAGGTATTAAATTTTTCAATTGGGTTGCAACCTTATGGGGTGGGAAAATATCACTTAATGCGGCCATGCTATTTTCCTGTGGATTTATTATTAACTTTGTCTTAGGTGGAATAACGGGAGTTGCCCTAGCTCAAGTGCCTTTTGATGTTCATGTACACGACACCTATTTTGTTGTTGCTCATTTTCACTACATAGTCTATGGAGGTTCTGTTTTTGTTATCTTCTCTTCTATTTATCACTGGTTCCCAAAATTTACTGGAAAAATGCTCAATGAAAATCTTGGGAGATTCCACTTCATAATTACTTTTATAGGCTTTAATCTTTGTTTTGCTCCTCAACACTGGCTAGGTTTAAATGGTATGCCTCGACGAGTTGCTGAATACGATCCTCAATTTCAAATAATCAATCAAATAAGTAGCGTAGGTGCATTGTTAATGGCTTTAAGCACTCTCCCTTTTTTATGGAATATTCTTCAAAGCATCCTCTTCGGGGATGACGCTGGAGACAATCCATGGAATGCATTAACACCTGAGTGGTTAACAAGTTCACCTCCTCCTGTTGAGAATTGGGAGGGAGAAGCTCCACTAGTTCTAGAACCATATGGTTATGGAGAAAAAGATTCAAACAACACTTAGGAGGTGATGACATGACTTCGATAGTTCCAAAAGAACAGTCCTCAGAGAGCAAGAAAGAACTCTCAACTGAAGAACATGAAGATTTTCGTTTGTTTGGTTTAATAGCTTTTTTAATCGCAGATGGGATGACCTTTGCAGGTTTTTTTGCAGCCTACCTAACTTTCAAAGCAGTCAATCCCCTTGGCCCTGATGCTATTTACGAATTAGAACTGCCATTACCAACTTTAAATACAGTCTTACTACTAGTGAGTAGTTTTACTTTTCATCGAGCTGGGAAATTCCTAGAAAAGAATGAAGCAAAGCAATGTCAAAAATGGCTTCTCATAACAGGCGCATTGGGACTGGCATTTTTAATCAGTCAAATGTTTGAGTACTTTACTTTGCCTTTTGGATTAACAGACAACCTTTATGCAAGTACTTTTTATGCATTAACTGGCTTTCATGGGCTTCACGTAACACTTGGATCAATAATGATAATGATTATTTGGTGGCAAACACGTATTCCATCTGGTCGAGTGAATAATGAAAACAAGTTCCCATTTGAGGCAGTAGAGCTCTATTGGCACTTTGTAGATGGGATTTGGGTTGTCTTATTCATCATCCTTTACTTGCTTTAAGAGGTAAATATTGATACTAAGCAAGAAACTTTCAATTAATTTGTTGCACAATTCCACTTATTGGTCAGAATTATATTAAATAAAACAGTCTGAAATGCTTGTTGGAAAAGAACTCCTCGATAAAGCAAGATCTTTGAGCAAACGTCCAGAAGACGAAATAGCTAAAGGATGTGGTTATGTCGGCCCAAGCGGGAGAGTTTTACGTAAGAGTTTTTACCGTGCTCTAGTTGAAGCTAAAGGTTATAAACTTCGCTCAAATGGCCCTGGGAGAGCAGGGAATAGATCTTCAAGAGGAAGACAAGCAGAATTTCGAACAAAAGTTCATGGCAATGGCAATCTTCTTATTGGACATGCCTATACTAAAAAACTAGGTCTCGAGCCTGGACAGGAATTTCGTATTGATGTACGAAAAGAGTCTGGAGCGATAAGTTTGTTACCACTAAAGAAATAATTAATCTCTCAAAGAAAGTTATATATATAAATATAAAGTCCTAATTCCAACCTTGCTCATTAAGCCACTGAGAGTTAATTACTGAGTGGGGGGTTGAAGTAGAATCATTAATTTGTAGCTTTAGAAGTTTTTCTGCATACTTTGCCATCAAATCAACTTCTAAGTTAACTTTTTCGCCAATCTTCAAAAATTGCAAGCATGTCTTAGACCAAGTGTGAGGTATTACGGCTACAGAAAATTCACACCCATAATTAGATATCTCAGAGATAGTAAGACTTATTCCATTCAAGCTAATACTAGCCTTATCACACATATACCTGCAGAAATTTATATCATCCCAAGATACTTTCAAATTCCAGGAGTTTTTCAAATCTTCAATTGAAACAATTTCACCTAGACCATCAATATGTCCGCTAACAATATGTCCGCCTAACCGGTCAGATAGACGTAATGCTGGCTCAAGATTTACATAACCATTTTTCTGAGCTTTTTCTGCAAGATTTGTTCTCTTAAGAGTCTCTTCACTTATATTTGCGAAAAAAGAATCATTGATTAATTCAGAAACAGTGAGACAAACTCCATCCACAGAGACACTATCACCAAGATTGAGTGGAGAAAAAGGCTTACATCCATCAACAATTACCCCCAAATTATTTTTCTTGATCGTTCCAATAGACTGAATTAAACCAGTAAACATTATTGTGACTGCCACTTTTAGAATGCTAGTTATAGTATTTAGAAATGTCTTGGAAGAGTTTATTTGAATTTCAAATTTAGTTTGGTTATGAATTATTCCAATATGAAGCCAAGTCTTTTTTTTGCTCAGCACTGAGTATTGGCAATGACCAACATTTATTCCAAACATTCTCTTCTGGAAGGAAGATAGATTGATACCTTTTCGAGACATTTATATTTTTTCTCCTCAAGTCGGAAAAGCTAGTTGGTGGCAAATAACCTTTACTTATTAGACTTCTCAAATAAGTAGCCCCCCACAACGAGTCAACCCACTCAATAGGGAAAGCCTCTGCAGGAAGCGAGGGAGAAGCAAGAACCGTCCAATTAAGCGGACTCCCCTCCTTAGGCAAAAGGACAGACAAACGAGGGTCTTCAATAAGAGCATTAACACAACTCGATAAAGGTAATACTGCTGCATTTGCTCTACCTGAAACGACCCAATTTAAAGCATTCCTATCATCATAAGTTTTAGCTTGACTCTTGATTTTGGAGAGATGATTAACTAAATCTATTTTTTGTGCAATAGAAATCAGAAGATAAGGACTATTAGGAAAAACTATCTGATTTTCAAGTGAACTCGAAAAAATAACCTCCCAAGTATCCTTATTTTTCAGAGCTAGAGAATCTTCATTTCTGAAAAGTATCACCCAGGGGCTAACCGCTATTGGTAAAAGCTTTTTTTTATAATCCTCGCCTAAGCCTTCGAGAAAAAAAGTAGCCTGCTTGCTGAAATTATTTCTAATATTATCTACTTTGATTTCTTGAAATGAATTAATGGCTAACTCAGATATCCAACCATCATTTAAGACTAATAAATCTGTTTTTTCTTGAAGAGTAGAGTTATAAGAAAATTTTTTCAATTCGATATCTTTTATTGGGAAAAATTTCCAACCTATAGATAAACTGTTTACAAATTCACTAGGAAAGCTATTAGGAACTCCTCTCAAAGCTAATTTCTTTTGAGACGTTGAGCATCCAGATAAGAAAAACAAAGAAGAGATCAATCCATATTTGATGAACTCTCTCCTACCAAATTTATCAGTATTCATATTATTTAAATCCCGTGACAAGTTCTTTCATTGTTTGACTTAAAAAGATTAGCAACCTCTAGATCACACCTTTCAACCATTTCTTTCTGAGTCAAACCCTTGATTTGAGCAAGTAACGATAATGCTCCAGCACCAACACCCTCTTTGACGTAACCTATCTCATAATCTCTAAGAACTTTTTGATTACTATCATTAAATCGATAACCACTAGCTAAACCAAGAATATTTACTTTAAAATGGTTCGCGACATGATTCATTAAATGAATAAAAGAATTTCTATTTTTTACAGTAGAAAGTGATTCATCTACTAACCATGATGTCGTTCCTATTAAAATTTTACCAGTAACTTCAGAACGTAATTTAGGTTCAATTTTATTTAATGCCAAAGCTAATACTGCCAACATTTGACAACCTCCTCCTAATAGAACATCTTGACCAGATTCTATAGCTCCCATCAAAAGGCCAACTGCAATTGGTTGAAATGGATCTCCGACTGCTGCCATGAGCTCAACAGAGGATGGATTCTTCTTTAATTTTGCAGCTTTAAGTCCTTGGTTAACTAGTTTTGCTTTTAATTCCGAAGGTGGATTTCTATAACTTCCGCTGATAAGACCATTAACATTTATTCCTAACCCTAAAAGAACTGCAAAAGCTGTAGATGTACCTCCTGGTACACACTCCGTGATCAAAAGAGATTTTTTTAACTTCTTACCTATCTTAAAACCACCATCGATTAAAAGTTTGACTCTAGTTGTCTCCATTGCATTACCTGAACTCAAGCATCTAGCAGGGCCTATCTCGGGTGACTCTAGGGCTACATGACTAAATGGGGGGGTTTGTAGTAGTCCTGCCGATATAATTGTTGGCTTGATTTTCAAGAACTTAGAGGCAACGTAACTAATCAATGCAGGCGAGACACCTGCAGGCAAAGGAGGCAAAGGCCATCTTTTGGGAATTAAAGGTCCTCTTAATAAAAGCTCAGCGTCTGCAACAGCTGTATAACGTCTAGAGACAGGAGTCGAACCAGCTGCAGAAATACCCTCAATCTCTGCAGTTTGAGATCCAGCAAGAATTAAAATAAATTCCATATTAGAAATATTTTCTTGCAAAATTTTTACTCTTTCATCAATATTTTGCTCTTGCAGGCCATCCCCAAAAGCCAATACTCCTGACGGCAATAAAGTATAGTGAACTCCTTTCATTTTCAATCAATTAGAATCAAGAGAAATTAAATTCTCTAGGAAAGCAGGTGGTTCGGGTATAGAGGAGTTGAGCCTAGGGAAAATCCAATAAGCCAACGCATGCAAACAAATAATGTAAACTATTTCTTGAGTTATAATTAGAAGTAGTGCAACTATTTGAACTTGTCTCATATCGGGAGTCAAAGAAAGATTGAAAACATCTATTCCTTTTGCGAGCAATCCTGCTCCAGCACGAGTAAGAATAACCCATAAATTCTCACCAACCAACATAGATAAGACGAAGACTCTAACAAGAAAGCCCATAGTTCCTATCAATACTCCAACACTCCAACTTAACCACCAATTCCATCCTTTTTGCCAACTATGCCCTAACCACAGGGAAAGTAATCCATACGGGAAAAGGACTAAAGGACCTCTTAGCGGACCCATCAGAGCAATTAATAACAATACACATATTGTCACTCCCTCTATCCCTGTTTTAACACCTCGCCGAATTTGAAGAAGAGCCAGAGGCAAGGGCAACGCAAGACGAAATACAGCTCCGCCAATCGGCAAATAATATAGAGCTATCCAAATCAAAGCCGATGCAGCAGCTAAATAAGAGGACTCAACAATTTTCAAGGCTTTTCTCTTGCTAAGAGGCGCTTTATAAAAAGACCTGCTTTTAAAAAAGTTTTTATTATCTAAAGTCAAAATTAGTTTCTTTTTAGAGATCTATCCTTTGACAAATCCCTGTCATCAAAACGTTCGATTTTTTCAACTTCAAACTGGACCCCTGCTTTCCTTAAGGCCTTAGTAACAGTCTCAGCTGGTGCAGAGGGATTAGCACCTGACAATCTTAAAATAATTCTGTATGGCTGTGGAGTAAAAAACGTCTTCTTTACTGATTTGCTTGATTTTTGACTAAGTCTATCTTTGTTAGATATTGAATTTTCTTTATTAATTTTCACAAACTCTTTTTCATTTTCTTTCTTCTCAACTTTAATTCTTGATGAGATTTTTGGTATTTGATTTTGTTTTTTTGACTTAATATTTGTTTTTTCTGAAGTTATTGAATTCTGAGGGGTATCAAAACTATTTTCCAGCTTCTCACCGATTAGTGTATTTGAACATGATTGAAGTGGAAAGAGAAAAACTATTAGAAAGAATTTAATAAACATTTTCTCAACTAATCTTAAAATATCCAAAATTTTATTTGGGTTTAATTACCCTGACCTTGCTAGCTCTTGGACGTCCAGCTTTAGTTGTGGAGGATGATTTCCGAGAAGTACTTTTTTTTGATGATGATGCAGAATTCAAATCTTTCTTATTTGACTTTGTTGTCTTTTTTGTAGAGTTTTTTTTCTTAGCTGTTGTTTTTTTACTTGATTTTTTAGCTGCCAATAGTTCAATAGCCTCCTCAATAGAGATATCTTCTACGGTTTTCCCTTCTGGGAGAGAGGCATTTACTTTTCCCTGTTTAACATACAAACCATAAGGTCCATTGAAAAGTTGGATAGTTTCTGTTTCTCCTTCTGGGATACCAAGTTCTTTCAAAGCGGTTCTTCCACCTCTACCCCGCTTAGGAATAGATAAAAGCTCAAGGGCTCTCTCTAGGCTTATTTGAAGAACATCATCTTCACCCTTAATTGAGCGATAATCTTTTTCACCATCAGTTTTACTCCAAACCACATACGGGCCAAACCTACCCAAACTTGATTGAACCTTACCTCCCTCTGGATGCTCACCAAGTAGACGTGGCAATTGAATTAATCCAAGGGCCTCCTCAAAGGTCAAGTTCTCAGGTTTTAAATTCTTTGGTAATGAAGTCCTTTTTGGGTTTGGAGCTTTTTTCAAAGATTTATCATCTAGAAATTGAATCGCTTTTTCAACATCAATATCTTCCTCTTTTATATTCTCTGGTAACAAAACCTGAACTTTTGATGAATCCTGCTTCAAATAGAGTCCATATTGACTACTTTTAAATAAGCGAAGATTGCCTAATTTTTTTTTACCTTTTAGAACTCCAAAATCTTTCAATTCATCGACTAAGCCTCTTTGAACAAAATGACCATATCTACCATTTAATAGATATAAATTTTGTCCACTATCAGGATCAATCCCAAGGGATTCAGGTCCCTCAGCTTTTTGTTTTAAGATCATCTCCGCGATATCTTCATCTAAATCTGCGGGAGTAATCTCCTGTGGGAGAGTAGCTGTTATAGGCTTCCCATTTTCACCAAGTTGCTTTGATTCAAGATATGTTCCAAATTTACCCAACCTAACAAGAGAGGAAAGTCCCTCCAAGGAAACCGAACGGAATTCTCCTCCATCTATATCTCCTTCTCTTTGTTGAACTTGATTTTCCAGACCAGTATCACCTTTATAAAAATCCTTGAGATATGGAAGCCAACTCACTTTCCCTGTTGAAATCTCATCCAGTGTAGATTCCATTCGAGCTGTAAAGCTCGTATCTACAAGATCAGGGAAATGTTCTTCAAGAAGAGCAGTAACAGCAAATGCTGTAAAGCTTGGAGTCAAAGAATTATTATTAAGGACTGAATAGCCTCGATCGACAATTGTTCCAATAATGCTGGCATATGTTGAAGGACGGCCTATACCTTCTTTCTCAAGCGTTTTAACTAAAGAAGCCTCGCTATATCTAGCAGGAGGTTGAGTCTGATGCCCCAGCGCCTCAACCTTCTTAGCTGTTGGATTATCTCCTACAGCTAATTTAGGCAAAAGCACTTCTTGCCCTTCTAGAGCACTATCAGGGTCATCAGTTCCTTCAACATAAGCCCTAAAGAAGCCTGGAAAATCAATTCTTTTACCACTAGCCCTAAAAGACACATCTGATGCTTGCAATTCCACTCCAAGCATTGTCAATCTTGCATCGGCCATTTGACTAGCAACTGTTCGTTTCCAAATCAGCTCATACAAAGAAAGTTCCCTTCCCTGCAAGTTAGAATCTTTGGGTGTTTTAAAGCTCTCACCAGAAGGACGAATTGCCTCATGAGCTTCTTGAGCATTTCTTGTCTTATTAGAGAATTGACGCGGCTTATTACTTAAATATTCAATGCCATACTTTGATTCAACACACTTTCTTGAAGCATTAATTGCCTGATCGGACAAGTGAACAGAATCTGTTCTCATATAAGTAATAAAACCTCTTTCATATAAACTCTGGGCACATCTCATAGTCTCCCTAGCTGATAATCGAAGTTTTCTATTGGCTTCTTGTTGCAATGTGCTGGTTGTAAAAGGAGGAACTGGTTTACGAATTGACGGTTTTTCCTCGACATTGATAACTTTCCATTTTTCAGTAGTTAATTTTTTAGCAAGTTCATTAGATTCCTCTTCGTTGAGTAATTTTACGTTTCGACCAGATTTTAATAATCCAGTTGATTCATCAAAATCACTACCACTAGCAATTCTTTGTCCACCAATTGAGGTCATTTTTACCTCAAACTCACTACCTTCTTTTTCTAATTTTGCTTTCAAATCCCAATAACTTCCACTCCTGAAAGATCTCCTTGCCCTCTCTCTCAGAACCAGCAATCTTACTGCAACTGATTGGACCCTTCCAGCAGATAAGCCCCAAGAAACTTTCTTCCAAAGAAGAGGAGAAAGAGTATACCCAACTAATCTGTCTAATATCCTTCTTGTTTCTTGGGCATGAACTAATTCCATATCAATTTCTCTTGTTTTTGATAGAGCTTTGGAAATAGCTTCTTTTGTTATCTCATGAAAGACCATCCTCTTAACAGGGATTTTCGGGTCTAGTACGTTCATTAAATGCCAACTAATACTTTCACCCTCTCTGTCCTCATCAGTTGCTAGTAACAATTCACTAGCACCCTTCAAAGATTGTTTTAATTCCTTGACAATCTTCTTCTTATCTTTGGGAACCACATACAAAGGATCAAAATCAGCAGTTGTATTAACTCCTATAGTTGCCCACTTTTCCCCTTTGTGCTTCGCAGGGATCTCAGAAGCATTATTAGGCAAGTCTCTTATATGACCCATTGACGCGAGAACTTGAAAATCCTTAGGCAAAAACCCTCTAATAGTCTTTGCCTTTGTGGGACTTTCAACAATTACCAGAGTATGGTCAGTGGGCATCAGCTCAATTTTCCTTCTTCTTATCTAACGTACTGAATAGTAAAATGCATAGCCCAAAATGATAAAAAAGGCATATTTCATAACTTCGCTAAAGTTATAAAATCAGACACAGCTTCAAAACAATACATAAATGGGAGAACTTATGTCTTTTCAAATATTCATAAACGAGCCTGTAGAACTTTTAAATCTCTCTTTAAATGCCAAAGCTGTGCTGCCTGAGGCTGCAGTACTAATTGCAATGCTAGGGACTCTTTTGGTGGACTTAGCTGGCGAAAAGATTTCAACCCGCTGGTCTCCGCCCATTTGTTATGCAGGTCTTGGGACTTCCTTGATTTTGCTAGTAATGCAATGGAATGGAGAAATTCAAGAATCTTTCTTAGGCGCATTTATTGCAGATAATCTTGCTATTGCCTTTAGAGGAGTCATTGCTCTATCAACTCTTATCTCTCTTTTAATTAGCTGGAGATATGCCGAACAAAATGGCAGCCCTATTGGGGAATTTGCAGCAATATTATTAGCTGCCACTCTTGGAGCAATGCTTCTATGTGGTTCGACTGATTTGGTAAGTGTTTTTGTTTCTCTAGAAACACTCTCCGTTGCCAGCTATCTGCTCTCTGGATATCTAAAAAGAGATTCGAGAAGTTCAGAGGCTGCTTTAAAATATTTATTAGTAGGTTCGGCTGCCGCCGCTGTCTTTCTATATGGAGCATCTCTGCTTTACGGAATAAGTGGATCAACAAATTTAAAAGAGATAGGAATAACGTTAATCAATGCTCCCACCCCTTTATCTGCTTTAGCGCTTGTTTTCGTATTATCTACAGTAGCTTTCAAAATTGCCGCAGTCCCATTTCACCAATGGACACCAGATGTATATGAAGGTTCTCCTACTCCAGTAGTAGCCTTTTTATCAGTGGGATCCAAAGCAGCAGGTTTTGCTCTAGCAGTACGAATACTAGTCGGATGTTTTAGTGCTTTTGACACACAATGGAAATTGCTTTTTACTGTTTTAGCAGTTCTAAGTATGTCTCTGGGAAATGTTGTAGCGCTAGCTCAAAAATCAATGAAAAGGATGCTTGCTTACAGCTCAATTGGACAAGCTGGATTTGTAATGATCGGATTGGTTTGTGGAACTGAAGATGGTTTTGCCGCGATGATTCTATATATGGCAGCTTATTTATTTATGAATCTTGGTGCTTTTGCATGCATAATACTTTTCTCAATTAGAACTGGTAGTGATCAAATATCAGATTATGCAGGGCTATACCAAAAAGATCCATTAATCACGTTAGGATTGAGTTTGTGCCTTCTATCTTTGGGAGGCATCCCTCCAATGTTAGGATTCTTTGGAAAAATTTATTTGTTTTTTGCTGGATGGGCAGATGAGCAATACTTACTCGTGAGTGTTGGCTTAGTCACCTCTGTTATTTCCATTTACTACTACATCTCAGTTATAAAAATGATGGTCGTAACAGAGCCTAAAGAAGCTTCAGATGTTGTTAAAGCATACCCGTCAATAGAGTGGTCAATACCGGGCATTTCATCTCTCAGAGTAGGGTTGATTTTTTGTGTTCTAGTAACTGCTATTGGTGGAATTATTTCAAACCCTCTCTTTAACTTTGCTGATAGTGCGGTAAACGGAACTCCGTTACTTCAAGAAGCTATTACTCTTGCAACTAAAACTTCAATTAGCTAACAAATTAAAATCATTGAAAAAATCTGTAGCTCGTCTAACGAATGTCAATAAATTTTATGGAGAAGGGTCCGTCAAAGTGAAAGCTCTTGACGAACTAAACCTTGAGGTTTATCAGGGCGATTACCTTGCAGTGATGGGTGCAAGTGGCTCTGGTAAAAGCACTGCAATGAATATACTCGGATGCCTTGATCGTCCTACTAATGGGACTTACGAATTAAATGGAACTGCAGTAGAAAAGCTTGATGATGACTTGCTTGCAGATATTAGGAATAAAGAACTTGGTTTTGTTTTTCAACAATTTCATCTGCTTCAAGAAGTTTCTGCACTAGAGAATGTAATGCTTCCTATGATTTATGCATGCGTCCCTGCTTTAGAAAGGAAGAAGCGCGCTGAAGAGGCTCTTGATCGAGTTGGACTTGGGAACAGGCTGACCAATCTGCCTAATCAATTATCTGGAGGACAACAACAACGAGTTGCCATAGCAAGGGCAATAATCAATCAACCATCACTGTTATTAGCAGACGAACCAACTGGTGCTCTAGATTCCAAAACCACTGAAGATGTTTTAAATCTTTTTGATCAACTTCATAGTCAAGGAATAACAATTGTTTTAGTTACTCATGAAGATAATGTCGCTCAAAGAGCAAAAAAAATAGCAAGATTTAGAGATGGTAAGGTAACAGAGATCACTCAAAATTAAATCAGGCAATCATATTGAAGTTGACAAGAATTTCTCTGTATCTTCTTCAAAAAGAACCAATCTGCCAATCGAGTCTATACCTTTGATATCCCACTGCTTGCCAGTTTGATTATCAATGTATTTTTTTGACCACAACCTTTCTTCTACTTCACTGCATAGGATATTTTTATTTTCTAAAAAATCTAAAGATCTCTCTATTGCAAGTAAAACTTCTGATGACCAAAAATTGATATTCATCTTTTTATCTCCAACAATTTGTTTTAGCGAGATCCCCTCTTTAGGAACATTATTGAAAACGTTTAAACCTACTCCAACTCTTAATAATCTAAGTTTCCCACCTCTAAAAAATAATCTAGGTAAAATTCCAGCTAATTTTCGACCATCAACCAGTAGATCATTTGGCCATTTTATATTGACATTAACTCCTATCCGTTCAATTCTCTCAATCAAAGCCAATGCTACAGCTAACCCATAAAGCTGAGAATTATTTTCATACGGACCTTCTCTCTTAATAGCTGCACTAACCCAAACTCCTCCTTTAGGTGCTTGCCAAGTCCGACCAGCTTGACCTTGACCAAATCTTTGACAAGAAGCAAATATTGCTTTTGGCTGATTTTTTTTTACTGGTTTCTCTACAAGCCAATTCGTCAACTCTATTTCAGTGCTAGCACAAATAGGTTTCAACATTAATCGCCAAGATCTTGCAGAGGAATTATTTAATTTGTGATACCTATAAA
>QCHU01000019.1 GCA_003279455.1 Prochlorococcus sp. AG-402-G19
TTATTTTTGTCTTTTATAATTTATACATATTTTTTCTTTCCATCAGCACTTATTTTGTAAATACCTCCTTTTGGCCCAACAAATAGCATTTCACCATTGATTTTTGATTTACCAAATTTACTTAATCTTGATCTATGAATATCTGCTTTTTCTCTTAGCTCGTCCTCTGAATACCATGTCCCTATTGGGATATTCTTAGAAGGGTCAAGTAAAAGAGAATTTGTAAATTCCTCCGATATCCTTTTTCTACGAACATTTATATTCTTGAATCTTTTCTTGAATCTTTCAAGTAAACTTTTTCTGTTAGAAAACTTTTTTTTCTTATTTAAAATTAAGAATATATAGATAAAGAATATTATTGAAAATATCGGAATTAATTTCACTATGTACAAATAAAATCTTATCCTATTAAAGCAATTTCTTGGAATAAAGCCAGCTGTTTGGAAACTATAATATGCATTTGTCTTAACTTGGTCTCTTCATTTTCTCTTGATAATCAAATCGAAGCCAAGATTAGTTTTTTTTGAAAGTATTTCTCTTTTTAAAATTCCTTTTTTCAATAAACTAATCATTATTATTATTGATTCAAAAAAAAGAGAAATAACTGAAAATATTAGGATTATAAAACTATTCGTAACCGAATTATTATTTTTTGGATTTGTGTTGTTAATGGTTTGATTTTTCATATTAGTAAGGTCCGTAATGTGTTGAGCATTCGGCTCCGCAATAGGCACCTATATTAATCGCCTGATTTAAATTTAGACCTGCAGAAAGGGCAGTTGTAACTCCCCCTGCAAAGCAGTCACCACATCCATAGGTATCTATTTCTTTTGAGCTAGGTGTAATTGATTTGTAGTTTTGATTGTTAGGAAAAATTATTCCACCTGACTTCCCTTTTGTTGCTATGTATAGATCTGGTTGAGGTATAAGTTCTTGATGATTTATTTTCTCGCCAGGATCAAGCGCACTACCAATTAATGCGTTAATTTTTACTTTTGCTTCTCTTAAGGTATTTTCACCTGTTCGCGGAGTAGCAGAAAGAAATTTAGTTTCTCTGGCCAGTCTTATACCCTCTTTATCAGTAGCGGTAACAAAAATACCATCGTAATTTTTCATGTCACTCCATGGGAGATTATCTGAAGCGATTGGTTGTAACCTTTCTCCAATAACTGTAATTGCTCTCTCTCCATCTTTGCTAATAAAGCTAATACCTTTTCTGGTTGGTTTTTCACGCCAAGCAACTTTTAAATTTAAGCCTAGTTTGGTAAGTCTTTCGTAGCATTTTTCACCGTAATAGTCTTTCCCTAATGATGTAATTAAATCAACAGGCTCATTTATTAATCTCGCCATCTGAACAGCGGCAACTGCAGCACCTCCTGCTGCTTCCTCAAAGCATTCTTTCGCATGTGAAATCTCGCCTGCTAGTGGAAGTTGGTCGACTTTTAAGAATGTTATCCATTCAATATGACCAATAACGGCTAATTTAAGTTTGGGCAGATTAAATATTTCTTTGGGCGCATTAATCTCCATTCTTAACTGTAAAAGTTATTTCTAATATAGTTAATTTATATCATAGATAAAACTATGATATTTTTTATTCATAAAATAGAAAAGGTTTCTAATAGTTCTGATATGTTAATTTGTATCAAACAAAAAAATCTTATGATTAGTCAGATTAAATGGTTGAAATGGGTTTATTTATTATTAGCTATATTAGGAGCTGTTTTACCTACACTTGCAAATATTGAATTTGCGAAAAGTTATGGCCCCTCTTTTGACATTCAATTATTTATAGAGTTGGCTAACAATAACCCGGCCTCTCAGTCCTTATCTAGAGATCTGTTTATTGGATCAGCAGCTGTCTTTATTTGGATAATCTCCGAATCAAAAAGACTAGAGATGAAGAATCTTTGGATAGTAATATTAACTACATTTACAATCGCATTTGCCTTCTCTGCGCCTCTTTTTTTGTATTTAAGGGAATTAAGAATAGAAGAAATGAATAGGAATTAAATTAATTTAAAATGTCTAAATATTTTTATTTGATGTTCTTAGAAATAGGTACTAAAACCATACAAATAAGACTTATAATTAACCACAATTGAAAAGCTGTACCATAATTATCAATTAGTTTACCAGCTATCCATGGTACGATTAAAGAACTAATTCCAAAACATTGAGAATATAAAGCTATTGCTGAACCATGATATTTAATTGGAGAGAATTTTATTATTGCATCTGAAGCAGATGGTAGGAATATGCATATGGAAATTGTTAGAGGTATGAAAGCTATAAGTATTAATAGATATCCATGAAGTAAAAGATTCGATAGCAATAAGAAAATAGAACCAATAAGTAGTGATATTAGGCAAGTTCTGAATTTATAAGATATTGTTTTATCTCTTAAAATATAACCAACTGGCCATTGAAAAATAGCAATTAAAATAAGTTTAATTGTTACTAATGTGGCAACTCTTTTCTCTGTCAATGGTGGTCTTATTATTCCTCCATTTGCTAAATCTAATGGTAGAATACTTTGCAATAAACTCATTACCCCTGTTACAAAAAGAGTGATTAATAATAAAGGGAATAATCTGTTTAACCATTTTTTATTTGAAATTTTATCTTTACTTTTGTGTTTAGCTTGTAAATCATCTTTGACTTCAAATTGATTATATTCATTTTGTGATTCAAGCTTTTTAATTAGAATTTTAAATATATATAACATGCAAGCAATGTCTATTAAATATATCATTCTTGGTAATTCAAAGTATGTTCCAAGAGTGCCTAAAAAAACCCCAATAGTTGCACCAATTGCATCAGCACTTCTTGCAAGTGAATAGCCTTCATTTGACTTGACGTCATTATTGCAATTCAATGGGACTCCCAATTCTGCGGAAGGCCAATAAATTCCAGCTGCTGCTCCTAAAAAAAACTGACCACAAAGAAAAGCTATATAATTGTGAGAATGAAAAAGAATAAAGTCAGATAATATTGCGACTAAACATGCAGCTTTAATTGCTTTTGCGTAGCTAAATTTTTTATCAAGTAAATACCCTGTTCCCAATCTTGTCGTTATTCCGGCAAATGCAGCAGTAGTGATCCCACTTCCGATTTGTCCAGCTGTAAAGCCTAAAGTATTAAAAATTATTGGACTTAAATACAAGACCCCGCTTGCTCCTATCGCTGTCCAAAACCGAGCCTTTATGATTAATCTAAGGGATAGTGGGAATCTTTCCCAATAATTACTAACACTTGAAGTTGAGAACAAATTCATTCATTAAAAAATTAGTTGTTCTTGGAACAGTTGGAAGCTTACTAGGTCCTTATTGTGTTTATCCAAAACTTCAAGCAGCAGAGAGATTTGAAATCCATTTTGATGGAATGTCCATTCCAATTTCTATTAAGGAATTGATTGATTGGAGTAATGGTTCAGAGGAAACGAACTCAGAATTGGCAAGCTGGCTCAATTTACTTGGCTTTAAAGAAAGGAAAGGGTTGGCAAAGTTTTTAAATACACCTTTGGTAAGAGATAAAAGTATGGCAAGACAAATTTTACGAAGTTGGTCTGGTCGCAAATTGCTTGATGAAGTCAGTGATCTAATACTTATGGATGAAGACAGCTCTGGTGAAAGTGTTATAGACACTTTAGAAAACCTTCTTATCAAAAAGGATGAGGTGACAACTTTTGATCTTTTAAATTCACTTTCTGTTCAAGCAATTCATATTGATTTGGATGGATGGATTGAAGTTGCTAAAAATTGGAGAAGTGAATTAAATAAACAACAAAAACTCATATCAGATTTGGGGAAAATTAATGAAATATCAGCTAAGAGAAAGGAACGCAATTTACTACCTTTTGAGATTAAAGAAACTGAATATAAATTGGTTTCCTTAATTGTGCCTCATCGAAATGAGCCTTTGAATTTAGAGGTTTGGAATCCTTCCTTTAGAGAGGGAACAAGAAAAAACTGGGTTTTGTTAATGCCAGGATTAGGTGGAGATGGAGATCATTTTAATTGGCTGGCAAGAAGTTTAAGTCATAATGGTTGGCCTGTTGTTGTTCTTGATCATCCAGGAAGTGACTCGAAAGCATTAGAAGCCTTGCTCAAAGGAAGACTTCCTCTTCCTGGTGCTGAAGTCATCCCTGATCGATTGAATGATTTAGATAGTGTTCTTAAGGCAAAAGAATTAGGAAAGATTGATATTTTAGTCGAGAACGTTGTCTTGATGGGCCATTCTTTAGGTGCTCTTACTGCTATTTTGGCTTCAGGAGTAAAAATAGATGATCAGCTTGAGAATAGATGTCAGAAGGTACTTGATAATCTTTCTCTTACTAATTTATCTTCTCTATTGCAATGTCAGCTGGTTGATATTAGTTTGCCAGAAAGAAAAAGTATGGAAAATCTTTCATCAATCATTGGTATGAATAGCTTTGGGAGTTTTTTGTGGCAAAAGAATTTAACTGATCAGATAAATATTCCTCTTTTTCTCACTGGAGGTACTTTTGATTTGGTCACACCATCTATTAGTGAACAACTTGGATTATCTCTTTCTGTGAGTTCTAGCCCATTAAGCAGAGTCCTTTTAATTGAGGGGGCTAGTCATTTTTCACCTATTAGAGTTGAGGGGCAGATGTATCAGTCTGAAGGAAAGGATTTATTTAATCTAGGAGAATCAATTGTTGGGTATCATCCACTCTCTGTACAGAGTTTATTATCTTTTGAGATAATAAACTTCTTAGAAAAATTAGAAGAGAAAGAATCAATTCCTTCGAATTCTAATTTAACTAAAGATGAGCTAAAATTTCACATTTTGGACGCCCCTAAAATTGAAAGACTTATAGATATTCAATAGCTGACTCTTGGGTCAATGAATGCAATAACAATATCTATTATAATACTAATGATTACAACAAGACTTGATATTACAACAACTATTCCTTGCACAACTTCATAGTCCCTTTGGTTAATTGCCTCTTGGAGTCCAAGAGCAATTCCAGGCCAAGAAAATGTGATTTCAATTAAAAGGGCTCCACCAATTAAAGAAGAAACTGTTAATCCAGCAATTGTCAATATTGGAAGTAGTGTATTTGGTAAAGCATGTTTAAATAGCACTCTGATATCACTTATACCTCGACTTTTAGCAGCTTCGATATAATCTTTTTTTAAAATCTCCTCTAAGTTTAATCTTAATGAACGACTAAATATTCCGCTTAATAATATCCCCAGAGTGAGAGAAGGTAATATTAAATGTTTAAAAGAACTAAAAAATACTTCAATGTTTTTATTTAAAAGACTATCTAAAAGTAAAAAACCAGTGAGGGGAGGAGGTGAACTCAGGCCAGGAGGTAATCTTCCTCCAATGGGTAGCCAACCAAGTAATACAGCAAAAACCATTTGAATTAGCATCGCTGCCCAAAAAGGTGGTAGAGCATAGGTGCTAATACCAAAAAGCCTTCCGAAAAAATCTATTTTTCCCTCTTGTTTAACTGCACCTAAGAAACCAATTAAATAACCCACTAATGATGCTATTAATATTGCAAATATTGCTAATTCCATGCTTGCTGGAAGAGCTCTAGAGATAATTACTTTTACAGGTTCTTGTGTGTTTAAAGAGATTCCTAAATTTCCATGCAACAAGTGATTTATATATTCCAGGTATTGATTAATTAAAGGTTTGTCTAATCCAAGTTTGATTCGAAGACTTTCCCGTGCAAATTCATTAGCACGAGTACCTAGAATTGCATCTACGGGATCGCCTGGTGCGATTCTAAGTAATATAAAAACTAAGCTGGAAATGATCCAAAGCATAATTGGCAATAGAGTTAATCTCGAGAGGATATATTTGAAAAGTTCCTTTTTAGTTGTCAAAACTAGTCTCTTTTTAGGTTTTTTAGAATAATTAATCCATCCCTTGAGAATTCTGGTTGACTTATGTCTTTTAAAGACCAAGCTTTAGGATTAACCAGCCAAACAGGAAGGTAGGCACTTCCTGTTGATGCAAGTTGCTCCACTTTTAATAAATTCTTCAATCTAATTTCCCCCTCTAATTCTTCACTTTTTTCCAATAATTTTTGCATTTCATTATTACCCCAGAAGCTACCACTGAAAACAGCTTCCCCCTTAATGCAAGTATTATTTTTTATTTCATTACAACTTAATAAAGGATTTAAGTACGCTTCTGGGTCTGGATATGCTCCAGTCCAATCTAGTATCACTGCTTCAAAAGCTCCTTCGGAAAGTTGTTTGTAAACAGTGGTTGATTCAATTCCATTTAAAGTTATTTTTATACAATCAGATAAATCTCTTTTGATTTGATCTTTCCATGTAAGGGCAAGCAATTTATCAGCAGGTATATTTGATCTAAATGTTAATGGAATAGTAAGAATATCCGTTTCACAATAACCTTCTTTCTTTAGTAAAAATCTTGCAAAATTAGGATTATACTTAGGCCATGGAGAAAGTTCTTTGTTATGTAATTGAGGAGGTACTATTGATCTAAGGGGTTTTCTAATACCAAAACTTACTTGCTGACTAATTAGCTCTCTATCAAGCGTATAGGAAAGAGCTTCCCTAATTGTTTTATTTTCTAAAGGAAATTTGTTGCTTTTCAATGTAATAAAACCTATCTCTAGTGGTTCACCTTGACCTGAGTTAAGCTTTTCATTCTTGACCATATTATTTAATGCTAAACGCTGCAAATCATCTATTGAATTTGAGATAAGTACGTCAACTTCTTTAGCTTTAATAGCTCCAAAAAGAGTACTAGAATTACTATAGTTTATAAAGTCAATACCTTTATTTAATGGTTTTTGACCCCAATAGTTTTTATATGGTTTAATTATTTGTTGATTTGAGCTGAAATTTTCTAAAAAGTAAGGACCAGTTCCTATAAACGTTTTATTATTAAATTTATCTTTGTATTTCGAATATGAATTAGGAGATATAGGTGTTAAATTTACTGATGTTAATAGACTTTTTAGAGAACTGGAGGGCTTTTTTAATTTTATTCTTAGGAGAAATTCATCTTTGACTTGAATAGCTTCTATCTTGTCATTTAATAGATAATTTAAAGTGCCTATATTCATGAAGCGATCAAGACTAAACTTCATCGCTTTTGCATTGAAAATACTGCCATCGTGAAAAGTGACATTTTCTCTGAGCGGTATATCTATTAGCAATCCATCCTTACTCATTTTAGGTAAACCATTAGCCAGTATTGGGTATAGATTTCCTTCCTTATTTATTTTGTACAAGGTATCACCAAGAGCACTTAATATTTGTATTGTTCTAAGAGTGTTTGCTTGAGCAGGATCAAGAGATTCTATTTTACCTGCACTTGCTACAATAATATTTTCTCTTCTCTTATTTTGAACGCATGATAACTGTAGAAGGATTAAGAGAATGCTTGATAGTTTTAAAATATTATTAATATAATTTTTTTTGAACATTTAGTGTAAGATTTTTTAAGATCACTTTTTAATGATTTTGAGAGACTTGTTTGATTGAGATCTCAAAGACAGGAGATCCACTAGAATTAAGCGGCCATTCTCGAACCCAGCATTTTTCATAAGCATTATCTATTCCTAATACTTGAAAAAGTTTTTCTTGATTCTTTAGGTAAACACAATCTCCTTGATTAATATTCTTTTCTGCTTCTTTTCTGGTTTTTTCAATTACTTTTTTGGATAATGTCATGGTTTAGTTTCGAAAAGAAACTTAAACGAAAATTTCTTTTGTTCTATTTATATAATTAGCAACTTAATTTTGATTTGACTAGTTTTCGTTAGCTAAAGGCAACCCATCGTTGCAGCAATTCTTTTAACTTGTGATAAATTCTTAATATCTAAAAGAGCCTCTTCAAGTTGACCTTGCTTAATCTTGTGAGTAATAACTACTATCTCTGCTTCTTCCTCAGTTACATCAAATTGCACAATTGATTCAATAGATATTTTCTTTTGTCCAAAAATAGTACCTATTTCACCAATGACTCCAGGACTATCTTTGGCAATTAGCCTAATGTAATTCTTTTTCGTGATATGTTTCTTTTCTGCTACGTGACAATTTCTCCAACTCTTTGCTGATAGAAGTGGGTCTAAATTTAATATATTGTTTTCACTGATAGATTGAATACCGGCGATATTAAGGATATCTGCGACTACAGCTGAGGCAGTTGGACCTGATCCTGCACCTGGTCCAAAAAACATTACTTGGCCGATTGGATTTCCTTCAACAAGAATTGCATTATTTACTCCATTTACCCCTGCTAATGGATTATCTTCTGGGACCAATGTCGGCTCAACCCATATTGATAGGGGTTGACTTTCTTTGTTGTGTGATGGTGAGTTGTCCTTTTGAGAGATAGCTAAAAGTTTAATTCCATATCCTAATTTTCTAGCGTAATTAACATCTACGGCCTCTAAGAGGTTTATTCCAGTTGTTGGAATGTTAGATCTGTTAATTGTTCCGCCAAATGCAAGGCCACTAAGGATTGCTATTTTGTCAGCTGCGTCTGATCCCTCTACATCGGCTGCAGGGTCACTCTCTGCGTATCCAAGCTCTTGGGCATCTTTTAAAACATCAGCATAATTAGCTCCCTCTTTATCCATTCTGGAAAGTATGTAATTAGTTGTTCCATTTATAATTCCGCTTACTTTTGTTATCTGATTCCCTCCTAATGATTGCTTTAGAGGCTCGATTATTGGGATTCCTCCTCCTACAGCTGCTTCGATGAGGACATAAACCCCGGCGGCTTTTGCTTCATTTGAAATTTCCTCACCATACCTTGCAATTACTGCTTTATTTGCTGTGACAACGGACTTACCTGCTCTTATGGCTTGGATGATTAGTGATTTTGCAGGCTCAATACCACCCATCACTTCAACAACTATTTGAATATGGGGATTGTTGACTATTTCTATTGGATTTGTCGTAAGTTTTGAATCCGGAATGTTTATATGTCTTTTCTTTTGGAGATCTCTTACAGCAATACCAACAAGGTCAAGTTCACCAACCAAGGGATGTCTATTATTTGGGTTGTTAATGATATTTGCTACACCCTGCCCAACAGTGCCTAGGCCAAGTAAACCGATACCAATTTTTTTCATGTTTTTATGAGGCGATAATTTTGTTCAAATACTAGTTATTCATTATTTGAGCTTGGTAATGAGAGATTTTTAGCTTGAGATCTCATTTTAAGAAATATATTGAGAAAACCATTTGCTCTTGATGGAGTCAAACTTTTGCTTAATCCTGTCATCTCAATAAATTTTTCATCTATAGAGAGTACTTCAAAAGGTGTAAGATTATTCAAGGCTTTTATTAGAAAAGCCAGCAATCCTTTTGTTATGAGTGCATCTGAATAGCCTTTCCATTTGATTTTTCCATTCATAAGAATTCCGAGAACATATACTTCTGAAATACATCCTTTTACTTTAGTGGTCTCTAGATGAAGATCTTCATTTAGTAATGGCAAGCTTTTAGCTAGCCATAAGATATATTCATAGCGCCTTCTAGGATCTGAAGTTGATTGCAGACGCTCTATGAGATTATCTAATGAATCACTTCCATAAGATTTTTCTTTGATTTCAGTCACCTCTTCAGCTCAATAATTGATTTATCTTAAACCCTAACTAATTATTTAGTTGCTTCAATTTGATGTAGACCTTTTTCGCTAATCCAACCATTAAATGGCAGGTCCCATTTATCTCTAGGGAGTGGTTTTCTAGATATGCAATTGTCACTGATTACTACAAATGATGGTATTGAAAACCACAAATCTTTTTGTCGAAGACGATCAAAGTACCCTCCTCCGTAACCTAATCTGTAGCCGTCTTGATCGATAGCTATTGCGGGAACAAGCAGGATAGAAATATCATTAGGGTTGATAGCATTTTCTTTCTTTGGTGCTGGAATTCTGCTTGAATCAAGCTCTAATTGATTATTTCCCCAATGATGATAACTAATTTCTTTAGTTATAGAACTCGATGGTAAAGCAAATTTTTCATTATTATTTTCTTTGATAAATCTTATATCTACTTCTCCTTTTAATGGCCAATAAATACCTATATATTTACCTTTAACATGATATTTGGGTAAAAGTATTTTTAATGCTGATTTTACATTGTACTTAACTCTCTCATGTATCAAGTATGAGTTTGAATTGCGTATTAGATTATATTCTTTTCTTCTAATCTCTTTAAGTAATTTAATATCTTCATGCTTATTTTTCATGAATTTTTACAGTTAAACTTGATTTGAATTATTTAAGATAGATTCCAGTAAGAGCAATTGCTAGTGCATCTGCAGCATCATCAGGCTTTGGCGGTGAAGTTATACTAAGCTCATGCATCACAGAACTCAAAACCTCATCTTTATCTGAATGACCATAGCCAGTAACAGCAAGTTTGATTTGCATTGGCGGAAATTCTTGAATTGGAAGATTGTGCTTTCCTAAAGTCATCATTATGACTCCGCGAGCTTGGACAACGCTAATTGTCGTGCTTGAGCGGTAGAAAAAAAACTTTTCTACCGCTGCAGAATTTGGATTCCACTTGCTTATTATTGAGCTTAAATCATTTGAAATTTCTACGAGTCTATTTTCTTCTTTTTGTGTTGATTTTGTTTCTATGATCCCACAATCAATCATTATTTTTTTTCCTTCTATTTCATCAATAATTCCATAACCTACTCTTGCTAGACCTGGATCTATTCCAATTATGCGCACTTAATTTTTTGTGGCTAGTTCAAATTCAGATACATCATCACTTTCATTTCTCTCAAATACTTTGCAAAAAGCTTTTATAACTCTATCTCCAGAATCAACTGTTTCAAGAGGATCTTTTCGAAGTCTATGCCTTAAAGCTGTTGAGACAACACGAGCAATATCTTCTTCAGTCACCTCTCTTCTTCCTTCAAAGGCTGCAAGTGCTCTAGCTGCTCGATTGGTAACAATATCTCCTCTTAAACCATCAACATCAAGTTCACCACAAACTGCAGAAATCCTTAGCCTGAGATCTTCATCTATGGAAACCTCGTTAAGTAAGTTTTGAGCATCAACCACTTTTTGTTGAAGAATGTCTTGTTTTGCTTGAACCGAATCGCTAAAGGCGTCAGGATTATTGTCAAAGGCTGTTCGTTGGTCAACAACTTGAACGCGAAGTTGTGCTTCCCTTACGGTTCTTACCTCTACGCTCATTCCAAATCTATCAAGCAATTGCGGCCTTAATTCTCCTTCCTCAGGGTTGCCTGAACCAATAAGTACAAACCTTGCCGGATGTCGAACCGATATCCCTTCTCGTTCGACTGTATTCCAGCCTGAGGCAGCAGAGTCAAGAAGAACGTCAACAAGGTGATCATCTAGCAAGTTGACCTCGTCAACATAAAGCAACCCTCTATTCGCTTTCGCTAAAAGTCCTGGCTCAAAGGCTCTTACTCCCTCACTAAGTGCCTTCTCAATATCAATAGTTCCACAAAGCCTATCCTCAGTAGCACCTAATGGAAGATCAATCATCGGTACTTGTTTCTCCCCTTTTTGTATGTCGCTCCCCTTTTCTATTTTCTCTCTGACATCGTTGCTTTGAAGGTCTGGATCTTCAAGAGAACTATTATAGGGATCTCCTTCAACGACTTCAATGGCAGGTAAAAGATCTGCAAGTGCTCTTATTGTAGTTGACTTCCCAGTGCCTCGATCACCCATTATCATCACTCCGCCAATCCTCGGGTCAATAACATTTAAAAGAAGGGCTAGCTTCATTTCCTCCTGTCCAATAACTGAGGTGAACGGAAAAACTCTGCGTTTTCTAGTTGAACTCACTTTCTTAGTACTAGTTACAAGATTGTTTCATAAGCAGGCCACTTTAGATTGAGAAAGTTCAAAAAAAAAAGATAATGAATAGCAAAAGTTTATTTAAACCGGTAAAAATTTTAATTTTGATTACTTGATTTTTGATCTAGCACTAAAAATGGGACTATTTCTGAGGATAGATTTCTTATCAACTCTGGAGATCTTGGATCGTTAAACGGGCCTTTAACTATAAAACTTGCGAATGCTCTCGAGTTATGAGGAGTATGAATTAGGGCGGTATCTGAATAAGCGATTCCAATATCACCAGTTTTGTTGTGAACTAAATAACCTTTTAATGAAAGGTGATAGTCAGTTTCTTGAGACTCTTTACCCAGCCCCCTTAAAATCCCAGATGGTATTAGTGTATTTGTTTTTGATTTTTGCATTATTTCTCTAAAAATATCTCTAGAACTAACATTCAGTAGATAACCATTGTCTACAAGAGCTATTGCTAATGATAGATCCTTTGTTGATGTAAGATTTGTTCCATCTAGATCAGGAAGATAGTTATTTAGCTGTGTATTTTTCAATCCAATTTCTTTGAATTTCTTATTAACTATGTTTATCCCTCCCATTCGTTTTATTAGTAAATTAGTTGCTGTATTGTCACTAACTCTAATCATTTCCGAGGCCACTTCAAAAACAGGAAATTCTTCTCCAATCTTTTGATATGCCATCCATCCTGAACCGCCACCAATTGTATCTTCTGTTAGTATCAATTTTTCATTCCAAAATATTTCTTCTTTCTCTAGCATCTTAAGTAAAATAATTAAAATATGGACTTTGATACTACTTGCAGCAGAAAGCTTCGTTTCAGATTCTATTTCTGCATAGATTTTGTTATCTAATGATAAGAAAAAAGCACTAACATTTAGATCTGGGCTCTTGGCTATAAGATTTTCCCATTTATTTATTAATTCTTCTTGCCTTTCAAATCCTTCTAATTTATTATTATAAAATAATGACAAGTTAGATTTTCTAGTTAGAAAATTTTTTCCCAAAGGCCTTTTAGGATTACTTGCTAGATTGATCTTTTTATTTGTTTTATAACTTTGATTAATAGGACCAAAAATGCTTAGTAAGCTCCCAAGTAAGACAGATATACCTATGCTTGTTAAGAATATGTTTGTTATTAATTTAAGATAATTTTTCACTTTGAAATAAATGTATATAAATCTTTCATGTTTATTGTAGCTTGTTATTTTAATTAATCATTCTTTATTTTTAATTTTCCATCTTGCTTGGCTAATTATTCCTCTAATTAGTGCAACTTCATCATCTTTTATCTCACCTCTTACAAGCAATTTTTTAATTTTCGCCATTTTGGCTTTGTAAGTATGTTTCATCAAAAAGCCAATATCAAGTAAAAGGCTACCTGCATCATCAATACAATCTTCTAATTTAATTAAATTAGCAGGATAGCTTGTTTTTTTATGGGGTTTTAATAAATCAAATTCATTAAATTGATTGAATTCATGAAGAATGATTGCTACTGCATGCGAAAGATTTAATGATGGATAATTTTCACTTGTATTAAGACTAATTACTTTATTTGCTTTTAAAAGTTCTTCGTTAGATAAACCCCGATCTTCTCTTCCGAAAACCAACGCTATTGTTTCATCTCGTCCTGATTTAAGAGCCCAACATATGGCGTCTTTATTTGAATAAAGAGGGATATCTCCATGTTCTGTTCTTCCGCAAGTAGCGATAATTCTAGAGCAGTCTGAAAGCGCTGAATTTAGATCCTCATATACGATTGCTTTTTTTAATATGTTTACTCCTCTGACAGCCATCCTTTTTGCTTCTTGATTTAAATAATCACATTTAGGAGAAACTAGCCTTAATTCATGAACACTAAAGTTTTTACATAGTCTTGCGACGCTCCCAATATTTATAGGCCCTGATGGCTCAACAAGCACTACAACTAGAGTTTTTTTATTAGCCACTATTTATAGAGTATGCATATAGGCCAATAGATCTGCCATTGATTGAGGTTCAATTTCAAAACTTGGCATTGGCGGAGTTAATCCTCGAATGACTTGATTGATAATCTTTTTATCACTCATTTCTTGGGTAGCTTCATGAAGGTCGGGACCTACAAAACCTTGAGCGGAAATCCCATGGCAACCGACACAATTGATTTTGAATAATTTGCTTCCAGATAAAGCTTCACCTTGAATAGATAAAGTTTCAGTTATGAAAGGATCTTCTTTAAAGCTTCCCATTGTCCAAAGAAAAATAATGAAGACAACAGTGGCAGAAAATAATAAGAATATTCGAAAAGGACTAATCTTTTTCTCCTTATTAATTAATGAATTTGATGACGGAGTATTCACTAAAACCTCCTTGACATGAAAGAATTGTTGTTAGTAATCATTAGAAATGTTAGCCAATGATTGAGCCTCTCTTGTGTGGGATTGTTCTTGGACTTGTTCCCATAACTTTGTTAGGTCTTTTTGTTAGTGCATGGAATCAGTATCGTCGAAGTAGTTCAATGCCTGATTGGGAATAAGAAAAAGAAGAGAGGTGTTTCCATAAAATTTCTCTTTATTTAATTTCCAGCCATTATTTATTCTTGGCATTGATTTTGACGAGCATTCGCATATTAATGTAGTTGATTCTTTAATCCATTGCTTAGACAATAAAAGCTTTTGAGAAAGTTCATATAACCCAGAT
Organism: Prochlorococcus sp. AG-402-G19; assembly: GCA_003279455.1. Lineage (GTDB taxonomy): Bacteria > Cyanobacteriota > Cyanobacteriia > PCC-6307 > Cyanobiaceae > Prochlorococcus_B. The sequence continues at coordinate 14,524 of QCHU01000019.1, forward strand.
TCGTATGGAGGGTCAAGAAAAACAAAATCAAATTTTTGATCAGTACTTTGAGAGTCTTTAGTAAATTTAATTTTTTTGTTTTTTGGCCCTTTTTTGAGAAAGGAGATCAGTTCATTGCATATGACTTCAACATGTATTGAATGAGCCATAGTATTAGATACTTCGATAATGTTTTTCTTACATATTTTTGCCGTATCCCTCTGTTTCTCTATTGCAAGAATCCTTTTTACACCTTTTTGAAGTACCTCACATGCCATTGCTCCGCTTCCGCTACAAAGATCTAACCAACTTGCTCCTTCCAGATTGTTCCCAAGAATATTAACTATTGCCTCTCTTACTTTGGAAGAAGTAGGCCTTGTTTTTTGGTTTAAAGGACTCTCTATCCTTTTCCCCGAAATAAGTTTCAGTTTTCCTTTCAAGCTAAAATGTTGTTTTTTTCAACCAATTAATCCAATTGAAAATAAGTTTTTGTCCCGCGATTCCAGATTTTTCGGGATGAAATTGACACGCGCCCGTATTATTGTGCCAAACTATGGATGAAAATTTAGTCTTACCATAGTTTGTTGTAGCTACAGTGTTTTTTTGATCTAAAGGACATGCGGAGTATGAATGGACGAAATACATCCAATTAGAATCAGGATAATTTTCTAAAATAGGACATTCATTTGTTTTATATATTGGAGACCAACCAATGTGAGGTATCCTCTCGTTTTTTTCTAGAGGTAATTTACGAATATGCCCTTTTATAACGCCTAAACCTTTTGAGTTCCCCTCATCACTAGTCTCGAACAGAAGTTGTAATCCTAAACAAATTCCAATAAGTGGCTTTCCGTTATTTATCCAGTTAGTTATTGAAGGAATTAAATCAGTTTTTCTTAAATTACTCATAGCAGGATCAAAAGCACCTACTCCAGGAAGAATTAGAGCATCGCAAGAATTGAGCTTTTTTACATCACTGACAATATCTAAAGGTTGATTAACCCTTTTAAAAGCTTGACGTACGGAAAAAAGATTACCCATTCCATAATCTATTAATCCAATTTTTGCCAATAGATTTACCTTGAAATCATTTGATAGGACCCTGAAAAACGATATCTATAATTTGCCATTAAAGATGCTTGGAAATTGTCCCGGATAGAGTAGCTTTAGGAACTGCACCAACAACAGTATCTACTTTCTGCCCTCCCTTAAAGATCATTAAGGTCGGTATGCTTCTAATCCCATATTGACTAGCAACATTGGGGTTCTCATCAGTGTTTAATTTGAAAACTTTTATTTTTCCTTCGAAATCTTTTGAGATCTCCTCAACTATTGGTGCAACCATTCTGCATGGTCCACACCATGGTGCCCAAAAATCAACCAAAACAGGCACATCGCTCTGGAGGACTTCTTGTTCGAAAGATGAATCAGTTACTGCAGAAGCTGTGGACATACCTTAGAAGTCTTAAGAACTTGATCATAACAATTGTATTTTGCCAATAAAAAGCTTTGCTGCCATTTTTAAACGAAGTTTGAATATTGATTTACTTAATTTTAATAAGGAAAACCCGAAAATTTCGGGCATTTTTGTGTGTGAGGAGTGTGAAAGCTAAGGCTCTCACTAATTAATTTTAGCGTTTGTATTTAATTCTGAAATCTTTTGGTAACTTTATTTTCCCATTCCAAGTTGTTGTGCTTTTTGGTAAACCTTTCCCTCTGTTAACAAAGAAGGTGCAACAACTACCTCAACTTTTTGCATTTCTTTGATATCAGTAGCACCCAATGTTCCCATAGAGGTTTTGATTGCTCCTAATAAATTGTGGGTTCCATCATCAAGAATTGCAGGGCCACATAGAATACTTTTTAAACTTCCTGTTGTGCCCACTTTGATTCTCGTCCCTCTTGGCAGGACAGGACTTGGAGTTGCCATGCCCCAATGAAAACCTTTCCCAGGAGCTTCCTGAGATCTTGCGATTGGGGACCCGATCATAACTGAGTCTGCACCACATGCTATGCACTTGCAAATATCCCCACCAGTAATAATTCCACCGTCAGCAATGATTGGAACATATTTTCCGCTTTCTTTTTGATAATCATCTCTTGCAGCAGCACAGTCAGAAATAGCTGTTGCTTGAGGAATACCAACACCTAATACCCCTCTTGAGGTACATGCTGCTCCAGGACCGATACCAACCATTACCGCTGCGGCTCCTGCTCTCATTAGCTTTAAAGACACTTCATATGTTACGCAATTTCCAACGGCAACTGGTAATCCAATGTTTTTGCAAAGATTAAAAAGATCTAGGTTTTGACTACCTTCTTTGGCTAGATGTTCAGTTGAAACAACAGTTGCCTGTAAAAAAAACAAGTCAGCTTCTGATTCTTTGATTAACTCTTTATATTTTATTGCTGCTAATGGGGTTCCGCTCACTGCGGCAATTCCTCCATTTTTTTTAATTTCTTGAATTCTTTTTGAAATTAATTTTTCTTTTATGGGTTGCTTATAAATTTCTTGCATTAAAGGAACAAATCCTTCCTTCCCAATCGATTGAATTTTCGTTAGTACTTCTTCAGGGTCTTCGTATCTAGTTTGAATTCCTTCTAGATTTAAAACACCTAATGCTCCTAGCTTTGAGAGGGCAACTGCCATTTTTACATCTACAACGCCATCCATCGCACTAGCGATTATGGGAATATCTCTTTGAATGCCACCGATTTCCCAGTTGGTTTTTGTGATTTCAGGGTCAACTGTTCTTCCTCCAGGAACTAATGCAATTTCATCAATTCCGTAGGCTCTTCGAACGGTTTTGGTGCGTCCTAGTTGAATATTCACACCTAAATTTTGTAAGTTCTCGTCAAACTACCAACTCAAGTGCCAAATTGAGCAAATGTTGGGAATAGATAATCAATATTTTGCTGTTTCACCGTTGCTTGGAAGATGATTTGCGAATGCTTTGAGCCAATTTTTATCTTGTTTTTGTAATAGTTGATTTTATTTAGGGTGATTTACTTTCAGATATATGGTTATTCACTTTAAAAGGTTTATTAATTCACAGATGTTCTTATAATTGGTAAAACCCTTATATATGGCTGATCCATTGGGGCCTAATAGTTCTGGTCCCGGGGAATCCGACGATCGGATCATCCAGACTGATTTAAGAAACGAAATGTCGCGTTCCTATTTGGAATACGCGATGAGTGTAATTGTTGGGAGGGCTTTACCTGATTCGAGAGATGGACTGAAGCCAGTTCACAGAAGGATTTTGTATGCCATGTATGAGCTTGGTCTAACTAGTGATAGGCCGTACAGGAAATGTGCACGTGTTGTTGGAGAAGTATTAGGTAAATTTCATCCCCATGGCGACACAGCCGTTTATGACGCCCTGGTAAGGATGGCTCAAGATTTTTCCATGCAAATGCCCCTTATTGATGGGCATGGGAATTTTGGATCTATTGATAATGATCCACCTGCTGCAATGAGGTATACGGAATCCAGATTGCAATCTTTAACCACTGATAGCTTGCTTGAAGATATTGAATCTGAAACAGTTGATTTCGCAGATAATTTTGATGGATCTGTACAAGAGCCAACAGTATTGCCAGCAAGAATACCTCAATTGCTATTAAACGGTTCGTCTGGAATAGCTGTAGGTATGGCAACTAACATACCCCCCCATAATCTGGGCGAATTGATTGATGGATTGATGGCTCTGATTGCTAATCCTGAGTTAGAAGAAATAGAGATGATGAATATTATCAAAGGTCCAGATTTTCCAACTGGGGGTCAGATACTTGGCAGAAGTGGAATTAAAGAAACATATCTTTCTGGTAGAGGTTCGATAACAATGCGTGGCGTTGCTGAAATAGAAACAATTGAAAATACAGGTAGACCAGATAGGGATGCAGTTATAATTACTGCACTTCCTTATCAAACAAATAAAGCAGCATTAATAGAACGCATCGCCGATATGGTTAATGATAAAAAACTTGAAGGGATTGCAGATATAAGAGATGAAAGTGATAGAGATGGAATGAGAATTGTTGTTGAGTTAAGAAGAGATTCTTACCCTCAAGTTGTTTTAAATAATTTATTTAAGCTCACACCCTTGCAGACTAATTTTAGTGCAAATATGCTCGCATTAGTCAATGGTGAACCAGTCACATTGTCACTTAGAAAGATGCTACAAGTCTTTCTAGATTTTAGAGTAGAAACTATTGAAAAAAGAACTAAATATCTCCTGAAAAAAGCAGAGAGTAGAGATCATATATTATTAGGATTATTATTAGCTTTAGATCAACTGGATGAAATAATTAGTCTTATTAGATCTGCCTCTGATTCAGCTACAGCTAAAACTAAATTACAAGAACTACATGGCTTAACAGATATTCAGTCTGATGCTATTTTGCAGATGCAGCTAAGAAGGTTAACTGCTTTAGAGGCAGATAAAATAAGACTAGAACATGAGGATTTAGTGGAAAAAATAATAGATTTAAAAGATATTTTAAATAAGAAAGAAAGGGTTTTTGAAATAACAAAAATAGAATTAAATGAAATAAAAGAAAAATATAATACTGCCAGAAGAACAGAAATTCTAGATCTAGGAGGAGGCCTTGAGGATATTGATTTAATTGCAAATGAAAGATCAGTAGTTTTGTTGACCGAGACAGGATACTTAAAGAGGATGCCTGTGAATGAATTTGAAGCAACGAGTCGAGGTACTAGAGGTAAAGCAGGAACCCGAAGCCAAGGAGAGGAGGAGGTGAAAAAATTTATTAGCTGTAATGATCACGATAACCTACTCCTTTTTAGTGATAGAGGAGTTGCTTATGCACTCCCCGCTTACAGAGTTCCTCAATGTAGTAGGACCGCAAAAGGAACTCCAATTGTTCAATTGCTACCAATTCCAAGGGAAGAAGCTATTACTTCATTACTATCTGTAAGTTCTTTTGATGATGAAAACTATTTGTTAATGCTTACGAGGGGAGGCTTTATAAAAAGAACACCTCTTTCATCTTTCAGCAAGATTAGAGCAAATGGATTAATTGCAATAGGTCTAGAGGATGGGGATGCTTTGACTTGGGTTCGTTTGGCTGAGTCAGACGACAGTGTTTTGATAGGTTCCAAAAATGGAATGACTATTCATTTTAGGCTCAATGATTCTGAATTACGTCCTTTAGGAAGAGCAGCAAGAGGTGTTAGGGCAATGAATCTAAAGTCTGGAGACTCACTAGTAAGTATGGATGTTTTATCTACAGAGTTGGCTGATCATGTTGATAAAAGTGAAGTAAAAGATCAACTTGAGGATGAATCATCAGTATCTGAAGGCCCTTGGGTGCTTGTTGCCTCTGGAAGTGGTCTTGGTAAAAGAGTCCCTGTTACACAATTTCGCTTGCAAAAAAGAGCAGGAATGGGACTAAGAGCAATAAAATTCAGAAAAGATGGAGATGAGCTTGTAGGTCTAAGGGTTTTAGGAAAAGGAGAAGAATTATTATTGGTTAGTGAAAGGGGAGTAATTGTAAGAACTAGTGCTGATAAGATCTCGCAGCAATCAAGAGCCGCAACAGGGGTAAGAATTCAGAAACTTGATAATGGTGACAAGTTGTCGGAGGTTGTTTTAGTACCTCCAGAACAAATAAATGAGGATGAAGGAAAAGAAACATCCACAATAGATGAACCAATTAATACTGATTCAATGTCTAAAAATTGAAATTGATTGATTCTGCTGATGTATTAGTTTTGGGAGCAGGACCAGCTGCTCTTTGCATTACTGCTGAGTTGGTTCAACAAGGAATTAAAGTTCAGGCACTAGCTTCCAAGTCTCCTCTGGAACCTTGGCCAAATACTTATGGGATCTGGGCGTCTGAGCTTGAGTCTTTAAATATGCAGGAATTACTTAAATATAGGTGGAAAGATACTGTTAGTTTCTTTGGAGATGGTTTGAACGAAAAAGGCAATATTTGTACAAACCATTACCTTGATTATGGTCTTTTTAATTCAATTAATTTTCAAGAAGCTCTTTTAGAAAGATGCAATGGACTTTCTTGGCAAGTTGAGACAGTAAAAAAAATAGATTTTGGTGAAAAAGAAACAACTGTGATTTGCACTTCTGGAAACAAATATTTCGCCAGGCTAGTAATTGATGCAAGCGGTCACAAAACCCCTTTTATTAGAAGACCTGATCATGATGAAATTGCCAAGCAGGCGGCATATGGTGTGGTTGGGAAGTTTAGTTCTGCGCCAGTAGAAAAGAAACGTTTTGTCTTAATGGATTTCAGATCTGACCATTTAAATTCAAAGCAATTGAGTGAACCACCTTCTTTCCTTTACGCAATGGATTTGGGAGATGGAAGTTATTTTGTTGAGGAAACTTCCTTGGCATGTGCACCTCCTGTTTCTTTTGAAATTTTAAAAGCAAGATTAATTTCACGACTATCAAGCAAAGGAATTCAAATTGAAGAGATAATTCATGAAGAGCATTGTCTTTTTCCTATGAATTTGCCATTGCCATATAGAGATCAACCTCTTTTGGCTTTTGGAGGTTCGGCCAGCATGGTTCATCCTGCATCTGGTTATCTAGTTGGGTCACTTTTAAGAAGAGCACCCTCATTAGCAAAGGTAATAGCAAAAACAATTAGAACATATCCTTCCCTACCTACATCTCAGATAGCGAGAAGAGGATGGAATACGCTTTGGACTACTGAATTAGTTCAAAGACATCGTCTTTATCAGTTTGGACTTCAACGTCTAATGAGTTTTGACGAATCCTTATTAAGATCTTTTTTTGATACTTTTTTTAAATTACCCAAAAAAGATTGGTATGGATATCTAACTAACACGCTTCCTTTGCCAAGACTCTTTATTGTTATGCTCAAATTATTTTCTATTGCCCCATTTAAGGTTCGATTAGGAATGATTAACTTTCTAATAAAAAAGAAAAGTTAGATTTTCTTTTTCCAATCTATAGGAGAAACTAAAGGAAAAATACAATCTTCTTTCTCTATTGCTTTTAATGTTCTTTGATTGATTAATTTATTATCTTTAATAGCATTAATTAACATCCAAAATCTTTTTAGATGTAAGTTTATTCTTTCTCTGGCAAGCTCGGTAGTGGTTCCGGCCTTAAGAATAAAACTCCAATCAGAGGATTGAGATAATAGAAGTTCTCTCCCAGCCTGTCTAATGATTTTTATATTTGATTCATCTATTAAACCTTTTGAGCAAATGCTTACCATCTCTCTTCCGGCTTTACTCCATTCATGAACAATCCATGCATTTGACTTGTCTAACCAATAATTATGAAAGCCACCTTGTCCCCAACTAGATGGAGAAGGATTGCATAATTGAATTTTAGATGTTGATTGAAGGGCTTCTTTTAGCGTAATTAAATTAATACCTTCATTTTTTGATTTTATAAATATATTTGAGAGAAATTTTGGTCCTTCAAACCACCAATGTCCAAAGAGCTCTGCATCAAAAGGAGCAATTAATAATGGCTCTATTTGCATTGAGTTACATAGATTTACTAGTTGCTTCTTTCTTTCCTTTAAATAATTTTCGGCGTCTTTTTTAATACTTTCTTCTGCAGCATGTGAATCATATTCTTCTTTGTTAGCTAAAGATGTAGTTTGAGAAGTAATCTTAAATAATTTAATTCCTAGTGGCCTTTTCTCGTTAATACCTATTTTTTTTAGGTTCTCTATTGATAAATCCCATCCCAAGTCTCTATGGAATTCTCTGTAGTTTGGATTGCCGGGATATCCATCCCTTGCTGACCAAACTGGAAGAGTTGATTCACTATCTCTACCAAAAAAAGCTACTCCTCTTTTAGTGCAAATGGGAGCATATAAACCATATCTTGGTCTTGGATCTGCATTCAATAAACCATGCCCATCAAGAACTGCATATCTAAGTCCAGCTTCAGCCATTAATTCATCTAAGCCTTCGTAATAGGCGCATTCAGGCAACCAAATGCCTAATGGGGCTTTCACAAAAAGTCGCTGATGCTCTCTGACTGCAGTTTTTAATTGAGCTCTAACTGTTTCAGGGTTTTCTCTTAAAAGCGGAAGATATCCATGAGTGGCGGCACAAGTAAGAATATCAATTACTTCTGATGTTTGTAATTGATTAAATTTTCCTATTAGATCACCTTTGCATCTCTTCCAGCTTTCTAATTGTCTTTTAAAGTGATCTTCTAGATGTACTACTGCGGCTGTGCAGTTTGTTTCTAGTGTATTTAGAACATCTAATCTAATAGCTACCCATTCTTCAAAGCGATTTTTTAATAAGTCATCTTCTAAAAGCGAAAGCAACGTTGGCGATAAACCTATTGTGACTTTAGGTGTTTGATTTTTTGCCTTCGAGGCCTCTTCAAGGGTTTCTAAAAGTGGTAAATAACATTCCACTAGAGCTTGAAAGAACCAATCCTCCTCTAGTGAGCCAGGTTCTTCTGATCTCACGTAAGGTAGATGGGCATGCAGGACTATGGCGAGATTGCCTTTAGTCATTAAAATCCAAGATTTTTTGAATAGATCTTTGGATACTTATACTCTTTAGTCGCACTAGAAAAGATAAACTTTAAGTTCTAATCCAAATCTAGTTAAATTAGATACGTAATTTAGAAAGTTAGAAATAATTAATTTTGAATTATTACTTAGAATTTCTTCATGCAAATTTGAGGTTCAATCTTAAATTTTTAATTTTTATAAATAAAAAAAATAAAAAGATCAATTGAATAGTTAGAAACTTAATGTTTTTTGTAAAAGTTTGTTAGAAATATACTACAATTAACTAGATTCATGTAGATCTTAAAAAGGTCTAGTTATTTTTATATTTTTCATGCTATGGCCAAAGATCCAGGCCGAGTTTTAATTTTTGATACCACATTAAGAGATGGAGAACAATCCCCTGGTGCGAGTCTGAATTTAGAAGAAAAGTTAGCTATTGCTCAACAATTAGCAAGACTAGGCGTAGATGTTATTGAGGCAGGATTCCCTTTTGCTAGCCCTGGCGATTTTGCTGCAGTTCAGAAAATAGCTGAGCAAGTGGGTGGAGAAGAAGGGCCTATCATTTGCGGACTATCAAGAGCCTCAAAACCTGACATAAAGGCTTGTGCTGATGCTATAGCTCCAGCTCCAAAAAAAAGGATTCATACCTTTATCGCAACAAGTGATATTCATCTTGAACATAAATTAAGGAAATCCAGAAAAGAAGTTCTTGATATTGTTCCAGATATGGTTAGCTACGCTAAAGGATTTGTTGATGATGTTGAGTTTTCTTGTGAAGATGCAGCAAGGAGTGATTTGGACTTTTTATATGAAGTAATTGAATTAGCCATATCTTCAGGTGCTAATACTATAAATATTCCAGATACAGTTGGATATACAACTCCTTCTGAGTTTGGAGACTTAATTTTAAATATAAATAAAAATGTTCCAAATATAAATGAAGCTGTTCTTTCAGTTCATGGCCACAATGACTTAGGGCTTGCTGTTGCAAACTTCCTTGAGGCTGTAAAAAATGGAGCTAGACAGCTTGAATGCACTATTAATGGAATAGGAGAGAGAGCAGGTAATGCTGCTTTAGAGGAATTGATTATGGCTCTACATGTAAGAAGATCATATTTTAATCCTTTTTTTGGTAGATCTCCTGAATCTCCAACCCCTTTAACAGCCGTTAGAACAGAAGAAATAACTAAGTCCTCACGATTGGTCTCGAATTTAACTGGTATGGTCGTTCAACCAAATAAAGCAATTGTTGGAGCTAATGCTTTTGCGCATGAATCTGGAATACATCAAGATGGAGTTTTGAAAAATAGGCTTACCTACGAAATCATCGATGCAAAAACAGTAGGCTTGTCCGACAATAAAATTTCTTTAGGTAAATTGAGTGGTAGGAGTGCCGTACGGGCTAGATTAGAGGACCTTGGCTATGATTTAAATAGAGAAGATCTTAATGATGCTTTTGCTAGATTTAAAGACTTAGCTGATAGAAAAAGAGAGATAACAGATCGTGATTTAGAAGCCATTGTTAGTGAGCAAGTTCAACTTCCAGAAGCTTTGTTCCAATTGAAATTGGTCCAAGTAAGTTGTGGAACATCGCTAAAGCCAACTGCAACAGTAACGGTCGTTGGAGAAGATGGAGAGGAAAAAACCGCTGTCTCCCTAGGCACAGGCCCTGTTGATGCAGTAGTGCAAGCTTTAGATTCTCTAACTGAAGAACCTAATGAATTAACGGAATTCTCTGTAAAGTCCGTTACTGAAGGAATAGATGCTTTAGGAGAAGTTACGATTCGAATAAGAAGAGATGGGAGTCTATTTTCTGGTCATTCTGCTGATACTGATGTAGTTGTTGCAGCTGCTCAAGCATACATAAATGCTCTTAATAGATTAGTAGCTGCTGAGGGAAGAAAATCCATTCATCCGCAGCATGACCTAGCCAAGGCTTATAAAAATGGGGTTTAACAACTTTTAGATTATTTTTGTGAGATGGAATAGGGTTGCGTAAATTTTTTTAAGAAAAACGACCTCATATCTAATTTAAAGATTAATATTTCTTGTGACGATTTGATATGCGCACATAAGTGACTTTAAAAAGAAATCTCTACCGACTCACTGGCCTTGATGGGGATCCTCATCATGTTCTAGATGCTCCTTATGAAAGTATTGATGCAGCGCTTTTTGCTGCTAAGTCTTGGTGTAATGGACAAGGATTGAGGTGCACAATTAAAGATAGAGGAATAGGTGTACAGGTGCTTGCAGGAAATGGAACTTGGAGAACAGTTTGTTATCCATCTAATTGTTTGCAATTGTCTCTCGCTTAAAATAAATTGTAACTAAGGTCTTATATTTTTATATAAAATAATAATTTTTTAAAAATGGGTTCAGGAATGCGCGGCTACTGGACGCTTACTTGGTTTGGCTTGATCTCAAATACACTTGCAATTCCATTTATTGCCTATGTAGTTGGATCAGGGCCTCCTCTGCAAACTGCAAATATAACTATTGCTATTAGCCTTGCCTGGCCATCTGCAGTAACTGGAATTGTTGCTTCTGCGGGTTTATTTGCTCAAAGAGGATGGGGTGTGATTTTATCAATTGTTGCTTTATCTATGACCCTCTCAGGAACATTGCCCTATGGGATCATTAGGTTGATTAAAGTAAATGACCTTTTTGGTATTAGCGGTTTATCGTTACTAATTGCTTTTCTGAATTTATTAGCCCTACTTTACTGGTGTAGAAGAGGTCACAGAAGAATTAGGCTATAACTTCCTAAATATTTCAATAGATGTGATAATTTTTACCTAGAATTGAAGCTGGGATATTTTAATCTTCTGTGACGCATTCTCCTCCATACAGAGACAAAAGCCCTAAGTATTATTTCTATTTCTGCTCTCGTTAAACTACTTTCTTTTAATTGGCCATCAATTTGACGAGACTGAATTATTTTCCTTACCGTTTTGCAAGCATCTTTATCTGATGATGATGCGTCAAGAGCTCTTAATGCTGCCTCGCAACCGTCTGCAAGCATGAGGATCCCTGTTTCTTTGGAATGAGGAATCGGTCCTTTATATCTGAAACGTTTTTCAGAGACAGAAGGATCATTTTCTTTGGCTTTATGAAGAAAATAACCCATTTTTAAAGTACCTTGATGTTCTGGAATGAAGTCAGCAATGGGGGACGGAAGTCGATATCTCCTCGCAAGTTTTAATCCTTCATCTACATGTGCTTGAAGAATATCGGCGCTTTTATATGGATTTTTGATTTCTTCATGGGGGTTTATTCCATCTTTCTGATTTTCAATAAACCAATTAGGAGCATGTAGTTTCCCAACATCATGGTAAAGGGCTCCAGTCCTTATTAAGTCAACATCAGCTCCAATTACTCTTGCTCCTTCCTCAGCAAGACTTAAAATTGTTAAAGTATGTTCAAATGTCCCTGGGGCCTCTCTAGATAAACGACGAAGTAACGGACGTTCTTGATCGGCTAGCTCCATTAATCTTGCTCTTGTAAGTAATCCAAAAGTATTTTCTAATATAGGAATAATTAATATTGTTACCATCAGTATTGCACTTATAATAAGTGTCTCATTAAAAAGAGAATTAGGATCAAATGATAGATTATTAAATTCTAATTTTCTTGCTTTTATTAATTGATTAAAAATAAACCATTGTCCTAATAATGCACCAAAAGGTATGAAAACAGCTATTTGAAGAATTTGTGCACGGCTTCTCATTCTTCTACCTAAAAAGGCTATAAATGATCCAGCAATGCAAGCAATTATTAATCTAATTTCATTTGAGCTATTAAGAGATATTGGCCATATTAAACTAGCAGCAGCCATCCAAGCTAATGAGGTTGTTGTACCTATTCCTTGTGAAAGAAGGAGCGTAGGAGGTAATATTAATTGCAATGGGCTTGCAAGCATACCAAGCCAGTCTTTTGTTATTTGAACTACAAGTAACAAAGTTAAAGAAAGTAATCCATGCTTAGCTTTAAGCCTAGGCTTTTCTCTTCTCATAATCATAAGAAGTAACCCACAAATTCCCATTGATTCGGTAAAAGTTATTAACCACTTTATTGGCCTTGGACTTCGACTAACCTTGTTAAAATGTTCTAGAATATCAAAGTCTTGAGAACTTATTGGCTCCCCTTTTTTTGATATTAAACTTCCTTCTTTAACTTTTATAATTTTTAGTCCGTCATTATTAATTAAATTTTCAAGTAATATATTTGTTTTCGAATAATCAATTTTTAAATTACTTTTCTGATGAAAACTACTCGATAGTACTTTTGCTCCCAATGATCTGCTTGGATATTCTTTTGTGCCTAGATCTAGTAATTGTAGGGATGAAGCTTCATTTAGTTGATCAAGTGCAAGCGTATTTATAATTCCTTGAGATAGCATTCTCTTTGATGCTTTACTCATCTCTTTTTCCCA
>QCHU01000020.1 GCA_003279455.1 Prochlorococcus sp. AG-402-G19
TGATCTTCCACATATTCTTTTGGAAAAGCTCGCTCTGAACGTCATTATCTGATTGTTGGCTCATCATCTATAAAACAGCCAAGAACTATGACTTCTAAATCTTCTCGAAGTGTTCTTTCAATGGAAGAATACAAAGCAGTTCTTGCAGAAGCTTCTTGTATTGAGAAGCCTTATTCAGAGACAGGTCACTTATATCCAGTGAATGAACTTCTTCCAAGACCTGTATGGTTTAAAGGGAGTAGGGATCGAGGTTTGAGAGAAAACATCGCAGCATAAAACGAAGGTTTTCGTATTCATAGATCTGTTGAGGCAAACAGATTTGAGTTTTTAGTATTTTTTCTATCCACACAATATTCAAAGCCTATCCACACATTCCCCATTGATGGAGTGACTTCAAGGTGGTGCGTGTTTCTTTAAAAAGTATTCACCTTCCCATACGGCTACTTTCTGTAGGGGTATATGGGGACTTCTATGTCCCGTCTATGTCGTTACATCCGCTCAGATAATTTTGCTGAAACGTATCGATGCATTTATGGAATTCAGATAATTTGAATATCCCACTTTAATTCACTCTTTAAATTGGGAGTGCCAACGAAGCTTCCTCTAACTGGTGCCACAAGATCAGACTTGGAAGCAGAGGCTAAGGTGATGTATCTGTCATTAATTAGTCCACAACCGCTTGGATCAAATCCTCTCCAGCCAAAACCAGGTATAAAAATTTCAGTCCAAGCATGAAGTTCATATTTTTGTGTAGGTTGATCCATGAATTGATAACCACTAACAAATCGACTGGGTATACCAACACATCTACAAGTCTCCATTAATAAGATCGCTAAATCTCTGCAAGAGCCAACTCTCTCGCTAAGAGTTCTTCCTGAGGGCCATGCTGGGCCAAGATGCCTTGGAGTATATTTAACTCTTTCCTTTATCAATTCAATTAATTGATATAAAAACTCTAAAACATTATTCTCTATACCTACTAGTGCCTCTTGAGCAATTTGAATAGCGGATGGATCATGTTGTCCATTTTGGAACCATCCTTCAATAAATCCTTTTAATGAACTATTAACACTATTAATATTGATGGGCAAACTTAAATCATTCTCATTCTTTAATTGATATATATTTGGGTGATTCTTTGTTTCTATTTCACTCTCTGCCCTGATAATAAGAGACTTAGTTGGTTCAGTAAAAGATACTTTATATATATCATCCCCATTGGCCGAGATCAAAGGCAATATTGAATGAGAATCAGGAAGAATTTCAAGGTCAAAATTATATAGTTTTTGGAAACAGTTTGACCTAGGTCTCAAACATATTAAATGCTCATCCAGTGATACAAGACTTTCATAAGTATAAGCAAGTTTATGGATTATTTTCTTTTTCATTCTTGTAACGATTTAACATTAGATCGTCTTTCATTAATAAAATAAAAATCATGTATTAGATTATGTAATTTATTTAAATCAATTTGAAGACTATCGATAGCTTCATGTAAACCATTTTTAATTAGTTGATCGATTCTTATAAAGCTCCATTTTGATAGCAATAAACCTATTAAACATTCCAAATCATTTGGCTTCCCTGAGATAGGAGAATTTTGAATTTTCCCCAATGATTGTTTCACACCTTCAAGGCAAAACCTAACAGATCTTGGGAAAATTGGATCTAATAATAAAAACCTAGCAATTGCATTAGGAGTGATTGATCCTTGTTCAGATCTCCTAAACATTTGATAAGCTCCAGCTGATCGTAATAAAGAAATCCACTGTAGCTCGTCTATCGCACCTCCGATTTCTTGTAGATTTGGTAGAAGTAAAAAATATTTTACATCTAATATTCTTGAAGTTTTATCAGCTCTTTCGATTAGTCTTCCTAATTTACTAAAATTCCATGCAATATCATGACTAAAAGTAGCATCTGTCACTCCATAAAATAATTGACAACCTCTTCTTATTTCAAATAATTGTTCTTGTGCAGGTTGATGCCAGAGAGTTTCCCCTTCCTGAATACTCCAATATAAACTATTAATTTGTTCCCACATCTCAGAAGTAATAACGTCTCTTATTTGTCTTGCATTTTCTCTTGCCATGCAAATGCAACTTATTATGCTGTTTGCATTTTCTCGATCTTTAATAAGAAAGCTTATTACATCACTAGGCGTTTTATTTATATAACTCTTATCAAATGCATTTCTATCTCCACTTGCATCAACTAAAGGTAACCAAGGTTCTGCACTGCCAGGAGGACAATCAAGAGCCATAGATTCACTAACTTCAACAAATCTAGAAATATTTTCTGCACGTTCTAAATATCTATTAATCCAATAAAGTGATTCAGCAACTCTACTAAGTAACATTTATATTATTGGGTAACCACCCAAGTATCTTTACAACCTCCCCCTTGAGAGGAATTAACTATTAGGGAATCTCTTTTTAAAGCAACTCTTGTTAGGCCTCCGGGGCTTACCCAAGTATTCTTCCCTCGAAGAACATAGGGTCTTAAATCAACATGGCAGGGATAAACTTCACCATCGCTAAGTGATGGAACAGTAGATAATTCTAAAGTTGGTTGAGCTATATAATTTCTTGGATTTGCTTTTATTTTTGCTGAAAAGTTGTCAATCTCTATTTGGGATGAATGTGGACCAATTAACATTCCATAACCACCTGCCTCAGATACGCTTTTGACAACTAGATCTTTAAGGTTATTAAGTACAAAATTAAGATCACTTTCTCTTGCGCATATGTATGTCTTAACATTATTGATTAGTGGTTCCTCTTTTAAATAATATTTAATCATATCAGGTACGAAAGTATAAATTAGTTTATCATCAGCTAATCCTGTCCCAGGAGCATTCGCAACGGCTACTCTACCTTTACTCATTACTTTAAGAAGTCCTGGAACTCCTAACATTGAATCTTGTCTAAAGAATGTAGGATCTAAAAAATCATCATCTATTCGACGATAGATAACATCTATTTTCCTAATCCCAGAAGTAGTTTTTAAGTAAACATTATCATCTTGACAAACTAAATCATTTCCCTCAACTAATTGAACCCCCATTTGTTGAGCCAAATAACTATGTTCAAAATAGGCACTATTGAAAACTCCAGGTGTCAATAGTACAACTTTCGGATTATCAGTCCACACTGCTAATTCCTGAAGTGATTTCAATAAATAAGAAGGGTAATCATCAATAGGTCTAACAATTCTCCCAGTAAAAAGGCTGGGGAAAATTCTTTTCATAACTAATCTATTTTCTAGGAAATATGCAACTCCGGAAGGACAGCGAAGATTGTCCTCTAGAACGTGCCAGTCTCCTTTCCCATCTCTAATAAGATCTAGACCAGAGATATGGCACCATCTTCCTAATGGCAGGACAAACCCTTGCATTTGTGGTCGCCAACCATCAGAACTCTCGATAAGTTCTCTTGGAATAACCCTATCTTTAATTATTTGTTGCTTCCCATATACATCAGCTAAAAACAAATCTATTGCTTCAAGTCGCTGAATCAGCCCCTTCTCTAAATCTAGCCATTCCGAAGAACTAATGACTCGTGGCAAAGGATCAAAGGGAAGAATCCTTTCAGATCCTTTCTTACCTGAGTCGTTAAGAAGAAAGGTTGCTCCGTGACGAAGAAGTAATTTCCTTGCAATTTCATGACTAATATTTAACTGATCTAAACCTATCTTTCCTAGGGAGGAGAGGAGGGGTTCAAGTGATGTCCTCGGAGAACAACCTTCAGAAGAAAAGTATTCATCATATCCTTTTTTAGGTTGATAATCTGTAAACACATCAACCTCAAATTAACTAAATAAAATATGATTCAAGAGTTGCTTTTGTTAGGTAGCTAAAAATACAAAAAAGTTTTAAAGTCAAAAAAATTGAAAAATTAAGTGTCTTTAAATACACTTTTCTCAAACTTCTTTTTGGAAGATCTTATGATCAACGATGATAAAACAAACAAATCAAAGAAAAACGTGAATAACTTTTTAGAATGCCTTGGAACTCATTTCTGATACTAAGGCTTACACTTCATTAGCCAATAGTTGATTTCTTTTGATGCCATGGGATCTCAGCGATATTGCAATGTGTGGATGGTGTGTGGATGGCTTAACATTCTCACCCCTATTTCTTTATTCTATTTCAATCAGGTTTCTATTACTAATAACTAACAGAAAGCAAGTTTCAGAAAAAATGATGATTGCTAATAAGAACCCCCTGTTGAGAAAACTAGTGCGCAAACAGATTTGAGTTTTTAGTATTTTCTATCTATATGATTTTCAAAACCAATCTAGACAACACTCATTGATGGAGTGATGTCTGGACGGTATGTGTTTATTTAATGTGTATGAAGCTTTTTTATATCTATTCCTTAGAGCTGTATAAATAGTACTTCCTAATTCTTCTAGCTGATCTAGTGAAAAAATAATTCTTTTACCATTTCTTGTATGGCAAAAATTTTCCACACATTGATACTTTTACTCTGTCACCTTTTGGGTCTTCAACCTTATCGACGTTAATTGTAAAATCAATGGCACTCATGATTCCATCACCAAACTTTTCTTGAATAACGTCTTTCATGGGCATTCCATATACTTGCATGATTTCATAAAATCGATATATCAAAGGATCAGTTGGGATGACTGGATCTAGTGATCCTTTCACTGGAGGCGTTGTTAATAATTCTTTTAGTCCTAAATCAAGTCCTAACTTAGTCAATAATTTCTCAGCTTCTTCCTCACTTGCAGTTGCTTGACCATAAAAAAGACTTGCAACCCAGACTTCATCAAGTCCCAATAGATTTCCAATTTCCGAAAAGGTTAAACCTTTTTCTTTTTTTGCTTTTAATAGTAATGGAGTAGCTTCAAAAATTGACATAGAGATAAATCTAAGAATGAAAGATAGCTATCTCTCTAAAAGAAAAGATTCTTTGAGATAAGCAATTAATTAATAAGTCTTAGTCTTAATTCTTTCAGTCATATCAATTACATTATCTAATAATTGATTGTGTATATAATCTTACAATGAGTTTTTTATTTTCATGCAATAAAATTAAAAGTAAATAGAAATTATAAGTATTTGATTCGAATTAATTACTTGTTATTTTTACAATAAATCATATTTTGAATCCTCTTTGATCTCGTTCCAAAGGTCTTTTATTGATTGGTTAAATCCATTTGAAGTAAGAAACTTTCTTGCTTGAGCAACTCTTTCTTGAATGATTTTTTCTTGTGGAGTCATTTCATTAGCTGAATCAATCATGTGTTTGGAGCATATAGATTAATCTTGAATTTTCTTAAAGTATTTGAGAAGTGATAGTCGCTACAATATAAGTTCTACTAATAACTAACAGATCGCAACTGACAGAATATCTCAAAATTAAAGCTTAGAAAAACTGATCTTCCACATATTCTTTTGGAAAAGCTCGCTCTGAACGTCATTATCTGATTGTTGGCTCATCATCTATAAAACAGCCAAGAACTATGACTTCTAAATCCTCTCGGAGTGTTCTTTCAATGAGGGAATACAAAGCAGTTCTTGCAGAAGCTTCTTGTATTGAGAAGCCTTATTCAGAGACAGGTCACTTATATCAAGAGAATAGACTTCTTCCTAGACCTGTATGGTTTAAAGGAAGTAGGGATAGAGGTTTGAGAGGAAATCTAGCAGCATAAAACTAGTTTTTTAGATCCTAAATACCTAAAAAATGTCAACCAAAGATCCTCTTAAAAGAAAGGAATTAGTGTCATATACAAACAAGGAAATTAACTAGTTGCCATAATGTACTCATACAATAATTACTAATTCATGGGTGATAAGTGCCAAGCAACTTGGAAGCCAACTGAGGAGCAAGTGGATAAAATAATTCTTCCAGCTATGCAGGGAATAGCTCAACAATGCGCTTCCCATATTAATGAGCTTCAATGCCCTCCAGAGTTTATAGCTTTAATGCTTAGAGATATTGCCGATGCATTCGAAAACCCATCATCCGAAGGTGAAAGTGATTGTGAGTGCTGTTGATGCATCGTCCCAATCCCCTGCTCTTGACATTCTTAGGTATAAATACTATAAATAAAGAGTAGCCATGGCTACCTAATCGTCCGATCTGCTACTTGTAGACCGCAGTTCGACTCAAGCCATAGGACGGGGACTTGAGCGTTTGAAGGGAGACTGCATCATCATGGTAAATATGTTTTTTAATGGAAAAGCTTTTGTTTATTGCACTCATGTAGAAAAGGCATCAATAACTCTTACTTATAGAGGTTTGAAATATTTAAGATAATCAGTTGGCTAGATTAATTAAATAGCTTCCTATTTTTAATCCTTTAATCTGGCTCATGCTTCATTAGCCAGTAGTTGATCTCCTTTGATGCCATGGAATGTCAGCGATATTGCGATGTGTGGATGGCTTAACATTCACACCCTCATTTCTTTATTCTATTTCAATCAGGTTTCTATTACTAATAACTAACAGATCGCAACTGATAGAAAAAATGTTGATGGCTAATAAAACCCACTGTTAAGAAAACTAGTGCATAAAAATATTTGAGTTTTTAGTCTTTTCTATCTATATAATTTTCAAAACCTATTTAAACAAAACTAATTGAATGAGTTATGTCTGGACGGTATGTGTTTGTTTTAAGTATATGAAGCTTTTTATATCTATTTTTTATAGTTGTATAAATTGTAATTTCTAATTTTTATGGCTGATCTAGTGAAAAAATAATCTTTTACCATTTCTTTTAATGTGAAAACTTCCCATACATTGATTCCTTTACTCTTCCACTCTTTGCTTAGGTCTTCCTTTTTGTTTTATTATGATTTGGCAATTGCTAATGTTTATCAAGTTGATTTAGAAATTTTCTACTTCTCTCGTGTCTTGCATTAGAAAAGAAAATATTTGGAGGAGATGTTTCTATGACTTTACCTGAATCCATAAATAAAACTTGATCACTTACGTCTTTAGCAAAACCAATTTCATGTGTTACTACAACCATTGTCATTCCTTGCTCAGCAAGTCTTCTCATCGCATCGAGAACTTCATTGATTCTTTCTGGATCTAGAGCGCTAGTGGGTTCATCAAATAGAAGCAGCTCCGGCTTTAATGCTAATGCTCTAGCTATGGCTACTCGTTGCTGTTCCCCTCCGCTAAGTTGACTTGGGTATTTTTTTGCATGTGAATCTATTCCCATTTGATTTAAGAGATACATGCCATATTCTTCCGCTTCAGCTCGACGACGCTTTTGCACATTTACTGGAGCGAGAGTGATATTTTCAAGGATTGATAGATGAGGGAATAAATTGAATTGTTGAAAAACCATTCCTACTCTTCTTCTTATTTTTTGGATTTTCTTTTCATCATGAGTGGAATCAACCTTTATTCCTAAAATATTCAGTTCTCCTTTATCAAAAGTTTCAAGACCATTAAAAGTTCGAATCAGAGTACTTTTCCCTGAGCCAGAGGGACCCATTACCACTAGGACTTTCCCTTGGTTAACTGTCAGAGAAACATTATCAAGAGCTCGTAATCCTTTTGTGTAAGACTTAGTGAGATTCTTCGCAACAACAACAGGTTCCATGAATTATCAAAAATTAGCTTGATTAATGGTCATTCTTTGTTCAAGATGTCTTGCTAGAACAGCCATGATTGTACAAACCATCCAATAGACACATGCTAGCCAAACATATACTTCAATATATTGACCAATAAATTCTGGATTGGCCAGGATACTTCTGCCTACACCAAGTAACTCCACTAATCCTAAAATAGCCATTAAAGATGTATTTTGAAAAAGTCCGATGGATTGGTTAGTCAAAGCAGGTAATGCAATACGTAAGGCTTGAGGTATTAATATCAATTGAATGATTTGGAATTGATTCAGGCCAAGACTATTAGCTGCTTCTATTTGGGTACGAGGGATTGACTGCAATCCGCCACGAATATCTTCTGCTATATAGGCGGAGACAAAAAGAGTGAATGCAAAGATAGCTCTCCAAACACGATCAACTTCTATTCCTACTGGAAGAAATAAAGGTATTAATAGTTGACCAAAGAAAAGAACAGCAATAAGAGGTATTGCTCTCATTACATCTATATAGAATGAACTTAGCTTTTGAATTAATGGTAATGAACTTTGACGAAAAAGTGCTAAAATTATTCCCAATGGTAATGATAACAATGAACTACAAGCAGTTAGTAGAATAGTTAGAGTTAAGCCTCCCCAATGTCTACTCATTATAGGTGATAATCCAAATCCACCATAAAGTAAATAAAGGCCTAGGGGGATAGTAGCTACCCATGATATTAAAAGATTTTTGCGTAGCCATTTCCACCCAGGGCCAAAAAGGGTAATGATACTTAGTAAAAAGAGAATAATAATCCAAGTTGCAGGCCTCCATCGTTCATTCGGTGGGAAGCTACCAAATGCATACAAAGGAAGATTCGATGTGACAACTGTCCAATTAGCCTTAAATATAAGCCATCTAAACGTATTTAGACAAACTAAACTAATAATCAATATGAAGATCAGGCTAATAATGCTATTAGATAAATTTGAAAATAAAGTTTTTCTTAGTCTTTGAAAGAGAAAAATAATTAAAGTCATATTTAGCATGGATTAATTATATTTTCTAGAGTTGATAATTATCCTATTAATAATTTCCATGCTATTACTTATTAATAGATTTAATAATAAGAAACTAGTAAGCAATATAAGGAAACATTCGATTGCTCTTCCAGTTTGATTGATAATAGTATCATTTATTGCATAAATATCTGAGTAACCAACTGCTATTGCTAAGGTGCTATTCTTTGCAAGATTAAGATATTGACTTGTTAATCCTGGAATGATTGCTGGTAATGCTTGTGGTATTATTATGCTGATAAGACCTTTTCTTTCAGAGAGCCCTAAACTTCTATAAGCTTCCCATTGCCCCCTTGGAACAGAAAGTATGCCCCCACGAATTACTTCTGCTATATATGCACTTGTGAATATACTTAGTCCAAGTAACAATGCTGAAAATTCTGAAGATAGTTTGAATCCTGATAACTCTATTCCTTGATTTGAAATTATAAATATATCTTTTATATGGATTAATACATTATCTTTTAAGCCTAAAAAACCAACAAAATACCAAAACATAAGTTGAAGCAAAAGAGGGGTTTGACGAATAATTGTAATGTATCCAGCTGAAATAATCCCTAGTAACGAGTTTTTACCAGTTCTTGCAAAGCCTACAAGTATTCCCAAGAAAGTAGCTAATAATAACGATGAGACTATTACTTGTAGGCTATTGAGCCAACCTATAAATAATGCCCAAGCATAGCTATCAGAGGAGCTATATGGTAAAGGGTGTTCCGCTAAAGCGAAACTCGCTGGTTTAAAAAGCCAGCTAAAATTAATACCTAGGCCTGTTCTTATTAGATTTATTGTCAAATTATTAATTAGTATCCCAATCAAACCAAAAAAGAGAATAACTATACCTAATTGAAAAAATAGTTTTTGATTTATTTTCATTCCCGTAATAAATTATTTTTAGTTAAATGGTGGTGAAATATGTACACCTCCTTTGTTATACAACTCGTTTTGACCTCTTGGAATAGGTACCTCGCTATTTTTACCTAAATGTCTTTCATAAATCTCACCATAATTACCAGTTGAGCTAATTACTTTAACTACGAAGTCATTACTAAGACCAATTTTTTCTCCTAGACCTCCATCAATACCTAGAAATCTTCTTAAAGGTTTTAATTGTGTATTATTCTTTGCAAGTTCTACTTTTTCATAAATATTTGACTTTGTTATCCCTTGCTCTTCTGCTGATATGAGGGAAAAGACAACCCATCTCATTGCATCAGCTAGTTTCTGATCTTGGCCATCGGAGGCTGGAGCAAGTGGCTCCTTGCTTAATACATCATCCAGAATAATATGTTCTTTTGGATTCTTAAAACCAGATCTGGCTGCTGCTAATTGTGAACGATCAGAAGTCATAGCTGAACAACGACCCTGTAAATAGCCAGCAACTACTTGATTAAGATCTTGATATTTGATTGGTGTATAAGGTAGTGAGGCACTCTCAAATGCATCATTTATATTTTGCTCAGTAGTTGTACCTGAGCCAACACATATAGATTTATTTGCAAGATCTTTAAGACTGCTAATTTTACTCTCCTTCTTGACCATCAATCCCTGCCCATCATGGAAAACAACTGGTGCAAAAGTTAACCCATTTCCTCCTGAGGAATCTCTACTGAGAGTAAAAGTGGTATTTCTTGATAACAGGTCAATTTCCCCAGTTTTAATAGCTGTAAATCTTTCTGCTGCAGTTAGAGGCCTATATTGGATTTTTTCTGAATCTCCTATAAATGCAGCAGCAAATGCTTTACATATATCGACATCTAGTCCTTGATAACTACCATCACTTTTCAGAAAACTAAATCCGGGAATCTTCCCACTTACTCCACAAATTAACTCATTGCGATTTTTTATTAGGTTAAGTCTAGAACTATTATCTTGATTTGTTGTCGCACAACCAGCTAATAGAGCTGCTAGACCAACTATTCCTGATACCAAGCGACGCATAATTTTTTTTTATCATTAAATTTGATTTTCGCCAGATTTTTCTATTTCCTAGGCAATTAAAGAAAATCTTTTACTTTTTCTTCATTGAAAGTTGTGATCTCACAAATAAAGCCCGCTGAAACTTCAAAGCGTATTTTTGTGGGTTTAAATATATTTATAAATATAGAAGATTTGTCTTTATTTATAAATGAATAAGCTTAAATAAACTAGATCAATTCCTGTTGATGAATCTGCATTAGGTTTACTCGGAATTATCTAATGGTTAATTTCATCTTTATCAAATGATTTGTGTGTAAGTATAGGGTCTGAAAAAGTTTAGGAAGCCTGTAAAAAATAAAGAAAGGACTTCTTTTTATTGATTTTTTTCTAAAAGTAGATGTATTTATAAAGAGTATGTTCGTGGAACAAGTCTTTTATGCTTTATGCATTTAATCCATTCTCTGTATTCTTGATCAATAGCTAACGATCTCCAGTATTGAGATTGTTAGTTTTTTTAAGCATATGCATATAAGGTTTGACATCGTTTCTTCGATAGATTGATGAAATGCCATTGGCTAAAGCTAGTTAATCTAAATTACCTTCTGAGATCTGTTTTTAAGCTTCTAAAAATTTGACTATAAGTAATTTTATTACTTAGATGAATTACGTAAGCTCTTTGCCTGATCGCTATAAAATTATTTAATAGTTATTGGCTAAATATGTCTATTAAAAGTAGTTGATTTTAATTTCTACTTTTGACTTTTCTATTATTGGATCTTTGAATTGTCTATATTTAGTATTAAAGGTGAATCAACTTTTATTACATTAAAATTCCTTTACTATCTATATTGCTGGAGAATAGAAAATATTGATTCTTAGTATGATTTCAAGTATTTGGATATGAAAAATTTTAACACAAAAAAAATAATCAGAGCTTTATTAGTAATAGCTTATCTTACTTTCTCTTTGTTTATTGGTTTTATAATTAGTATTAATCTTATAGTTGATCCTATTATCTATTGGCTTGCATCAACTGAAGGGGCAAGGATATTTATAAGTTGTATTCTATCTTGGTTTGGAGTTTCAACACTATTCGACTTGTTTTATAAGCGTTATAGGCTTAGTAAAAAATTGAAAAGGTTTAATGCTCTTAATATCCCTTATCCTCGGACTTTTCAGGGTAGGAAATGATTATTTTTCAGAGGAAGGCTGAGAAAATATATAAAGATTGTAGAAAGGAATAAATGAACAAAACGCCCATAAAACTAGGTTTTCCTTACCTATATCTCTCAGCCTTCTGATTAATAAAGCTATAAAAACTAAAAAAGATGGAATGCTATACAAATAACTCCAATCATATCCATCAGAGATGGTATAAAAATCATTTGGATCATTACCAAGGGTGTTATTAGATAGTATTGAAACCACAGCTCCTATTAATCCATCAAGGATAAAGAAGTGCCAAAAAGGTATTCTACTTGTTTTATCTTTGTAATTAAAAATCTGACTCCAAGCCAGAAAGTAATTTGAAAGAACTCTCTCTAAAAAATTCATCCTTATTCTTACATATAAAGATAATTATGTAATATCTTACTCTTAAAAGGTTCTAAAGTTTTTTATCTCATAAATAAAATAATGAACCGTATCTTTCTCATGGCTCCATCTTTTACTCTTATGTCTCCGATGGCAGTTAAGTCTAATGATCGAATTTTTGAAACTAAGAATATTATGGACGATACTATGCAGTCGAAATTAATGGTGGTGATGCTGCAAGGTCATTAGGCTTAAAAGATTCTGGAAGGGTTGGCTCAAGGGTAGAGCAGTACTGCAATTTCTTTCTCTAAGTTTCTTGTTTATGCTTTCTGCTCTTGCAGTCCCATTACATATTCTTAGTTGAAGTAAGTGTTGAAATAGAATGTATTGGCTATTAAGCAATGACAGAATTTATTTATAAATTTCATGTTCAAGCTTTGAAAAAGATCATGAGGACTAAGGGGGGTAATATTTATGAGTTGGCTTTAGTTTTGGACGTGAGGACGTAAGCTGTGTTGATTAGTCTTGTTAATGCTTCTACAGACTTTGGAATAAAAAACCTTTTTAAAAATTTAGATCTTCACATAAATAAAAAAGAGAGACTTGGTTTGATTGGTCCAAATGGATCTGGAAAGTCAACACTTTTGAGAGTCATTGCAGGAATCGAACCTTTGATGGAAGGAGAAAGGAGATGTTTATCATCTTTGCGGATATCTTTAGTTGGGCAAGAAACAAGTTACAACAGTGAAAAAAGTATTTTGGAAGAAGTTCTTGAAGGGTGTGGAGAAAAACGAAAATTATTACTTAATTTCAGTCAGCTAAGTAGAAAAATCGCTCAAAACCCAGAAGACGAAGGTCTTTTGAAAAAATTTGGTCAGGCGAGTGAACTTATGGATGCCGCTGGAGCATGGAATTTAGAACAACAATGCCAAGATGTTCTAAGAAGACTAGGTATAAAAGATTTAGATAAGCCAGTAAAAGAGCTTTCTGGTGGTTACCGCAAAAGAGTGGGACTTGCCGCTGCACTTGTATCTAAACCAGATGTCTTACTTCTTGATGAACCTACCAATCACCTCGATGCTTCTGCAGTGGAATGGCTTCAAAATTGGTTAGATCATTATGAGGGCGCTCTTGTCTTGATAACTCACGATAGATATGTTCTTGATCGCATTACTACTCGGATGGTCGAAATCAATAATGGAGTAGCACGTAAGTATTCCGGAAATTATCGCCAATTTCTTCAACAAAAAGTTGAACAAGAACAATCAGAGGCATCTACAAAGAAAAAATTTCAGGGTGTTTTAAGAAAGGAATTAGCTTGGTTAAGACAAGGTCCCAAAGCAAGAAGTACAAAACAAAAAGCACGTATTCAAAGGATTGCTGAAATGCAAGCGAAACCTAAAAATTATGTCAAAGCTAAATTAGAAATGAATTCATTGAGTAGAAGAATTGGAAAAATCGCAATTGAAGCTGAAGGTGTAGGTCTCTCTTTAAATGATAAAGATAAAAATTTGGATCTTTTACATGATTTCACGTATAGCTTTAGTCCGGAGGATCGTGTGGGTATTATTGGTCAAAATGGAAGTGGTAAATCGACTTTTTTAGATCTAATTGCAGGTAAAAGATTGCCTACTAGTGGAAAAATAAAACTTGGAGAAACCGTTCATATTGGCTATCTCGATCAACATACAAATGATTTAAATCAAGGAGGTGGCCAACAGCGCAAAGTTATCGATTTCGTGGAGGAAGCTGCATTACGAATTGATCATGGAGGAAAACAAATAACCGCATCACAACTTTTAGAAAAATTCCTGTTCCCACCCAGTCAGCAACATAGTCCTCTACTTAAACTTTCAGGAGGAGAGAAAAGAAGACTTGCTCTCTGTAAAATGCTCATACAAGCTCCCAATGTATTGTTGCTTGATGAGCCTACAAATGATTTAGATATACAAACACTAAGCGTGTTAGAGGATTTTCTAGAGGACTTCAAAGGTTGTGTCGTAGTCGTATCTCATGATAGATATTTTCTTGATCGAACTATTGATCGAATTTTTAATTTTGAAAATGGTCACTTACAAAGATATGAAGGTAATTACTCTCGATTTTTGGAACAAAAAATATTAGAGGAGCAAAATAAAGAAACTAAAGAACGAGATCAGATGGTTGATAATTCACAAAAAAAAGTTGGATCAGAAAAAAAATCAAACCCTCAACAAACTATAAGAAAATTGAGTTTTAAAGAAGCTAGAGAATTAAAAGAACTAGATCTTAAACTACCTATGTTAGAAAAACAGAAAATATATTTAGAAAAAAAAATAACTGATAGTGATGTAGACATTAGTGAAGTTAGTCATCAGTTAGCAGAGCTTCTTGAAGCTATTCAAGAGCATGAGGATAGATGGATTGAGCTAAGTGAGTTGTCTGAGCTAGCGAAATAACAACGTAATTTTTCTAAAACGACGAAAAAATAGATTTAAACCAAATTGTCACCATTAATATTCTTGAGTTTCAATATTTCAAAAGGGTTTTAGCTTTTGCTTTTAATCGTCCGATCTGCCTATTTAGACTCAGTTCGACTCAAGCCACAGCCTGGGGCTTGAGCACTTTTGAGGAGTCTGTATTATGTTCAATATGTATTCCAATGAAAGATCTACGTATAGTAGAATTCTGATTCAAAGTCTCAGAGAAAGCTCACTTATAGGGGATTGAATTATTTAAGATAAATTCATGCCTCGAATAATTTAAAGCATCTTGATATATCCATATTGTTGGAATAAGATTATATTATTTTTATGCCTATTAAAGTTTGCTGAATTAGTTGAATCTTTGGGGTGATTTATTTATAAATTTTTAAATGACTAATTTTTGTAGCTATTGATACAATAAAATATTTTGCTTGACTTTAGTTCGTTAACCTTAGAACTGTGGTATCGACAAATATGTCACAAGAATAGGAGATGCTATTGTCCTAAGAAAGTTGTTATTTGTCGCTTTTAACTATAATAATTTTATGTATACAGATGAATTGTGAAGTTGATTAAATGGCATAAATCATTTGTTGAACGTGCTCAAAAAGAAATGGGGATATCTAATTACGCCCTTTATTGGTTTGGCTTCCTTGAGGGCGCTTTAGTTATGTGGTTATTTATGAAAGTTATTTCTGCCTTGTTGATGAAGTCTGAGTTTCCTTTTTAATAAATATGTTTTTAATAGCTTAATTATGGAGTTACTAAAAAAAATCCCACCCAATACTTATCTAATTTTTTCTTTAATCTTCATAACAACAGCTATTCCAGTTCTTTTTTTAGGGAAATTTACTTTTGCCATCTTTTTTTTGCTAACAGGACTTGTTTCATTAATAGCATGGACTTTTTTAGGATTATTTGAAAAAAACTAAAAAAACATAGATGTTTCCTTAAACTTAGATATCACGGGATGGTTAGCAAAAAATTCTCATGATTACAGTTACCATTAGGTGCTTGTTTTCCTTTTGAATCAATTTATTCTGATAAAAGTTTAATTGTCTTTAGTTAAAAATGGCTATTGATCCAGAAGTAATTCCCCCTTCAAGTAATAAAGGGAGCAGAGCAGGTAGATATGTTCCGAAATGGGCAATTTATAGCTCTGCTGGAATAGGGGTTTTGGTTCTGGTTGGCTTGATTAAAACCCTTCTCCCTTTGATTGGAATGGCTTTTTTATTGGCTTTTATCTGGACGCAATCAACAACTAACCGAAGATACTGAGAATTCTGCTCTCCAATAATTAAAGTCGTTCACCAGGTAAAGTTTGAGTTATCTCCCGATAATAAAATGATGAACTGAGGGAACCGTTCTATAGAGAATGTAAATAATAAGAACTAGTAAATTCCCTCCAACAACCGCTGCTCCTGCAGCAAAATTTCCTTCTTTGGTGGTGTAATCCCACTTTGGCTCGTTATCTGTCATGGTTGAATTATTAATCACTTTATTATTGCAATTTATCCAAAGCGTTCAACAAATATAACTAATAAAAGAATAAAGAAACTCCTAATTTTTTCGGAATTCAAAATACAATTCACTTCTCTACAATGGGAAAAAGATCAATATAAAAGGGTTTAGAGTTTTCTTCTCTTCAAATCTCTTACTATGACTACGTTGTTGAATTCAAAATTTATGCTTCCTCTTTAGAAACTACTTCGGCATCAACCACCTCTTTGGAATCAATAAATTCGTTTCGTTTCCTATCTATCCAACTATTAATTCCAGATACGAGAGGCTTTGATCCTCTATAAATAAAAATAGCTGTAGGAAGAACACTTATTATCCCAACTGTGGGATTTTTGAATATGAGGCGTCCTGCTTTTATATTAAAAAGAATAATTAATAAAGAAGGAATTAAAACACTGAGAATGGTCTTTAGAGCTTCAGTCCATCCAACACGATAAACCCACCAAATTGAAGCTATGCCAAAAAAATATAAAATAAAATAAGTCATTAATATTACTTGCCCAGTAAGTCAATTCTGATTGTTTCGACTATTCTAAGAACTTCTTTTACGCTTTGAAGTGCTTGTCTGAAGGATGTAAACACTAAAAGCTATCAATAAAGTTACCAACATCGATGCAGCTACCCAACTTAATTGATTTGAGGTCATCCCTAAGTAAGGACCATCAATAGGTTGCTCAGACCAAGTACCAGGCAAGTGCCACACCTGAGGATTCGATAGAAAAACCATGCAATACCTTTCTATTAATTTATGAGCAAAGTTTATATTTAAAATATACAAATGCTATGAATAATTACTTATCGTTACTTATTCTTAGAACAAGATTGATGACTAATTTGAATTTAATTACCAAAGGATTTTTTTCAATCCTTTAAAAATAATAATTACTCATGGCAAAGCTATGAAACATAAGCCATCTTTAAGTTGAATTCATTTCGAGATAAAAATGTCAAGAGCTATGAATTGGGTCTTGCTTCAATTGGCTATGAGTTATTACGGAGACTCATTAAAAGAGTTTCAAGTAGAAAATGAATAGTTATGTATAAGTTTTGAATATTTTTCAATTTCTCATAATTGTCATGAAATTACTAACTCAGTTCAGTATCCCTAATCCAAGCAAGGCTGATCTGGCTAAAACGAATAGGAATTTAAAATCAAATAAAAAAGTAGCGAAGCAATAATCTGCATCGTTTCTACTGGAGCTTACTATCTTATCTGTAGTATGTTTGTGTGAATCACTAATTTTCGTGGCTGTAAATATGTATAACGTTGAGTTTTGAAGTAATAATGCACACTCAATTAATTGCTATTTTATATCAGACTTTCTTGCGTTTGTGGGCATAAGATTTTTAAGTTCTAGCTTTGATGATAATGATGTAGATGGGATGGCTTTTTAACTCGAGTTAGTAATTATTTCTCAACTTTAGAATCGCCTTCATGACGGAGAGATATTTCATTTTTGTGGTGGATGACAACATCAACGCCATTTGATCCATTTACGCCTGCATCAAAGAACGATACTTGTGGTGTTTCGCGAAAAACATGAAAAGGGACAAAATGAAGAAGTATTTGTAACCCTCCTGTCCTTATGATTTATTAACAATCGAAAATAGTTAATTTATAAATTCCGGTTTTCACCTTGGTAGATATTCTTATGAAAATCATTATTGCCGCTTAGATTTATTTGGCTTAACTTACTTTTTACCAAGAATTTTTAACTCCGAAAAAGAAAATACTTGTCTATTTATTGCTGAACCTTGTACAGATTCTTGATGTATAGATCTAGAAGATAAAACCCAAGGTCCCCCTTTGAATAAAGGTATAAAAGTATCTTTGTAAAAGCTTTTTTCCTTTAAATCTTTTTTTGAAATTGGATCAAGATATTGGCTGGAATAACTTTTGCTTAAGTAGCCATTGCCAGTATGAATCACATCCTTAGTGAGAATAATTATTAGATTCCCATGAATATGCCTATATACCATTGTAATAACATCATTTTTGACCCTATATTTGTCACCTTTGTTTTTTCCTCCAACTATAACTTCTAAGCCGATTTCATTTGTATCTCCAAAAGTAAAAGTATTTTCACCATGAGATTGCTCAAATGATCTTCTCACTCGATGAATGGCAACTTCCCAAAGTTGTGAAGAAATGGCTTTGTGTATTTCTTCGTCATCTATTTCGTCAATAGTAGCTTTTAAATCTTTTCCCAAGCAAAAGCTTCCTTCTATTTCTCTTTTGCCATCTGACCATGAACATCTACCTTCGTAACCTGAAAAATCTGATTCCCATGTGTATCTATTTTCATAGGCAGCCTTAAAAAAATGAGTACAATTTTCTCCTGTCATTTCGTTGTTGAGCGTAGAAACTTTATTTGTTAATTATTTTAGTCAATTAAAGATATTAATAAACTATAAAAATATATTTACGAAACACAAATTATTTATAATTATCTATGACTATTGTAATAAGCAAAAAACACAGATAAATAATTTTCCAAGATCTAATTTTTAATTTCATTTTTTAAGGGTATTATTTTTATAGTAGAGACCATGCAAGACATGAATATCAAGCAAAAGGTTTGATTGAGTTGAAAATACTACTGTTATATATTATTAATACATCTTTTGAAATATTTCAGATTATATGATACAAGTTAAGGCAAATCATACAACCTTGCTGTGGATTAAAAGATTACTCATTGTTTTCTTCAACTAAGTATTTTCTATTTTCCGGGTTTGAAGTTAGTCATTTTTCTCCGGTTTCTCATCCCAGCCCCAGCTTCTTTTAATTTGTTTTAGTGATCGACCGGTCTTTCTTTGTTGAGGACTTAAGGGGATCCAGCTCCAATCAATTAAAAGTGTGGCAGCGACTGCAAAAAGGACATGTCCTACTAGTACGCCTACAACATCAATGATGGTGAGTGAATCTTGTCCAATCGATGGGTCGTACAAATTTTTTGGCTTTAATTTTAATAATTATAGAGATTTCTAATTAAGTCAAAGAAAATATAAGCACCAGAATTTGTTTACTATATAAATTTTTCTAATGTACTTGATAATTTTTACGAGTATGTTCGGTTGCCCACCATCAACCACAAGTATCAGTTCGTTACATTCCTTTACATATACACCTGATTCTAATGACTCCTGAAGCAGAAAAGTTTAATGGTTGGGCAGCAATGCTTGGCTTTGTTGCAGCCTTCGGCGCATATGCAACAACCGGACAAATAATTCCTGGCATTTTTTAATCATGCAACCATCTAACAAGACAATTTTAGAAAGAAGTATCGGCCGACCAGCAATGATGGCTTTCGTACTTCTAACAGGTATCTACCTAACCACTGGCCAACTTGTACCTGGAGTTGTGTAATGACTAATCAAGAAAGTAAGACAAGGAACATTGATCCTGAGAAGGTAACTGCAGAAAGGCTTAACGGGTATGCAGCGCTATTCGGTTGTATTGCCTTAGTCGGTGCATATGCAACAACAGGTCAAATTATTCCTGGTTTCGTGTAAACGAGAAAAAGTTATTAAAACCTGAACAAATTAATGACTTTTTTAATTAATGTATGATTCGAGCATGCATTAATATTTGTTGACTGGTAAGACCAAAAAAAAACTATAGATACTACTAGTTAAATACAAAAGTTTCATCGTTAGGAAGCTTCTGTATTTGATTAGTATTATCTATATATTTGAACCTACTCTTCATAGGAATATGCCTTTCGATTGAATAAAAATGTGAAAAGCTGGATTATGAAGATATTCAATATAAAGAGCTATTAAAAATGCACTAATTAAGCAACCACTGGCAATTACTGATCCAAAAATAAAAGTTTGTCTTTTATTGAAATTTTCCCTCTTATCTATAAATACAAATCTCTTTGATCTTGATAAAGTCATTGGATTTTTTTATTTACTTAATACCTAGCCAAAACAAATCCTATTTATTTCTCGCTTAAGATTTTCTTTATGAAAGCATGTCTTCGGGATAAATAGCTCGACAAGAAAATTCTTGAATTTCCCCATTAGGCAAAAGTTGAGCAAATCTGGGTTCATCCATTCTTAATCCATTTTTTTCATCCTTATAACTCCACAACCATTTCTTGTCAGTGAAAGATATGTCACCTACCTTGAAAGATACTGGAAGCATAAGGTTGATATCTCGCCAATTGAGAACTATAAATGCTCCTTCATCAATATTGGAAATATCATCTGTTATTGAAAAATCTCCATTTAAGTTGTTTCTGATAACAGCGGTTAATCTATCTCCGTCACAATTGAAATTTGGTGAGGGATTAAGACTAATAAGTAAACTAAGGAAAAATGAAATAAAAATCATTTACTTAAGAATGAGAAAATTTTTAGTGAAATCATATTATTTTTTGATCCTCTAATTATTAAAAAGTTCTTTTAGTGAGTGGCTATATAGATTATTTAAACCGAGAACTAATCCTCCAATTGTCCCAGCTTTCATTAGACCAGATTTTGCTTGGAAAGAAGAAAAATGAAATATAAAAGTTGTTGGCACGATTAAGATTCGTAGAAGATATGCCCCTAATTTTTGTTTGAATCCTGAGATAGAAAGCATTGAGCTAAAAATCAAGCAAATGATTGCCAAAAGTAATAAATAGGTGGCTAGAGTAGGAGGTATATTTTTATTTGATATAACCTCTATAGTTCGTTCTAGACTTATCATTTTACCAGGAATTGCGAAAATTAGTATAGCCGAAATTGATTATCTTTTGAATAAATTTCTTATTTGTTCTAAGTTCATTGCTCTAGTACTAAGGATTAAAATTAACTTTGGGTCTTCTTCTTGTTATTTAATATTTATTTTGCTTTTGTAGATATTTCATGGATTTTTAAATTTTATTTTCAATTGTATTACTTTTTTGCAGGAGCAATCTAAATACAAATATATTGCTATGTTATTTTTAGATTGTTTGACTTTTAATAATGACAAGGGATTGGGATCAAGGCCCATCATTTTATAAGAAAGGTTCATTCCATAATAAAGTAGGTATGACATTACTTTGGATATTTATATGCTTGGCCTTGATTCAAATTTTTATATTAATTCTTAGTTGAATCGTTGAACCATATTTCCATAATTCTTTAATATTAGATGAAGTATGATTTTATATAATATTTAATTGTTAACAAATTGAATTTGTTTTCAATTGTCTAAGTTTTGATTTAACTATGATTCTTCTCAAAATTACTAATGCATCAGATGTTGTTGCCTCTAAAGCAGGTAAATTATTTGAGAAAATGACTCCAGAAATGATTGATCAGAAATTAGTAGAAAGTCAGGTTATTCAGCAGATGATCGATCAACTTCAATTAGAGGGCTTGAAAGGGGAGATCTCTAGTGTTAAAGGCCTAGATATTAGTTACGATAATTTGATAACTAAGAGTAGTTTTAAAATCAGGTCTACGAAAACCTTTTGATTAAAAAATAAAAGTATTTAGACAATCTACGTAAAACTAAAAACGGACTATAAAATTTATTTTTAGACTAGCTAGTACTTTTTTCTTCACAACTTTGGGATATTGCTTAAAGTTTTTGAATTTTCTTATGAAAACGTAATTATTTATTATTGAGAAGAGATTTGTTTTTATCACTCAGTATTGCCTATCCTTGAACAGTATAAATAAGAGAATAGTTTTGGGTTTTGGTGCCCCAAAAATAAGCAATGAAGAAGAGCGATTAAAAGCTCTTGCTGAGTACAGGATTTTAGGTACTCAACCTGAGCAATGTTATGACGACATAACGAAAATTGCTTCTTTGACTTGTGGAACTCCTATCTCTTTGATGAGTTTGGTTGATACAGATAAGCAATGGTTTAAATCGATGTGTGGCTTTGAGACGAAAGAAACATCAAGGGACGTTTCTTTTTGTGCTCATGCTATTGCTAGTGCTGAGCCGTTGATTGTTGAAGATGCTTTGTTAGATGAGCGATTCAAATCAAATCCTTTGGTGATTGAGGAACCAAAAATTCGACTTTATGCTGGGTTTCCCTTGCAAACCCCTAATGATCAGCGAATAGGAACTCTCTGTGTGATTGATAGAAAGCCTGGGCATTTGTCTGGTCAACAGCATCAAATTATGGAGGCATTATCTAGACAAGTTGTTACTTTATTGGAACTTCGTAAAAGATCTATGCGTCTTCTTGATGCTCTTACCCATATGCATAACACCGAAGGCATCTTAACTACATGTTCATATTGTAAAGAGGTTAGGGATTCGGATGGTGAGTGGCAGCACTTAGAAAAATACCTTTCAAAAATTGCAGATATTCGTTTTAGTCATGGGATTTGTGATTTATGTATGGAAAAGCACTTTCCTGATGTATTAGAAGTTTGGAGTGATGACAACCTTAATTTAAATAGTAAGAAAAATAAGCCAAAATGCAAAAAAATTAGTTAGTTAACTAGAAAACAAATTTATATGAGTTAGTAGCTTCATAAACTATTGATGAACATTTAATTCTTTTAAAATTTATTTATCAAAAGGATAAATATGATTGGTTTTTTTGCAGCTATATCTGCAGTATTATCTTGGACTTTTGCTTGTTCTGTTTGGCGTAGAGAATCTAAAAACTTGCTACCTAGGCAAATCAATATTTATAAAAATGTTCTTGCTTCAATTTTCTTTTTACCAGCTGTAATAACGATAAGTTGGTTTTCTGATGTAACTTCTATATTTGTTTTGATGATAAGTGGAATAGTAGGCATTTCTATAGGTGACACTTTATACATAAATTCATTGAAAATACTAGGGACTAGAAAAACTCTTTCATTTGAAGCACTAACACCAATAATTGCAACTACTTTAGGTACATTGAGTATTAATGAGATATATCCTAAAAAAGTATGGATAGGATCTTTGATTGTCTCTTTTTCTTTAATGATGATTGTACGTCAAAATACATTTAAAAAAGAGGACTTTAGCGAGAAAAATATTATTGGTATCCTGTGCGCATTGGGGTCGGTCTTTTGTGCGGTTTTTGCAGCTTTATTATCAAGGATAATTTTAATTAGCTCTACATTAACACCATTACAAACTACTGAAATTAGACTCTTATCAGCATCAATGTTTTTATTTTTGATTTTCAAAAAAGATTTTATTGAACTTCTAAATAATAGATCAATAACTAAAAAGAAGCATTTAAATTTAATTTTATCAACTTTACTTGGTACTAATTTTGGAATACTATTTCAACAGATGGTTTTTAAATTTTTGCCTATTGGCATTGGTTGGACTTTATTAAGCCTTTCTCCTGTTTTTGCACTTTTTATTTCAAAAAGAGAGGGAGATGACATAAATAAATTAACAATTTTCTATTCTTTTTTATCTTTTATTGGAGTTGCTATTGCTTTAACTTAAACTTCGAAGTAATCATTTTCTTGCCAATATTCATCTGGATCATCCTCGACATCGGGAGGATCTTCAAGTTCTCCTGGTTTCTCACCTAGAAGTATAAGTAATCCTTCTAGATATCTCATCTCTGAGGTGTTATCTGATTTATCAAGGAGATCTTTTACTTTTTGCGCAACTTGAGGATCCCCTCGCTCAACAGCTTTTGTTAATAAATAAAGAGGATCTCTTTTGGGATCTATTTTTTTCATTTTAATTTGAAACCATACATGTAAGTGACATTCAGTGTTTCATATATTCACGATAAACTCCTATCAGTTGTACCTGGATAGAAAAGAGTATTTTGATCGTGATTAATTTCGGAGAACTTTTTAGGTTCCCAAAATAAATCTCTTGTAATTAAAAAACGAATATCTTTTTCTTTTAAAAATTTTTCATTAACAAGTCCTTGAAGTGTTTTTATAGGTATTTCTCCCCATTTACTGGAATTAGTTAACCAATTATCCATTTCCCAAGCAGGTTCAGAATTTATTATTTGAAATCCAAAGGCTCTTTCTCTATCTTCTGATATCTCTGAGAGGTACCAGTCACCAACAATTCCATATAGGTGGCAATAAATTAAATCATCAGCTGATCCTATACTCTCGCCTGATATAGACTTCATCAACTTTGCTGTTGACTCTGGAACGAGAACAAGTGGATTTTGGTTTTTTTCGGACAAAATAAGATATCCCTATAATCCTTTTTACGAAGGATTTAATACTTAATTATATTTTTTTAAAAGTACATTTAGTTCTTTTAATTTCTTATGTAATAAACTTCCTAATATTTAATCTTCATTGGTCAGATTCAGTCGCTTTGAGTGCTTGTAAGGCCATATTTATATGGGCTCCCATAGCCCCAAAGGCTATGAGAGATTTAGGACTCCTGTTTTCAGCTAAAACTTTCTTCTCTTTGCTTATAATTAGGAGTATTTTTTGACTTGTTTCTGTCCAGGTATTAAGCAAATCATTCAATTCTTGACATGTGTTGGTTTTATTTTTTTCAGAGTTATCAAATGAAGAGGTATCTTTTTTGGCTTTGATTAAAAAGTTGTTTAACTCCTTGTGACTAATAGCGTTTTGTGAGAACTGGTTGTTATTCAAGTTATATCTGTAAAATCTATACACAAATTATCATGTAGATAATATCCTCCAAGGGGGGATCCCCGACCAAATCTATTGCTTTTGGAAAAAGTAGATCATTTGATATCTCTATACTTTTTAACTAGTTCTTTAAAATGATCACCTCTTTCTTCGTAGTTTTGATATTGATCAAAACTTGCACAGGCTGGAGATAATAATATGCTTTTGGAAGCTGTGTTTCTGGCTAAATTAATAGAGGCTATTGTCGCCTGTTCTAGATTGTGTTTGACAATGACTTCTCCTTTATAATGAGAATCGATAAGTGCTTTCTGTAAGTTTTTGGCACTAAGGCCAAATAAAACTACTCCGTTAGTAGATTGTTCTATTTGTTT
Source organism: Prochlorococcus sp. AG-402-G19 (assembly GCA_003279455.1). Taxonomy (GTDB): domain Bacteria; phylum Cyanobacteriota; class Cyanobacteriia; order PCC-6307; family Cyanobiaceae; genus Prochlorococcus_B. Next base: position 24,986 of record QCHU01000020.1, read on the forward strand.
TAACCACGCTAGATGATCTCCTTTCTTTTGTATGCCACCAGCTAGTAAAATTATCGGGGAAGGAATGGATTTTAAACCAGTTATTGAAGAGTCAAAATTAGTAGCTTTGCTGTCATTGTAAAAACTTAAATTGTTTGTGATTCCTAAATATTGCAATCTATGAGGTACCGCATTAAATGAATTTATGGTTGTAGCTATTGATGAATGATCAAGACCTGTTTCTCTCGCTGCTGCTGTTACGAGCAAAAGGTTTTGCAAGTTATGTTTACCAGGTAACTTAAGTATCGATTTGTGAAATAGTTGTTTTTGTTCTTCATGAACATAACCTTTTCGATCGATCCAGAATCTTGGATGATGATAATAGGATGATCTTTCCTCTATCCCAACCCATATTCCTTGAGGTAACTCTTTTCTTTTGCTAGATAAATATTTATCATCGGAGTTATAAATTCGAATAGATGATTTTTCTAATAAACTTCGCTTGATTTTGAAATAAGTTTCTATATCACCATGTCTTTCTAAATGGTCAGGAGTAAATGTTGTCCATATACCGATGGTCGGTTCTACTTTTGGAGAACCTTCAATTTGATAACTACTTAATTCTAAAACTAGCCAGTGCAAATCTTGGTGATTATTGTTTATGCTTTCTAAGGCGATTTTAGATAATGCTTTCCCTGTATTCCCTCCCATATCAGTATTTAAATCATTTAATTTCAGGACATGATTAAGCATATTTGTTACTGTAGTTTTACCATTGGTGCCAGTAATACCAATAGAAGGAATATGATTTAATCTTTCCCAAGCTATTTCTACCTCACCTTGAATGTTGATATTTTTTTTTCTTAATTCTTTTAGTGCATCATGTTCCCAGTCTACCCCTGGACTTACAACTATAGTATCAATTCTACCTATCCAAGGTGCGAAGTTATTAATATGAAGTGGTTCGTCGAGCAAAATAACATTAATTCCTTCTGATTCTAATTTTTTAGATATACTTATTAATTTTTGATTTGAATTATTTTCTAACACTAAGACTTTCTTTCCCTCTGATTTAAGTAGCTTCGCCGCACTTATTCCCGATTTACCCAGTCCAAGTACAATATGTATTTGATTTGATTGTGTTTGTTTTGACAACTTATTTAAGATTTGAATGTAAAAATGTTTCCCAATTGGTCACTGGCTTAAGATCAACCTGCTTGCATAAAACTTTGACTACTCTCTAATATAAAATATTTTTAAGTTTGCATTATTTTCATCCTTAAACAAAGATATTTACTCTTTTTGCTAGCATCTTTTATGTCTTAAAGCTAATAAAATAATAAATCTTGCAACTTGGTTTTTTTAAGATTAAAGAAACATTAATACTTCTGGCTTTATTCTTGGAAAGTTGTTTTGATGCAAAGGAATTTGCTTCTGTTTAATGCCTGCAAACTTTGATGGTGTGGAAATGTTAGAACGAAAAGAAAATCAAGAATCAACTAATGGTGAGTATTCTTTGATTGGTGGAGGTGAGCAGAGTGAGAGTGAACTTACATGGATCAAGCTTCATCAAATGTTTGATAGGTAAAGATTTTAAATCTTCTCTGTTATTTTAGTTGGTCAAATATCTACTCTGCCAAAATTTGACTAATGGGCGATACTGGAATCGAACCAGTGACCCCTACCGTGTCAAGGTAGTGCTCTACCTCTGAGCTAATCGCCCTTGTGAATCGATTTAGGACTCAATTGCTAACTTCCTCAACGAAGCTAGCAGGCAATAGGACATAATAATCATTGCCTTAGTAATTTGATTCTCCAGCGCTCCTTTTTTGTTTTATCCATATCTAAGATTTTAAGAGATCCTTTGTGCTCCAAATGAATCAGGTCTCCAATTTTTAACGATTTGCTGGGCTGATTATTCAATCTCCAGTTAAGTCGCAGGTAGCCTTGTTTGATTTGAGTCGTTATTTTTGATCTCGATAAACCAAATCCTGCAGAAGCTATTGCGTCAATTCTTGTAGAAGCCTCAACTGTATGAATTATTTTTTCTGCTCTCTTAAAAGGGATCTCCATATCATTGATATCTAACGCTTCGATTGCTATCTCGACGTCTCTTAATTTGCCAATTTTTTGATGAATTAAATCGGCACATTTTTGCGAGCAAATGGCTTGAGCACCTCTATCTCTAATTAACCAAATATCTCCAATTGCGCCTGCTTCTGCTCCAATCTCATGCAAGGTATCTCTAAAATCATTTGGTTTTGCTCTGTCGAAAAGGAAATTTCCTTTTAGGTAAATACCTTTTATGGGAATATTGGAAGAGGGAAAGTTGAGTTCTTGTTCAGATCTTATGAAACATATTCTTTTACGTTCTGCG
>QCHU01000021.1 GCA_003279455.1 Prochlorococcus sp. AG-402-G19
TTTAGAAAATTCCAGGAATGATTTGACCTGTAGAAAAGTATGAAACCAAAAGACTGATCATTCCGATCATTGCCCAACGGCCATTTGTCTTCTCAGCTTCTTCTGGGTAGCTGGTGTAATCCTCTACAAGTTGAGGCTGTGTTTCACGACCAAAGATGTTTTGCTTGCCGTACTCAGTAATTACCTGAGTTGAAGAAGAAGTTGTCATTACTGGAGATGTGTGTATGTGAAGTAATGTAAAGTATGAATTTTCTAAGAGGTAGATACGGTCAGGTACGGCTTACTCACTTTCTTGAGTTGTATATTTTGAGCTGCATCTAAAAATTCCAATGTGGTTGTGATTAGAGAATTAAATATAAAATTGCTAAATCCTGATTAGACTCTGCGACTTTTCTTCTTAAAAAAGTTAATGACTCATCGTTCATACGTGACTCAGCAATCATTTTTTCAGCTTCATCAATACCATGTTCAAGATTTTTAATTTTGAATTGAAGAATTTCCCTATCTTTTTTGCATTGCTCAAGTGTGAAGTCGTCAATCATTTGGTAAATATTAAAATTGCTAAAAAATTTTACCTAGCTTAATAAGTCAAATAAAATGTTTAAAAATTCTAATCTAGACTCTTGTGTTTTACGGCCAAATGCTTTTTGTTGTTGTTTTAAAATGGATTGACCGTCTGCCCCTAATGCCGAAAAAATAAATTTCTGATCTTCTGAAATCCACCTATTAACCATCTCATCGTCAATCTCAACGTGAAATTGCATCCCATAAGCTAATGGACCAATACTAAATAATTGCTCCTTACATCTACAACTACTAGCGATAAGCTTGGCAGAATTAGGTAATAAAATTCTATCTCCATGCCAATGCAAAACAGGGAAAGGATGTCTTAAAAGTCTTGTCAGTTTGAAGTTATCCTCTGGTAATTGAGGAAAGATATTATCCCACCCTATTTCAGCTAATGGTTGATGAGATACCTCCTCCTGAATCATTTCAACATCACCACCAGCTGCATAGGCTAAAAGTTGAGCACCCAAACATACTCCTATTAATCCAACGCCTTGATTTAAAGCTTCTTTTATTAGACGGATTTCTTCAACAAGCCATGGATAAGTTGAAGTACCAATGTCTCTTATACCCATAGGTCCACCCAACACCAAAAGTAAATCTCCATTCCTTAGTTCTGGAAGAGAGTCTCCTAGATCCAATCGAAAAGTACAAACATTAAATCCTCTTTCCTTAGCAAGGTTGACAAACAGTCCGGGTCGCTCGCGTTCTAAATGCTGGAGAACAAGTAAACGACTCATAAATAAATTAAAAATCTACTTTTTCATTTGGAGTAAAAACCGAGCAATACAACTTGATGAATAGCTCTGCCTCACTTTCATCTTTACCCTCATATTTGAGCTTGAGTTCTTTTATTGCAACTAAAGCAGTTTTCTCTTTCAACCTATATCTTGCACAAGTATCTAGAACTTTAAACATTCGGGTAGTAACGGCTTCCGAAGGAATGCTTAGACCCAAAAAGAAAGTCAATAATAGTAGATATTTCATATGAATAATTCAATCATCTTTTTTAGATAAAGCTCTAGAACGTTGGAACCATTTATTGCTTTTATACAAAAGGAAAAACATTGTAGACAAAAGAAAAAAAGTAAGCGCTTCTAAATAAATAAAAAAATGATCATTCAAATTCATATTTTTCTTAATTTACATTTGATTAAAGTTGCTTGAGTTCTTCATCTGTTAATGAGCAAAAACCACCTGAGCATCTTTCAGATTTATTTAAATCTGCAACGGACTCCGATCCACCGATAATTAAATTATGATTTGACATTTTATAAAATTTCTCGTGAACAGAATCACTAAACTTTTTTTCCTTCTCATACTCTAATTCGCACGGATCAATGTTGTCATCAAACCACTCATCGTATTGAATATAATTTGGCTTTGCATAATATGTCATATACCTAGACTAATACGACATAGGAATAAATACCACCCATTCAAGTCAAAGCTGGTTTGGTTGTTTTTCAACAAGTTCCTTAAGATATTTCTTTTTGAGTAGCTTTTTTCTTTCTTTCAAGAACCTTTTTAATTGTTGTAACTTCAAATCGTTCGGTGAAGATACTCAGCAGATTCAATGTACATCAAAGTTATTTTGATGGAGTGCATTTTGGAGAACTGTCATTTGCATCAAGCTTTTGAATTTTGGATATATCCAAATCAGATATCTCCAGCCCATAAATTTGAGCGATCTTAGTCATCGCCAAACCTTCTGCACCTGTCCATGCTTCTGCTAATACCGACCAGGTTTTTTGACTAAATTCAACTCCCAGATTTTCGTTGTTAGCTCTTTTTTTATCTATCTCCACCACTTTCTTTAGCCCCTCCGTAGACAGGTGACTTTTAATCCTTAAGAAAACAACCTCCAACATTGAGTAATAAAACTTTTCCTTTGCTTTGTTATATGCCCATTCAGCTTCCTTTTGCGCCTTTTTTGCAGATTCAGTTGTAATCTCCATACTCATTTTTTCTTTGAGGAAGTGGGTTCTTTCTTATATTGTAGTTATCTTAGTTAAGTCTATAAGAATAAAATTTGAAAATCAGCTCGTAAAAAAATAATTTAAATAAGTGCTATCCTCAAAATCAAATAACTTTTTACAAACTGCTCTTTTCATTAAACCTATGGTTTTGTCGATTACATTAAATTAAAAAATGTCTTTAGAGCTTACAGATTTAATAAAGGATTTTATAGCAACAAACCTCCTATCAAAAGTTGAACTAGATTTCTTGGAGAGTGAACTTTGGGAGACCCTCGAGCATATAGATGAAATAACTTCCTTAACCTCTGCTCCAGTCAATATTTCTAAAGAATTGAAATTAAAAGATGGTTCATCATGGCAATTATGTTGTGCAGCAGTACTTGATGATGCTAGACCACAAAAAAACTCTCGAACAGAGCAACTTAGAAAATTAATAGAAAAATTTTCTCTCCAATAGTTATCCTTCTTTAAGATTAAAATTTTTCACTAGAGATTTAAATCTCACTTATTTGATAAAATTATCTTTCTTAATTTATAAAAAAACATTCCTGTTTTCTCATAAAGATGTTTTGGTTCTTTTTTAAGTTCTAAATCATATGGATTGATAAAAATAGTCAACAATATTCTAAAGGCAGCATAAAAATTTTTACTAGAATTTATATCCTGATATTTTTCATTTCTCAATTTATTAATTATACGCTTATCTAACAAATCCTCTAGAGAGTTAAGGGCTATATCTTTCTCCCTTTTACTGATTGTAGATAACAAAACCATCAATCCTTTTATTGATGAATCATCTCCACTAATAACGTTTTTAAGAACACTTCGATAAAGATTCTCCCATTTGTAAGGTTCGTTCCTAAAAAGGTTAGAAGCAGGTTCCTTTGAATTAAGCTTTAAAAGTCTCTTGTTTTCATCATTCTCGTCTTGAGCAGAATTCCAATATTCATACAAAGGCGATGATTGAGCAATATTCATGTCTGTTTAGTGAGAATGAGAATTAAGGAAACTTAGAAATTACATTTACTTAGGTATGCATTTTTACATCAGTGCATTGCATTTAGAACTATTATTTCACAAGTGTATAAGTCTGTTTCATTATGTGATATCCATATAAAATCAGATGAAAATACTTTTCCTAAATCAATATTTGATCCACTTCTTTTAAATAGTATTACCAAATGGAGAATAAATAATATAACCAGAAGCACTCAAGTCCATGTTATATGGATAAACATAAACTTTTTTTCAACCACAATTTCATAGTCAAAGCTAAAGAATTATCTAAATGTAGTAGATATAAATAATAAAAAGAATTCAAAAACTACGCACAAAATATTTTTGCAGTATTATTCACGCCTATTGAAAAATCATCAATATTTAGATTTAAAGCCTTTAAGGTTTTTGCGGCATCAATTTTACCGGCCGCAAAACTTTCACAAACGGAACTAACTCGATCAGTTCTTGATGCTTGCGTTTTTATGGGAAATAAAAAGCAAAAGGATATTGGTAAAACAAGAAGTAATTTCATTTGTTTTTAGCTATTTTGAAAAGTTTTCTCTAATAAACTCACTTGAGCTCGATATGCGTCACCTTTAGGACCGCATAATTTCTCATGATCCGTTAAAGGAATCCAAGACCAATCAAGTCTTACAGTCAAAGACCAGAACATAATGATGTGACCAATAAAGAGGATGGGCCAATCAAGACCTATAAATTCAGAATAAAAAACAGGATGCATTACTAAATCAAACAAACTGAAGAACTAACTTGTTATGAACTCGCTAGGAAGGAAAGAAAAACTGGGGCGATAAAAACTTCCAGTATTGACAAGACTAAAACTAGTTGCGGGAACGAGAATCAAGGAGTAAAGATAATAGTAGAATCATAACCTCCTCTAATCTTGCTATCTGGATGGTAAAGGTAGGGACAACCAGCAAGAGTGATGTAACGCAAAAAGAAAAAAAACCTTAAAAACCAATGCTTATAGCTGATTTCGTCCTAAAAAATCAATGATTTAAAATTTTTATTTAATGAGCGGCGACAATTTGCTTGGAGAACAACCTCTAAAGTTTTACTCAGAAGAGGTAACTGAAACCAAAATCGAGCTAGTTCATCGCTTACTAATACTTAATGCTCAAAAAAATTCAATAGTAGATTTAGATAGAAAACACAAAGAATGGGGAAATAAATTAGCAAGTTAAAAAAATGCTCAGATGGGTTTAGAAAAGTCTTTTTATCAATAATTATCCATAATTCTTTTTCCAGCTTTGATAGATCTAAATTTCAAGCCATAAATCCCTAAAAATCGTAGAGTAAAATCACATTTAATTTTTACCTAGGATATATTCATTTGTATTGCTTTTAAATTTACTTTACTAGATCTTTTAGATCAATGATTAATCGATTTTTAACTTTCTTCTTTTCAATTCTTGTTGTTCTTACGATTACCCCCCATAAAGCAAATGCAATAACAACTGATCTGCCAGAGTGTGTTGTCATAACGCACTGCGTGAGAGAAGACTTTAAAGTAAATGATTTAGAAAATGCTTTTAAAAAAGCAACCAAAATTGTTTCTGAAACAGCCAGAACAAAAATAGTTGAAAAAACTGATTCATTTATTCATGCTGAAGCGAAGACAAAATGGAGAAGATATACCGATGATCTACTGCTCAAAGCAATTCCAGAAAAAGGTATTATTCAAGTCAGATCAGAATCAAGAGTAGGAGTTGGGGATAATGGAGTGAATCAGAAGAGGGTTGATGATTTTGCTTATCGTCTAATGACAGAATGAGACATCACTAACTGACACACAAAAAATAAATTTTAAACACCCCTGTAAAGTCATTGATTTTGAACATAATAAATTTTTCGATTAAGTTTGTTTGCGAAGGTATGGCTTAAGGGTAAAAAGTAAGTGATTTTTTATACAAATTGCTTTTCTTTTTATGCTTCTAGCAGCATTTGAACCTGGTAGAGAAATGGCCATCGCCAACTTTTTCCTAGCCATTTTTTGTCTGTTTACCGTTGCCCTTCCTTTCTTACTCATCACCCGTGGAGACAAAACAGAAGCAAATCGGGACTTCATTGCAGCAACAGTTAACCCATGGTCTCAAGTTGTTAAAGAAGCTGAGTTAGCACAAGTGGTTCTATCTGAGATTACCTCGTCAGTAAAAATAGAACCTAATCTGGAAATAGCTTCCGAGCAAAATGTCGAGCCGAGTCTAGAATCAGGAGACGTTATATCTCTAGAAATAAAGGGAAGTGATGAATTGGATGAGTCAATAACTCAAAAATTACCAGCGGAGGAAGAACTATTAGCTGCTTGAAGGGTCTACACAGTACTAGTAAAATCTGATTATCAGACAATTCCCAAGGGGCAAATTAAGCCCCTTTTTAATTTTATTTTAACTTTTGGGTTCCAACTGATTCATATATAGAACATGAGGGTGTTTATTCCCGCCTTCACTATTGTCTATCCATTCTTTGTATTCCTCTCTCAATGCCTGACTGTCTTTCTCACCTAATTCTTTTATCCTTCGGAAAGTGTCCTCCATGGTCACGTCAAGCGTTCTTTTTAAACTTATCGAAGGTATCTTCATACTAAACTGCTCACCAAAGAATCAGAAATGAAGGAACAAACCACAAATGCAAATGTCATTGCCAAGGGTTTTTGAAATAGTTCATTTGGTGAGTTCATTTAAATATCTATCAACTAGCAAAGCATGCTAATGAAGCACAGTAAATAAAAAGCAAACACATTTCCAGTGGTTTACGTGTGAAAACGGAGAGATAAAATTGATATGATTTCATGTAATTATCATCTAAACATTTGATAAGTGCTGCGTGTTCGGGTTCCCCATATAACATTGCATATAAATAGGTTGTGAAGATTAGCAAGATCGCCATTATGAAAATATGAAGCGCTTATTTCCTCTATTATTAATATCCTTGGTTCTCTTATTTTCTTCTGTCATACCAGCTAATGCTGAGTCGGAATTTGAGATGTATTTAAGTGATTTTTATCAAAAACAAGAGAAAGCAAGCAAAATACTGAAAGAAATTGAGACAGATTTAAAAGATGGATCCAGAGACAGAGTTTGTGCAAGGCAAAGAGAAGCTGCTAGCTATGGAATCGAAGCTACAGAATCGTTGATTAAAGCATTTAAAACAAATGGTTCTAAAACTGAATTGAAAAATCTTCAAATGGGGCTAGATAAATGGAGAGAGTTGAGAGACTATTGCTAACTACTTTTCTCTTGCAAAATAAATGGATTTATTAGTTATTGTTTTTTTTATTACCGCAATTTGGCTCATAAGAAAATTGGCATGGAATGTAGAAGAGGGAACCAATGAACAAAGAGAACGAAATCCAGAGTTAAATACAAAAAACTTCGATATGCATGAAAGAAGACTTGAACAATTTTCAAAGTCAAAATACAAAAACCGTATGTTTTATATCGGCGCTGATGGTACTTGCTACTATTACTCAGCTACTGGAAAGAAAATTTTTTGCTAATGGATGAAATATCTCAATGGGTTATTGCTGCTTTAATTGGAACATCTATTGCCGCCTTCTTGGCTTGGTTTAACAAATCCGGTTCGGACTTTAAAGATGGATTTGAGCCAAAAAGCAAAAGGAGGAAAAAGAAAAAATAAATTGCATCTTCTAGAAAATTAAAAGGCTTTGTGCGTGCACCATTTAGAACATAATGAACCTAGAGGCAACAAGCATCTGACGTATTACTAGAGCAATTACAATAAGAAAATCAATCTACTTAAAACGAAAAGTGGTAAATTAATCAAATGAATAAACGCCTAAATATTTTTTAATTCCAGATTAATCAATATTATTTACTTCCCACTCCAGTAAAAACAAATCCATTAAGAATACAGAAATCATATGCAAAAAGCTTTAACTTTTCTGGCATCTCAATCCATTTCATTTCCTCAATTTTATTTAATTGCTCTGAGCTTAGATTCTCTGCTTTAGCATATTCCAGCATCATCTTTGACCAACTATCAGAATAAATATCTACATAAAATGCCTTTTGATTTTGATCAAAGAAAATAATTTTATCTTGGTTTGTACTAACCTTTTTAGACAGTTGCTTATAGTATTCAATGTCGGATGTCATGATTATTTGTTTATTTGAAAATCTAACCTAATGAATTTATTTTTAAATAGTGGTGAGATGTTCAAAATCTATACATTGAGTAGTCTACGAAATCAAACGTTTTACAGGTTATCCGTTTGAAGTGGAAAAGATAAAATAAAAAACTAATTTAACTTGAAAATAATAAGAACTTCATCATTTTTATTATTAATCCCACTGTGGGGGAACACGTCTCCATCCAGTTGACAACAGTTCCCTCCATAGTTTTATTGCCAACCCTCTTCTAATCCTCTTGCGATTTTTTAAAAGTGGGGGCCCATTTGATTCAAGCCTTCCCCTCTCAATCCAAACCTTAGGGTTTTGATCCCAGCTCTCCCAATCATATCGAAACCTAAGTATCCATATTCCATTTGCTTCCCTAATCCAACCATCTCGCTTCACGTCAGCAAACAAGTCAACAGTTCAACTGTACTATAAAACGTTGTTGGTGTTTTTAATGGGACTTTTTGGATGTAGCTTTATTTCTCCGTTTCGGCAAAGCTGTCATATCAGACTTAGGAATGCTAAATGGAGTAAACAATTTCATAGTGTTGATGGATATGTTTTGTATTTAAATTTTAAGATCACCAAAAAATTTAATGCTTGGGTGAAACTACCCTAAAAATATTCGCATTGCACTACAACATCCGATGTGTAGTAGTAGCGACTTCGTCTGAAAGCAAAATTAAAATGTTTTCTCCTTACCATGTAATCATGTATGGAAATTTATCAATAACAGGTTTTGTATCAATTCTTCAGATGTCAGAAGGAGAAAAAGGTTTAAGAAAAAAACAAACAAAGATTTCAAAATAAAAATTCGATTTGAACAGTTATTAAATCAATTTTGAAAAGAAAACTACTTAAGCAAAGCAAGTCCAATCTAGGTTGCGATGATTTGTTAAAAACGGAGCTGGTGTGCAAACCTTCTCACCATCTGGAGTTACGTAGCATCTTTCAATGCCCCAACTTCGTTCAATGATTTTCACCTCAGTAGAGCCTTTTAGTAAAGGAGATACTGCAATTTGAGCTCTGTTCATATTAATCTGTAGCTATACATTTCTAGCTCGTAAAAAAGTTTTATCAATCAGTAAATAAATCCATTGACATTGAATCAAGTGCAAAACATACAAACTTAATAAAAATAAATTTTAAAGCCAACTCAAAGACAGCGGATCATATAAATGCTTCTCATGAACCTTCACGAAACAAGTAACTCAGCTCAAATGTAAATACTTCCACTACTAATAAAATTCCTGAAATAGGCATTAACTGGCTTTAACTTAAAGGGCAAAGAATCAAAGCCGTTTAAAAAGAAAAATTCTAGTTATTAAGTGAAAGGGAAAAGACGCCTCTCCTCCTATAGCTATAGTCAGAGAGTGAATCAGAAGTTTTTTTTACAAAGAAGCGAAATGAAAAGAATAAAGCTCAATCAAGAATCTGAGGAAGTTGGAAACACTTATAAAGTGATCGCAATATCTTTAACAGTTGGACTAAATATAATTATCTTTACTTGGTTCTTTCTCTTTTCAGGGTTGACCTAATAAATTATCTAAAATAAAGGACGTACAAATATGTTTTCAATCAGACTATCAATAAGTCAAAGGAAGCGGGTTAAGAAAACTTAAATCACCTAAAGGATTAGCTTTATTTACTTATACAGGTATATTTTTTACATGCAAATCACAAACAAACGAGTCAAAAGAAAATACGCAGTTTTTTTTTATAAGGTTCGGTAATAAAGCCAAAAAAAAATGCAAGTAGATCTAAATGAACTAGCAAATTCATACGAGGTCGTTCCAGTATCTCTTAGTGATCCTTTTAAATCTTTAGTTGCGGAACCTTCCACGATGGAAGTACTTAGATTCATACCCATTATTGCTTTCATTGCTTTAATAATTACAGCTGTATGGAGACAAGGTATGAAGTTCCCAGTAAAAGCTATTGGCGATTTAAAAAAGACAGCAAGCAAGATTAAATCAATAAGTGAATTCAAACGTATTCTTGTAATTTCTAATGGGTGTAGGATTAATTAAATATCATTAAGATCAAGCAACAGCTACTGAAAATTAGGGGTTAGAGGAGGAATTAGCTAACTCATTCGTCAACTCAATTAGTTTTTTAGAAATTCCAATCTCTTTCATTGAGTGTCCTGCACTATCGATTACATAAAGTTTTGAAGAGGGCAATGATTTATTAAGATCCCATGCACTTCTCATGGGACAAACCACGTCATATCTTCCCTGAACGATCGAAACAGGAATATCTTTTAGCTTAGTAATGTTTTTTAAAATATAATTTTCCTCTAAAAAGATGTTATTAACAAAATAATGACATTCTATACGCGCAAAAGAATCTGAGAAATTATCATTTGCAGCTTTTTTAATGGATAATTCTTTTGGCATGAGAAAGCTTGTTGACATTTCCCATCTCGTCCAAGCATGAGCCGCTTTGGCTCTTTCAGACCTATCTTGACTGGTTAATCTCATGTGGAAAGCATTAATTAAATCGCCTCTCTCATTTTGCGGAATAACAGACTGATAAAGATCAAATTCTTCAGGAAAAATCTCACTAGCACCTTTTTGATAGAACCAACTTAATTCGGTATTTCTGCACAAAAATATACCCCTAAGAGTAAGACTTAAAACTTTTTCCGTGTGTTGAATGGCATAAATCAAGCTTAATGTTGAGCCCCATGAGCCCCCAAAGACATGCCATGATTCAATTTTTAAGAGTTGTCTTAATTTTTCAATGTCTTCAATTAAATGATGTGTCGTATTTTCTCTTAACTCAGAATGAGGAGAAGATCGACCGCATCCTCTTTGATCAAATTGAATAATATTGAATTTCTTTGGGTCAAAATATCTTCTATAAGAAGGACTACTCCCACCCCCGGGACCTCCATGAACAATCAAGACAGAGGATCCATTTGTATTGCCGCTTCTTTCCCAGTAGATTGAGTGCAGTGGGCTCACCTTCAATATCCCTTGTTCCTTAGGTTCTATTTCTGGAAATAACATTTTAATTAAATTTTCGTCTTTTGCTTTTGAGACATTTCATTCAACTCAAGCATACATAACAAAATTAGCTATAAAGGATTATTAAAAAGGAATTGCTCAATGCGTAAGAAAAATTGGCTCAAAAGCATTCGATTAAATATTCATGCCCCTGGAACAGGTTTTGCCCTAATGATCTTGGCTTTAACTCAAATACCAGTAGGGATAAAAAATGCAGCTGAAGTTGCTTGTATTGGTCAAACTTCAAATAAGATTTGGAAATCAGAAAAGAATCATGCGGATGCAAACATGCTTGCAGTTCAAAGATGCAATGGAAAAAATTAACTGGAATCATGTGTTCGTCTTCAAGCAAAATTAGATAAAAAACTAAAAAATGTAACGTTGGACTAGAACTTGATTTTTAACACGATAAAAAGATGAATATTTGAATATTCTTCTTTTTATGACTTCAGCGCTAAAAATAATCGATCAAGAACTAGCACAGTTTGGCTGGGTTGAGTCAATAGCTACTAATTCAATAAGTGATTTTAAGTCACCCAAGATAGAAGTTGAAGAAAAAACAACTAATGAAAAAGAATCTGATCTCATAGACACATTCATATGTCATCTTATTTTCTATGTGGTTTTTTGCTATTCCCTATTTCTATATATTTTTATTGATTTGGGTTTTGGTTCCTTTTTAAAGAATAAAGTAAATACATTATTTAAACTCCAAAAAAAGTTTGAACCGCTATCCTTTATCAGTGTTCATTCCTATTAATACAGACTAGGCTTGTCCTTAAAACAAATTATTTGGGTATTCCTTACTATCGCACTAACTAAAATAATGTATTTAGATAGGAAAGAAGTAATTCACTAACGGTCTGAGTCTGCACAGACCGTTTTTTTTATTTAAATGCAAAATTTATTCGCCAAACTATCAAAATATTTGTATGGAATTAAAGTTGGTCAATTCTATGAAGAGCCCATAGGAGACGATTACTTATATCCAGATTGGTAAATAGACGTCAAATGCGTTTATCATCGTTCAATCCAAGATTATTCATTACTACTCAACCATTTAGAAAATGAGACCATCAATTGATTATTAACTGATAATTACCACAGACTATATTTTTTTAACTTAGTAAAGCTTTAAGCATAGCCTCTACTCTTAAAATTCTTATCTTTGATTCGTTAATCGAGTAATAGTTAATTCTACTTGAGTAAAAGCCGAGGTGTATAAATTTAACAAGATCGATTAGAAATCTATATACCTATACGTAGGACTATGAAACTAAAAACTCCTTTGAACATAATCAAAAATGCATTAAGTGATATTCGAACAATGCATGACTTCTCTTACACGGTTCCCAATGAAACTAGAGATGAGTATTGGGAAAAAGAATGTAGTAATCATCCAACAGCATCTACTTGCAAAGTTTATGAGGGCTAACAAAAATAAACTTTGTAGGAGTTAATAGCTGTTCAACCAAAAAATAATTATCTAAGCAAAAAAAAAACCCTGCCTAGCAGGGCCTTATAAAAATAGTTAACAAACTAATGTTGATAGCGATGACCGCGATAAGCCAATTGGGAATTTAGCTCAGACTTAGCATCGCTTCTGCATGTGTTGTAGTGATTACGCCTGTAAGTCAGCTCAACACAATCCTTTTGAGCTTTTTGCTCTTTGTGCTGGACATAGTTTTGTCCACGATATAGAAGAGTTGTCATCATCCATACTCCGAATGTTGATTTAAGTCCCCGTTCCTTGGCTTAAATCGAGATGCGGCTCGTCATGTAACGAGTTGAACGTTTTGGTAGCAGTTGCTACAAAAACCATTATGTTATGCATGGATGGCACGTGTAGTTCATCTGGATACAAAACTATCTAGTGGTATATACTCAAATTTCAAAATCTTTTTTTCTTAAATATCAACGTAAAAGAGAATTCTGCTAATTTTTTTTAAGCTTTAAGAGGTCTCCCATAAGGGTTTCGTAGAGACTTCCCATTCTTTTTCCACTGACGACCTCCATAGGTGTCTTGCTTTTTCATAAGTTAGCTTCTCACTTTCATGTAATTGAACATGAGGAGTAATGCCGTGTAGGAATCTGAGCCTGCAACTAGCGTAGTGAACCCTTATGTATGTAGTTCCGTCTTAATCAGGGTGTTTATCTTTTAAAAACCTCATTGCCCAGACTCGATCTTTTTTCACAAGCCAACTTTCGATTTGCATTTTCAGTAGGAGCTTGGATTATCTCTTTTATGCTGCCTAGCCTTTGAATGACAACTATCAAGTGATCATCGATTTTTAACAACTTCAAGGAAATCACATATGAATTCATCTGGGCAATCAAGCTCATCCTGCAATTCAGCTAACTCATCAATAAAAAATTCGAATGTTCTACTTATTAAACCTGACTTTTGCTCTTGGGACGGAATCCATTTGGCCATAACAAGAAACAATAATTAGCTAGAACAATAATTAAACTATTACTGCAGAACCTATTTGGTAAACACCTGCTATTAAAAGCAAAACAGGAAGGTTTATTAAAACTAGAAGCTTAGCGGCAGTAATTTTATTAATCGCTGTCATTGCTAAAGTGTTTTTAAAATTTAAATTAATTACTTGAATATAACCAGGAATAATCTATCCCCAAAGGTCGGTTCAGGTAGGGCTAACCAGTTCGGGTACAAAAAAAGGAAATTCCCCCCAAAAACGTGAATTAATTCTGGATAGAGTTGGACATTAGGAGAAGATCAATGAAACGCAATTTATTATTTTTGTCATCGGCTATGTTTTTGACAGCTATGAATGCACAAGCCGAAAGTTTTTGGTTGATCCTTCAAAACAGTACTTATGGAATAGAAAAAATAGAAATGAAAAACATATCTCAATGCGAGGAACAAGGCAAGCAGTACACAAAAAGTTCGGGTATTCCTCGTTACTTGTGCTTAATAGGCAAATAAAAAAGTATCAAACAAAATACTTTATTGGTACAACTGGATAGTTAACTTGCTGACTTTTAATTAGTAGACGAATTGAAAGTGGTTTAACAACAATCACAACCTTTGTCTCCTATTATTGCATCTTCTTCAAAAGTATCAGCAATATCTCGAAGCATTAGTGCGATAAATGCAGGAGGACACTGGAGTTCACTAGCATACTTAGCGTATTGCTGAGCAGTTTCCTGCATTACTGGAATAATGATGTTATTGATTTGATCTTCAGTGGGTGACCACTTCGTTTCACATTTTTCAGTCATAGTTTACAGTTAACTACTAATAAAAATATAAATATAAATGTGTTTTGCATGGAGTCAATATTGTAAATCCATTTACCACTTGCTTAAGCATTTGATCAAACGACACCCAATTTCATTCCACTTTTCACCTTCGCAAGAATCTTATCGTCTAAATCATTGTCTGTTTGGAGAACTAGCCACTCAATTGCACTGATAATAAAAGCTTTCATTTGCTTCTTGAAAAATTTTTTCAACATCAAAAAGAGTACTGGCTTTAGTATTAAGAAAAGGAAACTAACCATTACATTCCAATTTATTCAATATGGTTTTACCTCATATTCTCAAATATTGGTGTAACCACCCCAAAAATCTTCGCATTGCACTACAACATCGACTTAGTTCGTTGGTTAGATTAATCAGGATTTTATTTTTTTTAACATGCTTACTCCATATCACATAATTTTATTCGGAATACTTTTAGTAGTTAGTTCTGCTTCAATTTTTCAAATGTCCACTGTAGAGCAAAGCTGATGACATCATTTTTTATAATTGCAATGGCTGGTTATTTCTATTTGATGGCCTGCTTATGGAGAGATTTAAGAAGAACCAAAACAAGTTGAAATTCACTTAATATTTTAATTTTTAAAATTGCTTGTTAACGTCAAAGAAGACTCAAACAAATCTTCTTTATTATCTAGCAAAAAGAATGCAAGACCTTACGAGATTTTCAGTAATTGGTATACCCGCAACCATTGGAATAGGAATTGCCTGGGTCGGTAATCGAATTATTAAAAATGAAAAAGGTCTCAAAGATCGTGAATTAGAACTTAAGCTTCAACTAAACAATAAATTTCATTGAACATCTTTAATCAGAAGAGAAACTCAATGATGAATAATATTGGCCTAATTTTATTTGATATAGATGGGGTTATTCGTGACGTAACAAACAGTTATCGATTGGCTATCCAAGAAACTGTAAATTTTTTTAGTGGGTGGAGACCCTCGATAGAAGATATTGATTCTATAAAAACTGAAGGCTGTTGGAACAATGATTGGGATTTGAGCCTAGAAATGATTAATAGACATGTAAAAACAAACAATCTTTCTTTTTCAGCTCCGTCTAGAGAAATATTAATTGAATGCTTTGAAAACTTTTATTTTGGTGGAGATCCAAACCATGACTCTAGTGAATGGTCAGGTTTTATTAAAGATGAAACTTTATTAGTCAAACAAACACTTTTTAAGGAATTAACTCAGCGAAGAATTGGTTGGGGTTTCGTAAGTGGAGCTGAATTACCATCAGCGAAATTCGTCTTAGAGCAGAGGCTTGGCTTAGCTTATGCTCCCTTGATTGCAATGGGTGAAGCGCCTGAAAAACCTGATCCAACAGGTTTTATTTCACTATCTTCTAAACTCTCAAAAAATCCTTTAGGCCTTTCCAACCCTCCAATTGCATATATTGGAGATACTGTTGCAGATGTTAAAACAGTAATAAATGCTCGAATTAAGATCCCTGATCAGAAATTTATCAGTATCGCTATTGCCCCCCCACATTTACATATAGATTCAAGTCGAGAGAAACGTCTAAGTTATGAGGCAGAGTTGAGAAAAGCAGGTGCAGATCTGATTATTAAATCGATGGACAATTTAAAAAATGAAATTCTAAATTTGTTTATAAACCAATAGATAGTTCAATAATCTAATTTTTATTTCTCATAATTATTCAGTTGAACAATAAAAAACCACCTAAGATAATTTGTTAGAGGGGTGCTTAAAACAATTAGTAAGAAATGAGCAATTAACCATCTTTAGCACGTAACTGCAAAACGAAATCAAGCTGAAACAGCTTCTGCATTAATTACATCATCGTCAGACATGTTTACTTCATCATCATTTGATTTCTTATTTTGAAGAATGTAGTAAGCAGCTCCACCAGCAACTGTTGATGAGACAATTAATCCAGAAATAAGTGTAAGTGCAACGAGTCCGCCTATCAGTCCACCTTTCAAACGAAGAAGGTTTGATTTAATTAAAAGAAGTAAAAGTAATGTTGAAGTTGCTTTTAATGAAGCGATTCTTAAAGCTGTTAAAGGCCAAAATGGATTAAAGAAAAACATTTTAAAATTTCTTTCTTCAAATGTAGAGCCTTTTTTGACTTATTGAGGAAAAAAAACTAGAAAATGGTGAAATTCCTTGTGGTTCCTTTAGGTGTAACAAAGTCTTGTACAACTTCTTCGCTCATACATTCAGTTGGATAGGAGATCACATTCTTTGCTGTGAATCCTGCACCAATGGCAACCACACCAATCACAAAAATCCATTTGGATCTTTCACTTGAAATAAGTCTGTTAATCATTTACGAAAAATCATTGATTTTTATTCTGTCAAATAGTCTGAGAATTGGGTCAAAAAGATATTGATCGAGAGTTTTATCAGCATTTTGAGAAGTCATTACCCAATAAATAAAAGCCCCAGTACAGAGAAGAGTTAATATTTTCGGCCAAAAGTTTTCTGGATAATTCGAATCGGAGTTGAATTGATTTTCTTTTCTCATCACTTCCATCGTATACGTTCTGGATGATCTTTTTCAATTTTCATAAGTAGCAAAACCAAACCCACAAGACTCAATGGTCCAATGACAAGTGCAACTTGCATAAAGGTTGTTATTAAAGGATCTAAAACCGCAAAAAAATTCATTTTCTCAACAACTGTCGCCACCATTACAACCAATAATCTTGAAAGTGAGTCTGGAGGAATTAAGAACATATCTTCTTACTGATTTACTTGTTGCTTTTATCTTAGTATTAGCTTGAATTTAGAAATACACTTTAATTATTTTTGGAATGTGCGGTCAACGTCCAAATATTCGCCTAGTCCGTCCTCGGGTTTCCTCTGTTAAACAACTAACCCGGTTTCAATCATTGGTAAGTTTCTTTAAAAAATATTAGTTCTTGTAATAGGAAGATTTCAATAAAGTTGCTAATTTCGTATTAGCTCCAAATTAACTTAATTGACCTTCAAATCATTATTGTTATTAGCACATCTACAAGCATTTCTCATCCCTATCCTTATTGGAATTAAGTCCATAAACAGATTCAAGCAAATTAGATTTCCTCTGCTACCACCTTTTGCCTTTATCTCACTAGGACTTGCTTCAATGTTTGAGATGTTCGATCATACGACTACGGATTGGATATATATAGATCACTCATCAATATATAATTGGCTGTTTTATTCATTTCTTTCTATTGGATTATCGCTCTTAACTATTTCAGTAGCTAAAAACAAGTCGATCATAACTAGCAATATTTTGTTAATAATTGCCGCGGTTTTTTCTTATTGGTTACTAGACAAGTCAACAACTCTTTTAATTCAGGTATTAATAAGTATTCTACTTATATCGCAATGGTGGAACCGATTTAAAGATTGGTTCTTCTTTATTTATCCCATCACGGGAGTATTCTTTACTACATTCTTTGGGATTCTACTTTCAAGTTCAGGCGAACAAATATGGCATGTATTTATAGGTCCATCTGGAACGATAAGTGTCTTAGCTTTTTACGCAGTTTTAAAGAGATCAAGAAAAAAAGAAATCATTTCTGCTTAATAAGATATTGATCAACTTCAAGATTGCTATGATTTTTTAAAATTACATTTGCAGTTATCATCTTAAGTAAGATGATTCATCCAATTACATTGATTAATGTTTAAAAGCTAATGAGTCTGAGTTCTCATAGACAACACAAGATTTATATTGCTGCAACGATGGGGTATGGACTTGGTTCTGAAGATCCAGAAGAATTAGCGCTTTATGAGATGATCAAAAAAGAAATAGAAAAAGATTGCAAAAACAAAAATATGGGCATTAAAAGAACTGATTAGACTCTCATTTCAGAAAGTGTCTAAAGATAGGGTAGGCATTTAACCTCGCTAACCTAAAGATCTGCGGGTGTAGTTCAGTGGTAGAACGTCAGCTTCCCAAGCTGAATGTCGCCAGTTCGAGTCTGGTCATCCGCTTGAAAAAAATCGAAAATAAATTCTAATTGTGTGGTGTAACTCACAACAGCAAATTCAGTCCACAGAAAACAATTGATATCGACATAATTTGATTTTTAGAGATTTACATGGATAACCCCTCTAAGGAACAAATTCTTGCTGCATCCAGTGGATGGGTTGCTACAACATTAAATTTCCTTCCTGGCTTAGGGGCTGGATACCTTTACCAACGACGCTGGATTCCTTACTTTGCAACTGGAGGAGCAGCTACAGCTTGGTTCGTTCTAGGAGCAATCTTAAATGGTGATACAGAGCCAACAAAAGCCGAACAATTAATTGGAATAGGAGGCTTATTTTTGATATCCATCACAACAATGGTTGAATCTAAAATTGCTCATAAGAAAGCATTATTAGCTGTAGAAGAAAAGCTTCAGTCAAAAACTCCAAAGAAAAAAAGAGGTCTTTTTAGATAATCACCAATTTACAAAATCACTAGTAATGACAGTAAAAAGAATCAGATTTGATGGTTAATTCTGAGTTCTTTAAAAATGTAGCTGATACGAATTAACCTTATATGGGGTTAATTAGCTCTAAAGTTTTAGTCTTGAAACTTTATCGAAAATAAAGCTGATTCAAAATATTTTGCTCTTCATTTTTAGACTTGACGGTTGGTTAAAACAAAATTTAAGAACATAAAAGTTTCGAATCTATGCTAGTAATATAAATGAAAGTATTATCAAATTTAAGACTTAGCCATTTACAAATAGGTAACAATCAGCAGTACTAAAGCTATGCCGACAACAAGAACTTTCTCTGAGTTTGCAAAACAAGCTGACTACTCATTCATGGATTCTCTCGAACCTGATCCACAGGCAACAGATGATGGTGACGACCACCTAACAAGAGAAGTTTTTTCTGGTCACTATGTACCAGTCACTCCAACAGCAATACCAAAACCAGAATATGTCTCTCACAGTAAAAAATTATTTAACGAGTTAGGTTTGAGTCCTGAACTTGCTCTAGATGAACTTTTTCGTCGACTATTCTCCGGCGACATAAGCGTTGCGACAAAGCCGATGCGGCCAGTTGGTTGGGCTACCGGTTATGCACTATCTATCTATGGAACTGAATATACTCAACAGTGTCCATTCGGGACAGGTAACGGCTACGGGGATGGGAGAGCTATTTCAGTGTTTGAAGGTCTCTTTAATGGCAAAAGATGGGAGATGCAACTTAAAGGAGGAGGTCCAACACCATACTGCAGAGGAGCTGATGGACGAGCAGTGCTTCGTTCAAGTGTTCGTGAGTTTTTAGCGCAGGATTATATGCAGTCACTCGGAGTACCAACATCACGTTCTTTAACACTATATGTCTCTAAATCTGAAACAGTCCGTAGGCCTTGGTATACAAAAGACTCCAATTCAATCGATCCAGACATATTGGTAGAAACCCCAGCTGCAATTTCAACACGAGTCGCACCATCTTTTTTACGGGTAGGTCAAATAGAACTCTTCGCACGTCGAGTACGAAACAATGAACATCAAGATGCAATGAAAGAGCTCGAGATGATAGTTAAACACTTAATCGTGAGAAATTATAAGGAAGAAATTGATCCCACTCTTAGCTTTAGCAATCAAGTCGTTGAGCTCGCAAATTCATTCCGAGAACGACTAACATCATTAGTAGCCAATTGGATACGGATCGGCTATTGCCAAGGAAATTTCAACAGTGACAACTGCGCTGCTGGAGGTTTCACTCTCGATTACGGTCCATTTGGATTCTGCGAACTCTTCGATCCCAGATTCCAACCTTGGACAGGAGGTGGTGAGCATTTTGCATTCTTTAACCAACAAGTTGCTGCCGAAGCAAATTATCAAATGTTTTTGGGTGCGCTTCGACCTCTGCTTACCGGCAACGCAGAGGCACTGGACAGGATAGATACCATCCGGGATGGGTTTACTTCAGTTATGAATCAGAAAATGGAGAACATGTGGACAAAGAAACTCGGCCTAGTCACCTATAACGCACCTCTAGTAAATGAAATGCTACAGCTCATGTTTTACACAAAGGTCGACTACACAATCTTTTTCAGAAAACTTTCAAATATTCCAAAAACACTTAACGACTTAAAAGATAGTTTCTATCTACCAATTTCAGAAGAGATTGAGACTAAATGGATTAATTGGCTACAAAGGTGGCGGGAGCACGTGATTAACAAAGGTGATCAAAATGAAATATCAGCAGAAATGAAATGCATTAATCCAAAATACACATGGCGGGAATGGCTCATCACACCAGCATACGAAATGGCAGAGAAAGGCGAGTATGGTCTCATAAACGAACTACAAGCTGTTTTAGACAAGCCTTACGAAGAACAATCACTAGTGGTACAAAAAAAATATGACAGACTCAAGCCCAAGAAATTCTTTGGAACAGGTGGGGTTTCTCATTACAGTTGCTCATCTTGAATCAAGATAAGAAGTTAAATTACGTGATATTGGGACTACCGAATTAAAAAACAAAGGTTGATTTTTCTACAATAAGAAAAACAAACATAAAAAGAATCTAACCCCCTTTTTTAAAGGTAACCGACCTAATTATTCCCACAATAGAAAAAGAATCAAAGCATAATTAAAATAAAATTTTAAAACCATGTCAGAGGAAACCAAATCCAAAATCAGAATTTTTCTTCCATTTAGTTGGTTCATTCCCGCAGCAATTTCTTTTGGAGTGATTAATTATCACCAACTATCTGTTGGTATTCCACCCATATCCATTTAGACCAACGTCATCACAGATCGCCGAATTCAACGAATCAATCGTTGAAGCTTCAAAAAGAGGTGAGTTGTGGGGACTAGGCCAATTTGCTAACAACTCAAATCAACTTAAAATAAATTTTGACTCATCTGTTTATAAATAATGGATAATATCGAAAAGATAAATCCACTAAACGCAGAAGATACAGAGTTAATTTCTGATTTTGACTCCATATACGACCTGGGAACCAAAACTATTATTGGAATTTATTCTGATAAAAAACTGATGATCTCTCAGACTTAAAAACACAAGCAAATCAAGATTGAGAAAATATTTTTTCAATCCAAAAATTCAAGATTCCTATAATTTAACTTGTATTATAGAACGAACAAATTAAAACCATATTAGCTGTTAATTTTTTTCCAAATAATTTCAGCATCCCTGAAAAGATAGAGAGCCTCTTTTCTACCAACGGCTCTTTCAGCATCATTCATTAACTGAATATATCTCTCTCTCAATGCCTGCTTTTCCATAACTATTTTAGTAAACATGTGAAGCTTTTCTGCACGATCGTCTACCTTGCATTTCTGAACCGTCTTTATAATTCCATGCGGAAGCTTCGCTCTTACTCGAACATTGTGCCTACTCATTACTAAATTTTTTTTTCAGAATTATCAAAGAATATTCTGTGAAGGCCTCTAGTTAACTGCGTGTAGGGTTAACCTCCAATCTTTTGTTTTCCATTATGTAATTTTAGGTACTTCAACTCCATATTCCCTCGCAAGTTCAATCAACTCATTCATTGTTAAGTCGACTAGATAACTTCGTATACATTGATAAGCATTAAAACTCTCAACACTTTTTCTCTCATTGAACATTGCACGAGAGATTCTTAGAGCTAAGGCTTCTTTAATGAAAAGTACAAACAAACAATTATTTAAATACTATTCAACTCTTAAGTATATTTGTGTATGTGACTTCTTAAAAAAAACAAAAAAATCGAACAAAACTCTACCTCTATTAAAGTCACAATCACAAAATTGACCTTTTAATATTTTGATTTATTGAAATAACCATGTCAGAAGTAAAAAAAGGCAAAAAACTTGGATTCCTGCCAAAGGCGTCAAAGATTTCAGAAAAAAAAGATGTAATTAAAGAACCAAAAGGAAGACTCATCTCCTGGTCTCCCTGGCCTCCTGCTAATTTCAAAACTCGTTACCCAGCATTCCCTTTAGTTACGACTGTTTTAATTTTAATAACTTTACGCTGGTTAACCCTGGCTAACTCTGGCTAATTAAGTACTAATAAATAGTGGAATGTTATATAAGGAAAGTCGTTGTTCAAAAATGAAAATAGGGTATTTCTCTTGGGGGAGCTGGACGAGTAGAACAGATACCAAATTGCAAGCACTCCATCACATCATCATCATATTTTGGCTTGTAATTAGAAAATAAATCAGACATTTCATTTCCTTGAATAGAAACCCCTGAAAAATTTCGAAATAATTGCTTTGAAAATGGCATGGTTAGACATCTAAACAACCTGCTTAATTTCTACTCATATTGGTTTAAGAAATCTATGGGGAGGAACACTCAAGTATTTATACAGTCAAGGAAAGAATTTAATACGTAAAGATAATAGTCAAATGATCAACTAGTACTTTTCTTGAATGACATTGTTTTATTAATACGAGGAAACTTTTTCTCCATGCTTTACTTTGCTTTTCCTCAATAATGAAAGTTCAATTATTTCGATTTTTCTCTTTGACTATAGCCATCCGGAGACTGAAGATAAGAAGTTTGGCCTAAATATGGATCTTCGCCAAAAAGATCGTTCATTTGCTTTTCTGTCATTTGCCTAACATCTTGAATGGTTTCAGTAGGATCAGAGTCTGTAAGCGATGAATTTAATTCATCTGCATTAACAGCGGCAGGACAAAGAATCAGAAGAAGACCAAGAGAGAAAGAAAAAATTCGAATTAGAAATGAGATACTCATTTTCTTGAAATTACCTATCGATAGAATCGGAACTATCAACTTGCTCAAAAGTCTCATCTTGACTTGCTTTGTTCTTATTAGATAAAGAACATCCACCTTCACCCCACGCTAAAACTGGAGCTGCCGTAAAAGAAAGGGCAAATATTAAAGGTAGAATTTTATTCATAAGAAAAATTAGAAGCAAAGCAATATTAAAGCCTTTTTAGAAAGTTCGTTTAATTGACTAATTCATGTCCATTTCTCTTTCCATTTCATTCATAGACACCTCACTTTGATCACTGTCTAATGTTCCTACACTAATTTCAGGCAAATTATCTTCGCTTACTTCAGAAAAGGATGGTTCAATGAATATCCCGAGAGGATTCTCACCATTGTCTTCTTGAATTGAAGGCTCATCAAATAGAGACTTGTCTTCTTGATCTGTCAGGAGTTCTGATTCTGTTAAAAGGTTATTATCTTCACCAGCTATTGTTTCACTTGTATTCTTTATTAGTAATTTCGAAAGATCAACAACGTCTATGATTACTGACTTCTGACTTTCGTACATATCTTGTATCACATGAATTATTTCACCAGATTTTGTGGGT
Source organism: Prochlorococcus sp. AG-402-G19 (assembly GCA_003279455.1). GTDB lineage: Bacteria > Cyanobacteriota > Cyanobacteriia > PCC-6307 > Cyanobiaceae > Prochlorococcus_B. The sequence continues at coordinate 23,279 of QCHU01000021.1, forward strand.
TGGGAAACAAAAGCAAAAATAGTCCAGCCAGCCAGAATAATTGAGATTAAGACAATAGAAATAAAAGCAGAATACATTGCTCTTATTAATGTTTTGATCATTCGATAACTTTAGATATTATTAAATCTAGGCGTATCATTTAATACTTAAAACGGTCTCTTCACACCCTGTAAACGCGTATAAATACTTTGGGGTTTACTCTCTAGTTTTTGCTACACGATCATAGTAAAAAGTTAAAAGGGTATTTAGGGAGCTTAATTATGACCTTTAATCCATTCAAACCTTTAATTCAAAGCATACAAAAAATAATCTTCACTAATATTTCAATGAAGAATCCAAGAAACGATGAGGATCAGGAATGCTTACAGTTTGGTATTTGTTCTATACAAACCAAATCACCTAGATCAGAAGAGTTATATTTTGGATAAAACTAATCTTTCCTTACGCAACTTCAGGAATTTATTCAAATATAAAAATGTTGTATATCTCACTTAAAAATACTTAAAAGTCTTGCTCTAAAATAAGCATCTATTTATATCCAAAATTAAAGTTACTAATAAGCTATTAAAAGACAGCATAAATACTTGAGTAGTTACTCTCTAGGTTTAATTGCCCCAATAGGAGTAGAAAAGAAATATAGATCTCCGAACTCCTATGTCCTACGGAAATCGCTTTGCTCAATTGACTACTGAAGCTGCTGAAAATGCTGCAAGACTTGTTCTTAGTCAACTGTCTGAAAGACTGAATTTTTCAAAGCTCCCATCAAAAAACGATGAAGAAATGGAGTGCTTGCAATTTGGTATCTGTTCTTATCAAGCTCAACCACAAAGAGTAATTCAATAAGAGTAATCAAATGAAATACATCGAGTTGATTTTGATATTTTCTTCATTGTCAATGACGTTTTTAGGTTTTTCTTTTCTAGCTACTTAATTAATAAAGAAAGTCCTAAGAGCATTAGACAGCGATGATGTTAAGTTAGTATTTTTATAAATTCATTTGTTTTCAGAATCTTCCAAGAGATCTGAATATTCAGATGAATGTGAAATTGGCAACTCAGATGCACTGTTAGTTGATCTAACTAACAAAGCAGTTAATTCTGCTGTCCGCTTATTGTTTATAACATTGCTACCATGCGCTGATATCGCAGCTCCTGTTACAAGGGCTGAAATTGGCTTCCACCAAGGTAAAGATTTTAAATCATTTTTTTTAACTTCAGCCAATAAGAAACCTATCCCAAACAAAATACCAAATACAACTCCTGACCATTGGCATATTTCGGCTGAAATAGATTTGGCATTTTCGGCAGCATTAATTTGATCTTCCATTAGATAAAATTTCGAAAAATGAGAATGCAATTACTCAATAATTATAAAAGCATTGTTTAAGCCTAATGAAAATAAGTAATTAATCCAAAAGAAATAAACGAATCAGCAGGATGTAAAAATAGATCTAATAAAAAATAAGTAAAGAGATACCTAAAAACGAAAATGACAATGAAAAAAATATTAAAAGTAATTCCGTGGTTTTCATAACCACTCAAAATCTTCTAAAAGGTTAGAATATTGCTCATAATTTAAGAAGATATCTTCTTCTAAAGACACTCCATTAAAAGATTTCATTTTTTATTTATCAATGCACGTATCTAATTGTCCAATAAAAGAAACAATATCGTGAGTGATTGACATTCGGTTTACATGGTTCGGTTTATTTTTCTAATTCACCAACTTTTATCGCCTAGTTCAGGTTCGGAAAAATCGTGAATAGTAAATGTACTGATAAAAGAAGATTATTAGTTTTCCTCAGAGGAATAATTATTAATAAACGCTATCTTATCAACTCAAGTGAAACACC
>QCHU01000022.1 GCA_003279455.1 Prochlorococcus sp. AG-402-G19
CAAATTTAATATCTTTAATAAAATAATTTTATTCATAAAAACAATAAATTAAGTTTTTCTCTTTGAGATCAATAAAGTAGTTTAATAAAAAGAGGAATTGATTATTTTCTTAATCTGTTTGGTAAAAAATATTCAAATTCTTTTGTATCCAAGATAAAAGCATGTCATCTTTTAAACGTGGTGAAACCCGAGGTAATTCAATCTTTTTTGATAGTCTAGTTGAATCAAGAACTAATACTGGGACCTCATTTGTATACTTCATTTGAATATCTAAAGATACTTTCTCACTATCTATATCGACAATGAAAAATGCAATAGAAGGATTTAACTTTTCCAGTAATATATTAGACAATTTTTTCTCAAGTGTTTGACACAAGCCGCACCCTTTACGTGTATATAAGATCAATACCTCTGAGTTCATTTTTCTGGAACCGGGTCACAGCCACAAGGTGTAAAAGGATGACATCTACTTAACCTTTTCAAAGTCAGCCAACCACCTTTCCAAGGACCATGCTTATTGACTGCTTCTATCCCATAAGCGCTGCAACTAGGGATAAATCGACAACTCGGTCCAAACAATGGCGAAATCCACTTCTGATAAAAGGAAATCAGACTAACCAAAACAATTTCGATAGCTTTATTGATCTTTGTTAGCATCTTTAGATAGAATAAGAAACTGGTGAATAATTGGTCTATGGATTTACTTCCAGATTACCTTTGCCAGTAAACATTTTCCAAATTAAACCCTATGTCTAGATACCGCGGACCTCGTTTGAGGATCACGCGTCGCTTGGGAGACCTACCTGGTCTCACCCGGAAGGCCGCAAAAAGGTCTCATCCCCCAGGTCAGCACGGCCAAGCCCGTCGCAAGCGCTCTGAATACGCGATCCGACTCGAAGAAAAACAAAAGCTTCGATTCAACTATGGTATTTCTGAACGCCAGCTTGTTCGCTATGTAAAGAAAGCTCGTGCTCAGGAGGGTTCCACGGGAACAAATCTCTTAAAGCTTCTGGAAAATAGGCTGGATAATGTTTGTTTTAGACTTGGATTTGGACCTACGATCCCAGGCGCAAGGCAGTTAGTAAATCATGGACACGTAACTGTTAATGGCAAGATCACTGACATTGCAAGTTACCAATGTAAGGCTGGAGATGTTATTGCTATTAGAGATAACAAAGCTAGTAAGCAATTGGCTCAAGCCAACTTAGAATTCCCAGGTCTTGCGAATGTTCCTCCACACCTTGAGCTTGATAAAACCAAACTCTCTGCAAAGATTTCTGCAAAGACCGATAGGGAATGGGTTGCCATTGAAATTAATGAATTGTTAGTTGTTGAGTATTATTCAAGAAAAGTTTAGAACTAGGCTACTACTGGCTTTTTACAACCTTAGTCCAACTTTAGTCAAACTCTTGCTACGCTGCTTTCAGTACGGCAAGAGTTTTTTTCATGCCGAATATTGCAGAGAAATCAAAAGTTTTCGGAGGTAAAGGCGTTGTCTTGTCTTTCACAAGAGCTCCTGATGTTTTCTTATATCGTGAACTAATCCCAGGGACTAAGAAGTACAGATACAAAGTTATTGATGGAGCCAATACGTTAAAGGCTGCCATTGATAAGTCACTCGATGCATGTAACGCATTAAGAAGCGAGATCTTAGAGCATGCGCAAGAGGTAGCGATCAGAAAAGCTCAGTATGAAATCGAAACCAATAGTCCAAGAGAACGCGCAAGAATGATTACCGAGAATATGGTTAGATCAAAGAAAGTCAGTATTAGAAAGTGCCTCAATAACTTCCTTGATGAAGAGCAAAAAAAGTAGATGCTGGTCTGTTAAAAGAAAAATCTCTACAAAATAAAGCACAAGGTTTAAAACAGCTCGAGAAGTATCTCAGCTACAGAGGAATCGAGAAAACCCACCAAATACATAACAACACTTTTCATGAGTACATAACTTGGAGAAAAGCAAAAAAGTCGACTAGAAGAATTGAACTGATTTACTTTAAAGATTTTCTCATTGGCTACTGCAAACCAAGAGGATTATTAATCAACTCACTAGATGAAAAAAGATTAATGCCAAAGATAGTCATTAAAGAATCCGAACTAGATGCCAACCCGCCTCTCATAGAAGAAGGGAACTGGAATTTAGTAGTAAAGACTTTGAAGCAGATGATTAAAAACAGAGAGACAGGAAGAGGTCCCGCTAAGTATTCAGTAAACGGTAGAGGTGTCTAATTCAATCAGTTGTTTTATCGATGGTGTTTAATTTGTAAAAACAGTGGCTTACGTCCAAACATTGAACTGAATAAGTTGAGATGGTGTGATGTCAAAAGGGAGAACGTAGGACGATGGAGCAAGTCCAAAAGGGAAACAGAAGATAAATGGATCGCAATTATTTATATAAAAGATACTAAGGCTGGGAAACAAAGAGCCGTACCCACTAGTGGAGTGGATAGTCAACTACTTGAATGGAGGAAAGAACAAAAAGAGTACTTAAGTCGATACTATCCAGACCAAAAGATTAAAGATACAGATTTAATCTTTGGCAACCCAGCTAATGAGATGAAGCAATTTCCATACTCAATGTTCAATACAATATGGATAAGGATGATCGAACTATGTGGAGACGAATTGAAACCCTATGTCTTTAGCGATAGGAACTACACCCCTTACAGCTTAAGAAGTACTTTCATTTGCAATTTGATTTTGCAAGGCAAGGATATTTATGACGTCGCCAAGCTTGCGGGTCATAGCATTGCAGTCTGCGAAAGATATTACGCAAAGCTAGATGTGGGTAGAAAATCGAAGGGGCGAACAGAAATTGAACATGGAATCAAAGGACGAAGAAAGAGTGCTGTAGGTAGCTATCTAGAGGATTAAAGAATAAACTCATGTTTTTCCTTGTACTAAAACCTAGTCAAGAAGTAAGTTTTTCCCAGATACCATCTGATTCTTTAATCAATTCAATCGCATCTTCCTTTCCAAGAGTCTTATAAATATCTCTCATTAGCTGTATATATCTCAGCCTTAGTTCTCCCATTTCTATTTCTCGATCTAATTCACTTAAAGAAGCCTTGTTCTTATATGGTGCATAAGAGAAATCAAGGGTGGCGTTGTGGTGACTCATTGTTCTAGATTTCAATAACTACTTAGCGAGAAGAAGAAGACTGGCTTCCGACAGAACAATCTTCCTGTCTCTCGTTGGTACTGATCCCAGCATTTTTATATTTTGGCTAAGTGATTTTACGATTGCGTTGATTGTCCAGTACGGTTTACCTTGTTGAAATCTGGAACCTTTAGCGTTGCAGATTTAAGTCCCTCTGGATAGACATTCAAACAGGTAGTCCATTCACAAAATTCTTGGCTAACAGCATAGCTATCTTCGTACCTCTTAAGGCTATCGAGATAAGAAACCCTCCTAGCCGCCAATGCAATAGTAATACGTTGACTTATATTCATATATCTAATTTATTCAAACCCTGAAAGGACCGTGGTTATTGCTTCTTAAATGAATATGGAGAAACCAACGATCAAATGAAGACAACCCTTCAGAGATTCGATAGGACTTCAACCTGGCTACCCACGGACAAATAATCTAGCTATGACATGCTTTTCAAAAGAAAATGTTCATACTGTTACATTAAATACAATCTGGTTTCGCGTCTTGATAGATCCTTTTATCAGCCGACATTGATAGTTATGACCAAAAAACTCACCTACCGATACGCATTCACATTGTTGAAGATGAAGAAGGTTGAAGGCAGAAGTGAATATATTGATTTAGCGAAAGAAGCCAATCTTTTATGGCATCAAATAGTTAGTCAAAAGTCTAAAAATACACCTCGGATTGATTCTCGAACTTAGTTCTTCATTGCTCCATTAAGGCTCAAATTTTTAACTCAAATTCCTAAAACCTCATAACGTCTATTCATGGACTCAAAAGCCCCCTCATAGGGTTGATGCTTTACACACTCAGTTAAATAGGTAGCCTGGGACAGCTACTTCTAGCCAATGGAATCCCTTCATTCGATTGAGGAAACAATGTCAGAAGTTATATGCCATGCCTTAAGAAGAACCGATCATCTAAACACTGGAGATCAATTAGCGATTGGTCAAGAATATAGAGAATGGATTCAATGTGTAAAGAATAGAGAACTTATCCCACAAGATATTCTCTTCATTAACACCTCCACTTTTGGAAAGAAATTTCAATAGAGAGACCGAGTCGTCATGTATACAAAGAGAGGGTTTGCCCATCACAGCTGAGATGTCATGTCTCAGAAGAATGTTTAAACAGATAGCTGTCGGCAACAACTTTATTTATCAAGATAACGTTCCATCTATCCCCTCTATCAAGCAGTCAAAAGATAAGAAGCATCGTAGAGATGATCTAGCCGCTAAAGAGTGGGAAGAGCTTGAGAGAGTTGCTCGCCTCTACTACATCAAAGGCAAGACGAGGATATTGGATGAAAACTACACCATCAAAAAGACAGTCAAGGTAGGTATGAAACCATCTCCAATATTGCCTTCAAAGGACCACGAAGTAAGAAGCAATTAGTTCATAGAGAATTATCTTACTTAGCCATGAGAGTGTCGATTGATACTGGGATAAGACCTGGCTCAATGCGAAAACTAAAGTGGAAAGACATCAGTGAAAACACAACCATTCCAAAGGAAGAAAGAAAGATCTGGGTCAATATTGATGTGCCAGCTGAGAAGACCAAAACAGGAAGGTCTTATCGAAGGGATAGAAGCTAATAGTTTTCAATCTCCTTTGTCGTGGATATCACCTGAATAAGATTGAGTTCCTATCTCTGGTGGTGGATTATTGCCGAAGTCATCAACTAAAGCATCTGCCTCACTAGTAAAAAGTTTGGTGAACCATTGCTTAGTTGCAATAATTGCTGTCCAGATCTTGTCTCTTTTTCTAGTCATAGATATGCCTCTAAAGTAGTAAGGGAGCAAGATTTTGGTCGCCCCCTTTGAGTCCATCACTCCAGACCTAAGGAAGTGCGTTGACTCCTGAGACTGTTTTACTACTACTGAACAGAAATTACTATGGGTAAGAACACCAAAGTATTTCTACACGTGGGTTGTCCTCATAGAGATTTCTAATAGGTAGGAGTAGACATAAGTTAAGAGCCAAAGCACTCTTGAAGATCTAAGAAATAAATAAGTGCTATTGACTCTGTGAACAGAGAATCACATCTTTCGTGCGGTCTCTGCATTGTCGGAACACCCGAGACCCTGATTAAACACCAGGATCCCACTATTTAGGAGGAGCCATCATGTCTTGCGGAAATCCTTTTGTCCACATGCTTAAGAGCGCACGCGAATCATTATTTGATTTACCCAAGCATCAACACCAATACATCGATGATATTGAGATGGAGTGTTTGCAATTTGGGTTCTGCTCTAAACCTGAGACTTCTACGCGCTCTTTAAAAAAAATTCCCTATTTTCATTTCTAAGAGGACTAAATCAATGGAATATCAATGTCCCGATTGTCCTTATGTATACAACGAAGAAGCTGGTGATCCTGATAACGGAATCTCACCAGGCACCAAGTTTGAAGATTTGCCAGCCAGCTGAGTTTGTCCTATCTGTGGAGCAGAGAAAACAGGTTTCGAACAACAAGAATGACCTAAGCCTACAAGGCTAGATCACAAGCTCACTACAAATTATTTACTTTAAGATCTGAAATAGAGATTGCTTTTGTCTCTCTTTGGGTCCTTAAAAAATTACCAGAAATGTCTGAGAGGTGATTACGTATAGAGCGAGGACTCGCTTCCCCCATGGGGTCCCGTAAGGTCGAGTGATAGGCTTAAATATGTCGTTTAGTATGATTATCATAAGATTACCAATCTTTTTTAGCCTCTATAAACTACTGCTGACACTAGTTTTTTAGTCTAAGTTGTGTAATCGGCATTGATACCAACATAACCATCAACCCAGTCATAGCAATTGATCTCAAGAAACAGGTTACTGTTTTATTTCTACTGAATGTGGATAATATTTTTAGCAGTCAATTAACATTGTTATTTTTTATCTCGATCAACCAAATCATGTCATCTCAGTAAAAAGAATTTTATTCTCTGCCGACTCAGAAAAACCTAAGAGAACTTAATGTCTTTGCTCCATACCATTATTTAAATTACCTACCCAGTAATCATATCCGCCTTGATCTAGGTCCCTTTCCAAAACATTAAGATAGAGATTTTCGACATACGTCTCATTTGTAATATTTTCTCCATAAAGAAAACTATTTACACACTCAATTTTTCCCAGATCACCTCAGATTCTTTGATCAAGTCAATAGCCTCATCTTTACCAAGTATCTTTTGTGCATCATTCATTAGTTGTATATATCTGAGCCTTAGTTCTTGTTTATTCATGAGCTGCATTTGTATTTCATGCAGAGACTGCTCACTCAATGCAACATTATGTTCATTAGGTGCGTGTGAAAAGTTTAAAGAAGCATTGTGATGGCTCATTAGAATAAATTTGATTGACTTCTTAGCGAGGGAGGGAAATTGCTATGCAAAACAATTTCCCTAGCTCTAGTTGGGTGTCAAAAGGCGCTTTGCAAAACCTTTTTAAGCACTTGCAGGTGATTGACTAACCTACACAACGTATTAAATATTTTGGCTAGTCCACTTAGCTATTGAGTTGATTAACCGGTACGGTTTTCCTAATTAAAGGTTGGAACTTGAAGTGTTGCAGCTTTCAGTCCTTCAGGGTAGACATTGAATGATGTTGTCCACTCACAAAATTCTTGGCTCATTGCATAACTATCTTCATACCTCTGTAACTTATCGAGGTAATTCACTCTCTGAGTAGCCCATGCAATGATGAGTTGCTGACTAATATCAATAAAAATCTTATTCAAGCCAAAAAGCACCGTGGTTATTACTTGTTAAATCAATATGAAAAGAACCTTCAAACGAAAGCTTTTTTATTCCTAATTACTCACGACTAAATCAACTTTTAGATAAAATTATCTATGAACTTTTAGTTCACAATCTTGTTTAAATTTAGATAGTGGAGACGATAAATCTAGTTTGGTTCAAAAAAGACTTAAGAACATACGATAATGAAGCACTTTATGAAGCGCTAAAAACTGAAAATGTAATACCAATTTTTGTTGTTGAGCCAGATCTCTGGAAACTTCCTGATCATTCTTCAAGACAATGGGAGTTTGTACGAGAATGTTTAATTGATTTAAACAACTCATTAAGTGATATTGGTTTGAAATTAATTATAAGAGTTGGAAATATTCAGGACGTGATCAAAGAATTTATGAAAATATTTATTGTTAAAGGTATTTATAGTCATGAAGAAACCGGCAATGCATGGACATTTAAACGTGATCAAGATCTAAGGCGTTATACAAAAAACGAAAACATAAATTGGTATGAATACAGACAATTTGGTGTGTTTAGAGGTCTTAAAACACGCAAAAGTTGGTCTCAAAAATGGGAACAACATATATCAAAGGAACTCATCAATGATCCCAGAAGAGTAAATTATTTAATTGATATTCCAAGTCATAATTTACCCTCATCTAAAAGTCTAAAGTTAAATTTAGATAAATGTAGTCATCGAATTCAAGGAGGAAGAAAGCAAGGGCTTCATAAACTGGATGAATTTCTGAAATACAAAATAGATAATTATCAATATTCTCTATCAAGTCCTTTAAAAGCATTTGATGGATGTTCTCGCTTATCGCCTTACTTAACTTGGGGTTGTCTATCAATTAGAGAGGTAGTCCAGACAATTAGAAAAACTAAGAAAAAAGGATCCAGAGCAATTGACTCAAGATTACATTGGCATTGCCATTTTATTCAAAAGCTTGAATCAGAGCCTGAATTAGAAAATCGTGAGTACCATCCACACATGAGTGGTATAAGGAAATCAAATAAAAATTTTTTAAAAGCATGGAGTCAAGGTCTAACTGGAATACCTTTTATAGATGCATGCATGAGATCCCTAAATAGTCATGGGTGGATTAATTTCCGAATGAGAGCAATGCTTATGTCATTTGCTAGCTACCAACTATGGCTTCCATGGCAAGAGAGTGGCTTATGCTTAGCACGCAAATTTATTGACTACGAGCCAGGAATTCACTGGACACAATGCCAAATGCAATCGGGTACGACATCGATTAATACGATTAGAATTTATAACCCAATCAAACAAGGATATGATCATGACCCAGAGGGAATATTTATTCGAACTTGGGTAAAAGAATTACAATACCTTCCAAGCAAATTCATCCATGAACCATGGGAAATTGATCTATTTCGTCAAAATGATTCATCATTCGTTCTTGGAAAAAATTATCCATTACCTATTGTGGATCCAATTATTAGTACAAAGACAGCACGAGCAAAGCTAAAAGAGATACGAAATAAACCAGACTTCTTTGACATCGCTAAAAATATCCTCGAAAAACATGGCTCAAGAAAAAGGAGAAAGTCAAAGTTAAAAAAGAACCAAAACAATCCCAAGGGACATAATCAATTAACCCTCAAGCTTTAAAATTTCAGAACAGATGAGTCCACGGAGATCCTTGGTAAAGGTCGAAAGATCAAGCCAGCAGAGGAAAGTCTGAGGTGGATTGGATCAAGTTAGATTCACAATCATAATGCCAAAGAACAAACTCAACTCCGAACAGCGCTTCATTAGGAATCTTCTTATTGGATTTTTCTCAGCATTATTCATTGTCTTTGTATTAGCGATGACTGCGCTGTTCCAGACACTGACTACTTATCCCAATGCTTCTGATCTGCCAAGCGTCACGATTCAAAGCTGTTATGACGGCGATACTTGCACAACGACAGAAGGAGAAAAGATCAGACTTGCTTGTATTGATACTCCTGAATTGAGAGGCAAGAAAGCTGATCTAATTACTGCCAAAACAGCAAGAGACTATCTCAATGAATTAGTTGCTGGATCAACAGTAACCATTCGGCGTATCACGGAAGATCGACATGGAAGAACAGTCGCAGAATTATCGAAAGGTCCTATGAATATTCAAGAACACCTAGTTGAAAAAAGCTTTGCGAGTATCTATGAAAGGTATTCAAGTCAGTGTGAGTGGAGTAAGCAATAACAATGAAACTCCGAAATACTGCGATTGCTCTAGGAGTTGGTGCTGCGACTGCTGCTGGATTGTCGCTACTAAAAGTTAATAAGGATCTTGTTGTTGGATCGACTGCTGTAGTTGTCGGTGCAGGATTGATGATTTCATTTAAAGACAAGAACGATATAAATTTAAAAACAAGAAACGATGAATATTTTTTTAATAGAGCACAAGATAAATTCGAACTTGCAGACTATGAAGAGGCAATACTCGACTACAACAAAGCATTAGAACTTTCACCTACTGAGATTTGCCTTGTCTATTCAATGCGTGGAAATGCAAAACGTAATTTGGGTGATTTGGATGGCGCCATCTCTGATCAAAATAAAGCATTAGATTTTGATCCTTTATATGCGGATGGATACTTCAATAGAGGTATTGCCAAATTTAAGAAAGGAGATTTTGATGGTGCAATTGAGGACTATTCACAAGTTCTAAAAATCAACCCAAAAGATTCAGATGCATTTTTTAATCGTGCCAATGTAAAAAAAGAAATTGGAGATATGAAAGATGCTTGCGAAGACTGGAGAAAAGCAGCCGATCTTGGAGATGATGATGCTACAAAATTCTTAAGGGAGCATTGCGAATGACTCTCTTCCTTGCAGTATTCATCCCAATAGCAATCTTAGGATTTCTCTATCTCTTCATCATTGAGAACAATGGTCTTCCAGATTGGATGGCAGGAGCATCTAAAAATAGCAGTTCGATTTGGACCTATGGAATTATCACAATCACATCTCTCTCAATCATTAAATTCCTAGCGTCTCGTTGAGACAAGACTCAACTTCTGCCTTAGCAGCGATAGGGGACAGAAGCCCCGCAGTTAGTGCGAGTAGTAAGAAGCGGTTCATTTAATAATCAAGGCATTGAGGTTTATTTCTCCAAACTGCCAAATCACAGTTAATTCCTGCTGGTGATTTTTTAATGGATTCCTTTTCTATTTCTTTCTTCATTGCAAATTCTCTTTGCTCGCAAGTGCTGTTGAAACCAGCTTCGATAGGTCCTGCTGGACATTCTGGAACTTGGCTAGCACGAACAGTACTACCGCCCCATCTCAACAAGTAAACCGTTAAACCACGATGGCATTTCCAATTTTTATTTGCCAAGACTGGGTCATTCCCAACTAGACAACCAAAGCTCATACATTGCTCGCATCTCACCCTTGAGCAATAACCAGCTCCATCAGAAGCGAAACCAGTCGGACATTTATTTCCTCCAGTTACTGCGAAACCTTCATTGGTAATTACTGTTGCAGGAGAATTAGTTTGAGCTTGTCCCGAATAAGCTTTTACACAGCCTAAAAAGTCTGCAGCAGCTAAACAAGCTTCCCTAACTTTTGGATCAATTTCTGCCTGAATAGGTGCAGAAAGAGCAAGTATTAGTGGTGCAAGTAGTAGACGTTTCATTAATTTTCTTCTATAAGTTCAGCTTTATCTCGAACCACAAATCGAACGTCATCCCCACTCATGCAAGCAGTTCTAAATTTCTCTCTACTTCCTTTTGCAACCTTATAGTTACTAAATTTTTTAGCAGCTTTCAGACATTCATCCATAGATGAAATAGGAACCTTTTCTATCCCTGCTGACTTAGCCTCGTTCCATGCAGGTGGATCAATAAATGTAAGTATTAACCATACTCTTCCTATCTTGCTTCCTGCAGAAGATCTGATTGATTGTAGTGCTTCTTTTTTAGCTGATTTAAGCTCAACCAGAGAATCTTTTCTATCTTCTTTCAACTCTCTCAACACATCGGATCTAAATAATTTCACCTCAGCTAAAGCATCCTTTCTTGACTTCTTAATTTCAACCATTGTTTTAGCTAATTGATCTTCAGCGTTATTACCTTTCTTTAGAGCTGTTATTACCTGAATTCCAGCGATAGCAACAATTCCAGCAGTACTTACAGCCGCTAAAGCTTTATAGAAAAGGTTGTTGCTCATTGAGCTTGATTCTTCATAGATTCCAATTCTGATTAAATTCGTCGAGCCGACACTAGATTGTCTAGTTTTCTACAAACCTTGAAAAGATTCAAAGGATCCCAGAGACAACCAGTATCTGCCTGATAACCATGCCAACAACACAGAAAAGGATTACTCGGCTTAAAAGATAAAAGGGGAGATTATTCATCTAACTTCTCAACAGATAAATCAATCACCAAATCGATAATGCTTGCGGACTGCTTTATGCACATCCCATCGACAGTCCATTCCTGATGGGAAGACAACTAAGTCACCTGCTCCAAACTTCACAGGTTCTCCTCCCTCAGGAGTAACTGTGACTTCACCCTCAAGCAACAAGCAAGTCTCTTGATCGTCATAAGTCCAATCAAAAGAACTTGCTTCACACGTCCAGATTGGCCAGTTTTTAATTCCTAGCTCCTCAACGGTACTCTCAGGACAAGGAGAGGTAATTGATATAGACAAGAGATAAAAACATAGTGGACTTCTTTTTTAGCTCCTAATCGAAACAGTTGTCTAATAACTACTCAAATTTTTGAAGCCATAGTAACGAAACATAAGAAATGATAAGTTTTTTTAATCTATCCTTGTTGTCCCATAACTCATTCGTTTTATTGGCATAGAACAACACATTAGTTAATGGATTCAGCTAATCAAATCCAAGCCCTCGCTGAAGAATTAGAAAAGAACCCAGAATACAAAATTAACGAACAAGAGGCTAAGGGCTTCCTGTCAGAGATCAAGCGACTCACAAAAGAAGATAAAACAAATATGCCTCCTTTGGTTGTGATAATAATGGCTTATATCAACATGCTTTTTCCAGAACTAGATGAAGTGAAGATCTGAAGGAAAAATATAAAAAATAAAATAAATTTCTCTTCACTATTAACGTATAAGCCACGATCCTATTTACCCCTCATACCCCATAGCAAGTCAGTACACAGGAACAAAGGATATGTCTTTTAGCACTGTTACCTTAGTGTTACCCCTTTAATCTAACCTCTTCAAAAGCAGTGCTACAACTGTAGTTTTGAGCTAAGTTGTATAATCGGTATTAATATAGACGTAAGAATTTGACGGTATTTTATAAATCAGACTTCACCTCAACAGTAGTCCTAATTCGGTTCCTCTTGACAGAAATCTTATTTCCTTTAGAAGTTAAGAAAACCTTCTCCATTATTTTGCCATCCCTTACAACGATTTGCATTGTTTGTCCTGAGAATCTACCTCGTGTCCAATCAATATTTTCTTGATCAGAATTGAATCCTTTTTTAGTAGACGTTTTAGAGAAGATAGATGTTTTACTTTTTGATTTTATTTTCCTTTCAACAGATGCTGTAGATTTTGCTATTAAATCATTAAGGCTTGAACGAACGCGTTTTATTTCAAGTACTTCTCTATGAAACCTTGAGGTTACCTTCAGATGAATTAACTCAAATTTCGATTCAAATTGTTTGGCAACTTGATGATATTTTGATTCAATTTTCTTTTGCTTCTCCTTCAGACACGTGGCCACAGGCGTCTTCAATGTCTTCTACGAAGCTTATTTATCGTATATGTGAATACAAAACCAGACAATAAATACTATAGAAAAACTATTAAATATTAATCAAAAATATACACACATCCCTATCACGGTACGCCTTTTAGCTAGTTTGCCCTCTTTGGAAGATGACTGGGATCAAACCTTTGAAAGAGAAGTCAAACTACATTCAACAGTCAGCCAAACGAAACTAAAATAACAATGTCAAAACTGACTAGCTGAGCTTGATGCAATTAAGCTTTTTATATTCAATTACTCCACATTTTGATAGTAAGTAGGACTTACTCCATATGTTTGAGTGATCTTTTTCCCGCTCCATTAAACCCTTGTTGCTTTTAATTCTTGAAATCTAAAAATTGATTGATAACTGATTTAAAACTAGAAATCCATCTACCTATTCTTGATGAAGAAGTAAGAGATTTAGTTAATAGATCAATTTGTTCTTGTCTTTGTTTGTATTTTACTTCCAGTTCTTTTTTTGCAATATCAAGGCTTTGGTTTTGAGTGGGGCAACCATTCTCTTTATCCCATCTATCGATACTTGCTTCTAATTCTTCAATACCCATAGTCCTGTACTTACTGATAAGTATTTGTAAGTCATCAGCTTCGGGACGCATGAAAAGTGATTTACTAACTAACGAAATCTAGCTTGTAAAAAAAATGTCAAGGATGGGTAAACACACTAGTGTTTGGTCTATTTATACTTATCAGGATCATCAGTGGATCTAATCATTTGGATAGAGATCTTTCTAATTAGTAGCTGTCATTGGTGTTTGAGGTTTATATCTATCAAGGATTAGAAGAAGCCGTACCGGACCGAATCTTTACCTTAAAAAGCCGATGCTTTACATTTCTTTACATAAATTATTTTCAGTAATGACTTCTTCTACTTCTTCTTCTTCTTCTTCTCAGGTAATTACTGAGTACGGCAAGCAAAATATCTTTGGCCGTGAAACACAGCCACAGCTTGTCGAGGATTATACAAGTTATCCAGAAGAAGCAGAGAAGACAAATGGTCGTTGGGCGATGATGGGCTTTTTTAGTCTTCTCGTTTCTTACTTCACAACTGGTCAAATCATTCCTGGAATCTTTTGAGCACTGAATCACCTTCTACATCTGGCAACTACGTCAACGTAGTTGAGAAGTTCAAACCAGATGACGCCGAGAAAACTAATGGACGCTGGGCA
>QCHU01000023.1 GCA_003279455.1 Prochlorococcus sp. AG-402-G19
ATAAAATTATCATCAAATTTTCTACTACCAAGAGAACTGCCACAAAAAGCAAAAAACAATACAACAATTAAATGAAGAAAAATATTAGATGTGAAATTAATTGTTGAAAAATTATTTATTGTTTGCCATGTAATTATTCCAACTAAAGAATTAAAAAAAATAAAAACGGATGAAGCTGCAGCTGTAGTTTTAAGTGGCATCCACTTAAGTAAAATAGATAGAGGAGTTAAAAATATACCACCTCCTGTCCCAGTAATTCCAGATAGTAAGCCAAGTATTGAACCAGTAAAAAAAATAACAATTTTTGAGGGCAGCTTATAATCACTTATAGTATTATTTTTTATGATTAACGATGTAATTAAAAATCTAATTCCGGAAAGAAACAGTATAAGAGATAAAAAATATCTAAGTAAGGTATCAGTAATATTCAAGTGACCTCCAATAATTGTAGAGGGAATTGAAACTAATAGAATTGGTATTAAAAAATTAAATAATGTATATTTTTTCAAATGGCCATCACCACAAAATCTTATTGAATTTAATGTTGATGCTGCCAGATTCAAAATTAAAGCTGTTGGCTTGATAAGTGAAACTGGCTTATCAAATATGACCATACACGCTATATAACCTGATGCACCAGCATGACCAACAATCGAATAAAGAAAAGCAATTAATGCTATCCCAATGAAATAAAGCACTCTTCTAATCCATATCTTTATTCCATCTATTTTTTTAATCTATTAATTAAATTTATTAAATTACATGGTTTAGTATCACTGTTTAGTTGATATTTTATTATTTGATTCCATGCAGTATTTACTGCATCTAAAGATCCTGGCAAACTAAAGATAAAAGTTCCATTTGCCACACCTGCAATACATCTACTTTGCAAGGTGCTCGTACCAATTTTCTTAAATGATGTATATCTAAAGATTTCCGCAAAACCTTCTATTTCTTTATCTAATAAGGGTTTTATTGCCTCCGGCGTAACATCAGTAAAAGTAAGCCCTGTACCTCCAGTAGTGATAATAACATCAATCTCATCATTAGCTATCCAATCACTTATATACTTTCTAATAATATAAACATTATCCTTGCATATTATTCGATTACTTATATTATGTTTATCTAGTTTTACTGAATCAACTAAAAATTGACCACTATCATCATTTTTTATGTCTCGAGTATCAGATACAGTTAACAATGCAATAGAAACCACTTAGTATAAAACAATTAAAATATATGAATTAACTATACATGAAAAATAATGCTAGCCAAATCAAAGTATTATTGTTTGCTGAATTAAGTGAAAAATATGGATGGGATGAAAAATATCTTTCTTTAGACCTAATAGAAGATAAAAAAGCAAAATCTATACTAAAACATATTAATATCAATGTAGCTCACCAATCAATAATTGTGGCTATTAATAAAGAAATTTCTAGTCTAGAAGCAACTGTTAAAGATAATGATGAGGTAGCATTCATGCCGATTTTTACAGGTGGATAAAATTAAGTACAAATTCAAAATAGCAACTGATCCTTTTGATCCATATCGAGAAATTGAAAAATGGGAAATTAATAATCAAATGGCTGCAATGTCAATTTTTATTGGACGAGTTAGAGAGATAGATCAATTTGGAAGTCAATTAAAACAATTAGAAATCCATCACTACAGTGGTTTAACTGAAAAGTTAATCGAAAAGCACTTATCAGAAATTACTAAAAAAATCGAATCTTTTTCTGCGTTAGTTATCCATCGAGTAGGCTTCATTGATCCACTAGAGCCAATAGTGCTCATAGCAGTTCGTGCTGATAAAAGAGGAATAGCTAATCAATACTGCTCTGAAATTTTAGAGGTAACAAAATTCAAAGTACCTTTCTGGAAAAAGGAGTGGACTGACACAGGTTCTTCCTGGGTCAAAAATAATACTGTACTTTCAACGTGAACTATAAAATTGTTTTTCTGAAAAGCTGTGCCCAAAGATATGTTCCTTTCTTAAGTAAATCCTGTTCAGGTGGTATCTCTATTAACAGATCAGAATCAATTAAAGAAGAAATTTGTGAGGATGATTGTGCAGGTGGAATATCCGCGTATAACTCACCTTGCTGATCTACTTTAAGTTTAGATCTAATCAATTCAGGTCTACCTTTTCTTCTTTTAAGATCAGAGTTAATTCTGATCTTAAATCTAAGGGGTGTTTCTATGTTCTTCACTCCACTAAAAACTTGAAATACGGGCCACAAAATTTGCAAACAAATTACTACTGCAGACACAGGATTACCAGGTAAGCCAAAAAATGGAACATCTTGACCAATAAAACCAAAGGCAAACGGTCTACCAGGCTTTAAAAAAAGCTTCCAGAACTTTATTTCTCCAATTTCATTAATAATATTTTTAATATAGTCTTTTTTACCAACGGAAATTCCACCTATGGAAATTACAATTTGATTGTTTTTTGCAAGTTCAAGAAGAGAATTCTTTAATTTGAATTTATCGTCTGCTTGAATTGATAGTACATTGATATCATATCCAAGATTTTTTATAATACTTTTAATTAAAAAACTATTACTTTCCCAGATTAATCCAGTTGATTTATCTATACCAGGTTTGATTAATTCATCACCTGAAATAAGTAATCCTATTTTGAAAGATTTAAACACACTAATATAACTTATTCCACAACTAGCAAGTAATCCAATAATACTAGGAGTAATTTTTTGACCCTTCGCTAATACAATATCTCCTTCCGATAATTGATCATTAACAGGTCTAATCCAAGTACTATTCGTTAAGTCGTCTATGAGATGTATTTTCTCAAAAGAGCTATCTTTTATCATTTCTGTCTTTATCTGTTCTAAAGGAATAACCCAAGAGCATTCATCAGGAACTAATGAACCAGTGCTGATAGCAATGGCTTCACCTTCAGAAAGATTTTTAGTGAAAGGTTTACCAGCGGATGAATCTCCAACAACTTTCCAATATTGTCCTTTCTGAGGTTTGGCAGAATTACTAACCGCGTAACCATCCATTATGGAGGCTCTAAAGCCGGGAATATTCTGTTTTACAAAAATATCTGTTGAAGAAATTTTTTCTAAGGAATCTTCTAAAGGAATACTTACGAAAGGAATAGTAAAATTATTTAAAACGTTCTTGATTTCCTTTAGAATTTCTTTCCTAGCTTCTTCTACTTTTAATCCCTCCCTTAAAAAAGGCTCTTGAGTCATCAAAAAATTAATTAGTTTCTCTCCTCAGGATACCTTTTTTGCCTCCTTTTTTTTCTAAAAGTCGGATTGAATTTATTGTTAAAAAAGGATCGATAGCTTTAAGCATATCGTAAATAGTTAGTAATCCTATAGACACCGCCGTAAGTGCTTCCATCTCTACACCAGTTTGAGCATTAGTTTTACATAATGCAGTGATTTTTATCGCTCTTTTTTTATTACATAGATCTATATCAATCCTGATATTACTTAAGCTTAACAAGTGACAAAGTGGAATTAATTCCGAAGTTTTTTTAGATGCATTAATTGCAGCAAATCGTGCAGCAGCAAATAAATCTCCTTTTTTTATATTGCCGTCTTTAACGTTATCAAATGCTTCCAGACTTAAATTAATATATCCTTCAGCAAGAGCTTCTCTAGGAGTGCTTATTTTCTCAGAAATATCAACTATAAACATATCGCCCTTCTCATTTAAATGAGTTAGGTTTGAATCCATTTTCTTATTTATGATTAGTTATAATGATAAATAAAAAATAATGATTAATTATTATATGTTAGAGAATAGTAAAATTCACAAATAAGTTATTATGGTTAAATTAAATCCGTAGGTTTTGACTTGGAACAATCAAGCCACTGTTTTGAATTTGAAGATGAATTTATTAGTGATCTAAGATGTATACCTTTATGCGTTCGTAGGAAACTTGATCTTATCGGTTTAAAACTAAAACTTCAACATTGGCAAGAGTTAAATCACGATGATAAAAGAAAAATAGTTTATTGGTCAGATTCGATTGACGACTTAGATGGATTGAAATCCTATTTGATTAGTAAAACTAGTCGTAGTCGTATAGGTCAAGCAAAAGAAATTTTAATTTCAAAAGATGAGCCCTGGTTGTTATCGGGTAAAGTCCCAGACATTATTGATGTTGAAGCAAGAAAATATACATTTCAGATCTCTCAGAAAATATGGTCTAATTTGAGCGAACTTGAAAGGTTCGCTCTATGTAAACTTGCAAGACCAGGACATGAACACCGAAATCTTATTAAAGCTTTTAAAGAAATATTAATCAATAATGATTCTTAGAAATTATAGAGATTTCGAATAATGAAGATTAGATCAATTAAATTAATATATAGTTTATGTTTTCATGATAACAGAATAAATATTTATTCATATTTTATGCTAGTTTCTAAATTAGAGAAAAATAAATTATCATTTTAGATAGCTCTACTAAGAAAGAACTCAAAGCTTGTATTCTCTCTGGGGGGCAAAGTGCCAGAATGGGTAAAGATAAGGCACTATTAAAACATCATGAAGGCGATAGCTGGTTATCACATAAATTAAATATTATGAAAAAACTGGACTTAGAAACTATCCTCTTAACTAATCATCAATCTCATATAAATGAAATTAGGGAATTTCATAAAGTAAATATATTATTTGATAAAAAACCTTTCCATGGACCACTAAATTGTATGGCGTTTTTATATTCAAAATTTTTAGGAAAATATGACTATATGCTCTTAATGCCAGTAGATATGCCTTTCATTAATAGCAAGCATATTGAAGATTTTATAAAGTATTGGCAAAAAAATAGAGATATAGCTCTTATCGCACATAGTAATAAAATGGCTCAACCCCTACTTGGTATTTATCCTCTAAATCAAGCTAACTTAAATAAATTAAATGAAAGACTTCAATTAGGTAAATTGAACTTTCAGGGATGGACAAAATCAATTCCTTTTCATTATTATTTTGCGAAAGACAAAGAATTCATAAATGTCAACTCATTAAAAGAACTAAAATCACTAAATTATTATTAAAGTATGATAAAAGATATTCATGATAGAGAGTTAAAAGTTTTAAGGCTTTCATTAACTAATAAATGTAATTTTTCATGTCCATATTGTTTGCCAGAAAATAATAGCTGTTTGACTACATTAACTAATAAGCAATTCCTATCAATAATTAAGGTTGCTTGCAAATTAGGAGTAAACTCACTCAGATTAACTGGGGGAGAGCCATTAATAAGTAGTCAGTTGAATAAGCTGATGGAAGCAATTAATACATTAAAGAAAACAAGAAATCATCCTATTAATAATTTAAAAGACATTGCTATAACTACAAATGGATCATTATTAACAAAAGATAGATGTCAAGATTTATTTGCTTATGGACTCAACAGGATCACAGTTAGTCTAGATGCCCTAGATCCAAAAATATTTTCAATAATGACAGGAGATAATAATATGATTTCAGCTAAGAATAAGCTGAATCATGTTCTCCAAGGCATTGATAATGCCATCCAAGCAGGCTTTGATCCATTAAAGGGTCAGCTGAAAATAAACTGTGTCATAAAAAAGAACATAAATGATAATCAGATCATAAATCTTGTTCGCTTTGCTAAAGCTAAATCTATTGAAATTAGATTCATAGAATATATGGATGTAGGAAATAAGAATAATTGGCAAGCTAATGAAGTTCTAAAATCTCACGAATTGATAAGTATAATAAAACAACATTTTAAAATTAATGAGGCTGGAAGATTAAAAGGTAATACAGCCCATAAATGGTATATGAAAGATAGCAATAGCTTCATAAGTACTATATCTTCGATATCTAATCCTTTTTGTTCTGACTGCAATAGATTAAGGATTACTAGTGATGGTTTCGCACATACTTGCCTTTTTTCAAACAATGGTTCTGATTTAAAAAAATGGCTCAATCCATCAATTAATGAAAAAGGCTTAGAAGAATTTCTTGAGACAATATGGCTAATAAGAGATGATAAATATAGTGAAAATAGATTTAATAAATCTGAGAACTCGAAACCACAAAAACCTCATCCTTCAATGTCGTATTTAGGAGGTTAAAATCCATATACACAAAGAAAATGGTATTAACTAGTACATAAATTAAAAAATATTCTTTTGAAAATTTATTTTCGTATAAATAAAGACAACTGAAGTACTAAAAATCTATGAAATTCGCAATAGTCGTTTCAAAAAAGTGCGCTTTGCTATTAGTTTAGGAATGTTAATGGGTATGACTCATGGTTGGTATATAAGTAAAGGTTATGCATCTACAAACCAATATAATGATACTTATTTTCAGTCTGAGATTAACCAACTTCCCACCTACTCTTTTTTGAAATCTAAAAATACAGGATTGAGTTTTAATTGATTTAATTTAGAATTATAATAAGTAAAATTTATAAAAGTAACTACAGTCAATACAATTTACTGTTCTGTTCATTGATTTTTTTTGTATCAAGCTGAACCTCTTTTAAGAGCTTAAAGCATTATTATGTATAAAGTAATACAAAATTCTTCTTTTTAGATCAGCTCGGGTCTTCTTTAGAACTTTTGCATAGTTCATCACTCTATTCTCATGGATCTCCTTACATACAGAGGTCAAAAATATCTACCTGAAGACATTAAAAATCTTCACTACTCAAATACGAGTTATCTAGATAGGCAAATCAAAGCCAAAATGACCATCAATGAGACTCTATTTTCTTATAGAGGCATAAATTATAAAAAATCAAAACATACAGAAAGGTAAAAGATGTGGCAGTCAAATATTTTGGAAGAATTTTTAATTACTTTTGTATTACGCTGAACAACACTGCTCTTAAAAGATAATCATAATAAATTTGTAGTCATTACTACAAAAACGTTCAACTCGCTTCAGCGAGCCGCAAACCGCCTTAAGCCAAGGAACGGGGGACTTAAGCTAAAACGATCCAAATTAAACATGCCTACAAGTTCCATAAGAAGCACTGAAAAAAGTGCCTTTACTGTTTCAGCAGGATTTTTAGGAGCATTCATTATTAGTTCTTTAGCTGTTCAGCTTTTTAGAAGCTATTCCCCTGCTGTTCAAAATAAATTAACTACTGTTGACCCAGTAATTGCTAGTCCTGCCACTCTTTGGTCTGAACTGGGGACACGAGATAACATTATTATTAAACAATCAAATACAAAATTAAATACAAATAGTTCAAGTTCTATCAATATTGAACCTGTAATAACCTCTGAGGCAACTTTATGGTCTCCTCTTTTTGTTGATTGATTTTAGGCATCTTCAATTGATTAATTGATGCAAATATAATGAATGAGAATTTAGATTATCAGCAAAAATTTTAAACTGAATTAAAGAAAATCAATACACTCGATATCTAATATTTTGTATTTTTTGCCACATGGTATTCAAGATTTTGAAATCCTCAGACAAATAATTCGTTTTAGTAGCAATAACTACTTAATTAAACAAATAGGTATAAAACTCTCATTTTTTGTATCGACTACTACTTAGTCGGAGTATGCCGGCTGATTTAATTTTTCCAAACGGTTAGATTTTTTACCGTTTTTAATAGGCAAACTTTTTAAGCCTTCTTTCTTACTTTTTAATTTCAATGCTTGGCAATCTTTGGACATTTCAAGGGAGATATCGAACACTTCATCTCACTTGGTTTGCGTTCTTTCTAACTTTTGTTGTTTGGTTTAATTTGGCTCCCCTTGCTACGACTGTTAAGGCAGACTTGGGGCTCACTTTGGGTCAAATTCGAACTGTAGCTATCTGTAATGTTGCATTAACAATTCCAGCGAGAGTCCTCATCGGAATGCTTCTAGATAAATTTGGACCACGTAAAACATACTCAAGCCTTCTCATTTTTTCGGTAGTTCCATGCTTACTTTTCGCCTCAGCAGAAACTTTTAATCAATTAGTTATCGCTCGCTTATTACTTTCAATTGTAGGTGCAGGATTTGTAATTGGTATTCGGATGGTGGCTGAATGGTTCCCACCTAAAGAAATCGGTCTAGCAGAAGGGATATATGGAGGTTGGGGTAATTTTGGCTCAGCTTTCTCGGCTCTGACAATGGTTGCCATTGCTGGGTTACTTTCTTTTTCAGGTGGATTTGAATTACCAACAGGTGCCGTTCTTAACTGGCGAGGTGCTATCGCTGGCAGTGGTGTGATTTCAGCATTGTATGGCATCTTTTATTTCTTTAATGTCAGAGATACTCCTCCTGGAAAAATTTATCAGCGACCAACTAAAACAGCTGGTCTAGAAGTCACTTCTATGCGAGATTTTTGGGGGCTTTTGGGTATGAATGTGCCGTTTGTAGCCATACTTTCTGTTTTATGTTGGAGGTTAAAGAAAGTTGGTTTCCTTGATGAGGGGACATATCCATTAGCTCTTTTCGCTGTTTTAATTTGGTTCGCTTTTCAGACCTGGGGGATTATTCGTACAAACTCAGAGTTAATTGCAGGAACTAAAATTTATCCAAAAGAAGACCGTTATGAATTTAAACAAGTAGCCATTCTTGAACTCACATATATTGTTAATTTTGGTTCTGAGCTGGCAGTTGTTTCAATGTTACCTACTTTTTTTGAGACAACATTTGATTTACCAAAAGCAACAGCAGGTATTCTCGCCTCCTCCTTTGCTTTCGTAAACCTTGTTGCACGTCCAGCTGGAGGTCTAATTTCTGACAAGCTCGGAAGTAGAAAAAATACTATGAGTTTTCTAACCGGAGGACTTGGAATTGGATACCTTGTCATGAGTTGGATCAAACCTGGTACTTTTTCAGGTATAAGTGGAATTATCGTCGCATTGTTCATAACAATGCTTGCTTCCTTCTTTGTTCAAGCAGGGGAAGGCGCTACTTTTGCTCTAGTACCACTTGTTAAACGAAGAGTTACTGGACAGGTCGCTGGTCTTGTTGGTGCCTATGGCAACGTAGGAGCAGTAACTTATCTAACTATTTTTAGTCTTCTACCTATGTGGATGAGTGGAGGTGGAGAAGCGACAGCAGAGATAATTGCTAATTCCAATAGTGCCTTTTTCCAAATCTTAGGAATAGCAGGGCTGATAGTTGCATTCATGTGCTTTTTCTTTCTTAAAGAACCAAAAGGATCCTTCGATGAATTACATGAAGGGGAAATTGCTTAAAATATTAATTAATTTCCAATCAAAACCTTGGGTAACTAACCAAGGTTTTATTTTCTTATCTCGTTAAATTGAGATGACAGAGAAAATAGAAAATTTAACTACTCAATGTCCATATTGCGGCGTTGGATGTGGTCTAGAAATGCAAGCACCAGCTGAAATCGGAAAAGCAGTCCGTAGAGATGCAGATGGTTATCCGATGTGGAGGTCTAGAGGCGATCGCAATCATCCATCCAACCTTGGACAAATATGTATTAAAGGTGCAACCGTAGGAGAAACCTTGTCTCCAGGGAGATTAAAGCAACCTCTGTATAGAGATAATTTAAATGATAAATATCAACCGATTAGTTGGAGTGAAGCTACAGATAAGATAGTTTCACAAATCAAAAAAAGTTTAATCAAAAAAGGTCCAAACTCTATAGCGATGTATGGTTCTGGACAATTTCATACTGAAGACTACTATATTGCTCAAAAATTACTCAAAGGAGCTTTAGGTACAAATAATTTTGATGCAAATTCAAGACTATGCATGAGCTCAGCTGTCGCTGGATATAATTTAAGTCTTGGATCAGATGGTCCTCCCTGTTGTTATGAAGATCTTGATCACTACACCGTTGCATTCCTCATTGGCACTAATACAGCGGAATGCCATCCAGTACTTTTTCAACGTCTACTCAAAAGGAAAAAACAACATCAAGATAAAGTAAAAATTATTGTTATAGATCCCAGATTAACAGATACTGCAAAAGCTGCTGACATTTATCTACCTATTGCTCCAGGCAGTGACTTAGCCCTGTTATATGGTATTGCCAATTTAGTTCTAAAAAAGAATGGACAAAATGCAGAATTTATTAAAAATCATACAGATAAATATTCAGAATTCTTAGCGATTATAAAAAATTGGACTCCTAGAAAAGTTGCTCGCTTTTGTGGTATCCCAGAAAAAAAATTAGAAGAAGTAGCTAATATGTTTAATCATCGCGAAAGGGTACTAAGTCTTTGGTCAATGGGTGTAAATCAACGCAGAGAAGGTACTGCAGTTGTTGGCGGACTTATCAATCTACATCTTCTCACGGGACAAATCGGGAAAGAGGGAGCTGGACCTTTTTCGCTTACTGGCCAACCAAATGCTATGGGAGGACGTGAAGCAGGAGGCCTATCTCATCTACTTCCTGGTTATCGAAATGTTGCCAATAAAAAACATAGACAAGTCGTCGAAAATCACTGGGATTTTCCGGCTGGAAGTATCTCTGAAGAACCAGGTTTAAACGCCTGGCAACAAATTGAAGCAATGGAAAAAGGAGAAATAGATCTTTGGTGGGTTGCTGCAACTAACCCACTTGTAAGCATGCCTGATCTAAATCGAGTAAAAGCCGCAATAAAAAACTGTTCACTAGTTGTTTTATCCGAAGCATATGAAGATACTGAAACCTCTCATTATGCCCATCTATTATTGCCCGCTGCACAATGGAGTGAGAAAGCCGGTGTGATGACTAATTCAGAAAGACGAATCACTTTTTGCCCAGCTTTTCGTCCATGCTTTGGTCAAAGTCGTCCCGATTGGGAGATATTTGCTGAAGTAGGCCAAAAACTTGGATTTATTGATCAGTTTACTTATGATTCTTCTTCTGAGGTATATTCAGAGTTTACAGCTCTGACAAGTGGTCGTCTCTGTGATAGTTCGGGTCTTACTCATGAATTACTAACAAGTGTTGGTCCCCAACAATGGCCATTTTCAAAAGGAAGTAATCCTACGAAAAAAGCGAAGCGACTTTATGAAAATAAAAGGTTTGAGACACCTAATGGTCGAGCCCAGTTTTACACTAAACAACCTCTGGGAATCGCTGAGCCTCCATGCGATATGTACCCGTTAGTCTTAACTGTTGGGCGTTACCTCGGACAATGGCATACCATGACTCGTACTGGAAAAGTAAATCGACTTAATAAAATGCACCCTGAACCATTACTTGAAATTCATCCTATGGATGCAAAAAATATGAATATTAAAGATGGTGAGTTGTCTGCTCTTAATTCTCGTCGAGGACATCTTACAGTACGTGTAAAAGAAACTGATCGTATACGTCGAGGCACAGTTTTTCTACCAATGCACTGGGGCTTCACTCAAACTAATCATTGCGAGACAAACAACTTGATGCATGAACAATCATGTCCCATATCTAAACAGCCTGAACTAAAAGCAAGCGCTGTAATTGTGGCTCCAGTGAATCCAGTCAATCAACCAATTGAAAACAATGAAAAAGGATTTGTTAAATACGTAAAAGAAATCGTAAATATGAAATAAAAAATAGAAAACAATACTTCCTATTGAGAAATAACTCCTATGTCGAATAATTACGAAGAATTTAAAACCTATTTAAAAAAAATAGGTAGTGGTGAGTTTACAGGAAAAAGTCTTACTCGCGAAGAAACTAAATCCGCTCTCAAGCTGATGCTGAAAGAAGAAGCAAGTGCAGCACAAATTGGTGGCTTCATGATTGCACATAGAATTAGACGTCCTATACCTGAAGAATTAGCCGGGATGATTGATGCCTATATAGAACTAGGGCCAAAGATTCAATCACACAGCAATCAACTTCAACCTATATTTTTTGGGATGCCTTTTGATGGTCGAAAAAAAACAGCACCGATTTATCCTCTTACAACTTTACTATTACTAACTCAAAAACAGCCTGTTATTTTGCATGGTGGTTCTCGTATGCCAGTTAAATACGGTGTTACCCATAACGAACTCTTTCAAGCCTTAGGAATAAATTTAACCGGTCTATCCATAGAACAACTGCAAAGTTTTTTCAACCATAACGACCTAGCTTTAATACATCAGCCAGATCATTTTCCGCTAGCTGAAAATTTAATTCCTTATAGAGATCAAATAGGCAAGCGCCCACCTCTAGCAAGTATGGAATTAATCTGGACATGTCATCAAGGAAATCATCTACATATAAGTGGCTATGTTCATTCACCTACTGAAGAAAGACATTGGAAGACGTTAGAGCTTATGGGAGAACAAAATGTGATTACTATCAAAGGACTGGAAGGTGGAATAGATCTTTCAATAAGTCGTTCATCAACAATTGGACAGTACAAAAATCAACATGGAACTAGAACTGTTTTTCATCCCAGAGACTACGAATATTCTGGAAAAGATATTGAATGGAGCGACATCACAGAAT
>QCHU01000024.1 GCA_003279455.1 Prochlorococcus sp. AG-402-G19
GGTTGTAATAAAATTCTTTGGGAATGCGGCCCTAAATTAGCTACAAGTGCAATCAAATCTAATTGTGTTCAGGAGTTAGTAGTTTTTGTCGCACCAAAACTCTTGGGAGGAAAGTCTGCAATGAGCCCTCTAAACAGTTTTGGATTTGAATCAATAAGTTCTACCTATAAATTGCAACATTATTTTTTAGATCGAAAAGGAGAAGATCTTTGTTTGAGACTGTTCGTTTAGGTAATTTATTTTTTTGCATTTGTTATTCGTTCGGATCTCCCTCCAGTTAAACAAGTCTATTTTGGATGAAAAATGTTTAACTTGGTATTAACTAAGTTTTTGCTAATGCCAATACGACAGGATGAAAATCAACCAAATAGACGTTTTGGAATAATTAATTTAGTTCTAATTGGTTTCGGTGCGCTTTTACTATTTAGTAGCTTTTTCCCAAGTCAAAATACACAAGTACCAAGAGTTCCCTATTCACTCTTTATCAATCAAGTAGATGATGGAGAAGTTAAAAGAGCATATATTACTCAAGATCAGATCAGATACGAACTCTCTACAGTTGAAGAAGGAGCTCCTTCAGTTCTTGCAACAACTCCTATTTTTGATATGGAGTTGCCTCAAAGGTTAGAGAAAAAAGGCGTCGAGTTTGCAGCTGCACCTCCTAAAAAACCAAACATATTTACTACCATTCTGAGTTGGGTTGTACCACCACTAATATTCATTCTCGTGCTGCAGTTTTTTGCTCGCAGAAGCATGGGAGGGGGTGGAGCTCAAGGAGCTCTAAGCTTTACCAAAAGTAAGGCAAAAGTATATGTGCCTGATGATGAATCAAAAGTCACCTTTGAAGATGTAGCGGGTGTTGATGAAGCAAAAGACGAACTAACCGAAATAGTTGATTTTCTCAAAAAGCCAAAAAGATATACTGATATTGGTGCAAGAATTCCAAAAGGGGTCTTACTAGTTGGGCCTCCTGGAACTGGTAAAACACTTTTATCTAAAGCTGTTGCTGGAGAAGCTGAAGTCCCATTCTTCATTATATCTGGGTCTGAATTTGTAGAATTATTTGTGGGGGCTGGCGCAGCAAGAGTTAGAGATTTATTCGAACAAGCCAAGAAAAAAGCACCTTGTATAATATTTATCGATGAATTAGACGCAATAGGTAAAAGCAGATCCGGTTCGATGGGAGTTGTTGGTGGAAATGATGAAAGAGAACAAACTCTTAATCAACTTTTAACGGAGATGGATGGCTTCTCTTCAACTGATAAACCAGTGATTGT
The DNA here is from genome assembly GCA_003279455.1 of Prochlorococcus sp. AG-402-G19. Lineage (GTDB taxonomy): Bacteria > Cyanobacteriota > Cyanobacteriia > PCC-6307 > Cyanobiaceae > Prochlorococcus_B. The sequence goes on from QCHU01000024.1 coordinate 1,278, forward strand.
TCTTGCGGCAACCAACCAACCTGAAGTTTTAGACGCAGCTCTGCTACGACCAGGCAGATTTGATAGACAAGTGCTTGTAGACAGACCCGACTTATCAGGTAGAAAAACAATTCTCGATATCTACACAAAGAAGGTAAAACTTTCAAACGAGATTGATTTAGATCGGATTGCTCAAGCAACAAGTGGTTTTGCAGGAGCTGACTTGGCAAACATGGTCAACGAAGCAGCACTACTAGCAGCTCGAGGTAAAAGAACATCAGTAGAGCAACAAGACCTTAATGAAGCAATTGAAAGAGTTGTGGCTGGATTAGAGAAAAAAAGTAGAGTTTTGCAAGATGATGAGAAAAAAATTGTTGCCTATCATGAAGTAGGCCATGCGATAGTCGGTCACTTAATGCCTGGAGGAAGCAAAGTCGCAAAAATATCAATTGTACCAAGGGGTATGAGTGCATTGGGGTATACACTTCAATTGCCAACAGAGGAAAGATTCTTGAATTCAAAAGAAGATCTACAAGGTCAAATTGCCACTCTTCTTGGTGGTAGATCTGCAGAGGAGATAATTTTTGGAAAAATAACCACTGGAGCATCTAATGATCTACAAAGAGCTACAGATTTAGCGGAGCAAATGGTAGGAACTTATGGTATGAGTGATATTTTGGGACCTTTGGCCTATGACAAACAGGGAGGTGGACAATTCCTCGGTGGTAACAACAATCCAAGAAGAGAACTTAGCGATGCAACTGCACAAGCAATAGATAAGGAAGTTAGGAGTTTGGTAGATCATGCTCATGAAAATGCCTTAAACATTCTTAAAAATAATCTTTCGTTGTTAGAAGATATCGCTCAAAAGATCCTCGAGAAGGAAGTGATAGAAGGAGATGAGCTTAAAGAAATGCTCTCCAATAGCGTTATGCCTGAAAAAGTTTTAAATTAATTACTTGACTTTTATATCCTTTATCTCCGATAAAGGATATTTGAGGCTTTTTTATGGCTTCAGTATCTTCTGGTCTAGCTTCCAAGTTAGCTTCTTTTAATAAGAAAAATTTTCTCTCTTCATCTGATTTGGATGCTAGTCAAATATTATCTTTATTTGAATTAGCAACACAACTAAAAATTGGTAATAGAAGAATTGATCTTGGGAATAGGGTCCTTGGTTTAATATTCAAGAAGTCATCTACTAGAACAAGAGTTAGTTTTCAAGTCGCAATGGCAAGACTGGGAGGTCAGTCTGTTGACTTGAATCCGCAAATCTCACAAATTGGTAGAGGTGAACCTATTAAAGACACTGCAAGGGTCTTGAGTCGATATTGTGATGTCCTTGCAATAAGAACTTTCTCTCAGCAAGAATTAGAAGAATATGCAAGTTGGTCTACTATTCCTGTAATTAATGCTTTGACTGATCTAGAGCATCCTTGCCAAGCCTTAGCTGATTATTTAACAATTCAAGAAAAATTTGGGAAGCTTAAAGGTCTAAATCTTTCTTACATTGGGGATGGCAACAACGTCGCAAATTCATTGATGATTTGCGGTGCAATGTTGGGAGTAAATGTAAAAATCTGTTCTCCAAATGGATTTGAGGTAAATTCCAACATCGTAGAGAAAGCAAGATCGCTCTCTGAGTTTGGTTCTAAAATATCTATTTGCAATGACCCTTTAAAGGCGGTCAAAGAATCTCAAGTGATTTATACAGATGTTTGGACTTCTATGGGGCAAGAGGAAGAACAACTTAGGAGAAAGGAAATTTTTAGAGATTATAAGATTGATCAAAAATTAATAGATCTTGCTGATGATGAAGTAATTCTGTTGCATTGTTTGCCTGCCCATAGAGGAGAAGAAATTACCGAAGAGGCATTAGAGGGACAAAATAGCTATGTTTTCGATCAAGCTGAAAACCGTCTCCACGTTCAGCAAGCCCTTCTGGCTGTTCAACTTGGAGGGCTTTAGGGTTGCGATATTAAGAAATTTTAGGTACATATGTATTGAAGGACATATGTACTTGATTTATTCAAATGTCAGGTGAAGCTCTAACTACCGCCCAACAAGAATTATATGATTGGCTTGTAGCGTTTATTGAGGATCAGCATCATAGCCCTTCAATAAGGCAAATGATGCAAGCGATGGGCCTTAAATCCCCAGCACCAATTCAAAGCCGGTTAAAACATTTACAAGAAAAAGGTTGGATAACATGGCAAGAAGGACAAGCAAGAACTCTTCAATTGATAGAAGAAAGTTTCTCCGGTGTGCCTGTGTTGGGTGCAATAGCAGCAGGAGGATTGGTTGAGACTTTTGATGACATTCAGGAAACTCTTGACTTGAATTCAGTTCTACAATTAAAAGGGCTTTTTGCTTTGACTGTAAATGGAGATTCAATGATTGATTCTTTTATTGCAGATGGCGATATGGTCTTAATGGAACCTGTTAATGACCCTTCTCGTTTAAGAAATGGAACTGTAGTGAGTGCAATGGTACCGGGGTTGGGCACTACTTTGAAACATTTTTTCCGTGATGGAGCCTTAGTTCGGTTAGAAGCAGCTAATCCAGCTTATGAACCTATAGAAATTGATGCTGAGCAAGTTCATGTTCAAGGAAAACTAGCAGCTGTTTGGAGACAAACTTAATTCCATTTTGTAATCAACTAAAAATTAATCTAACAAGGATCACCAACCTTTTTTCTTCTTTATTATTACCACCTGGAAATGCACTAATTGAAAGGTTTTCAATAAAGAGAGCATCGGAATCGGAGGCTTGATGAAAATACTATTACTCTGATTAATCTTCATTTAGAGCAAAAATCAGCAAAAGAAATAAAATCATTAATAATAAACAAATTCTTTAAAGTAAAAACTTTATTTCAATTAGTTACTTTTGTAATAATAAAAATATGTAAATGAAAAAGATTTTTTTGAAAACCCTCTTAGGAATGAGACTAAGGATTGTCTTGGGATTCAAAACTATTGATGCTTTAGAAAAGGAATTAGAAGTATTAACTAAGGAGTTTAACGAGAAAGAAAACGTCTTATGATATAAGTACTAGAATGGCTATATGCCTGAATTTATGGCGTTTTTATTTTTTGTTTTTGTAGCTGAGGAAAAGTTTTAATTTGATTATTATTTCATTTGAATTGCCATAGTAAAAATCGATAATTATTTAGCCTTTTACTGAAGTTTTCCACTTTTCCACAAAATCACATTAATTTCGGATTCTCAACCAAGGTGATGGCAATTCTATAAGTGGATTAATTACATAAAAAATGTAGTTTCTTAAACTCGTTCTGGTGCAAGAGGTTTCGAAGAACCAGTATCTCTCGTTACACAATGATGTTCCTGTTAAAAATCGCAGACAAAACAATTCGCAATATATGGAAAACAAGAAAATGTGGAAAAGTTCAAATTGTACCTTTCTCTCTTGAAACAGTTACTTTTGCCTACTTTTGGAGGGTTGATTTGGTTTTTCTTAAGCAAAAAAATTATTTGTTTTAATGAAAGTTTTATATATTCTTATGATTTCCTATTGTAAATATTTTGATGAATATTAGTTTTTACTCTCTTATTCTCTCTGATTGAACTTGTCTATTATGTGTAGTTAATAAAATTTTTAAATTGACTCAGTGGGCTCCTACACCTCTTGCCATTAGTGATGCAAAAAACGGAATAAATGAAAAACCTAATAATTCTATGTTTATTATTAACCTTAATCTTGAGACTAAATTAGCAGTAACAGCTGGTAATTTGCCTTTGCTTAGGGGGATTGCCCATAAAATATAAGTAACTGTTGGGTATAAAGATAAGGAGCCTACTAAGGCGAAAATAACAATTTTTGTCCAGAAAATAGGATTATGGGTATAAAATTCTGAACCTTGACCAAATTTTATTACTCTATAAATTCCACTTATTAAGAGAGCAACACCCGCAAGTCCGTATATTATATCTGCTGCAACCATTGAGATGGCTTCTTTTCTGCTTGGATTGGCTTTTAGACTAATCCTTTCAAATACCAAAGCTCCAAAGCAAAGCATAAAACTTAAGTAATGGATGTATGCCACCGAGGCGCTTTTGAATGCATCCATGATTATTTGTTTATTTACATTTTTGTACATTATATACACTAGCGAAAAACATAAAGCACTGTTGTAGACAAAAATCTAAGCAACTGGAGAGACGAAAAACTATTCAAAATAAAAAGTATATCGAACTATTTTTTTAGTATTAGGTTACTTTTTTGTATGGATATAAAGTTTTTGATAAACGTAGCTTTATGATCTTTAAAACCATTTATAAATATTTAAAGTTAGAGGAAATGGTAAAACTTCGAACTAGGTTTCCTTCATTCTTTTTTTCAATTATGGTCGCTTTCTTTTTTGTTTTTGAGTCATTTGATTTAGAGGTAAATGCATTGACTGTTAAGCAAAACGATGAATTGATTGGAAGAATTGCTAAAGACTTTTCAAAGAAATTTTGCAATGGAGTCGGTTTTGGTCTTTCGGAGGAAAGTGCAGTAAATTTTGCTATGAAGGAAAATATGGCTATATTTAACAATAAGAAAGGAATTGAAAATATTGATACTAAGTCCTTAGTTGAAAAAGTTTCTCTTTCTGTTGTTGATAAATGTGGCTACCCTCTAAGCCTTTCTGAAGACAATTGGGTGTTAACTTCACATAAAGATGACCTAAATTGAAGCTGAATAATAAAAGAAGAATTTTGTAAATAATATAAAAAATTCGAAAATAATTAACTATTATACAAATTCAGTTTGATCATTAATAAATTAACTTATACTATATTATAGTATAAGTTAATTTATTAATTTTTGTCTTGTAGATGAGGGTATTAGTTCCAGGAGGAGCAGGTTTTATAGGAAGCCACACATGCCTCGCTCTACTTGAAAAAGGTTATGAGATAACAGTAATTGATTCCTATATAAATAGCCACAAGAAATCTTTACAGAGAGTTGTTGATATATTGAAAAGAAACAACAAAGTTCAAAATATTGACATCGATATTGAGATCGCAGATATCAGAGATGAAATGGTATTAGATAAATTATTTTTAAGATATAAAGATTTGGGTAAACCTATACAAGCTGTTATTCACTTTGCAGGGCGAAAATCAGTTAAAGAGTCTGTGCTTAATCCTTTACTTTATTGGGATGTAAATGTGAATGGTTCAATCAATCTATTAAGAGTAATGGATAAATATAATTGTCGAACAATTGTGTTTAGTAGTAGTGCAACTATCTATGCTCCTACAGATGGAATCCCCCTAAAAGAGGATACACTGATTAAACCAATAAGTCCTTATGGGAGAACTAAAGTAGCCATAGAACAAATACTAAATGACACCTATAATATCCCTTTAGAAAAATGGAAAATTGCCAATCTTCGATATTTTAATCCTATTGGCGCACATTACAGTGGGATGATAGGAGAAGCACCAATAGGTATTCCTAGCAATATTTTCCCTTATATTACGCAAGTTGCTGCAGGTCTTTTGGACGAATTGACTATCTTTGGAAAAGATTGGCCTACCTTTGATGGAACTTGTATAAGAGATTATATTCATGTTATGGATCTAGCAGAAGGGCATATTGCTACTTTGGAGTATTTAAATAATTTTGAAGAAAAAATAATTAATCTAAATCTTGGTACAGGATTAGGAACGAGTGTATTAGAACTTATAGATACATTTGAGCAGGTAAATAATATTAAAATATCCAGGAATTTTTCGAGTAGAAGAATTGGAGATTCTTGTAAAGTAATTGCAGATAATTATTTAGCTCTTTCATGTTTAAATTGGTCGCCAAAAAGAGATTTAAAAGATATGTGCTTAGATGGTTGGAAATGGCAATCATTGAATCTAAAAGGTTATGAATAAATAAAAAAAACAAAGAACTAAATATAAAGATATGAAAAGACTTAATTAGTGAACATTAATTATCCTCAGTAATAGTTTGGTATAACTCTTTGGTTGCATAAATACCTACGATGGGACTAGTTATTGCTTGAATATTTCCTGAGAGAGCTCCTAAAAAACTATTTTTGACAGTTACTAAATCTCCAGAAATTAAATAAGGATTTTGGCTTGAGCCTGGAGAGGCCGTCGAGGAATATTTAATATTTTTTCTTAGTAATGTTCCATCTTTATTATATCTAATTAGAAATATTTTTCCTGAAAGTGTTTTTCTAGGACCTGTTAGGCTCATCAGATCGGATAGACTTCCTTCTAGAGGAATCTTTACTTTTCCAGGGTTCTCTATTTGACCATTAATAGATACAGTTATAAATCTTGGGGATAGTCCAGAGAGTATTGAATTAGGTATGTTTGTTGGATCTTTTGTTTGAAGCGTTGGGATAAAGATAGAGTCTCCATCAAATAGTCGAATATCGTTACTAATGTCTGCTTTTTCTGTATAAGATCGGAAATCAATTAAGGCCCTTTTTTTACCTCCTCCTTGCCCTAGGGGTATATCTCTTATTATTTCTATTTTAGAGAGATCGCTAGAAGAAGTTATACCTCCTGCTTTTTGAATTGCATTAGAAAGAGTAGTTATATAATCATTACTCCTTTTAATGTATTTAATAGGGGTATTTGAAGAATCTCCATTTGGAATAATTTTAGAATTCAAGTTTACTTTTCTTGAGTTTAAATTTAATAAGTCCGTTTCTATATCTTCTGAAATAAAAGAAGGAAATTTTTTGATACCAGGTGACCTTACTTCTCCTCTTACCGCCACTCTTAAAGGTTTGAATTTGATAATCTTTATATATATTTCTGGATTTAAAAGGAATTCCTTATAACGCTCTTCGAGCAATTGACTAAGCTCTTTAGTCGTTAAACCTCTAACATATGTATATTTTAATCTTTCAAAATATATTTCTCCTTGTTCATTAATAGTATGTGAGCGTGAAAGTTCAGGAGCATTAACAAACTCTATTCTCAAGGTGTCTCCAGTATCTAATATATAATCATTCAATTCATTTTTTGATTCTAAATATGATACCTCTATACCATTTGTTTTTTCTGTAAAAACTTGTTGAGCTTGTGCATTTATAAAACTAGATAAGCAAAGAAATCCCAGAATCTTTATCGAGATTGCTTTGAATTGGTTTATTTTTTTTGTTTTCACAGCTGCAACAGGACTTTTAAACCATATTACTTAATAACTTTATAAATTTGCAAAATAATTCTCTGTAAATTTATTTAAGGAGAAAAGAGTGATAGAACTGCTGAGATATTCAGTGAAATGCCAAAGCTAAAATTTAATGACAAAAGACTTCCCTTCAGATTTCTTAATATGTGCTGAAGCAATTGTAATGTTTTTCCCCAATAGAAAAACATTAGACTGCTAATAAGATAATGCATTGTTTGATTCCTGTTTTTGCAATATGTTTGCAGGAGCTCCAGAAAATTAAATGTATAGGCGCTAATTGTAAAATGTGTAAAATTAATTAAAAAGAAGCTGTATTAATAGCTAGAGAAGCTTCTGCTCTACTTCCTAGAGTATAAAGTTAAATTGTTGTTACTTTCCCAATAGCCGAAAAACATAGGGTAAGTAGAAGTTAAGCCCGCCTTATCATTATTCACTTTTTTTAGAATACATTTTTTAAAAAGCGTCTAGTATTCATGGCATTATTAAGAACTTTTCTACTTGAGGTCTATTTACTGCGGTTAAATATTTTTTTTGATCTTTTATAAGTGTAATTCATTTATTATGTAGCTATTTAGGCTCTAAAACCAACCAATGCCCTAACACTCTTCTGCTATCTGAACACATAAGCCATCTATCAGAATCAGGAAAAATTCTTAACTCCTTAAATGAGCTTAAATCACGACTTCCAGTTACTATTTGTTTAACATAAAAGTATTTTCTAATTTTACGCTCCATAACCAACAATTTATCTGCACCATTTTGAAAATAATGATCATGCAATTCAATTATTAAAAATGAATTTTTTATATCTTCAAGAAACTCATCATTAATCAAATCAAATTCTCCACCTGCAATATCCATTAAAATCAAACTATTATCTAAAATACCCCTTGGTAATTCGTACGAAAGAAGTGATTTAAGCTTTCCCTTGATAGTTAACTTTTCTTTGACATTATTTAAAAGTGCATTTTTATAAGTGATTTTTATAGCTTCAGTGCTCGTTTCAAAACTATAGCAATGTTCAAATATTCCTTTAAATAAAAGCCCAATCGGATAGTATCCATCAGAAGCTCCAATATCTATAAAGTATTTTTTTGATGTTTTTTTTGCAATAATTTCTATCTCTTCTAAAACTTCTTTTTCAAAGATTCCTAAAAGCTTTCCAGAAGAGATTCCATGCCACCAATCCAACTTTAACCCCTCAAACAAGCCATATTTAATTTTGCCTTTAAAATCATGGTATAACTTTTTAGATAAATATCTTGTCCTTATGGCAATTGCAATTTCTATAAAAATATTTCGCTCTAATTTGTATAATAAGCGATTTAGTAATGAGCTTGCAGGAGTCTTCTTTATTCTATTTGCGATTAGTGAATAGATCATAATGTTAATAATACAGATTAAAGTGAGATTTGTTCTATTTAAGTAAAAAGCAGTGCTTCTTAGATTTAATCAACAAAAGCATTTGTTAGTTTTCTAATTTTAATTTTCATAATCTAATCTACACCAAAACAAGTAATGTTTTAGAAAGGTTATTAATTGTTTGGAGATTTAATAAGTCAATTTTTAAATTGGTCAAAGAATATTTAGAAACTTATAAAATATTCTTTAAAATTAAGAAGAAGAAAATTTGTGATAGAAATTCCTCCCGAAAATTTATAAATGAAATAAAGTCTAAATTGAAAAGTATTTTTTGAGTAATATAGGAATGAATGATATTAGTTATTATCCTATTAATATAATAAGTATAAGAATAACTGTATACAAACGGCTTGGCTAGATTTTTTTAAGTTATAATTCCTTTATTGTATTTCTTGTATATTTAAAATAACGAAGGAATTGATTAATTGTATATATAAGATCAGGTATTAAAATAATTCCTATAGCAAAAAGTATTGATAGATTACTTATATTAATGAATGGTAAAGCAGGAATGAATGCAAGCAACTTTAACACAATTAAAATTGTTTTATCCCTACTATTCTTTGTCACGTCACCTATGACCATGTTAACAGAAACTAGCAATAATTTAGTGTTTTCATTGCCATAATATAGAAAAAGAAAAATTAAAATTGGAATTGATGAAAATAATTCTCTCTGGTTTAGAAAAGTCAGAAGATAGGAACATATAATAGGAATACAAATATAGATTACATAAAGTAATAAATTTATTATTAGTATTAATTTTAAAAAACTTTTTGAGAAAAGTCGTTCATACTCAACGCGTAAAAATTGTAATGTAAATATTTTAACTAGCCTAGATAGAGAAAGAGATAGCTGTAATTCACCTAAAGAATTAACACCTAAAATTGATCCTAATACTAAAATAAAAAGGCTAGCTTCTGCTTTACCTAGTATAACGGGAATAAAATATTTTTTAGGTGGGAGAATGAATTTCTCAAAGATGCTATTAAAGCCTATTGACCTTAAAGATATTCTTGCAATTAATAATAATTCAATTAGAATCACTAATTTAATAAGTCCCTCAGAATAAATTTTTTCGTTTAATATGAGAATTAAGATTATAGGTAAACAGACCCTATAGATTAATGTATGGTAGGTTAACTTGCTTTTGTAATTAGATTCCGATTTCTTTTTAACCCTTTCATTAATTGTATCTAAATCATTTTGCCAAGTACTATAAGATGCCAGAGAAGAAATAAGTAACAGAGAAAGAGTTAAATATTTTTCTGAGAAAAATAGCAAACTTATAACAGGGATAACTATAAAAGATAAAATTGTATTAGTTGATTTTGACCATTCTCTTAACTGTTTTTTTGAAATTATATCTGAAATACATAGATAAGAGCCATCAAATCTTGTTGTATGAAAAATCAATGCTGTACAAGAGTTAATTAAAGAATAAAGACCTAGTTCAAATGTGGATGCATTAGTAGCAAAATAAATCAAGACAAAATGTATTCCATTGGAAAAAACTATTAGTGGATACAAGTACTTATTCATTGGTTATCACCTTGCCTAGGATTTTAACGAAAAAGTATTTCAAACATAATTAGCCAATTCCTGAAATTTGGTTTCTAGTTTCTTTGTAAATAATTTTGAATTAAAAAGTGGTGATTTATTCTTTAAGTTACTAACTTTAAATCTTAGTATTTTTAGCGCTTCTGTATTATGTGCTAGGTAAATAGCCTTCTCTTCGTATTCTTTCTCATTATTTGTAATTAATTCTGGAATCCCCAGAGAAGTAAGTAAGCTAGCAGATACTCTAGCTGAAAAACTTTCTCCTATTTTTGTTAGAACTGGTAACCCTGCCCATAATGCATCAGAGGTGGTTGTATGTCCATTATAGTTGAAAGTATCGAGTCCTAAGTCTCCCAGTGAATGCCTAGCTAGATGTTTATCTAATGGTAATTTCTTTGCGAATATTAACCTATCTGGATTTACATTTCTTTTTTCTGCTTCATTAATCAAGTTTTCTTTTGAATATTGATTTGATTGATATAACCAAAGGACACTTCCTTTGATTTCTTTAAGTATTCTCATCCAAATGTCGAATTCTTTGGAAGTGATTTTTTTGTTAGCATTGAAACAAGTAAATACAAAACCTTTTTCAGGAAGATTGAAATTCTGACGATAAACAGGCTCTGTACATATTTCTTTTTTATTATCATTACATTGATAACAACTGGGCATTCGTATTATCTTTTCAGAATAAAATTTTTCATAT
>QCHU01000025.1 GCA_003279455.1 Prochlorococcus sp. AG-402-G19
TAAGCCTGAAAAATTAAGTTTATGCAAAGTAAAAATTGGTTCTTATACATCAAGGACCCGATGCGTAGAAACTGTTCCATCTGACATAAGAATCAATGATAAACAAACTTCAATTGATATATCTCCAGAAAAACCAATTCCATTAAACAAAGATTCTTATGCAGTGGTAATGAAAATTTTTAATCCCAGAAAAAGAGGTATGTTTCAATTCCAAGCTTTTTCTCAGAATGTTGGAGAAATCGACATCTCAACATATTTAGGGACTTGGAACATAGACGTACAGTGAACTGATAAATTAACCTCAAATATCTAATCCAATACGAGCATAAATAAAAATGACAAAAAGGACCTTTGGTGGAACTAGTAGAAAAAGGAAAAGAGTCTCTGGATTCAGAGTGAGAATGAGATCTCATACAGGAAGAAGAGTTGTAAGAACTCGTAGAAAACGTGGAAGAGCTCGTTTAACTGTTTAAAAATAACCTTTACTCAATAAAGATACTCTTAACAAAAGTTTCTTCTGATGGTTTTGCCAAAACACATGAGACTCAAAGGTCATAAATGTTTTGACTTTATCTATAAGAAGGGCGCAAGGTTCTACAGCTCTTCAATGGTTCTAAGAGTTACAAATGCAAATACAAAACTATGTTTCAAAGGAAACCACTCGCAAATTAAGCCCTATATAAAATGTGCAGTATCCATAAGCAATAAAGTAAGCAAAAAATCAGTAACGAGAAATAAGATTCGGCGGTTATTCCACCATCATTTGGCTAGAAGACTTTCTAATATGGATTTCAATAGTGAAGTTTGGGCGTTTATTTCCTTGAAACCTTCCTGCATGAAAAATTCTGAAAGCGATCTTCTGAAAGAATGTGACAAACTACTCACTAAGGCTGGAATAACAAAATGACAATTAGTCCTAACGAAGAAATTTTTTACGAGGGAGGGCCTGCCAACGGTGACCTTATAATAAATTTAATGGCTGGAATTACTCTAATAGGGCTACCTTTTACTTTTGGAGCTCTGGTAAGAGCCTTGTGGGTTAGATATAAAATAACTACTCGTAGAATATCAGTTACTGGTGGATGGTTAGGTAGGGATAAAACTCAAGTTGTATATAGCCAAATTGCTGAGATCAGAGCAATCCCAAGAGGGTTAGGATCTTATGGTGATATGGTTTTAGTACTAAAAGATGGAGCTCGCCTTGAAATGAGATCACTTCCAAACTTTCGAGAAACAGAATCTTACATCCTTGAAAAAATAGAAAAACCAACTATAAACAAAGCCGTCAAAGACGTCCAAGGCTTTTCAAACTAATGAGCCCTTACAAATATGTGAGACAAGAACACATCTTCTAAGGCAAACTGGCCTAACAACCCCAACCTTATCTTCCTTAAAAACCGTGATCGGGTACATCTCAGACAATCTACTTATCCCGATCCTAGATTTTTTCTACGGATTAATTCCAAGTTATGGACTAGCGATTGTCGCATTAACCATAGTTATCCGCTTAGCACTTTTTCCTCTTAGCGCAGGCTCAATCAGAAGCGCGAGAAGGATGAAGATAGCTCAACCTGTCATGCAAAAAAGACAGGCTGAGATAAAAAGCCGCTATGCAAGCAATCCTCAAAAGCAACAGGAAGAATTAGGAAAATTAATGGGTGAATTCGGGAGTCCTTTAGCGGGTTGCCTGCCACTCTTAGTTCAAATGCCAATATTATTTGCTTTATTCGCAACTTTGAGAGGTTCACCTTTTGCTGATGTTCCTTACTTGGTCAACATCAAAGTTCTTCCATCAGACCAAATAGCTGCTGTGGAACCCAAGCCTTTCAAGACCGCAAAGCACTCAATATTTATAACTGAAAAAAATCATTTCCCCGTTATTGCAACTCTTCCTGGCGGCACAAAAATAGGTTCAGGCGATTCGGTTAAAATTAATTTACAAACTTTGAATGGAGATTCATACGTTAACGAATTAAAGAAATATGAAAGTGGCTCAAAATTTTCTCCTTCTTGGAAAGTCACTAAAGGTGAAGATATTGTAAAAGTATCCTCTGATGGGACAGTAAATGCAATTAATCCTGGTGATGCAACTGTTGAAGCGAAGATACCTGGTTTAGCTGCTAAAAGCGGTTTCTTGTTTATTAAAGCCTTAGGCAATGTTGGCTTTTACGTAGATGGTGCTATTCACTGGGATATTGCAATTCTAGTTGGAGGTTTCGGATTAACACTCGTAATTTCTCAGGTGCTTTCTGGAAGAGGAATGCCTGTAAACAAACAACAATCAACTGCAAATAAAATTACACCTGTAATGATAACTGGAATGTTTTTATTCTTCCCTTTGCCAGCTGGTGTATTGCTCTATATGGTTATTGCAAATATTTTTCAAGGTTTACAAACGTTTCTGCTTAGCAGAGAATCTTTACCAGACAATTTACAAAAAATACTTGATGATCAACTCAAGGAACAAGATAAAGCTGCTGTATCTGTAACTTCAGAAGTAATATCTGATTCAGAAAGATTACCTTTTGAACCAAAAAGTAATAAATAACTTTAAGAACAACTTATTATATAAATTAAGCCTCATATAGAATCAAATAGATAACTGATGTCTAATTGGGACGAACAACTTGATCTACTAATTCGAGCGAGAACTCCCATTATTTGGATAAGGAGTAATGAAGAGGAAAGAGTTGAAACTCTTATAAAAAATTCTACGAAAAGACTTTCTCCACGAAGACTTGCAACTTGGGATTACATAGATGGAATAAGCAATGTTCTTAATTCTAATAATATTGGTTCAAGACAGCCAATGGCAGTACTTGAATGGCTTAAAAAGCTAGATGAAAGTTCTCCAACCATACTTTTATTAAAAGATTTTCACCATTTCTGCGAAGATCCAGGAATCCTTAGAATGCTAAAAAATTTAACTATTAATCTTCGCTCAAAGCCTCATTCAATAATTATAAGTTCTGGATTATGGAGCCCCTCAAATGATTTAGAAGAAGACCTAACTATTCTTGATCTACCCTTACCTAAAGAAAATGAAATTAAAACACTTTTATCAAATATTTCTGATGCTAGTAATTCTCAATTAGACGAAAATGTTCTTAAAGAACTAACGAATGCATGTGGGGGCCTAAGTGAATCAAGGATCCGTAAAGTAGCTGCTAGAGCACTTGCGCAAAGAGGTCAAATTGGTAAAGAAGATTTGCTAGAAGTACTGGAGGAGAAACGCCAATCTATTGCTCGTAGCGAAGTTCTAGAATATTGCAAAACAAATAAGTCACCAAATGATGTTGGTGGTTTACAAATATTGAAAGATTGGCTTAAACAAAGGAAGCAAGCCTTCTCAGAAGAGGCAAAAGATTTTGGATTGCCTTTACCTAAAGGGGTTTTGCTAGTTGGCCCTCAAGGGACAGGAAAAACTCTAGTAGCGAAAGCAATAGCAAATAGCTGGTCGATGCCTTTATTAAGGCTTGATGTGGGGCGATTATTTGCTGGCTTAGTTGGAGCAAGTGAAGCAAGGACAAGAGAGACCATTCAGCGAGCTGAAGCAATGGCACCTTGCATTTTATGGATCGACGAAATTGATAAGGCTTTCGGGGGAGATGGAAGAAGTGATGGAGGAACAAGTCAAAGAGTGCTTGCGAATATTCTCACGTGGATGTCAGAGAAAACTTCTTCTGTTTTTCTCGTGGCCACTGCAAATGGAATAGATAAGCTACCTGCTGAGCTCTTGAGAAAAGGTAGATTTGATGAAATTTTCATGCTTGAATTGCCCTCTAGAAATGAAAGACATAGCATTCTTGAACTTCATCTTCAAAAACGAAGACCTAATTTAAAAATTGATTTAAATGCTGTTGTCGATAGAACAGAAGGATTCTCTGGTGCAGAATTAGAACAAGCCGTTATAGAGGCAATGTATTTTGCATTTGCAGAGAGAAGAGAGCTTGTAGAAGGTGATTTAATTCTCGCTTCAAGTCAATTAGTTCCTCTTTCTAGAACAGCAAGAGAACAACTTGAATCTCTTAGAGAGTGGGCTTCTAGCGGAAGAGCGAGAGCTTCATCTCCAAAACTTTTTTAGTGTTTTCTTTTATTATTTTCATTAATGAAAAAAGTTCTTAAATTTAGAAGCAATTAACACCTGTGATTATTTTTAGGAACAATTAACCATTAGGCTAAAAGGACTTCAATATTTATATAGTGATAGATCAGAGACTACTAAGAGAAAATCCAAATTTGATTGCAGAAGGACTTAAATCAAGAGGAATGGATATTGATTTAGGGGCACTTCAAAAATCTTGCAAAGATCTTAAAGAACTTGAAGAAAAAAGAAATTCACTTCAAGCAGAGGGAAATTTAATTGGGAAAGAGGTTGGACAAAAAATAAAACAAGGCCTTTCTCAAGATTCTGAAGAGATTAAAAATCTTCGCACTAAAGGCAATAAAATCAAACAACAAGTTGGGATTATTGAAGAGGAAGAAAAATCGATTTCAAACAAATTAAATGAACAAATCCTTTGCTTACCTAACCTTCCAGAAAAAAATTCAATAATAGGCACAGATGAAAAAGATAACAAGGAAATCAGAAGATGGGGTGAGCCTATTTCAGGAAATAATTTCAAAGAACATTGGGAAATTGCTAGTCAATTAAACCTCTGGGATAGCGAAAGATCCTCAGTGATAGCAAAAAGTAGATTTGTCACCCTTTTCAACCAAGCTGCAAAACTTGAGAGATCACTTATAAATTTCATGCTTGATTTACATGTTAAGAAAGGATATTTAGAAGTTCTTCCAC
Source organism: Prochlorococcus sp. AG-402-G19 (assembly GCA_003279455.1). Lineage (GTDB taxonomy): Bacteria > Cyanobacteriota > Cyanobacteriia > PCC-6307 > Cyanobiaceae > Prochlorococcus_B. The sequence continues at coordinate 4,799 of QCHU01000025.1, forward strand.
CAGCTCTTGTAAACACCGCTAGTCTTACTGGATCTGGACAACTGCCAAAATTTGCAGAAGAAAGTTTTCGTTGTGCCGAAGATGATTTATGGCTCACTCCTACTGCCGAAGTACCAATAACATCTCTCCATCGTGGTGAGATCATCCCTAAAGATTTGCTGCCATTAAAATACGTAGCGTATAGCCCCTGTTTCAGAAGAGAAGCTGGAAGTTATGGTAGAGATACGAGAGGTCTAATCAGACTTCACCAATTCAATAAAGTCGAACTATATTGGTTTACTTTTCCAGAAAAATCTGAAGAAGCTTTAGAACAAATCACATCTGATGCAGAATCTATATTGCAGCAACTCGAACTGCCTTATCGAGTAATTCAGCTTTGTACAGGAGACTTAGGTTTCTCAGCAAAAAAAACTTATGATTTGGAGGTTTGGCTTCCAGGTGCCAATACGTTTAGAGAAATATCGAGTTGCAGCAATTGTGGAGACTTTCAAGCTAGACGTTCCTCAATACGAACAAAAAACAACAATAAAAAAAATATACTTTTGCATACTTTAAATGGAAGTGGATTGGCCATAGGGCGCACTATGGCTGCGATTTTGGAGAATGGTCAACGACCTGATGGAAGTATCAATTTACCAAAAGCCTTAATACCTTACTTCGGTTCGAACAAATTACAGCCAGAATAACCCAATCAAAATCTAATTAATGAACGTTCTTTTATCTATAGCTGTACTAGGCCTTCTGATTTTTTTTCATGAGTCTGGGCATTTTTTAGCAGCCCTATTTCAAAAAATCAAAGTAAGTGGTTTTTCAATTGGTTTTGGACCAGCTCTTTTGAAAAAGGAAATAAATGGAATTACATATTCACTCAGAGCTCTTCCTTTAGGGGGATTCGTATCATTTCCTGATGAAGAAACAGATTCATTAGTTCAACCCAATGACCCAGATCTGTTAAAGAATAGACCAATTCACCAAAGAGCAATAGTTATTTCAGCGGGTGTAATAGCAAATTTATTACTCGCTTGGATAGTACTTATTGGTCAAGCAAGCTTAGTAGGAATTCCTAATCAACCTGAACCAGGAGTGATAGTCATGGGTATTCAGCCAGATGAACCTGCATTTAATTCAGGATTAGTAGCTGGAGATCGAATAATGAGCGTAAATGGTCAAGCATTAGGCAGAGGCAAAGATGGAATCATGGATTTAGTCAATATCATCCAAAAGTCATCTGGGAAAGAATTACTTTTTGAGAAAGTAAATGATGGAGGAAGCGAGACAATTTCTATAATCCCAGCTGAAAATGAAGGAAATGGAAGGATAGGAGCACAATTGCAACCAAATCTTCCAAATGAAGTATCTAAAGCAAAGAATATTGGTGAAATTGTTAGTAGTTCAAATTCACAATTTTATGAATTACTTAGTCGAACTGTTATCGGCTACAAAAGTTTGATTACTAATTTCTCTTCAACTGCTCAGCAGTTAAGTGGGCCTGTCAAAATTGTTGAAATTGGTGCTCAGCTTTCTGAACAAGGTGGCTCAGGTCTTGTACTTTTTTCTGCTTTGGTTTCAATTAATCTTGCAGTTCTTAACTCGTTACCTTTGCCGCTTCTAGACGGAGGACAATTAGTTCTTCTAATTCTGGAGAGTGTTCGCGGAAAACCAGTTCCTGAAAAAATTCAATTAGCTTTTATGCAATCTGGATTTGTGTTACTTGTAGGATTAAGTGTTGTTTTAATAATCCGAGATACAACACAGCTATCTTTAGTTCAACAGTTTGTTCACAGGTAAAAACATTAAATTTTGGATGATTATTAATTTGACAAAATATTGAAAATAAATTTACTGCAATTACTAAAAACAATCAGGCAAGGAGTTAAAATGTTTTCTATATAAGTTGAATAAGCCCCTTAATGGCAAAAAAGTCAATGATAGCGCGTGACGTAAAGCGCAAAAAACTTGTAGAAAGATACGCAGCAAAGCGTAAAAGTCTAATTGATGCTTTCAAATCAGCAAAAGACCCTATGGAAAGACTAGAAATCCATAGAAAGATTCAAGCTTTGCCTAGAAATTGTGCACCTAATAGAATTAGAAATCGTTGTTGGGCGACTGGGAAACCTAGAGGGGTTTATAGAGATTTTGGCCTATGCAGAAATCAACTTAGGTCAAGAGCTCATAACGGAGAGTTGCCAGGAGTAGTGAAATCAAGTTGGTAAAAACTAACAATAAATTTATTTATACCAAGAAGTGGGAAAGATTATCTCTCCCACTTTTTTTTTAGTTTTATAGTTTCAGTAATTGTGGTAAATGTTTCCTCTAGGAAACAAATCTATCGAATTTTTCACTCAATTAGTCCCATTAAGTGTAAGAATGTCCTAAGACAAAAAGCTATAAAGTCACGTGCAAGGTCAGACAAAATCCGTTTCCTTCGATGGTAGAGAGATAAAGCTCACTACAGGGAGATTTGCTCCACAGGCTGGTGGTTCAGTAATGATTGAGTGTGGTGACACCTCCGTTCTAGTAACAGCAACAAAATCCACAGGGCGAGAGGGAGTTGATTTCCTACCTTTAATGTGTGAATACGAAGAAAGGCTATACGCAGCTGGCAGAATTCCAGGGAGTTTTATGCGTCGTGAAGGACGTCCCCCTGAAAGAGCAACTTTAATTTCAAGACTTATTGATCGTCCAATGAGGCCTCTTTTCCCTGGTTGGATGAGAGACGACATACAAATAGTTGCAACATGTCTCTCCTTAGATGAAAGAGTTCCAGCAGATGTTTTAGCTGTAACTGGAGCTTCAATGGCAACATTAATTGCAGGTATCCCTTTCCAGGGACCTATGGCTGCTGTTCGAGTTGGTCTATTAGGAGATGACTTTGTTCTTAATCCAAGTTATAGAGAAATTGAGAGAGGGGATCTTGATCTTGTAGTTGCTGGGACCCCAGATGGAGTAGTAATGGTTGAAGCAGGAGCAAATCAACTATCAGAACAAGATGTTATTGAAGCCATTGATTTTGGTTATGAAGCCATAACTGAATTAATAAATGCTCAAAAGGAAGTTTTGAAAGAATCAGGAATCAAGCAAGAGTTTCCTGAAGCGCCCGAAGTTGATGACACAATTTCAAACTATTTAGACAAAAATTGTACAAAATCAATTAGTGAAGTTCTCAAAAACTTCGATCAAACAAAAGAAGAGCGAGACCATAATATTGAAGAAATAAAAATGAGTATCTCATCAAAAATAGATGGACTAAAAGATGATAATGCTGTTAAAAAATCTCTTTCATCAAATAACAAACTACTAGATAATAGTTATAAATCTCTAACCAAAAAGTTGATGAGAGATCAGATAATCAAAGAAGGGAAAAGGGTCGATGGAAGAGAATTAAATGAGGTAAGAGCAATAGATGCAGACGCTGCGGTATTACCTAATAGAGTCCATGGCTCAGCACTTTTTCAAAGAGGTTTAACACAAGTTCTCTCTACAGCAACATTGGGCACACCAAGCGATGCACAAGAGATGGACGATCTAAACCCTAATACGGATAAAACCTACATACATCATTACAATTTTCCACCTTACTCAGTTGGAGAGACTCGACCAATGAGAACTCCTGGCAGAAGAGAAATTGGTCATGGAGCCTTAGCCGAAAGGGCATTAATTCCTGTGCTACCAGCCAAAGATACTTTCCCATATGTATTAAGAGTAGTAAGCGAAGTCTTGAGTTCAAATGGCTCTACTTCAATGGCTTCAGTATGTGGAAGTACGCTAGCACTCATGGATGCAGGAGTTCCGTTAAAAGCTCCAGTGGGTGGAGCAGCTATGGGTCTAATTAAAGAAGGAAAAGAAGTGAGAATATTAACTGATATTCAAGGAATAGAAGACTTTCTTGGAGATATGGATTTCAAAGTTGCAGGCACAGAAAAAGGAATTACAGCCTTACAAATGGATATGAAGATCACAGGTCTTCCAATAGAAACAATTGCAGAAGCGATCAATCAAGCGCTTCCAGCAAGGACTCATATATTAGGAAAAATGCTAGAGGCAATTGAGACACCAAAAGAAAATCTTTCTCCTCATGCTCCAAGACTTTTAAGTTTCAGAATTGACCCTGAACTAATTGGAACAGTAATAGGTCCAGGTGGTAGAACAATAAAAGGTATTACTGAAAGAACTAATACAAAAATTGATATTGAAGATGGAGGGATAGTCACTATTGCTTCCCATGATGGAGCTGCAGCAGAAGAAGCTCAGAGGATTATTGAGGGTTTAACTAGAAAAGTACATGAAGGAGAAATTTTCTCTGGTTCAATTACCAGAATTATTCCAATTGGAGCATTTGTAGAAATTCTTCCTGGCAAAGAAGGAATGATACATATTTCTCAATTATCGGAAGCAAGAGTTGAAAAAGTCGAAGATGTTGTAAAGGTTGGCGATCAAGTGACAGTGAGGGTTCGAGAAATAGATAATCGTGGACGTATTAATTTGACTTTAAGAGGAGTACCTCAAAATGGAGGGATGAACAATTTTCCGGACCCAACGCCAACACCCGTAGCTCCTCTTACTTAAAAAATTAGACGATATATTCAGGAATTTCTAAAGAGAAAAACTCCATAGCTTTTTGACAAATTCTTTGATGGTATTTTCCATGGCTTGCTATTAAACAACCCGATTGACAATAGGTAGGATTTTGATAAATCAAATTTGATCCATCTGCATGAGTGAACATTCCACCTGCAGCTTCAATAAGCGCGTGGGGAGCAGCCATATCCCAATCCTTTGGAGATGTTTGTCCTGATAGAGAAATATAAACATCTGCTTCTCCTCTTAAAATTGAAGCAACTTTGCACCCTACACTTCCAATACTTTTTGTCTCAGCAAAGCTCAAATTTGATATTAGATTAGGTAATTTTTGGTCTTTATGATTTTTGCTTGAAACGAGAATTAAATCAGATATTTCTAGCCTTTCACTAAAAGAAATATTCTTTTTAAGGCCATCACGATTTTCATACCACGCACCACTTCCAATAATTCCAAACCAAAGCTCGTTTCTTTCAGGGATTAAAACTATGCCGATTTTTGGCTTCTGTTTGTATGTCAAAGCAATGTGTACTGCATAATTTTCAGATCCTTGTAAAAAATCTTTTGTCCCATCGAGTGGATCAAGAATCCAACACCAATCTTTTGTGTAATTAGATTCTTGAGAAGTTTTTTCTTTAGAAGTTTCTTCGCTTAAAATATCCCATTCTTTAAAAGTAAGATTATCCTTCAATCCAGAGATCAATAATTCGTTAACTGACATGTCAGCTGCTGACACAGGTCCATCACCACCTTCTTCTACAGATAATGATTTTGGAAAGCCAAAAGGAGGTTCTTCCCCTCTCGCGTACGCCATCAAGACGTCTGCAGCAGCCCAACTAAGCTTTCTAAGTTCATCCAATAAAGTTGTTAATTCGACACCTTCTGGCACAAAACGATTAATTGACATAACAAATCAATGGATGTTCAACAGATAAAAAAAGAAAGATTAGAGCCTTGCCCAGGGACTCTTTATGTAGTCGGAACACCGATAGGCAACTTAGGAGATTTATCCCCAAGGGCAATATCAGTTCTCAAAAATGTATCCCTGATAGCATGTGAGGATACTCGAAGAAGTGCTCAACTATTAAAGAAGATTGACTCTAAAGTACCCCTGCTCAGTTATCACAAACACAATCTCAAAAGTCGGCACTCTCAGTTACTAGGAATATTGAAAAGCAATAAAAGTCTCGCAATTATTAGTGATGCTGGGTTGCCAGGTATAAATGATCCAGGAGAAGAACTTGTTAAGGCTGCAAGGTCAAATAGTTATGAAGTGATTTGCATACCTGGTCCCTGCGCAGCAACAACAGCATTAGCAATAAGTGGATTACCTTCAGAAAGATTTTGCTTTGAAGGATTCCTTCCAAAAAAACAAAGTCTTAGGAAAAATTATTTAGAAAATATTTCTAAAGAGGAAAGAACGACAGTAATATATGAATCTCCTCACCAATTAATAAAGCTTTTAGAAGATTTATCCCATACATGTGGAAAAGACCGTCCTATTCACATATCTAGAGAGCTTACAAAAAGATACGAAGAGTCAATCGGGAAGACCATAGAAGAAGCAATAGAATATTTTCATATTAATAAGCCAAAGGGTGAATTTACAATCGTTCTAGGGGGGAAAAATGATGAGGAAAAGAATCTAATCAGCGAATCGGAAGCATTAAATAGACTGAATATATTATTGAAGAAAGGAGAAAAGCCAAATATTGCAGCTCGAAAGATTGCAGACGAAACAGGTTATGAAAAAAAATGGCTTTATTCCAAATTACATAAGGAACTTGACAAA
>QCHU01000026.1 GCA_003279455.1 Prochlorococcus sp. AG-402-G19
ACAGATGCTCATTTAAAAATAAGTTTGTTGAATGCCAAGAAAAAATAGATTTAATTTGGGATTTCCTTGAAAATGCTGCCATTATTGAAAACTGTGATTTAATTATTACTAGTGATACTTCAATTGCTCATCTAGCAGGAGGAATGGGTAAACCAACTTGGTTACTCCTACATTATGTACCTGACTGGAGATGGGGACTAGAAGAGGAGAATACGTTTTGGTATCCATCTATGAAATTGTTCCGACAAACAGAGCGCACTAATTGGCAAGAGGTTATGAAAAGAGTATCAAGCGAACTTACAAAAAAAATTGAGGCAAAAGTATGAATTCAAAAGTTAAACACACATCTTCTATCCTCGCTCCAATCTCTCTAGAAGAACTAATCGATAATTGAAAAACCATGAAAAATATTTTAAAGATTGTCAGCAACATTTAAAAAAATGGATTACATATGTTAACTATTAATTAGCTCTCTTCAAGAAGATTGCTTATTATAATAGAAAACAAAACCCACTTTATAAAACCGGGCAAAGTTTGGAGATAAGCATCCACATACATTCAAAGGAATGTATCAGTTCTGGGGTTGTAAAGCGAAAATCTAACTAATTAAAGAGTATCAAATATTTGATTTTGTAGAAAAATCCATCTCTTTACGATTTTTTTGTAGATATAGTAAAAAAGGTATTTGGAAAACGTAAGCCTCAAAAGCCAGTTATATCTTAATATCTCCTCTCACATACAACCTAAGTAAAACTATATGAATTCAATTATCACTGGATAGTAGACGTTTCTGTTACCCCACTCAATAGTCAATCGCAAACGAGCATTCCTAAACCTCAGTCATAGCAACGAGTTCCTACTCTACATATAGCGCGTGAAATCCAGTCGTGCCAATGGATTATAAGGAAAAATATATTTAATGATGCTTTTGTAGAGAACTCGTAAATCTTAAATATCAAAGATATATAATATAGATATCTTTAACCGCAAGTAACTCGAATGTGTTTTATTTGCACGCAAGCAACAGGTTTCGAAACTGATATTGAATCAATAATTGGAATAAGTGAAGCTCCAAAAATAGCAATCAATGAATTCATAACTCCTGAGGCTACAACAGCATCAAACGAAAATAAATACACATTTAATATCATTGGTCTTAATCAAACATCATCTATATACGATGGAATATATTTAAACTCAATTAAAGGTATAGAATATTTATCGAGCAAATTTAAATGGAAAGGTACACTTGACTTTGTGGTTAAGTTTATAGATAAGTATCCTGATGCATGGGGATTTGGTGATAATGCTAAGAAGTCAAATGTAAATGGTTTTGCAAGTTATGGAAACTATACAGAGGTAAACCATGAAATAACTACAGGTAATGATAGATATACAAATAAAACAGGATGGGATGATACGATTTATCAATTAGATTATGATTTAGGATCATTTGTTCTTGCAGAGTCAAATGCAGAAGAACTATATAATTACGGTAAAAAAATATTTATTGATCCAAACCCTGTAGCAGAAATAGATTCAGCTATACCCACAAATCAACATGACTATTTTAGTATTTTTATACATGAGTCTCTTCATACATTAGGAATGAATTCCAGTTTTTCAGGTTATAAAAATCTTATTTCAGAAAGTAATGGAAAATCATATTTCACAGGAGAATCTGCAATCTCATTATATGGACAGAATCTTGAACTTGCGTCTAACATTTCGCATTATTCATTAACAAGTGAATATGACATGATGGGCGGTCCGCGTGGTTATGGGTTATATGAAAAAAATCGATGGTCTATAACTAAGTTAGATCAAGCAATTTTTGGAGATCTAGGATTAGGCATTGTATTAGATGGAGATAATACTAATGAGAACTACATAGGGGGGTTAGGAGACGATATTATTAATACATTTGGAGGAGAGGATGTAATCAAAGGTAGAGATGGAGACGATATCATAAATGGTGGAGATGGAAACGATGTTATTGATGGTGGAACCGGTTCAGACACTTCAGTTTATTCAGGGAAATTTTCAAATTATTCTTTTACAAGAAATACTAGTTCCTTAGAAGTGGAAGACCAAAGGACAGGTTCTAAAGATGGAGCAGATACTCTTTCCAATATTGAATATATTCAGTTCTTAGATCAAACTATTGAAGAATCCAAAGTAGATATCGTAAAAACCTATAGCGGTAACTTTAGTGATTACAACTTCTACAACACAGGAAATGGAGTCTATAAAATTAAAACTGACTCTGGTTATGAGGACATCACGGGTTTTCCTCTCTTAACCTTTACCGGAGAAGCAACAACAAGTTCTTTTAGAGACATCAGTGCCATTGTTGATATCAAAGGAACATTTGATCAAGTCACTGGTTTAAATACAGATGATGCAAAGATGTTTCGTCTTTACAACGCTTCTTTCAAACGCCTTCCAGATCCTGATGGATTAAATTATTGGATTGGTAAATATAGTTCTGGTGAGAATGATGAGCGAGCAGTAGCATCTTCTTTCCTTGTCTCGGATGAATTTAAACAGCGTTATGGAGCAAATGTCTCTGACACCACTTACCTCAATAATCTCTATCAAAATGTACTAGGGAGATTACCTGATAGTAATGGATTGAACTATTGGTTAGGTCAACTTAATAGCGGAGCAGAAACAAGGTATGAAGTTCTTCTTGGATTTGCAGAGTCAGCAGAAAACAAAGCAATCTTTACGGAAATGACTGGATTTGGTTGATCTGGAAAATTTAGATTTTTTAATAAGAAATAAATTAGAACCATAAAGAAAAGCATTTTTCTACGATTTCTCACTAGAGATACAGACAAGACTCTACATAAAACCTATGTGAGAACAACCCATCAAAACCCTAGTTATATCAGTATCATTCTTCTCACTTAAATCATATAAATCACATTACCACTAAAAATAATCAAGTTGTGGAGTAGTATCTCAAAGAAAGCTTTCTCAAATATAATATATGTGCAAGCTCTGTTATCTCAACAAAAGTCGATGATAATAAAGATATGTCTTCATGCCTTCGGTAATCATAATTTTCTCATTTTGACAAATGTTAGTTGTCAAGTTGTCATCTTTAATGCCATTAGCACGTAAAGTTTCGCCATCATCAATAAAACTAATTAATAGAAATTAATAGTAAAATCGGGAGAACAAGAAAATAAGAGAAGATGAATAGTTCCAGTCAAGAAAGAGAAGGTAAGAAGAAGATTAATCAGGTAAAAACTTTCCCAGTTCCATTTGCTTTAGATGAAAGAAAAGAAAACATTAATATTAGTACTAAGAGACCTTCTAAACTTTTTAAACCTTTTAAAGAACAAATAATCAATCAAGCATTTCACTTTCATTTACAAGGAAATATGTCAGAAGCAGCAAAATATTATCAGTATTGTATAGATAAAGGTTTTAATGATCACAGAGTTTTTTCTAATTATGGAGCAATTTTACAGGGTCTAGGACAATCAGAAGAAGCAGAATTGTCATATCGCAAAGCAATTAAAATTAAACCAGATTACGCAGAGGCATATTCCAATCTGGGAAATACCCTGAAAGATCTAGGAAAATTAGAAGAAGCAGAATTGTCATATCGCAAAGCAATTGAAATTAAACCAGATTACGCAAAAGCTCATTCCAATCTGGGAATAATGTTTAGAGAACTTGGGAAATTAAAAGAGGCAGAATTGTCATACCGCAAAGCAATTGAACTCAAACCTGATTACGCAGATGCTTACTCCAATCTGGGAAATTTATTGAGTGATCTTGGAAAATTAAAAGATGCAGAATTGTCATTCCGCAAAGCAATTGAAATCAAACCTGATTACGCAGAGGCTCATTCCAATCTTGGAATTTTTTTTCGTGATCTTGGTAAATTAAAAGAGGCAGAATTGTCATTCCGTAATGCAATTGAACTCAAACCTGATTACGCAGATGCTCACTACAATCTGGGAAAGGTATTGAGTGATCTTGGAAAATTAAAAGAAGCAGAGTTATCTACTCGCAAAGCAATTGACTTGAACCCTGATTTAGCAAAGGCGTATTTTTGTCTATCGTCTCTTCAATACACTAATGAAAATAAAATATGGCACAATCAACTCTTTTCTGAAAATATATTAATTAACAAATCACAAAAAGATCAAGTTGATATTTACTTCGCCAGAGCAAATGTTCTTCATAAAGAAAAAAATTATGAAGAAAGTTCTAGATATCTTAGATTGGCAAATAAATTAAACCTTATTCTTAAACCATCTAACGCAGAAAGCTTAATCAAACAATCTAAAATATTATTGATTGAATCTGATAAAAAAGATATTAACCAAGTAGAAAAAGTAAAGTATCCTCAGAGTATTTTTATTGTAGGAATGCCAAGAAGTGGTTCTACGCTAGTAGAATCAATTCTAAGCATGAATACTAGTGTTGATGATTTGGGGGAGACGATGCTCCTCAAGGAATCATTCCTTGATAATCAAAAAGGTATCCAAATATCAACTCTTGCTGAGAGATATTGGAGAAAAATCAAGGATCGTAAGAAACAGTCCAACATAACAACTAATAAAAATTTATATAACTATCAATTTTCAGGTATTATTGCCAAGAAAATACCGAACGCAAAAATTATTCATTGCTATAGAAATCCTTTAGATAATATTCTTTCAATTTACCGAACACATTTTGCTAAAGGAAATGAATATTCCTCGTATCTAGTTGACTGCGCAAGAGTTTATCTAGATCAAGAAGAGATTATGACTCAATATAAGAATAGATTTAGATCAAAAATATACGACTTGAACTATGATTTGTTAGTGAACAATCCTAATAAAGAAATTAACTCTTTGATCTCCTGGTTGGGTTGGGAATGGAATGATTCATATTTATCTCCACATCTAAATAAGCGATCAGTTTCAACAGCAAGCAATGTTCAAGTTCGGTCGCAAATCAATTCAAAATCAATTGGTGGATGGAAGAATTACCAAGAAATGCTTGAACCTGCTATCAAAATCCTTACTCAAACTGATAAATATCGAGACTTAACTTCTTAAATTATCGTCAAATAAATACTAATTAAAAGTAAATACTTAAAAAATGAAATTTTTATTCTATAAAGACTATTAATTGTAGATATACAGAAAAAGTAGCATAAGAATCGACAGACAATCATCAATCTAACCCTTTATATAAAAATTAAGACAGTTCATTCCTATCCTATTTTTTTATCCATATATCTGAAACGAAAGTATAAATAAAAGCATCTTTCCACGATTTCTGCACGAAGACGAAGAAAACGTTAGAAAACAAACCCCTGCTAAATCAATGGTTTCTAAATCAAGTTATTCGCTATCTACATTCTAAAATACAAGCCTATGACAAACCCATCTGGTGTCGTGTCAACAAATGTTAGTGCCACTCTATGAGTACATTATCCTGTAAATCCTAGAAAGTTCATTGAAAATTTTCATTAATCTCACTTTATCAGTGATAAATGATTTCAAACAGAATGAATAAGAACTGAAATTAGTAGTAAAATTGAAAAAGCAAAAGAGAAAAAAGATAACAGAAGATGGATCGTTCTTGTCAAGAAGAGGAAAGAAAGAAAAAAATCACTAAGATCAAAACATTCCCAGTTCCATTTACTTTAAACGCAATTAAAGAGGATATTTCTATATCTACGAATGCACCCTCCAAAGCTTCTAAAGAACGAATCATTAATCAAGCAATTCAGTTTCATCTAAAAGGTAATATTTCAGCAGCTACAAAATATTATCAACAATTAATAAATCAAGGATTTAATGATCACAGAATTTTTTCTAATTATGGAGTCATATTGAAAGATCTTGGCAAGTTAAAAGAAGCTGAATTATCTACCCGAAAAGCTATTGAACTTAAACCTGATTTCACAGATGCACATTCCAATTTGGGGACCATATTGAAAGACATTGGTAAATCAAAAGAAGCTGAATTGTCTACTCGTAAAGCTATTGAGCTTAAACCTGATTTCGCTGATGCACATTTAAATCTGGGCACCATATTGAGAGATCTTGACAAATTAAAAGAAGCAGAATTGTCTTACCGCAAAGCTATTAAACTTAAACCTGATTTCGCTGATGCTCACTTAAATCTAGGCAACATATTGAGTGATATTGGAAAATTAAAAGAAGCAGAATTGTCATACCGCAAAGCTATTGAGCTTAAACCTGATTTCGCAATGGCGCATTTGAATCTGGGTAAAATATTAATTGAGTATAAAAAATTAGAAGAAGCAGAAAAATCACTAAATATGGCATTACAATTAAATCCAAACAATGAACTGATTCAGAATAACTTAATAAGTTTACTAACTATATACAAACCAAAAAAGATTGAATCAAGCTTATTGTATATGATAAATGAAGAATTCAAAGAAGTAAATCTTTTTCATAAAGAGAATTTTCTTATAACTGATAATGAAGCTATAAAAATTTATAAAGATGGATTTAAGATTTATAAAAAATATAATTTAAACTTAGAAATAAATTTATCACAAATATATAAGAGAAATGAAATGAATTTAAATTGTAAAAGGCACAAATTAATATTCAAGCAACATAAAGTAATTCCTGAATTTTGCTTTGGCTGTTATAAGGTTCAGGTTGAAGTAGATTCAATAATTGAATTAATTAAACTATTTTTAGTTTTCAATCAGTTAAAACTTAAAAATAATAATACTAGAAAATCAATTATTGAACTCCGAACTAATGTCTCAGGATTTTACAAAGGACTTATATATTGTTTAAGCCTAACTGAAGCATTAGAAATATCTAAAAAGTTAAATATTCATATTAAAAACAATATTAGAATTGATTTAATTTCCAAAGTAAAAAGAGGATGTTCTGAGTATCCACTAGAGTTCCCGCAATATAAAAAGATAAGCACATCTGGTGATCAACCAATGAATTACAATGAAAACTGGAGACCCCTTGAAAAAGAAATTGATCAAGGTAATAAAAATTGGGGTAAAGAGAGCAAAAGTATAGAAGGATTTAATTTAAATGACTTTCTTATAATGAGAAACTGGGTCGCATATGCGCAGAAAATAAGGGATGAAAGTGTTAGTAAAATAACTAATGAGCAAATAAAAGAACCCAGAATTTTCCAGCATTTGAACAGAGACTTTCATTCGGAGGAAACCTCCAATAAAAAATTTAACTCCTCGTTATAAGACACATTTCCGAGAAGATATAAAACAAACCAACTTGCAAAACTGGAAAATATTTGAAAAGACATCTCAACACTTTCAAAGCAATGTATCAGTTCTACTATCAAAATATAAGCCCACGACTTACAAAATATTTCAGATTTTAAGTTTGCTTACAAATCAAAAACAGAAATTCTTGCTTTTAATTTTATATTAAGTATAGAGAAAATCAAATTCCTACTATTTCTTCATGAAGGCATTGACAAAGTCACACAACACACTCATGACAAACAAAGAAAATAAGAACCCCTATCATCTTGTCAGCAAATAATATAAATAAAACTATGATAAAACCTTATTTTAGAGTATAACTAAAATTTTTAGACGTATCATTCACGCTCAATAGTTCCTACTAAAAAGAATAGATTTGGCACTGAGTTCTCAAGGTTTATTTCTCGTGAGGAATCGACAAAGTGCCACAAGAAAAAGGATTAATTCTAGTGTATGAGTTAATATTGTTCTATAATTGGTAAATGATTTTAGAAAGAATTATTCAGAATTACAATTAGTAGTAAAATGAAAAGAACCAAAAGATAAGAGAAGATGGATAGTTCTAGTCAAGAAGTAGAAGGAAAGAAGAAGATTAATGAGTTAAAAACTTTCCCAGTTCCATTCGCTTTAGGTGAAAAAAAAGAAAATATTAATATTACTACTAAGAGTCCTCCAAAACCATCTAAAGAACAATTAATTGATCAAGCATTTAAGTTTCATGCCAAAGGAAATATTCCAGAAGCAGCAAAATCTTATCAATATTTTATTAATCAAGGATTCAAAGATTGCAGAGTTTTTTCTAATTATGGAATAATTTTAAAAAATCATGGCAAATTAAAAGAAGCAGAAATCTCTTATCGCAAAGCAATTGAACTTAATGCTGATTACGCAGAAGCACATTCCAATCTGGGAAATGTATTGAACGATCTTGGGAAACTAAAAGAAGCAGAAATTTCATATCGCAAAGCAATTGAACTTAATGCTGATTACGCAGAAGCACATTACAATCTAGGAAATATATTGAAAGATCTTGGGAAATTAAAAGAAGCAGAAATCTCTTATCGCAAAGCAATTGAACTTAATCCTGATTACGCAAAGGCAAATTCCAATCTGGGAAATGTATTGAACGATCTTGGAAAACTAAAAGAAGCAGAAATCTCATATCGAAAAGTAATTGAAATCAAACCTGATTACGCAGAAGGACATTATAATCTAGGAAGCACATTGAGAGATCTTGGCAACCTGAAAGAAGCTGAGTTATCTACTCGCAAAGCAATTGAACTTAATCCTAATCTCACAGAAGCACATTCCAATCTGGGAAT
>QCHU01000027.1 GCA_003279455.1 Prochlorococcus sp. AG-402-G19
AATTAAAATTCGTTTTATAAAAGATTAAATAAATTAGTATAGTTATTCACATGATCAAATTATCTGAAATAGACCTAGGAACATCAATTTTATCGATCTTTATCTTAGCCGGATTCATAGGCACGGCTTTTGTTTTTATAAGACTAACTATAATTGGAATTAACTATATAAAAATAAATTATTCAAAAGAAGAAGGAGCGGGAAACGAAAAAAAGGAAACCAAAAACGAAAGCAAAGGTTTTTAAAGACCTTAAACAAAGAAAAACAAAAATACTCTTTCCAACACATAAAGGAATTATTATTGTTGGATAGCTAATTCAATGATTCGAAAGATATGTTAATTTAGTAAAATCTAAAGTTATTCATAATGGAAGTAAATCCACTAATACCAATTGGCACAAAGATAAAAGTTGATAAGTCGAAAATAGAAAATCTACAACCCAACAAATTATTGGATGACTTACCTCAAATCATAAATGGAGAGATTGTAGATTATAAAATGACAGATGGGAGTGGTATTGGATATGTATTAATGACTAAAAATAATCTAAAAATTTGGATTTTAAACTCCGAATTAAATGAACAAACAAAAAAAGAATATGGGTTGGAAGAGACTAATAAATATGATAATGCCAGAAATAATAATCTTATACTAGGAAAATATAATGTGGTTTACGAGATAAAGGGGAATAGGAATATTAAAACAATAGTAAATCCAATAAATCTAATTAACTGGTTGATATTTACTATGAAAGATGTTTTTTAAACCACTAATCAACCTGCCGTTTCAAAATAAGAAACAACATTTTCCCAATTTTAATTTTTTCTGAAAGTTCCCACCTATCCAGTCCCTTTTTATTTAAAAATTTACTTAACTGAATAGCGGGATGCTCAGAACCTTCATTTTCCTGATATTGTTCCGGAAATTGATCTTTAAGAAAATCTGGACTCAGTGAACCTTTAAGTTTTTCACTTGCGGCCTCAGGATTGCTTGCTTCTTCATGCTTACTTGATGAATCATCTACATTTAGATGTACTACATGATATTCCCATTTCATAAATATAATTTAAGATAATATTTATTATACATAATTCAACTATATGGGAATTTGATATATTCAGATTTCAAAAAAGTTAAAATTCAGATATTTTATCAAGAAAATATTATTATGGAGAAAATGAATTGAAAACATCGTGGAAGGATTTGACCCAGCGATAAATTATGGTCCAAATGATGCAGGTATATCAGCAGTTACAATAATTCTAGGTATTATTGGTCTAATTGCTATTTCATGGTTGTTTGGGAAAATATATGCACAAGCAGCCAAACTTTTCGAAAGCAATAACAATAATGATGATTAGATAAAATCAAATAAAAGACATTTATATCTATAAAATAAACATATATTAATCAAAATAATATTTTCATAAATCAATAGAGTTGTGAATTATTGCAAACTAAAATAACTAAACAATGTTGGATGTAGTATTTTATATTTATCCATTAATCCTTAATTATGTTGGCTTCCTTGATGGTTCATGAATGGGCGACGCCATTAAATCTATCAGCTCCAATAGCTGGAATAATAACTATAGGTGGTTTTATGGGCTATTACAGTTTATCTAGGAAATTTTAGAAGTTATAGCTTAAGAGCAAAGAATAGTATAAAGAACCTATCAATAAAAAAGTTAAAGTGGATAGATTTTGATGAATGCAGAGATTGAATATATTAGATTTGCAAAAATAAAAAATTTAATAGAGTTTATGTGGACTCCCTAGGGGTGTAGTTTGTATTGCCGTTACACTTATTCACTCACTTAGACTTCCCTTATTAGACAAGCGTAAAAATAATTCTCTCATAGTTAATGATATTTACGATAACGTATATAAACTTGAGGAAACAAAGCATATAAAGGTTTCAGAAGCACCTGTATGGATTAGCAAAATGAACCTACATGTTGGAATACATATAAATACATCAAAGATGATAAAAGGATTATTTTCCCTTGGAAAAAAATAAATTCAGCTGATAAAGATAGAGAGATATATATCCAATCTAGATATTAAGCTTTTTACCACATTAATTCATCGCTACTATCTTTTCTAAATGAAGAATTACTAGGCTTGAAACTTAGTAATTCATCTAATTTCGTAGCAAAGTCATAAGAATCTCCTTTTAATCCTATTTTAATATAATTATTATTTATTTTATTATTTTTTCTAAAGTTCAATAAACCAATATATTTTTTCCATATAATTTCATTAGTATAATTATATGCCCATAGATCAAAGATATCCTCAATGAGGTTAATTGGAATCTCTGAAGAATAAGCTATATTAGAATTATCTAATTTATATCGATCAAATTTCGAATGGAAAGCAAGAATATCTAATGTTGTATTAATTGCTTCCTTAACTTCAATTGCTCCTTCAAGACCAAACAACTCTTTTCTATAGCACTCAAGTAATTTAGTACCAAGAGAATTGTAAATATCATCATCTTCAGTAAAGTTAACTAGCCAAAAGCCACTACCTTCACTCACGCATGATGCTAAATATAGATTAACTGATTTAGTCATTAGGAAAATTCTATAGAAGCTTGGCAATAAATAGAACTTAGAAAGAGATAATTTAACAAATTCATATCTCCTTTAAAATAATAATCTTTATGTAATTAAATTGAAAAAATTACTTTTATTGTAAAAATACTAATAACTTCTCAAAAATATGGAAAAATTAGTCCCAATTAGATCCAATGGTTATAGAAAAAGTCTTGGCCCAGGAATCCTTTTGGCTGCAGCATGTATAGGCGGTTCTCACCTAATGTCATCGACTACAGCGGGAGCCAAATTTGGATTTTCTCTTATTGCACTTATTTTATTAACAAATTTAGTCAAATATCCATTTTTACTTGTCGGTACAAGATTTACAGCTGTTACAGGACTATCGCTTTTAGAAGGATTTGATAAACGTAATAAATTTTATTTGCCAATATATTTAATAGTTGGATTAGTTACTGGAACATTTACTATTTCGGCCGTTAGTTTTGTTACGGGTCTTCTTTTAAAAAACATAGTAGTTTTTTCATCCTTCCCTGCTTTAGATTTAGCTATAGGTATATTAATAGTATGTTCATTAATATTATTTATAGGTCAATATAAAGCTCTTGATATGATCTCAAAGATTCTTGTTTTTTTGCTTACATTATTAACATTTTTTGCTGTTATATCTTTACTAATAAAAGGACCTGCTGGAGATAGCAATCTATCATTATTAAATAGCAATCCCTCTCCATGGACCCTATCAAATTTAGGGTTTTTAATTCCCTTGATGGGTTGGATGCCTGGTCCAATAGAACTTTGTATATGGCCATCACTATGGATGTTTTCAAGAGCTAAAGAGACAGATCATACCGCTACCTTGAAAGAAGCAGAATTTGATTTCAATCTTGGATATTTCATAACTGTTATTACTGCAATTTTCTTTCTAACTCTTGGTGCATACACAATGTATGGCACTGGCGATGAGATGCTTACAAGTTCAGGTGTTAGTTTTGCTCAGAATTTAATACGTTTGTATACAGAATCTATAGGTGGATGGGCTAAGTGGATCATTGTTCCTGCAGCCTTTGCAGCAATGTTTAGCACCACGCTTACATGTCTAGACGCATATCCCAGAAGTATTTCATCAGCTCATGGCTTGATAACTCGCTCAGACAAGGGAAATTGCTCTACGTTGACAGAAAAGAAACGTCTAAAAAAATGGATAATATTTCATGTTTTCGCATCTCTTTGTGCACTTTTGATTGCTAAATCTGGAGGAATCGGAGTTAAAGACTATGTATTTGGGGCGATGACCGGAAGTTTTCTTTCAGCACCTCTTTTCGCATGGATGGCTATGGATACTATGAATAGTTCGTTAGTAAAAAGTCAATATCGTTATGGAATTGTTCTAAAAACAATTTGTTGGTTTGGAATTTCATTCCTCACAATTTTTAGTTTATTATTCATCTTCAATACATTCTTTGGTATTGGAAAATAAATCCACAAATTATAAATACAATTAAAAATAAGAATAGATTTAATTTAATTAACTTGAGGCAGAAGTATAGTGTCTAAGAGCAAATTTCCAGAATAACCTACTAAGAACAAAAAACACACTACTTAACATCAAGCCAAAAAATAATATATGTAATTTAAGGTCTCCTAAAATTGCTTCAGCTGGAAAAGTGGTTAAAAAAGCTACAGGTAAAACCAACGTAAATATGAATCTCAAAATAATTGGGTAAGCTGAAATGGGATATCTACCTGCAGCTAATAAAGCTCTAAGTACTTCTGTTGCATTCCATGTCTTAACAAACCAAATACTAGATGCAGCAATTAAGAACCAAACGGAATAAAGAATAATAAAACCAATAAATAAGGAAATAATGAATACAGATAGGGAGTAAATTGAAAAAGAGGAACCTGTTTGAATAGACGCCCAAAAGACAATGGAAAGCCCCAAAATAATTTCAGGTAATCCTGCAAAAGAAAACTTTTTAACTGATAACCAAAATTGACTATCTATAGGTTTTAATAAAACATAATCTAATGTACCCTCTCTAACGTAATTAACTATTTCGGTTAAATTTGGTCGTAAAAGAGCATTTGTTAAACCATCTAGGAAGGTATAAACACCTTGAATAACCAAAGCCGATTCCCAAGTCCAATCTCCTAATTGTCTTCCTCCCGTAAAGAAAAGAGATAATATAAATACACTTCCCAAAAGTGTTCCCAACATAGCTAACAACTCAATTAAAAAATTTAATTGATATTCAAGTTGAGAAGCAAATGCTGTAGACCAAAATAATCTAATTGTTTTAAAATAACGATACATATTATGCTCCCATAGCTGTATATCTTTTTACACCAAATTTCCAAAGAATATTTACTGAAGGGATGAGAATTGAAATCCACAAAATTTGAGCTAGAAATCCATTAAAGATATCTACTGTCATGCCTGATAAAATCTTTGCTGGAAAATTAATTAGATAAGGAAATGGTGTTAACATTGCAACTTTTAGAACATTAGAAGGAAAGGCTGCTAAAGGTACTAATAAACCAGAAAGGAAAAGATAAGGAACAAAAATTAATCTCTCTAGAGCACTAGATTTTTCAGTCCAAAAACAAAGTGCAGCAACTAAACTTTGAAGAAGGAATGCGATAGAAAAAGCTAAATGAGTTGATAAGTACGCAAGAAAAACTTGAGGCAATGAGGGAATCCAGAAAGATGATGGATTTAAGATGAAAAAAGTTATAGCGATAGCTAGTGCGAAAGGAAGTCTTGTTGCCTGTTCAGCCAAGTGAGCCGCTACATATCTCAAAAGAGGATGCAGAGGCTGAAGCAAATATGGTGATAATCGACCAGAAAGAGAGTCTTCCTCAAAGGAAAAGACAACCCATACAACAGAAAATTGCCTGACCAGAAAAGCACTTAAAAAATATCTTGCTAAGCCAATATCATTTAGACCAAATGTATTACCAACATCGTTTTGACTCCATAGAGAAAACATGATAAAAGGAAGCACACCGGAAAGAGCCCACAAAGCTATTTCGATGCGATATTCCAACATGTATGCATATTGTGTTGTAAGTAAAGTCTTAATAACCTTGAAAGACAAACCAAATATTCTCAATTGACTTCTCCCTTTATAAATAGTTCTCCAATCAATTGATCAATAGGAGGGTCACTAATCTCTAAATCTATAATATCAAAATTAGTTAAAAGATTACTTATTATTTCTGTTAATTTATCCCTTGAAACTAACAAAGATATAAAACGATCATTAAAATCCTGAATCTCGCCATATTTATCAAATTGATCTCTTGAACATGGATTTTTCAATTCAACTTTCACCTCTCTTGAGGGTGATAATGAATTAGCCAGTGAATCAAGATCGCCATCATAAAAAAGGTTTCCTTTATGAATACAAATTACTCTTGGACATAACGCTGTAATATCAGCCATGTAATGACTAGTGAGAAGAATTGTCGCGCCAGTTTTTTTATTGTATTCAGATAAAAAGCTACGAACTCTTGCTTGAGCATTTACATCTAGTCCAAGAGTAGGTTCATCTAAAAAAAGGACAGATGGCTTATGCAATAAGGCCACAAGAAGCTCAGCTTTCATTCTTTGTCCTAAAGATAACTTTCTGACAGGTCTCGTAAGTTCTTCTCCAATTTCAAGCATATCTGCTAATTCATTTATTCTTTCTTTTGCTTCGAAGTCAGCCAAACCATACACAGCAGCATTTACATAAAAAGAGTCCATGGGAGGAAGGTCCCAAATCAACTGCTGCTTTTGACCCATAACCAAGGTTATTTCCTTCAGAAAAGCCGTTTGCCTTCGTTGAGGTGAGAAACCACAAACATCAACCAAACCTCTCGAAGGATGAATAAGACCACACATCATTTTTAATAATGTAGTTTTACCTGCTCCATTGGCTCCGAGAAACCCAACTATTTCTCCTCGAGTGATTTTGAAACTTACATCCGTTACAGCATGTACCTCAAAAGTCTTTCGATCGAAAAAATGCTTAAGAGTGCCTTTAAACCCAGGCATTTTGTTGGCAACTCGATAATATTTACTCAGTTGATCTACAAGGATCAAGTCACTTGGATTATTAGGCAATTAAATGTCAAATGCTTCAACATTAAGATAAAACATTTTTGCGTTTATAGCAGATAAAATGAAATCAAAGAAAAATCAATAGCCTTTAAAACTAAATGGAAGAACAAAAATATTTAATAGCGATTGCCCTTGCTGAACAAAATAATAAAAGGTTAATGCCTCTAGGAGGAAAAACTTTTTCTGGAGTAGATTCTGAAAATCAACCTCCTACAAAAGAAGCTGAAAAGATACTACTTGATTTATTGCTTAGGTTATTTATAAGAACTAATGAAGGTAATTTGAAAATTTCAAACAATGATACAGGCTTATTACTAGCAGAAATTAGTTTTGAAAGTATGCATAAAAATCTTCCTATAATCAAATCAGATTGGATTAACACAGGTAATACAGATACATTAATAGACAAATTAAAATCAATATCCTCAAATCTTTGGGGTATTAAATACAAAAAACATGAAGGAATAATGTTTAATGACTTAATAAATTAAGAATTAACCTGAGATTTTTAATTGAGCTTTTTCAGCCTTTCGAATAATCTTGCGAGCTTCATCACGAGACATGCAAGACTCAGCTTTAGTTTGCAACTTTATCAGCTTCGCATGCTGCTTCCCTAACTTCATAACCTAGATCAAATAATTTTATAATCACATTTAAATATAACATACTTTATCAATAGTGTAAACAAATAAGTAATTAAAGCCTAATCAATACAATTATTTTTGTCTTCTTTTTTCACTAGCGAGATGTATCTATGAAGAACAGAAACATCAAGTTCACCTAAACCGATTTGCATTAGCTTTTGCTCAATTTCTTTTACTCTAGATGAAATTGGCAGATCAATATTTATAGATTTAGCCAGATCAATAGCAATTGATAAATCTTTATTATGCAACTCTAATTTAAATCCCAATGGATGTTTATCAATCAACATTGCTTTCGATCTATTTTCTAATGGCCATGAATTAGCTGCTCCAACTTTTAAAGCCTCAATTACATCATCCATTGGCAATTCAAGCAATTTGCCTAATTCCATCGCTTCAGCAACAGCGGCATATGTTCCTGCGACTAATATCTGATTAAGAGCTTTAACTTGTTGACCTTTACCAACTCCATTAAAGTAATTTATTGATTTGCCTAGCACTTCAAAGATGTGTTCGAAAGATTCACACTCTTTTTTACTTGCACCAATAAATAAAGATAGTGAACCGTTATGAGCACCCTCTGTTCCTCCGGAAACTGGACAGTCAACATAAAAAACATTTTGTTGACTTAATCGTTCATGTATT
>QCHU01000028.1 GCA_003279455.1 Prochlorococcus sp. AG-402-G19
CTGAGAAACCATGGCATCAAAGGAAATCAACTACTGGCTAATGAAAAGTGAGCCAGATGCTTACAGCATTCAAGATTTACAAAAGGAAGGAGAAACCCTCTGGGATGGAATACGAAATTATCAAGCTAGAAACTTTATGAGGTCAATGGAAATTGGTGATCAAGCTTTTTTTTATCATTCAAATACTAAACCCCCTGGAATAGTTGGTTTGATGGAAATTATTGAAACAAACTTAATCGACCCATTTCAGTTTGATAAAAGTTCAAAATACTTTGACAAAAAATCAAAGAGAGAAAACCCTCGTTGGGATTGTGTAAAAACAAAATATATATGTGAATTTAAAAATATGATTACTTTAAAGGAGCTATCAGAAGCTTATACGTCTGAAGAACTAACTTTAGTCCGTAAAGGCAATAGGCTATCAATCATGCCAATAAAAGAAGGGATCGCTTTAGAGCTTCTCACAAAGCTCCGGAAAAATTAATTTAAAAAGAATGAGATCCAAACATATTTCCAATATAAAGACGAGTTATCAATCTAGAACTGATACCATTTTGGATTAAGAATCCTGCAAGCGCTGCTTGTAAAA
Organism: Prochlorococcus sp. AG-402-G19; assembly: GCA_003279455.1. Classification (GTDB taxonomy): domain Bacteria; phylum Cyanobacteriota; class Cyanobacteriia; order PCC-6307; family Cyanobiaceae; genus Prochlorococcus_B. Next base: position 590 of record QCHU01000028.1, read on the forward strand.
GCCTGTATTGATCCCAATTTGGATGTTTCTCAATATAAACTTTCATCGCTTGTTGAATGTGCTTGGGTATTTTTGTTTGGAAACTAATTGTATCCTCAGATTCCAAACTCTCAGAACTTTGGATTAAGCTTTTTCCTTCCACAAAATCAATATCTTTCATTTAAGATCCTCTAAAGAACGCAAAATTCATAATCAAACTACTGCTTAAATCAAATACGATAAAATCCTTTCTCGAGCTGTCTCATCCTCAGATTAAGCACTCAACTACTTTTCAAAAGAAACTATAAGTGTTCTTTATCTTAAGTATTAGTATTATTTAACAACCAAATCCAAGATATTAAACTCAGTCTTTTTTCCACAGCAAATAGTTAGAACCAAATTAATTGGATCAATCCTGTGGAAAAGGTGTGGGTTAAATCGAGTTGGGTTTGGGGAAAAATTGAAAAACTTTTAGTTAAGTTCTCTCACAAATAGTCTGAATCCCACATTTTTCTCATTGCATTAGTTACATGGTTAGTCACATTTCTAGGCCAATAGACCTCTGCTCCTCGATTTAGTAGACCACTACCACTCAAGATCAATCTAAGGTTCCATCCATTTTGATCACCTTTTAAAATTGCCAACCAAGGGCTACGTTCTAATTCCAAAGTAATATCTTCCTCGCCCATCAATTGTTCTCTCACTGATTTGTATTGATCAGACAAATCTATTACTAGCTTAACTAGATGTTCCCACTCAAATTTATTCAATTCTATTGCCCAATTTTCTCCTCCTATAAGCGTAGAAAAGTTATCTCTCGATGAATCTCTAATTATTCTCCAACCCGGACCTTCTTTTTTAATCACCTAACCAGGTAATAGGTCAGGCTGATCTTGTTCATCACTTAATTCAATTATGGCTCTTTGTACTGGCTTGACTGTTGATTCTTCTAAAAGGCCATCAAAATCATCAAATCTTCTTTGCTTTGCTCTAAAAGCAATCCTAACAGTAGTGAGATAGCGGTTAGTGGATTGCCTTATGAGGCTCTCGCCTCTTTTTGCTAAATCCTTGGAATGAACACCTGAACCTGACTTAATCACACTTAAAACTTTAATTTTGTTTTATTCTAGGAGAGAATCGCTCATTTCTATATTTTTAGCCAAATAATAAACGTGGTGTTAGTTTTTCTAGACTCAATTCTTATTGATAGATTTTTCTGCTCCTATTAAAAATTTACCAAAAAAGATGGAAAAAAATAAAATCGATCAATTCGAAGACATCCTTCGACCTGAAATCAATACAAATAATTTTGGAACATTAGCCATCGATTTAGGGAGTTCAACAACGGTAGTTGTTTTTCAAAAAGAAAATGGAGAACCTCCTGAACTTTTAGATTTACCCCCAATTAGTCGAGCCCCAGGAGAAATACCAAGCTTAATTTGGAAATCATCAGAAAAAGAAGATTCCTATTTAGTTGGTCAAGAAATTATAGATTCAAATTTAATTAATGAAAAAGAAAATAACTTAAGTCAAGATTTTAAAAGATGGATAGGGTCTAAAGAAATTGAGGATATATATGATTCAAAAATTTCCCCAGAGAGAGCAGGAGAGATTTTAATTCACAATATCTGGAGGAAAGTCTCGGAGAAAGTAAAAATAAAAAGACTCGTATTAACTGCTCCAGTAGATACATATCGAGAATATAGAACTTGGTTAGTCAATGCATGTAATTCATTAGAAGTAAAAGAAATTGCATTAGTTGATGAACCTACTGCTGCTGCAATGGGAGCTGGACTTGAACCTGGGTCCACATTACTTGTTTTAGATTTTGGAGGGAGCACAATTGATATGTCAATTGTTGCTTTAGAGGGAGGAGAAGGACAAGCTTCACCAATTGCTCAACTTGTCAGATTTGATGGAAATAATTTAGAGGGAAAAAGTAAACAAATTCTTCGAACTGCAAAAGTTCTGGGAAAATCAGGGCTTCGGTTAGGTGGTAAAGATATAGATAGATGGATATCTCATCATTTGTTACCAGAAGAGAAACCAAGTAATTCAATCTTAAGAAGGGCCGAGGAGCTAAAATGTGAATTAAGTAATATCGATCTAAAAGAGACATTAGTTATCACTAAACAAGTAAAAATAAATCAGAATGAAAATAAGCTTTTAAAACTTTCTAAGAAAGGACTTGAAGAATTACTTATAGAAAAAGGACTCCTAAAAAGTATTGAAAAGCTTTTTAACCAAACAATTGATATCGCAAAACGAAATTCATTTGAATTAAAAAATCTTGATAGTGTCGTCTTAGTCGGTGGAGGATCTCGAATACCTTTAATTAAAAATTATTTAAGTAAAATCTGTAATTCTATCCCTTTTTTGACTCCCCCCCCCATTGAAGCAATTGCATTAGGAGCATTAAATCTCACTCCAGGTGTTCAAGTAAAAGATATACTTAATAAAGGGGTAAGCTTAAGATGCTGGAATAGAAAAAATGAAAAGCACATCTGGCATCCTCTTTTTCTAGCAGGTCAAACATGGCCAACAAATAAGCCTTTGGAGATAATTTTATCTGCAAGTATCAATGATCAATCAAGCATAGATTTAATAATTGGTGAACCACAGGAAGAAGGGGCAAACGAGATTATTTATATTAATGGGTTGCCCACTTTAACAACAATAGAATCTAAGGATAAAATCAAGAAGATAAATAATACTGTTATTTCAATTCCTCTTGATCCTCCTGGTGAAATTGATCAAGATTGTATTAAATTAATTTTTAATATTAATGATAATTGTCAACTTGAAGTTGAAGGATTGGATTTACGAAATAATAATAAAATAGCAAGTCAAAATCTTGGTAAAATCAGATAAGCATCTTATATTTTTTATATTAATCAGTTATAGTTTTTACATAAGAAGATGCCTTCTTCCCCGTCAACTTCTCTCAATCTAAGGTCAATAGTCTCATCTTTGCTGGTTGGGACGACTCGCCCACAAAAGTCTGGTTGAATTGGAACTTCTCTGTGTCCCCTATCTACCATGGCAAGAAGCGTAACTCTTTTTGCACGGCCCCATGGATGTAGAGCTTCTAATGCTGCTTTGATTGTTCGTCCTGTGTATATGACATCATCAATTAAAACAACCTCTCTATTATCAACAGAAGAGGGTAAATCAGTAACTTGGGCAATTCGAGTGCCAACCCTCGCTAGATCATCTCTATGAAAAGTAGGATCTAGACAACCGTTCTCAATTGGCTGGCCTGATAATTCCTCTAAATATTGTGCTAATAATCTAGATAAATAAACGCCCCTAGTAGGAATTCCAATAAGCAATAGTGAACTAATATTTGGAATCTTTTCCAAAATTTGAGAAGCCAATCTTTTTATGGTTCTATCAAGTTCCTTTTTTGATAGGATTTCTATCTCTTTTTTTAAAGCTTCATCTGGCATTTTCTAAGGTCCTTAAAATTTTATTTTTTCTTAGGATTAGATAAAATAGTTTTTTTAATCTAATAGGGAAAAGCTAACCAAACATCAAAGTATTAGCCTGTTTACCTATTAGGAAGTAATTTAATACAAAAGAAAAACATTTTCAGGACCCATTTCTTTGAATGTCAAGCAGTAACGCCGCTGTTTCAATAAGTAAAGGAAAAGTAGCGCCAGTGGTATTGGCGATACTTGATGGCTGGGGGCACTCTGAAGAAACTAATCACAATTCTGTTAAACAAGCATTTACCCCTGTCATGGATGCCTTATGGCATGCCTATCCACACACTCTTATTCAAGCAAGCGGTGCAGATGTTGGACTGCCAGATAATCAAATGGGTAACTCTGAGGTTGGACATTTAACCATAGGAGCAGGGAGGATAATTCAGCAAGAATTAGTTCGAATATCCAATACAGTTAAAGAAAATAAACTAATTGAAAATAATGCTCTAAACGAATTTTCCAAAACTTTAAAAAAGAAAGGAGGAACTCTTCATATCATGGGACTTTGCTCCGATGGTGGAGTTCATAGCCATATCAATCATTTATGCGGATTAATGCAGTGGGCTGCTGAAAAAGGCTTAACAAATGTCTCTTTACACCTTTTTACTGATGGAAGAGACACCTCAGCAAAGAGTGCTTCAAAGTATATAAAGAAAATCGAAAATACAATCCAATCAACTGGCGTAGGGGAGATTTCTTCAATTTGCGGAAGATATTGGGCTATGGATCGAGATAATCGATGGGAAAGGACATTAAAAGCTTATGAATTACTTACAGATCCAAACTTCATAATTAGCGATCTTTCAGCAGAAGAAATTTTAAATAAAAACTATGAAGAAGGAATTACTGATGAATTTATTGAACCAATTAGGCTTTCTTCCTCTTTCTTAAAGGATGGAGATGGAGTAATTTTTTTTAATTTTCGCCCTGATAGGGCCAGGCAATTAGTAAAAGCTCTTAAGTTAAAAGATTTTGATGGCTTTGAGAGAAAAAACAAAAGAGATATTGACTTACTAACTTTTACCCAATATGAATCAGGTCTACCTGTTTCAGTTGCTTTTCCACCTGAGCCACTGAATGACTTATTAGGTCAAGTAGTCTCTAGTCATGGACTAAGTCAATATCGAACTGCAGAAACTGAAAAATATCCACACGTAACATATTTTTTGAATGGGGGTATTGAAAAGCCTTTAAAAGGAGAGGTAAGACACCTTGTTCCCTCTCCAAGAGTCGCTACTTATGATCTCCAGCCTGAGATGTCAGCAGACGAACTAACTGATAGTTGCATCAAAGCAATTGAAACTGGAATTTACTCATTAGTAGTAATTAATTTTGCGAATCCAGATATGGTTGGACATTCAGGAATAATGGAAGCAGCAATAAAGGCTAATGAAAAAGTTGATAGTTGCGTTGGAAAATTATTAAATTCAATAGGTAAATTAGGTGGATCGCTACTGATAACAGCTGATCATGGTAATTCCGAAATGATGCTAGGACCGGATGGCCAACCATGGACCGCGCATACAACAAATCCTGTGCCAGTTATACTTGTAGAAGGTGAAAAACGTAAATTAAGTGGATATGGCAATGATATTAAACTCAGAGAATGCGGAGGTGGATTATCTGATTTAGCTCCAACCCTTCTGCACCTATTAAATTTACCAAAACCAAAAGCTATGACTGGCTCAACACTTATTGAACCAATTAACTTACCTCAAAAGCCAAATCTGATTCCTCAAATCGCATAATAAATAAAAAATGATCATTCCACTTTTATCCTGGGCATGGGCAATTTTAGGGATTTTTCTAATACTTTTAGTTCTTCTTCACAGCCCAAAAGGAGATGGGATGGGTGGCCTAGCTTCTAGCGGAAGCTCTATGTTCACAAGTGCAAGTAGTGCAGAGTCCACCTTAAATAGAGCGACCTGGGCATGTCTTATTTTGTTTTTAACCCTTGCTGTTATTCTTAGCGCAGGTTGGTTAAAATAAATTTTTAGACTTAATCTTTCAATATTTTTAACCTTCTTAAATATCAGAATTTAGGACAGTTTATAAGAATAATATTCTTACTTAAACACCTAGCTAGAACATATTCGTTTTTAGATAAAAAAGAGAGATTAATAAAATATCCAAATACGAACTAGGCACAATAATGAAAAGCTGTTCCAATTTTTTGCTTAACGTATGTTCTGTGATTTTCCAAAATCATTTACTGGTAAGAAAAAAAGGGACAAGGTATAAGCCCTGTCCCTAATTAAAATCAAAGATTGTCTTGATCCTAAAGCAGTTTAGTAATCAAAATCACCACCCATTCCACCGCCTGCTGGTGAAGCCTCTTTCTTCTCAGGCAAATCAGCTACTATGCACTCAGTAGTAAGGACCATTCCTGCTATTGAAGCAGCATTTTGTAAACCTGAGCGGGTTACCTTGGCTGGATCAACAATTCCAGCTGAAAGCATATCTACATATTCACCAGTTGCAGCATTGTAGCCATCATTAACTGGCTTGGATTTAACGTTCTCTGCAACAACTGCTCCATTAGCCCCAGCATTTTCAGCTATACGCATCAATGGAGACGTAAGAGCAGCTTCAACGATATTTGCTCCGATTAATTCCTCACCAGAAAGATTAGATGAAGACCAAACACCTAAAGCAGGAGCTAAATGAGCGAGTGTAGTTCCACCACCAGGAACAATTCCTTCTTCAACGGCAGCTTTAGTGGCATTAATTGCATCCTCTAAACGAAGTTTCTTGTCTTTCATCTCGGTTTCGGTTGCAGCCCCAACCTTCACTACAGCCACTCCACCAGAAAGCTTGGCTAATCTTTCTTGGAGCTTTTCTTTGTCGTAGGTTGAGTCGGTCTCATCCATCTGCTTCTTTATTTGTTCACATCTAGCATTAACAGCTACTTCATTCCCTTCAGCAACAATTGTGGATGTGTCCTTATTAATTGTCACCCGCCTTGAAGTACCAAGCATATCAAGAGTTGCATTTTCAAGTTTTAAACCTGCATCCTCAGTTATAAGCTGGCCATTAGTAAGGACAGCCATATCTTCAAGCATCGCTTTTCTACGATCTCCAAAACCAGGAGCTTTTACAGCTGCAACGTTTAATACTCCTCTAAGTCTATTAACTACCAATGTAGCTAAAGCTTCTTTTTCAATATCTTCAGCG
>QCHU01000029.1 GCA_003279455.1 Prochlorococcus sp. AG-402-G19
ACCTTAAAAGGTTGAATCTAAATCTTCTATTCAAACCAAATTAAATGTCCCCTCAATTAACCCTTCAAACCCCTCTTCAGCTACCTCCAACTGAAATCCCTACTTATCTTGAGCAACTCTGGTCTCATGATGAGCGAGGAGATAAAGGAGCTAACACTTTTTGTTTAATAGTCTGGCAACCTGCTTGGATTGAACAGAAATTGGTCAAAACAGGCAAAATATCTGGCCCAGTAGTAGGGAGTCAGAGAAATGATCTTATAGAAGCTGCAAGAGAAATCATTTTACAAGGTGATCTTCCTAACAGCACATCACCACTAGACTTTAGAGTTCAATCTTCAATTCAAGCTGAAGAATTAATTAATAATGTAGAAGACCTGCGGGGGCAGCACATTGACACCTCAATAAGTAATTTGCAACCCAGAAGATTAATAACCATTGCACCAACAATTGAGAAAAAAAATAACTTAGAAACTTTAGTAGCAGCATATTGCCCTCTTCCTGAAGAAGGGGGAGGAAGAACAGCTTGTGGCGACGTAATTGTTTTAAGAGGTAATAAAACTGCAATTAATGATGGTCTTAAAATTGTTGAGACTCTTGTACCAGATGAACTTCCCTCATGGTTATGGTGGAATGGAAGAATAGATGAGGCTCCTGAATTCCTTAGCGCTCTAGCACTCCCAAATCGAAGGTTAATCATTGATACTGCACTAGGCGAGCCAGCAGTCTGCTTAAATTTATTGCTTCAAAGAATTCAATCGGGACAAGCTGTTAACGACTTAAATTGGCTTCGTCTTAGAGGATGGAGAGAAACCTTAGCGATGGTCTTTGATCCCCTTCAAAGAAGGGATGCACTTAATAATTTAAAAAAAATTGATATTGATATTGAAGGATCTCAAACAGTTCAAGGGCTTTTACTTGCTGCATGGATTGCCGATCGCCTCAACTGGAAACTTGAAAATTGCATCTTTTCAAAAAAAGATCAGCTTAAAGTTAATTTTCTTCGTCCTGACAAAAATCATGTTGAAGTTAGTGTTACTTCTCTACCAATTGGGAAGCCAAGCTTAAATCCTGGTCAAATAGTTGGTTTGAGGTTAATAGCAAAAGCTAAAAACAAACAAAAAAACGATATTTGTGTAATCCTCGCATCAGAATCTGGGGAATGTATGAGACTAGAAGCTGGAGGCATGGCAAGAATGGAACTTATTGAACAAGTCGTTCCTATTCAAAAGAACTCTTTAGAAAATGATGTAGCTCGTTTACTCTCCAGCAGTAGAGGCAATACGAGTCCTCTACTTGCGAGTGCCACACCAATAGCAAAAGAAATGCTTGATTTAGTTAGTCAGAACAAATAAATATAATAATTTAATGGCATGTGTAATCTCTGCTATTTCTAGTAACAGTGGGAAAACTCTTTTAAGTCTTGTTTTAATTTCTTGGTTAAAAAGTATAAATAAAACAGTACAGACTTTTAAAGCTGGGCCTGATTATTTAGACCCTCAACAACTCACCGCAGTTTCAAACAATGCTTGTAGGAATCTTGATTTAATTCTTTCTGGTGAAAAATGGGTTAAAGAAAATTTTATTTATTTTGGAGGATTAACTGATTATTCTTTTATTGAAGGGGTAATGGGATTATTTGATGGAATTGGGAGTAGTTCAAAAGGTAGCACGGCTGAATTAGCTAAGGTTTTAAGTTTGCCAGTAGTCCTTATTGTTGATGCCAGAGGGAAGGCTGCGTCAATAGCAGCATTAATAAAAGGATTTAGAGAACATGATAAGGAATTAAAAATTGCAGGCGTTGTTCTCAATAACGTTCAAACGATTAGACATGAAAAAATATTATTGGAGGTTCTCGATCAAATCAATGTAAAGTCATTGGGTTGTCTTCCTTCATGCCAAGACTTATATCTACCAGCAAGGAATTTAGGTTTAGCTCCAGCTCATGAAATTCAAGACTTAAAAATCAAAGTTAAAAAGTGGGCATCAATAGCCAAAGATTATCTAGATATTGAAAGTTTTAGAAAGCTTTTATTACCTCCAAACAACAACAAAGCAATTAATCTCTTGCCAAAGAAAGAATCAGGATTAATTCACCCAATTGCCATCGCTGAAGATAAAGCTTTCCATTTTAGGTATCAAGAAACAAAAGAATTATTAGAAGGAAATGGAATGCCAACTATTACTTGGAAACCTCTTGAAAACGAACAAATCCCAAAAGAAGCTAAAGGATTAATAATACCTGGTGGGTTCCCTGAACAATATGCACACCAATTGAGTAATTCAACAATAAGCCTGAACTCAATAAAAATGTTTTCAAAAAAATTTCCAATATATGCTGAATGTGGCGGAATGATGCTTTTGGGTAAAAGTATCTTTGATCTTGAAGGAAGAGAACATTCAATGGCTGGAATATTACCTTTTAAGGCTAAAAAGGGTAATTTAAAAGTTGGTTATAGAGAAGCAATCAGTAGAAATAAAAGTCCTATTGTCACTCCTGGTAACAAACTAATAGGACATGAATTTCATCGCTGGGAAATAATTAAAAAAAGCTATAATTCAAAAATAAATAGACTATGGGATATCAAAGATTGGAATATGGAGGTTAAAAATGAAGGTTTTTGTAATCATTTAATTCATGCAAGCTGGATACATCTTCATTGGGCAAGTTCGCCTCTTGTTCTAAAAAACTGGAAAAGAAGCGTTATTACTTATGCCTAAAGAAAATCATTTTTAAAAATAAAATTTTCTAAATTACTCGATTAATAATTTCTCTAAAAGAGCTTGATTTTTCTTACTTGTATTATCACCAACAATCCATACTCCTTTGCTCGCTCTGCTTACTGCGACGTAGACAAGTCGTCTTCTAAATTCAATATCTTTGGGCCAAAAAACATCAGAAGTTATAAAAACATCTCCAAAAGTACTTCCTTGACTCCTGTGAATTGTAAGTACTGAAGCAGGACCTAAAGAAGCAAATGAATCTCTTATAAAAAAGAAAAGTTTCCAAATTGAACCACTATTTTTCTTTCCTCTCTCTCTCGCCTTATTACTCAATTTATTTAAAGTAAGGTCTAACGCCACACGAGATTTAGATCCTATTTGTGGCATTAACCTTAAAGAAAATACTTTTTGATCGCAGTTAACTTTGGCTATCTGAGTTTCAATAACAGGTAGAGAATCTTCAAAATCTTGATGTATTGCTAAAGAAGCCAAATCAAAACTATTTGGAATTACATCTTCTACCACCATTTCTCTATTGGAACTAATCAAAATATCTGGCTCTTCTCCAATCTCATTTTCTTTTAACGAAGCATTTGCCATTACAGCTTTACGGCTAATTAAGACTTCCCCAGGCAAAACCTGATATTGATCAGCCATGTCACCATGAATAGCTCTTCTTGCATGCGGAACTAAATTATCAACAATTCGATTCGTGTAGCACAAAATTCTTGCTCTGTCGTAATCATCCTCTAAAGAGGATAATCTCAATGATGATTTAGCTTTTTCAAGCCAAATATTCCTATCTAAAATCCCTACATTCCCTTGCTCAGAATTAATAACTGGCAATATTGGTGGCTGACTACAAGGAAGCTTCCCATTTCTAATAATCGTTGCCAATTTCAGAACAGGTCCTTGATGACGAACAACTTCCGTAAGTTCAGAATTTATTGCTCGCTTCATTAAGAAAACTGAGCTAGAAGTTTCTCCCACTGGGGGTAGTTGAGCAGGGTCACCAACAAAGACCAATCGAGTCGAATTAAATCTGGCGCATTCAAGAGTTATCTCCAATAATTTAGAATCAATCATTGATGCTTCATCAATTAAAACAAGTCCCAAGTTTTCCAAAGAGCTATCAGTTTGATCTGTTTTTTCACATATTTCGATATCCGCCTGTCTTTTTAACTTAAGTCGAAGCAAACGGTGAATGGTAGAGGGGAACCATGTTGGCTGAATAGATTCACTTTTCAATCCCTCCCTTAATACGCCTACAGCTTTATGGGTTGGTGCAACAACAGTCCAACACAAACCTAACTCATCTACCTTTTTTAAAAGTTTCATAGATAAATATGTTTTTCCGCTACCTGCAAAGCCTTTCATTACAAAAGGTTTAAAGGAATATGGGGCTTTTAACCATTCACAAAACAATTCAAGAGATTTTTCCTGGTCCTTGGTTAAAACAACACAATCTTCTTTTATTTTTACTTCTTTCACACAGAAAATAATCCTATCATTTGCAAAATATTCAAAGGAGAACCAAGAAAGAAAATACCTGGCAAAACGACCATGGGTCCAACAAAACTGCCAACCAAAACCTCAACTTTTGTATGTCCCAAAGATTCTTTTAAAATAGTTTCAGAAGATAATTCATTGGGATTATTTTTTAAAATTTGATTAACTTTTGCAGCTGTTAAACCTGCCGATCTTCTTATCCCAGAAGCGTCATACATAACGATAAAAGCAATTGTTGAAGCCAGGGCAAATAATGGATCATTAAAACCAAGCTGAAGCCCAACTCCTGCAGCAGTTCCTGTTACCAAAGCCGAATGACTTGAAGGCATTCCTCCTGTTTCTATAAGTACTGATGGTCTCCAACTTTGATTAAAAATTAATTCAAATAATAATTTAGAAAATTGCGCAATCCCACATGCAGTAAGGGCCCAAGCTAAAACAGCATTATCAAGAATATAAATAAATTGAGATTCGAAAGCGATATTGGTATTCATCTATCTCTACTTGTTATGTAATCAGCCAATGCTAGAAGAGGTTTTGATTTTTCAGACCAAGGATCAAGAGCATTTTTTGCTTTAGTTACTAATAGATCCGCTCTCCTTCTTGATTCTTCAAGACCAAGTAATTTGGGATAGGTAGTTTTATCTGCAATTAAATCTTTTCCAGCTGTTTTGCCCAACACTTCACTGCTTGCTGTTACATCAAGGATGTCATCAATTATTTGAAATGCCAATCCTATCCCTCTTGCATAGACACTTAATGCCTCCAGAAGCTTCTCATCAGCCCCACCAATCAATGCTCCACAAGTAACACATGCCTTTAGTAAAGCTCCTGTTTTGTGTAGATGAATATATTCCAAGGTCTCCAAATCAACCTCTTTACCTTCACAATCAAGATCTACTACTTGCCCTCCCACTAATCCAGGGGCACCTGCAACTAACGAAAGCTCACCTACTATTTTCAGGAGCCTATCTGATGGTATCCCCTTTGTACGAATTGATACCATCTCAAAAGCTCTAGTCAATAGAGCATCTCCAGCGAGTATGGCTACAGCATCTCCGTAGACTTTGTGATTAGTAGGACGCCCTCGACGTAGATCATCATTGTCCATTGAAGGAAGATCATCATGGATAAGAGACATCGTGTGAATCATTTCCAGAGCTACTGCAGTAGGAAGAGCTTTTTCGACTTCTCCTCCAGCGAGTTCGCAAGCAGCTAGACAAAGAATCGGCCTTAATCTCTTCCCTCCGGCCAAAAGGGAATAGCGCATAGATTCTCTTAATTTTTCTGGCTTTTCAGGGCCCAGAGAGTCATCCAGCGCATGTTCAACACGAACTCTAGATTTCTCTAGATAGTCCGCGAAGTCAAAAGAAGCGATTGCTTCCTGCATGCAAAAAATTGATTTGTATCAATTCTGTCAGGACATTGTGATTCATGGAAGTAAATGACTAATAGTTAAAGGTAATCCACAATGTTTTTGCCACCTATCAACCGTATTTGCTAGAAGCATTGTCACTGTCATAGGCCCCACACCTCCAGGCACAGGTGAATAAGCAGCTACTTTGTCTTCAATTTCAAACATCTTTACATCTCCACAAAGTTTGATCTTTTTTCTCTCTTGCAGATTTTCTTGCTCAGGTGGAAGTCTATGAATACCTACATCAATCACGACACAATTATCACTTACATGATTTTTCCCTATCAGGTAAGGCTTTCCAGCCGCTACTACAAGTAAATCAGCCTCCCTTGTTAAAGAAGGTAGATCTTGAGTTCTTGAATGAGCAATCGTAACAGTGGCATTTGCAGCTTCAAGCATTAAAGCCATTGGCTTTCCAACTAGGATGCTCCTTCCCACTACCACTGCTCTTTTTCCTTCTATTTTTATTTGGTTTCGCTTAAGCAGAGCCATAACACCTGCAGGTGTACACGATCTTGGGCCCTTTTCACCTTTTACTAATCTTCCAAGATTCAAAGGATGTAATCCATCAGCATCCTTGTCAGGATCAATACTCCTAAGTAAGGAATCCTCATCCAAATGCGAAGGCAAAGGAAGTTGCAATAAAATTCCATCAACATTCTTTTCTTCGTTCAAACTTTTAATGATCTCTCTAAGTTCTTCCAATGAAATATCTTCTTTTAAATGATTTGCAAAACTTCTAACACCAATTCGATCACATGCTTTTTCCTTGTAATTGACATAAACTTCACTTGCAGGATCGTTTCCAACCCTCAACACAGCAAGACCTGGGGGACGCTTAGCAAGTTTTGATCCAGATTTTATAGTCTGTTTAAGTATGAGTTCAAGCTCCTGAGCAAGTTTTTTTCCATCTAAAATGTTTGGCATAAATAAAATGAATACAATTTCAATTAATCAACGCATTAAAACTAGCGTTAGCCCTAGGTGAGAAAGTCTGTGGCTAAATTACCCAGTCCAAAAAAAATTTGGAGAATTTGGTTAGGGAGCCAATCTCCCAGACGACCAATACTTCGCTGGTCAGCCACTGAAAAGTTAGGTTTACTAATGGTATGCCTATTAGTAGCAATATTTTCAAGTTATAAGTTACTTGCTGTTCCGGATCTCAAACCTGGGGACATAGCGCAAATTAACGAAATAGCCCCAAAGGATGCATTAGTAATAGATACACAAGCATTAAAAGAAA
>QCHU01000030.1 GCA_003279455.1 Prochlorococcus sp. AG-402-G19
TTTATTGAAAGATCGAGGAAACCTAAAAGAAGCAGAAATATCAACTCGGGAAGCAATTCAACTTAATCCTGATTTCGCAAAAGCGCATTACAATCTTGGAGGAATATTGAATGATCTTGGAAAATTAAAAGAAGCAGAAATATCTACCCGTAAAGCAATAGAACTCAAGCCTGATTTCGCACTTGCTCATGCCAACCTTGGAAACATATTTAAAAGTCTTGGCAAATTAAAAGATGCAGAAGTATCTACCCGCAAAGCAATTCAATTGAACCCTAACTACGCAGATTTTCATCTAAATCTGGGAAATATTTTAGTAGATCTTGGCAAATTAAAAGATGCAGAAGTATCTACCCACAAAGCAATTCAATTAAATCCTGATTACGCAGAGGCTCATTCTAATCTGGGAAGCATATTGAAAAGTCTTGGCAAATTAAAAGATGCAGAAGTATCTACCCGCAAAGCAATTCAATTGAATCCTGATTACGCAGATGCAGTATTTCTTTTATCGTTCATACAAATGTTGCAGGGCGATTATATCTCAGGTCTCAAGAATTATGAATCAAGGTTCGAAATAAAGCAAAATAAGGTTGAGCTACATGCGCGACCCAAAATACCTAGATGGCTCGGCGAATCATCTAAAAAAGGGGATAAATTATTAATTATAAGCGAACAAGGTTTAGGCGATAGTATACATTTCATGAGGTATATACCTTGCCTAAAAGAGAAGGGATATGAAGTTACATTTTGTGCACAGGAACAGCTACATCCGATAATAAAAGAATCTGGTATTGAATCAAATCTAATAACAGTTCAACAAGCCAATCAAATTTCAGATGGTAAATATTGTCCTTTACTTTCTTTACCATTACACCTTGGTGTTAATCAAAATAATCCAATCGTATCTGAACCGTATATTTCAGCAAAGAGTGAAATTACTGCAAAGTGGAAAGATATTTTCAAGGAAGAAGAACGACCAATTATTGGTATTAGTTGGCAAGGAAATCCATCTGTTGAACGTGGCCATGTCAAAGGTCGATCAATAGCATTAGAAGTTTTTTCTAAACTTGCTAAAACAGATAAATTCAGGTTTCTTTCACTTCAAAAAGGTTTTGGTTCAGAACAAATAGAGCAATGTTCTTTTAAAAACAAATTTGTTAAGTTTCAAAAATTAGTTAGTAGCACTCAAGATTTTTTAGATACAGCTGCTCACATACAAAACTGTGATCTAATTATTACAACAGATTCTTGCCTAGCTCATCTTGCAGGAGGAATGGGAAAAAAAACATGGGTTTTACTTAAAGCCTGGTTGACTTGGAGATATGGTTTAAATGACACTACTTTTTGGTATCCTTCCATGAAATTGTTTCATCAAAAAGAAAGAGATAATTGGTATGAAGTTATGGATAGAATAGCAATAGAGTTAGAAGATTTCCTTTTTAATAAGAATTAAAGGAAATGAATTAGTGAGAATCTAAATGTCTATTCGAGTACAAATTTATAAATATAGTTTATTTATATTTATAATCTTTTTTGTTAATATATAATTCTATGATTAAATACTATTAAGTAGGTTTCTTCTTTTTATATTAAACTTAAATTAATTTTACTTACTAGGCAAAATATATGAAGGCAGCTGTTCTTGAAGCGATTGATTACCCACTATTTATTCGTGATGTTAAGTGTACTGAACTAAAGACAGGTCAAGTATTAGTTAGGAATTTAGTAAGTGGTATTTGTGGTTCTCAACTTCATGAAATTAGAGGTTATAAAAATAACAAAAAATTTCTTCCTCATCTTATGGGGCATGAGGGATGTGGAATCGTTGAGGAAATCGGTGAGGGAGTAACAACTGTATCTGCTGGAGATAAAGTTGTTATGCATTGGAGGCAAGGTTTAGGTATAGAGTCCGATTTCCCAAAATATATTCTGAATGATGCAATTATCACTAGTGGAAAAGTTACTACACTTAGTGAATATTCAATTGTATCTGAAAATAGATTGACGTCAGTTGATAAAGATACACCTTCTGAACTTTGTGCAATATTAGGCTGTGCTCTTACTACTGCTATGGGAATAATTGATAATGAGATTAACCTGAAATTTGGAGAAAGCGTAGCAGTGATTGGATGTGGAGGAATCGGATTAAACCTTATTCAGGCAGCCTCAATGAAGAATGCATTTCCTATTATTGCAGTTGATAATAATCTAAATAAGAAGGATTTATGTATTAAATCTAATGCAAGTCATTTTATAAATAATATTAATGATTTTCATCAAGGGAAGATAGACATAATAATAGATACCACTGGAATCCCTTCTGTGATAACAGATGCAATTAATAAACTTTCTGATCAAGGAAGAATGATTTTAGTTGGGCAGCCAGCCCCTGAAAAATTCGTACAAATTTCAAATGCTTTAAATTTGTTCAATGGAATTGGAAAGACTATTAAGGCTACTCAAGGAGGCAAAACTAGCCCTCACTTTGATATTCCAAGGTACATCAAATTGTATCAAAATGACCGATTGCAAATTGATCATCTTTTCACTCATAGAGTTCCTCTTGTAGATGTTAATAAAGGTTTTGATTTACTTAGATCAGGAAATGCGGGTAGGGTTATAGTATCAATAAATGAAAAATAAAAAAATCTGGTCAAAGGAAGAATTAATCGCCTTTGAAAATCATATTGGAGATCTTTATGACCAAAATCAACTTCCCTTCCTTTTTCATCTGTCAGGGGGGAATGAAGATCAGCTAATAAATATATTTAAGGATATAAAAGAAGATGATTATGTTATATCAAGTCATAGGAACCATTACCATGCCCTCCTTCATGGAATTCCTCCAGATGTTGTTGAGGATCGAATTAAGAATGGTCGAAGTATGTTTATATACGATCGAAAAAGGAACTTCTTTGTTTCCGCGATAATAGGAGGCACTCCAGGCATTGCTGCTGGTATTGCTTGGGCATTAAAACGAAAGGGCTCAAAGCAAAAAGTATGGTGCTTCGTTGGCGATGGAACTGAAGATAATGGTCATCTTTTCGAGGCTGTTCGCTATGTAGACGGATGGGAATTACCCTGCAAATTCATTATTGAAAATAACGATCGCTCTTGTGAAGCCTCAAATAATGATCGTTGGAATAAACAGGGAGACATTACCTGGAAATCTAACTCAGTAATTAAATACTATTATCAATGTACTTATCCTCATTGTCGCAAACCAGGAATAATCGATTTATCAAAAACTATTAAGAAAACAAATGATGAGTATTTTCCTAAATTAAGCGAATTTAGATATCCTGAATCTCATAATAGTGATTTGAGTTATAAGGAAGCAGTTATAAATTCAATGAATAATTTAGCATCAGAAGGTGCAATATTCATTGGCTATAATGTTAAATATGGTGATGCGATGGGTACATTAAAAGATGTACCTCAGGATCAAAAAATAGAAACTCCGGTGGCTGAAAATCTCATGACAGGAATTGCAATAGGCATGTCTTTTGAAGGATTTAAACCAGTTTTATATTTCGAGAGACATGATTTCATGCTTGTTGCTGCTGATGCCATTATCAATCATATAGACAAAATTGAGAGGATCTCTCATGGCGAGTTTAAAGTTCCTTTGATTATTCGTGCTGTCACAGCTGATGCAGGACCTTTCTATTCAGGCATAACTCATTCTCAGGATTTTACAGAACTTTTTAGAAAAAGTGTTAGTTTCCCTGTGTTAGATCCACTTAATGGCGTTGAAGTTATGCAGGCATTTAATGGTGCAAAAAAAAGTCAACGCCCAATGATGGTTATCGAAAGAAAATCAAGATATTGAATAAAATAGAATTATCATAACTTAACTTTTTCAATTTTATTAATAGCTATATATCTTATATTTCTGTAAGTAATATTTGCAGTTGAATAAAAGTATATTTTTTTTATATTCATAGACTCAGCTGCTTGTAAGTCTGATAACTTATCCCCAATAAAAATCGATTTTCTGCAATCAATTTTGAACTCTTCACATGCTTTTTTTAATAAGCCTGTAGCGGGCTTTCGGCAATCACAGATATAACTATACTCTTTAATAATTCCGTCAGGATGATGTGGACAAAAGTAATATTTATCTAATTGACAGCCAATGGAATCAACTAAACATTGATTCATATAATTCATAAATATTTTTACGTCCTTCTCTTTATAGAAACCTCTAGCAATTCCACTTTGATTAGTAATACATATAATTTTATAGGATCTCTGCTTTGCAGATTTTATAAGTTCTTTTATACCATCTGTAAAAATTAAATCCTTTGATTTGAAGATATACTTTTTATCGATATTAATTACACCATCTCTATCTAAAAATAATGCTTTATTCATAACCTTTAATCTTTTTAGCTAATAATGTCGTAGAATAATTTCTTACAAATGGGAATATTTCAACTCTTCCTCCTTTCTCTTCAACAATATCTTTACCGATTATCTCTTCCTTTTGATAATCTCCTCCTTTAACAATTATATCAGGTTGAATTTTTTTAATTAGCTCATAAGGAGTCTCCTCTTCAAATACAATGACTTGATCTACTACTTTTAAACTTTCAAGAAGTTCCTTTCTTGCTTTTACATTGTTAAATGGTCTTTCTGCTCCTTTGAGCTTTTTGACAGATTTATCTGAATTAAGTCCAACTATAACTTTACCGCCAAAACTTTTACAGGATTCAAGTAATTTAATGTGACCTATGTGCAATATGTCAAAACATCCATTTGTGAAAATAGTTAATTCATTAGCTTCGTCTAGGTCTTTTTTTGTGGCGATATAATTTCCTAAAACACTAACGCATTTGGACGCAATATAATTTGCTTTTCGGGACGAATCTGATGCTGACATTCCTAATGCAATGCAGAAAGCTAATACTGAAATAACAGTATCTCCAGCTCCAGTAACGTCATAGACATCTTTTTTGTGAACTGGTAAAGTCTGAAATGTGATTTCACGGTTTAGTCTAATTGCTAAAATCATACCTTTATCACCTAAGGTCAATAGTAATTTAGATAGACTATATTTATTCATAACATAATCTATTTTGTTTTTTGTATCTAATATTTTGGTTGGACTACTCTTACATATATAATCAAGTTCTGGTCGATTAGGCTTATATATAGTAGCTCCTTTTATCAAATCTTCTGAGCATGATTTACTATCAACATATATTGGTTTTAATCCATTTATTTGCCTTAATTTCTCAGTCTTAATTGATTGAAGTAATCCCTTATTGTAATCTGAAACAACTATAACATCATAATCATGACTAATTTTATATAAATAATTTGCAAAAATTTTTGAACTATCTATATCTATTTTTGTTTCAATATCATGTCTTAAAAGATGCTGCTGGTTAGCTATGAAACGTATTTTTCGGATTGTTTCTTCAGAAAAAATATTAATCTTAATCAAATTTACGTTACATTCTTTCAACATTAATTTAACAGTTTTACCTGCTTCATCATTGCCTATTAAAGTTAATAAACTAACATTTCCGCCTAGACTAGATATATTTCTAGCTACATTTCCCGCTCCACCTAAATGTTTTTTGCATTTACTATCATATAAAACAGGTACTGGTGCCTCTGGAGAAAGTCGATCTGATGTACCAATAATATTCTCATCAAGAAAAACTTCTCCAACAACAAGAAATTTCATTTGCTAAATACTATTGAGATATTCATTCTACTATATTAGTTTTATTAAGAAAGTCTTCTATAGCTTTAATTGTACTTGTTGGTTTCCATTCTATATTTAATGAATCTAAGTAACTCATATTTGCACGAGTATATTTTTGATAAGAGCTTTTAAGGTTTAAAGGAAAGTCTATTTCTTTGATCTCTACAGTCTTACCATTTCTATGCCACCATGAGGCAACTTCATTTGCTACTTGCTTGAAAGAAGTGGTTCTTCCAGAGCCAACATCGTAGATACATTTTAAATCTTTTCTTGGGAAAAGAATACTTATTAACTTAGCTATATCAGTAACACTAATAAAATCTCTTTGATATAATTTAGTGTCACTACTCTCTTTAAAAAGATTGATAATTGATGATGATTTTGCTTGTTCATTAAATGTATGAATTGGACTTGACATTCCCAATTTATGATTTTCATTCAATCCAAATACGTTAAAAAAGCGAAGAGATGTAATCAGATTTTGATTAGGATAATTAAAGGTTATATATTTATCAGTTAGAAGTTTAGATAAAGCGTACAAATTAATAGGTATTGTACTATTTGGATACTCTTTATTTTGTTCACCTTTTATTCCATATACAGAAGCCGATGAAGCATGTATCATTCTTATCTCTTTCTGGAGGCAAAGATCAACCAAGTTATTACTAAATCTTGTGTTATTAGCTAGTAAATATTTAGAATCCCAGTTATCTGTAGAACTACATGCTCCAAGATGAATAATACCTGATAAACTTTTAAAGTTCATCTTATTTAGATT
>QCHU01000031.1 GCA_003279455.1 Prochlorococcus sp. AG-402-G19
CCTTAGACTTTCCTTTGATGGCTTGATCTTTCTACCTTTACCAAGGATCTCCGTCGACTCATCAGCTCTGTAATGGAAGTAGTGCCCTTGGATATAGTTCATGCTCGTCTAGGTGTTGGCTGCAACTATTGGGAGTGGAACTCCTGCAAATAAACGCATTGTGATGTATGTATACCTGAAGCCATAGCAAGTAATGTTTTTACCTGAGATAGCTAAAGAGTAGCGGCGTATAGGGGAAATGAGTGATGGTTGTATGAATAATGAGAGTGAACAAATTTGTGTTGGATTTCTAAGTGGTTAACCCAAGCCTTTCATTTCGGTAAAGAGAGTTTTATTTTCTGCTGACTATGTCTTTTGTAAGGAACAGAAGGGAGACCAACCCTTTGATCTTGGTACTTGGAATCGATGTTAGAAGGAGATTAAAGATCGAGTCATAGAAGCGGGTGGCGAATGGATGCATAAAAAGAATATTTCCTATTACAGTTTCCGCCACAGTGGCATTTCTTTTGCTATTCAGAGAGGCGTAAACCATCTCAAAATTGCACGTAATGCTGGAACCTGATCACATTACCTCGAGGCGTTCTAATACCACCATGAAGCAGAACTATCTACAACTGACCTGAGTAAAGGGAGAACCTTTTTTGCTAAGAACACCGAGGTTTATCAACCTCTACTGGACTAATAACAATGCAACTAATTCTTTTTTATTGAGTTTGGATATTTTTTCTACACCAACCAGCATTGCCCTCAATTCGCTATTGGTCTTTTGCATAAGGAGCGACTTTTGATCAATGAATATTCCTTTCTTGAGGATTGAAAGAAGAGTTGAAAAAGCATCAAAGATTGCCATTGAGGCGAGGATGCAAAACATCATTACCCGATCAGTATTAGTAGTTAAGTTCATTAGTTTTTAGAAAATAATTTTTGGGTTGTTAGGCAACTTCAGGACACAGACCAATATTAAAAACCTCTTCCTTTGCCAATTTCTACATCGCTTAGTTAGATGCTCACTTTGAGGAATAAGACGCTGATGAAGAGGGCAAGTCAAAAGAGTTACGCATGACTCTTCTCATGTGTAAGTGAAGTGCTCGCATGTCATACAAATGGGACAACTCTGGACTTCATAAGTTCCAAGTCATTGAAGTAGTGCCATTCTTCAGGGTTCTCCAGAACCTCTACAAGAGAAACGAATCTTGTTTTCCTTAACCATGCCATAGCCCTCCTCATGTAGAGACAAAAAGAGGAACCTGCTCACTGGATCCTCTTTTTGCGTTTGTGATGGAATCAAACTAATACAAATATACTACTTTTGTCTAGTGTTTAAATTTTGCGTGGCTGTTAAAACAAACTGCCTTGAGAATCATCTCCACGATCAATTCCATCAGGATGCACTGCTCTTGCATATTGATCTGAATAAGCACAGTTCTTGCAACTCTCATGAGGTTTTGGGATCTGGTGCTGATTTATAAGAGCAACCATTTCATCCACCTCTTCTCCAATCCAACTGATATCCCAGTTGTAAGGAATTAGATACTCATCAAAGTTCATTGTCTTATGGAATCCATCATCATCTCTTTTGGCATTGCAGACCAAGAAGTAAGCAGTCGGATGAACTTCAAAACCCATTCCTGAAAGTAGATAGGCATAGAAGTCCATTTGGGTTTTATATCCCTGATGGTATGGATCATCTAGATAATCTCTTTTATCAACGAGTCCACTCTTTGCTTGTGATTTGTAGTCAACAACGATCAATTGATTAGTTCGTGTGTCTTGCCAAATATCGTCTACTCCTCCAGTCAAAATAATGTTTGTGTCTTTGTGCCGAAGCATTAATCCATGGCGCAGAGAGTCCCTCCACTTATCCATTTGTGGATGATCAAAAGGAACGACATGACTTAGACTATTAGGGGCAAAAAGTCTGTGTGGAATCTGCCG
The DNA here is from genome assembly GCA_003279455.1 of Prochlorococcus sp. AG-402-G19. Classification (GTDB taxonomy): domain Bacteria; phylum Cyanobacteriota; class Cyanobacteriia; order PCC-6307; family Cyanobiaceae; genus Prochlorococcus_B. Next base: position 1,936 of record QCHU01000031.1, read on the forward strand.
ATGCCTGCACTCATCAAACTCTTTTTTAAGTAAACGATCAGTGGTTTCATTGAGAGTCCAACCGGGTGTTCCAGGAGGTTCTAAACCTTTGACACGATTGAGATAGAAGCATCTAGGGCAGGAAAGAAAATCAGAGAATTTACCTCTACTAATTTTGAAGTCTTCTTGTTGATTAGGTGAATAGATCGATGATGCTTTGACTCTGCATCCAGTTGCTTTTACAAACCCTTTTTTGTTCCTTTTGAGATCAATCATTATTTATTCCTCCTCTAAGGTTCCCTGATGATTTCAAGAGTATTGTCATAAGTGACTTAGAAGAGTTCAAAAAGTATGGAGGAAAAGTGTGATGAATACTCCTCCGCATTTCGTAGACGAAAAGAACAAAGAGGTTGTCTTCCATATCAAAGGAGGATTCACAACGACGCTGGCAATTCCTAGTTGAAAGAAAGACGACTTCTTTCTTCTTTTTATCAATAAAATGCGGAGGAAGAGTCATGCGGCTGATCTCATTATCTTGAGTCCTCTTTCAATTTATTAAATAAGCAAGCACTTTTAATAAGCATCCCTTTGTAGTCAGAGGGAAACTCTTGCATCCATGCTTGCAGTTCATTATCTAGTTCGACTGATCCTTTCCCTAAGTAAAAAATTACTTCTTTTGATTTAGAAAGTACAAAGTGCGGAGGAATGTTTTCTTTGCTCATACCTCTATCAGCACATCTTGCTCAACAATAATTCTTCGGATGGTTGATAAAGCAAGTCCAGTTTGTTTCCTAATTGAACGGTAAGAGCATCCTTCTTTTCTTAAACGCAGAACCAAACCTTCTTTCACATCATTTGTCTTTGGTCTACCTCCAAGATTTCCTCCTGTTTCTCTTCTTTGGTTAATGCTCTCTTGAGTTCTCTCAATCATCATCTGACGCTCTACTTCTCCTAATCCAGACAAAAGACCTATAACGATTGGCGCAAGCTTCCCAAGTGCTCTTGTATTGATCATTCCATCTGTTGTTCTTACATGGATCCCTTTTTCTTGAAGGTCTTGAAGGGTATTGATGCATTGCCTTTGATTCCTGAATCCTCTATCCAACCTAGTGAAAACAATTTCATCTCCTTCTTCAAGTGTTCCAAGTGCTGCTTCAAATTGAGGCCTTGCTTTATCTGCACTTGAGACAGCCTCATAAAAAACAACAACGCATCCTGCTTTCTTTAACTCTTCAATTTGAACACCAATAGAGATTTGTTTGTTGGTGGACTGCCTCGCGTACCCGATGCACTTATGTACAGGCCTTTCCCTTAAAAGAGGCCTTTCTCTTTGGAACTTGGTTGGGGTTTTCATATGTTCCAGAAACCATAATGTTTCTTATAGAACTTTGTATATCATTATCTTATCAACCGAACAGTCTTATTGAAACATTAAAACCCCTAATATATATTAAATTTTAAAAAATCTTGAAGGAACAGTCGCTTAGTTTGATTACCATATCCTTTTTGGAACACCTACTTTTCCCAATATTGAAAAGATTATTTTTGTTGTTGCCATCTTGGTCTTGGATGTATCACAATGGGGATACAGAACAACTCCTCACACATAGTTCTGTACTAAAAAGCACCCAACTCTAAAGAGAAGGGTGCTTTTTAAATTGCAAATTATTTTGCTATCTAGTGATCATGCTCTTCCATCTTTTCCTCTAAACCCATCTAGCAACCAGTCACAAGAAGAGGAGTGAATAGAGAAAACGCAGCGAACAAAGAAAAAGCGATCTTACGCATTAAAGAATTTGCAAATAGTATTCATTTTCACTTTATCTATTTTTCACATCCTTGCTTAGCTGTGCCAATCTTTAAACCCGCCTGACATGGGTTTATTCCAACTCCTGTTCCGATATGTTACTTATGTGAGGAGTTGAGATCCTCCGTAGTGGAAACAAGGAAACACTTACGCCTGATCTCACAAAATAAACCGCCTTGTTCAGAACGGGCGGTTTTTTTGTGCCTAACCATAATTAACTCTAAATTGTTCAAAAGGCAGACCTGTTTTACCCTCGATTTCTGTTTCTAACGAGATCCACCATTCCTCTTCGTCTAGCGATAAGTCATAAAATCTTCTTGCAAAATGTGCGTTGATTTCATCAATGCTTTTAACTCCATATTCTTCTAACGCTTCTTGCTCTGACTCAAAAATACCTTCACCATCTTCATCCATAACAACACCTACTTCCCACCAATTTTTACTTTCCCATTCGGGTAGCAAGTCAAGTAGTGCTTGTGGGACAACAAGTTCTACTGACCAATTGCCACCACGTCTAAATCTTTCACTTCCGTTTAGATCTCCTTCGTCTATATGATCCAAATAATTATCTGCTCTCATCCGCTCCACTTGTTCTGGATTGAATGCCTTAATCCATTTCTCAATTTCTTTTTTAATTTTATACATTTCTCAAGACCCTTTAGATAGAGATAATAAATCGATTAGGAATAATTTCCGATGTTGCCCCTTTGCCAATTTGATTAGAAAAGGAAAATCAAAACAACACCTCATACATAGTTCTGTAGCAAAGTAAAGCACCCAAGAACATTAGTGAGTCAGGGTGCTTTTATTAATGGGAGATAAACAGGTATTTTCTCTCATGTTCCAATAAGTTTGTTTGATTAGAAATGAAGTGGAGTTCTAGCACTTGTGTTGTCGTAGGTCGGCGAAGTGGTTAGTAGAGAAATGGATTGTTCACATTGATACAAAAGTGCTGAACTTAAAGGGGGCGACCAAAATCTCGCCCCCTTCCTAATGCAATGTACTTTTTGATATCATTGAATTTTTAAATACATAGAGCAATCGTACAAAGATTCTTGAGAACTCATCCATCCAAATAATTTAAGAGTGTAGACACAATGGAGTTTCTACGATGTCTTTATAGAGAAAAAGACACGTGGAACTACACTTTTGAATCTATAACTACTTGTTAGTAGTTATATCTACTCTCGCTCAATAATCACAGTCCCAAACATTCCTTATAATCCCAGTTTTTCACGCAAGCAATTTTCTCTCAATTCTCGTGGTAAAAAGATGGTAAACGTGTAGGAGATATATTTGCCCTTTTATATTCCCGTTTTAGACATTGATTTAGAGATTACAGAAATCATATTACATCCTGTTTCCGTTGGATGAATTTATCCCCTTGTTTAACTTCTCTACGGAGAAACCAGTATAAGAATCTACTTATTCATTTGGATCAATAAGTTCAGCAATGATTTCAGACAGAGAGAACAAAGATTAGAATTAGTACTAAAATAGTTGGAAGCAAAGGTTAGAAAAGACAAGATGGAGGGATCTGGGAAACAAAAGAAAGTCACTAAAGTAACAACATTCCCAGTTCCATTCCCATTAGGAGAAATCAAAGAAAATATAACTGCTAATACTCCTTCTAAAACTTCTCAAGAACAAATAATTAAACAGGCAGTTCAATTTCATTTAAAAGGAAACCTTAAAGAAGCAGCAAAATGTTATCAGTATTGTATAAATCAAGGATTTGCTGATCACCGAGTTTTTTCAAATTATGGAGTCATATTAAGCGATCTTGATCAATTAAAAGAAGCAGAAAAATACACTCGCAAAGCGATTGAAATAAAACCTAGTTACGCAGAGGCATATTGCAATCTGGGAAACATCTTAAGAGATATTGATAAATTAAAAGAAGCAGAAAAATACACTCGCAAAGCAATTGAAATAAAACCTGACTACGCAATTGCGCATTCAAATCTAGGAAACATTTCGAAAGATCTTGGTAACTTGCAAGAAGCAGAAATATCAATAAATAAAGCAATTGAACTCAATTCTGATTTTGCTGAAGCACATTCCAACTTGGGAAACATATTGAAAGATCTTGGTAAATTACAAGACGCAGAATTATCATACCGCAAAGCAATTAAACTAGATCCTGATTATGCAGAAGCTTGTTTC
>QCHU01000032.1 GCA_003279455.1 Prochlorococcus sp. AG-402-G19
ACCAATTGCTTATCAAGTTTTCAAGATTTAGATCAACCTCTCACAGCAATAATCACCATCAGATTATGTATGGGATTAATACCGTCTTTTCTTGTATTAACTGGATTAATAATTATGAAACCTTGGCGAAATTTAGACTTCAAATCTCAAAGCGTAGGTCCATGAACTACACACCTAGTTGGCTAAAAAGATTCTTCAGCAGTATGTTAATTGGAGGGCAAGCTATTGCATCAATAGCAAAAAGGAAGATCAATAAATCCGATTTAATAGATCAATTAATGGAAGCAGGACCAGGTAGCTTTCTTATTGTTCTCATAACAGGGATTGCTGCTGGAACAGTTTTTAATATTCAGGTCGCCGCAGAATTAAGCAAGCAAGGTTTAGGTTCTGCTGTTGGCGGTCTTCTAGCAATTGGCATGGCTAGAGAGATAGCTCCTTTGCTTACTGCAACTCTACTCACTGGGAAAGTCGCAACTGCTTATGCTGCTCAAATAGGAACAATGAAAGTTACTGAGCAAATTGACGCTATTACTATGTTACAAACAGATCCAGTTGAATATCTTGTTGTTCCAAGGCTATTCGCCATGGTTGTAATGGCACCAATTCAATGCTTACTGTTCTTTTCAATAGCTCTATTTAGTGGTCAATTTAGCAGCACCATTCTCTATCAAATTCCACCAAGCATTTTTTGGAATTCGGTAAGAGAATGGCTGATAACCTCTGATCTTCCATTTATGCTTGTAAAAGCATTTGTATTTGGTTTCCTCATAGCAATCATTGCTTGCGGCTGGGGATTAACCACTAGAGGCGGACCAAAAGAAGTAGGTTCGAGCACTACTGGAGCAGTAGTAATGACTCTAATAACCGTTTCTTTAGTAGATGTTTTACTCACCCAAGTTCTTTTTGGCTAAAAACTATGACTTCTAAAAATTCACTCGATAAAGATAGTGTAATTTTATCCCCTTCTTATCGTTTACCCATCATCATAATCTTTGCGGGCTTATTATTTTTAATCACACCATTTAACCCGTGGCCAACAATTTTGATTAGCAGTTTTGGTTTTTTCCTATTACTTCAATCATTTACCTTGAAACTGAAATTCACTAAAGAAGATTTAGTTGTAATGCAACTTGGGAATGAATTAAGAAGATTTCCCTTTAAAAATTGGATAGCATGGAGAATCATATTGCCCAAATTGCCAGGTTTTCTTTACTTTAGAGAAGAAGCAAGCCCTCATCTATTGCCAATACTTTTTGAGGTTAACTCATTAAAAGAACAGTTAAGGTTAAGAGTCAAGGATTTAGAAATAGAAAAAGAAGTAGACTCAACACAATCTAAAACTTAACTAAAGTTTTTGAAATATGAAATCCGAAGAAAATCAAACTCGAGAAACACAAAATTTAGAAGAGAATATTTCTGAAGAAAATTCTTCACTATTAGAGAAAGCAGCAAAGAAACCTATCGAAAAACAAACTCAATCAAAAAATATCATTGATCCTAAAAACGATCAAAAAATCTTTACCGAGCAAGCACAAACACAGGCACTCATTAACATCGCTCTTAAGGATCTTCATCTTTCACGTGAGAAATTAGAAAAAGAATTAGAAGAACTTTCAAAAAAGAAAGTACAAATCGAGACTGAACTTAAAAGCTCATTTTCAGGACAATCTGATGCAATCGCTAGAAAAGTTAAAGGTTTTCAGGAATATTTAACTGGGGCCTTACAAGACTTAGCTCAATCAGCCGAGCAATTAGAGCTTGTTGTACCACCAGTAATAGTTAAACCATCTCCACTAGATGAAAACAAAAAAATTGAACCTTCTCAAGAACAAGAAGTTATCCCTGCTGTTGCTGATACTTTCAAACCTGACGAGAGTTTAATCAGGAAATGCTTTGGCCAGTTTATAGAACAACCCGATTTCTATGCAGAGCCCTGGAAACTTAGAAGGAGTCTTGAAGATAAAGATATTCAAATGCTCGAAGATTGGTTCTTTAGCATGGGTGGAAGAGGTGCTCAACCAAGCCGAGGAAGTAGATCAAAGAATGCTTTAGTTGCTGCAGGAATTATTGCAATTTTAGGCGAATTGTACGGCGAACAATTTCAAACATTGGTTTTAGCTAGTCAACCAGAGCGACTTGGAGAATGGAGAAGATGTCTGCAAGATGCATTAGGACTGAACCGTGAGGATTTCGGACCTAATAGCGGGATAGTCCTTTTCGAAAGATCCGATGGATTAATAGAAAGAGCAGATCGACTTGAAGAAAGAGGTGAGTTAGCTTTCATAATTATTGATGCCGCTGAGATAAACGTAGAAATTCCTATTCTTCAGTTTCCTATTTGGCTGGCTTTTGCAGGAACTCCCAATGAAATTTATGAAGAGAATGAATTAATATAAAAATTCTTATGGTAATTATTTTGAATCTATTAATTCTATTTTTAGGATATTTATTTGGTTCTTTTCCTAGTGGTTATTTGGCTGGGAAGATTGCTAAAGGAATTGATATTCGTTCATTAGGTTCAGGGTCTACAGGAGCAACAAATGTATTAAGGCATATTGGTAAACGCGCAGCAATTACTGTGTTTCTACTAGATGTTTTCAAAGGAATTATATCTATTTTATTAGCAAAGTACTTCCTTCTAAATGATTCATGGCAAGTAGCCGTAGGTCTATCAACTTTAATTGGTCACATTTGGCCTGTCTGGCTGAATTGGAGAGGAGGTAAAGCTGTCGCTACAGGATTAGGAATATTTCTTGGCCTTTCATGGCAAGTTGGACTAGCAACTTTAGGAATCTTCATTCTTATGATTACATTATTTAGAATAGTATCACTTGCTAGTATTAGTGCAGCATTAGCTCTACCTTTAATAATGTTTCTAAGTTTCAAAACTTCAACTATTTCTCTCCCATTTTTAGTGATTTCATTATTAGCTATGACTTTAGTTGTTTGGAGACATAGAGAGAACATCCTTAGGCTAATGAAAGGTAAAGAGCCTAGAATAGGGCAGCCGTAAAAAATTAATTAAGAACTTTATCGCAAAAACTTTTAAACATATTTGCAGGATTATCTGATTGGGTAATTGCTCTTCCAATAACTAACTTTGAAGCCCCCATTTTAAGAGCTTCGGATGCATCAGAAACCCTAGATTGATCATTATTGTCTGAACCAATTGCTCGGATTCCAGGCGTTATTAAATCAAAGCTCTCAGGATAAATTTCTCGGAGAAATTGAACCTCCCTAGGGCTGCATACACATCCCCTCAATCCAGAATTTGATGCAATCTCAGCTAGGTGCTTAACACGTTGATCTATTGATTGATCAATCAATAGATCGTTAGCAAAACTTTCTTTAGTCCAACTAGTTAAGATTGTTATTCCCAAGAGCTTTGGCGGCATTAAATTAACTTTAGCAGCTCCTTCCTGAGCGGCTTCATTCGCCATCTTTAGAGCTTTAACACCTGAGCAAGTATGCAAAGATATAAATTCAGCACCAGTTTGTGATGCAACAAAACATGCTCTAGCAACTGTTGTAGGAATATCGTGAAATTTAAGATCTAAAAATATTTTTTTCCCTCTATCCCTCAGTTTAGACAGTATATCTGGTCCTTCACTAACAAATAACTCTAGCCCGACTTTAACCCAGATGATTTCAGGTATTTCTTCAAGTAGATTAAAAACATTATTCTTATCCATACCATCTAAGGCAATAATTATTTTTTCACTTGGATGATCTATATCTTTCATAAAAACCAATCAATTTGACACACGAAGAAATTTCTTCTTTCCTACTTGCAAAATTTTTCCGATGAGATCTTCTGGTGTTTTAAATTCTAAATTAGGGTCTAAAATCTTTTCTCCATCAATTCGTACACCACCTCCAAGAATTTGTCTTCTTGCTTCACTACTACTTGGACACATTTTCATTTTACTAAATAAATAAAATGCTTTAGCTGGAAAATTGACATTTGAAATTGAAAATTCTGGTATTTCATTAAGAGAATTTTGTGTGCCTAAAACTAATGTTTCAGAATTAGACTGAGCTTTTTTTGCTGCTTCAACTCCTTTAAAATTAGATGTTATTTTTAAAGCCATGAATTTCTGAACTTCTCTTGGATTTGAACTTAACTCATTTAAATTTTCATCAGTTAGCAAATTCAAATAACTAAAAACTAAATTATCTGGTACTTTCTCTAATTTTGAATACATCGATAATGAATCTTCATTGATTCCTACAATATTGTCTAAACTTTTGCTCATTTTTTGAGTCCCATCTAAGCCAACTAAAATAGGCAATAACATCCCAAATTGAGGCCTCTGACCAAAAGCTCTTTGTAAATCTCTACCCATTGCAATATTAAATTTTTGATCTGTACCTCCAAGTTCTAAGTCAGAGTTAATTGAGACTGAATCATATCCTTGAAGAAGTGGATAAAGAAATTCATGAAGAGATATAGGAGTGCCAGATTTATATCGATTATTAAAATCTTCCTTTGCCAGCATTTGGCCAACTGTTGAATTTGACAAAAGTTCTATCACTTTAGACAAATTAAGATTTTCTAACCAATCACTATTTCTTCTAATTTCTAGGCGACCGGGAGTGGAAAAATCAAGTAAAGAATTTTGGGGATCTTTGCCAAGCCCTAATTGCTCAAGATAATTCAATGCATTTGATTCAACCTGATCTTTTGAAAGTTGAATTCTTGTTTTACTTTTACCAGTTGGGTCTCCAATCCTTGCAGTAAAATCTCCAATTATAAGCACTGCAGTATGTCCAGCGTCTTGAAAAGCCCTTAATTTTCTAAAAAGAATACTATGACCTATATGAATATCTGTTCCTGTTGGATCAATTCCAAGCTTTACACGTAAAGGTTTTTTTTCGATCGATGAAAGTTCTAATCTTTTTATAAAACTTTGATCAGAATCTTCAGATTTTTTATACGGGAAAAGATCATCTAAACCTCTAGAAATCCAATCAGGTAATTCATTAAAATTATTTAACATATTTAAATATAAGATCGGTAAATAGTCATTTATCCAATTCTGATTTCATTCTAACCAATGTTTTATTCATTTGATCAAACATTTGATCGGGAGTGATCCCAAATTGACCCAACTGAGTCTTCAACTGTTCTACTGTCATTTTTGCCTGAAAATCTTCTGAGAGTTCAAACCTTTTCATAAAGACTTTATACCTCTCCATTAGTTTTTCCATGGTATCAATAAACATTACTTTCCCTTCTCTATCAAATTTCCCATAATCAGAACCTAATTGCATAAGATTCTGATAATCAGTGAAAAGTTTTTTCGCTTCCTCCTGAACAATTTCAGATTCAAAAAAGCTCATATCTTTAGCCCCTGCTGATAGATCAATTGCTTGATTTTGAGTTGAACCTCTGACATAGATTGTATCATTTAAATATCAGATTTAGTCTAAACGATCTTTACCGAGCAACATTTGCTTAAAGAGTGTAAATAGCCACACCCCAAAAAATATTATTATTACTCAAATCATATAAAAACTTACGAATATAAGAAAAATACTTTTTATTGGATCATGACAAGCTAAACTCAAACTGTTATCAATCAAAAAATATAAAATCTTGA
>QCHU01000033.1 GCA_003279455.1 Prochlorococcus sp. AG-402-G19
AAATACTGCTAGTAATAATAGAAATAATAGTTATTGGTCTGTAAAGTTTTCCCTGATCAAGATCTGAACTTGATTACTGATGATTTGTTTTGATTAAAGATGAATAGTTTTAGCAATATAAACCTCATAAAATAAGAATTTTTACTTTATTAAACTAGAAATCATGATAAGAAACAGAGAAATGGGGGGTGGGTGTACCCACCATAGATATTCGTGTAAATTCATACCATTCATGACCAAAAATCACGGTTAGATAAAAAACAAAAAGTTAGTTCATTACAGAGAAATCCATAGATCCCACTAAAAGCTAAAAAAAGAACAGGTATTTCCGATTGTTTTTAGCCCTAGGAGAATTTTCTAAATTAGTCTATTAAATACTTAATATTTGTTGCCCATTAGACAAAGATCAGCTAGAAAAAGTATCAACAAATACTATCTTGGCTTCGACCCATGATTAATGAAAACCTTGTAGAAATCCTTCTCGCGGCAATTCTCGTGTCAAATACCTATGACAAGGGTCAGCCTGTAATCAAATGGGGCGGAATAGTAATAGCCGTAGCTGGTGTAGCTTCAGCTTTATTTGGTTAAAAATAACAACCAATTAATTCCAGCATAACTCAAATAAATCAAAATTCTCAATCAAAGCTGCAAATAATTTGCAGCTTTTTTATTTTCAATAAAATAACCAAGAGTCCAGTTATATCATTCGATCGCAAGCAAAACTCGCGGTTAGAAGAGTAGACAGAAGTTAGAACGCATAAGAAAGTCTCAGAGGGATTGATCAAACTAGAACCACAATCAACAAAAGTGTTTGAAATAATTTTTACTACGACATAATTTCTCAAACTGCCTTAATTCTAGTCTTAATAGTTTATGTATTAGAATCAATTTCCGTTTGTAAAGCATTGGGTTTTCGCTATGAAATTAACGTTAATTCTCCTTGCAGGCTGCCTGTTGACACCTTCAAGTGCAATCGCAGAAGAGCTTTTTCAAAGGGGTCCCAATACTCAAAATATTTCTACAAAAACTAATCTAGTTGCAGCTTGGAACCCAGTTAAAAATAAAACATCTTCAAAACAAGGAGCAAAAGAAAAAACACAAATTGCTCTAGAAAGCTTTAAAGCAATGCCAGAACTAAAACCATATTTCAAAAAAGCTAAAGGTTATGCTGTGTTTCCAACCATAGGCAAAGGTGGTATCGGAATAGGAGGTGCCCGTGGGAAAGGAGAGGTTTTTCAAGATGGCAAAGTAATTGGATCAACCACACTTACTCAAGTCTCAATAGGGTTCCAATTAGGAGGTCAAACTTTTAGTCAAATAATCTTTTTCAAAGGTAAAAGAGATCTCAATCGATTTATTCAAGGAAATTTTGAATTCGGAGCATCAGCAAGCGCAGCTCTCATCAATTCAGGAGCTGCCGTGGAGACTTCTTATAGCAATGGTATAGCTGTTTTGACAGTTTCGAAAGGTGGTCTTATGTACGAAGCAAGCATTGGTGGTCAGAAATTTAGCTATGAACCTTATAATTAAAATAGTAAATGACTATTTTTCATAGACAATTAACTAAAGAAAAAGATGAGGCTAATGAAACATACAAAAAGATGCCTATTTTAGATTCAACAAGTTTATCGGCAGGAACGTAAGTAGATATCTGCAATAATTGGGGGGATATTTCAACAACTAATACATGAAAGTCTCATAGTGATAATGAAATATATAGTTGCGCGAAGAAAAGAGGGAATGAGATTTCTTATGATGGAGTTAATTAGCTTATGTTAGGAGATGTATATCTAGATTCAAACCAAGATAATATTTTTCCAATAGATAGTGATCAATTAATTATGAATTACTATCAAATTGCTTGGGGTAATACTAATAACAGTATATGGAGTAGAGATGTTAACAAAAATGGAGTTTATATAAACGAATCATTTTATATAACTATTGGAATACATTTAGTTATCGTCCTATTCAAGTTTGTTGTTTCATCAGAGAAAGATGAGCGTACTAGCTCATCTTTCTCTGATGAAATCAATAGTCTTGCTGGTAATGATTATATAAATACAAGGCCAGGAAGAGTACGTTAATCACAAAAGGAGATCAAAAAAGTGATGTGCAGTCAGTACAGCGAACTCAAAAAGAATTTTGCAGCTAAGAAGTCTTCTACTTTTTGCAAATGCTCAGAATCAAGACAAATGATTAAAAGTTAGAATAAAGTCAGGATAGAAGCCTATCAAAAATGCCGAGAACCCTGGTATAAATGGCTTTATATACGTTGAATAAAAACTCCCTTTTTCAAGTCATACCAAGCGATTACTTGCAAAAATCGCGGTTAGACCAATACAACAAAAAGTTAGATCATTATCGAGCCAGGTTGAGACTACTCACTTGAACAAATTTTCTTGATAAAATATATTTTTGATTTATAGAATGAGAACTTTAGATGCTGTCTATAAGAGCTATCAAATTGAAACTAGTCTAGAAATAGAGCCTTTTAATAGATACATAGAAATTTATGGACTCAAAATAGCTGGTTTGAAAGCAACAGGAGGAAACGTTGCTGTGGAAGATGAATTTATAAGAAAGATAGCTCAAACAACAAAATTATTACTCAACCCAGAAGATACATCCATTGATTCAGACTCTCAAATTAAAGCTATAAAGCATTTAAAAACTATAAATACTTTACAAAGAATAGGAGTTAAAGAAATGGATTCGTACACTCCAAAGCTAAACGGAGATAATTATTCAGGATGGGACTTAACAAATGATAAACATAGTCTTACCGATTTCATATGGCAATTTAACCTTTCTGGTAATTCGGACAAAACAGCTAAAAATCAAATAACAGAGGTTCTTGAACATTTACTCCATACACTAGTTAGATTTGCCTTGCCAGGTGCGTTCCCAGCACAATTTCTATTTATTGAAGATAGAAGCCCTGAATACGGTGGAGATGTCTCTAAAGAGGAGCCAATATTGTCTGGTTCGCTTTATGAAGCAGCAAAAGAAGCTATCAGCAATGGGGTTTTTGATGCTTCAAGCTACAACCATATGGGAGTGGGTAGTTTCAAATATTGGAAAACAGTAATGGTTGAATATCAATACGCTTTAACCTTTGCAGAATGGGGATATATTGAAAAATATTCAGGCAGTCTTGATCCAGAATGGTCAGATGATTACTTAACTCCCGACAAGATTAAAGAAGGAAATCCTTTAGGACATAGCTTATATGAAAACTATATTAAAAAAGTAATTAGCAAGCCTTCTAGTAATGAGCTAGAAAAAATTTTCAAAGAGAACAACCAGGGGCTTTCTGGATATATCGCAAACACTGGGAGCAGTTCACAAGATGAGCTTACTGGTAGTAGTCGCAATGAAACTTTCTTCGCATCAGAAGGCTCCGATAAAATTAATGGTGAAGGAGGTAACGACACTACTGTTTATTCTGGAAAGTTTTCTGATTATTCCTTTACGAGAGAAGTCAATTCTTTAACCATTGCCGATCAAAGGACAGGTAGTAATAGTGGGACAGATACTCTTTCTAATATTGAATACATTCAGTTCTCAGATCAAAAAGTAGAAGAATCAAAGGTAGATGTTGTTAAAACATATAGCGGTAAATTTAGTGATTATAAATTTTACAATAAAGGCAATGGTCTCTATCAGATCAAAACAGATTCTGGCTACGAGGATATTACTGGCTTTCCCTTATTAACCTTTACGGGAGAAGTCACAACAAGTTCCTTTAAAGACATTAGTGCCATTGTTGATATCAAAGGAACCTTTGATCAAGTCACAGGGTTAAACACTGATGATGCAAAAATGTTCCGTCTTTATAACGCTGCCTTTAAGAGACTTCCTGATGCTGATGGATTAAGGTATTGGATTAAAAAATATACTTCTGGAGAAAATGATGAACGAGCTGTTTCACAATCTTTTCTTGCCTCTCCTGAATTTAAAGAACGATATGGAGAAAACATCACACATGAGACTTATGTTCAAAACTTATACCTGAATGTTTTAAATCGAGAATTAGATCAAGGTGGATACGACTACTGGGTAGGGAATTTAAATAATGGGATAGAGCAACGTCATGAAGTTCTTCTTGGATTCTCAGAGGCGGGTGAAAACAAAGCTCTCTTTTCTGAAATGACAGGGTTGTCTTAAGTAATTGTGATTTTAAAATTTTCATTTAATTAGAAGGAACTTATTAGATTTAAAACCGCAGGGGTCAGTATCTCTTGTCTCAGAAACTAACATTTCCGTCTCTAAAGTTAGACTAAATTGTTAGACCGAGCCTTGGTCTAACTCGCAAGGCCCCTTAGTTAAACCGGACATTTATACATTGAATAAAAACTCCTTTGCATCCAATCATACCAACCGATTACAGCGATAAAACAGGGTTAGACGTAAGTTAGAACGGTAGAACGAAGTTAGAGCAATAATAATTGTCTTGTTTTGCAGTGAGCTAAAAAGCCAATTCTCGATATTTATCACTTCTAGTAAGTATTTCCATTGCAGGTTTAAGCATCTCTCTATAGTTCTTCCACCCTCCAACAGATTTTGAATTAATAGGAGAGCGAACCTGAATATTGCTTGCTGTGGAAACTGAGCGTGGATTGAGATGAGGGCTTAGATAAGAATCATCCCATTCCCATCCCAGCCAAGAGATTAAAGATTTTATTTCTTTATTAGGACTACTTACTAATAAATCATAATTCAAATCATAAATCTTTGATCTAAATCTTTTTTTATACTCTTTCATTACATTCTCTTGATCTAAATAAAGATTTGCACAATCAACTAGAGAAGAGGAATATTCATTTCCATGAGCAAAATGTGCTCTGTAAATTGAAAGGATATTATCTAAAGGATTTCGATAACAATGAATAATTTTGGCATTCGGGATTCGAGCTGCGATAATACCTGCATACTGATAGTTATATAGATCTTTATTAGTTGTTATGTTGAATTGATTCTTAATATTTATTATTTTTCTCCAATACAATTCAGCTAGAGTTAGTTCTTGATCAACTCTTTTACTGTCTTTAAATGATTCCTCCAGAAAATCAACTTCTCCTAAATTATCAACATTATCATTCATGCTAAAAATCGATTCAATTAATGTGGAGCCACTTCTTGGCATCCCTACAATAAAAATACTCTGAGGAGATCTAACTAATTCTCTTTTCACTATCTCTTTCTTGGTCGATTCTAAAAGTAACATTTTTGTATTAGTGATCTGAAAATTATA
>QCHU01000034.1 GCA_003279455.1 Prochlorococcus sp. AG-402-G19
AAAGAATCTGCATAAGATCAATATTACTTTTTATTTTTGAAACCAATACAATGCCTAATGCGAAAAAACCCGTAAAAACAAGACCTATTACTGTATCTTCTTTAATTCTAGATTTCTGTTTAACAAATCCAATAAGAGCAACTGAACCCACACCAAAAACAAAAGCCCCTAAAGAGAAAGGAAGACCTAAGGCATAAGCAACTACTACTCCTGGCATGACAGCATGAGAGACAGCATCACCCATTAAGGCCCATCCTTTTAAGGTCATATAACAAGACAATAGTCCGCAAACACTTCCTACTAGTGCACTAACCATTAACGCTCTTCTCATGAAATCATGAGTTAATGGTTCCAAAAGCCAATTCGTTGGCGTAATGGATATCAAAAGTTCACTCATTTACAAAATCTTTACTCGACTGAGGACCTGATAAAGGATTTGGTGGCGTCCCTCCAAATGTTTTTTGAATGTTTTCAGAGGTAAAGACTTCCGAGGTTTTTCCATAGGCAAGAACTGTCTTATTGATTAGAACTACAAAATCACAAAAATCTCTAACATGATTCAAATCATGAGTAGATATCAAAATAGTATGTCCTTCTTGTCGAAACTGAAGAAATAATTCAGCCATAAGCTTTTCAGTGGGTACATCTACTCCCGAAAAAGGCTCGTCTAAAAGTAGTACTGATGCTCGTTGAGCAATTGCTCTTGCAAGGAAAGCTCTTTTGCGTTGCCCACCAGATAAAGATCCTATTGGTCTTTCTCTGAGATCCAAAAGATCAACTCTCTCAAGAGCATGAAAAACTGCTCTTTTATCTGACGCTCTAGGTATTCGAAAAATATTCATTGAGCCATATCTCCCCATCATCACGACATCCCAAACACTTACAGGAAATGAATAATCTATACCTTCGTTTTGTGGAACATAAGCAACCGTTTGCTCTTTCTGTGCTTGATTCACCTTGATTCCATTAATCCTTATTTTCCCCCTTGATGGCCTAATAAAACCCATCAGGGCTTTGAAGAAAGTTGATTTACCTGCACCATTCATCCCCACAAGGCCACATATGGATCCAGCTTTTAAGTTCAAACTTGCGTCATAAAGAGCAACTGTACCGTTGTAGTCAACGCAAACTTGTTCTGCCTCAATACGCATAAAATCTTTCTCGTGACTTTTAAAAATTGGATTCATTATTTTTTCACTCCGGAGATAGATAAGCCCTTAGTAATTAATTCAACATTGTGCCTAAGTAAATCTATATAAGTTGGTGCAGGTCCATTTAAGTCTGAAAGGGAATCAACGTAGAAGGTCCCTCCAAAAACAGCTCCGCTTGATTTTGCAACTTCCATTTGTGCTTCTGAACTAACAGTACTTTCACAAAAAATCGTTGGAACTTTATTCTCTTTAATTGTTTTGATTAGATTAACCATGCGTCTAGGGGTTACTTGACTTTCAGAATTCACAGGCCACAAATAACCTTCCTCCATTCCATAATCTCTAGCCAAATAGGTAAAGGCTCCTTCACATGTCACCAAAAATCTCCTCTCTTTAGGAATTAAGGATAAAGAATCCCTTAACTCTTTATCAAGCAATTCAAGTTTAGCTTTATAGGCTGCAGCGTTCGATTTATATTCGAGAGTTCCCTCGGGATCGATCTTGATAAAAGCATCCAAAATTTTATCTACATAAACCATAGCTCTTTTAGGTGACATCCAGGCATGTGGATTTGGTTTCCCTGCATAAACATCCTCTTCTATCAACAATGGCTTTATCCCATCTGTTAATTTCACTTTGGGAATATCTCCCGCACTCATCATGAATTTCGAAATCCAAGCTTCAAGACCTAAACCATTTTGAATAATCAGTTTTGCTCCTTTCGTTTTAACAATATCACTGGGTGTAAATTGATAACTATGAATTTCTGCTCCTGGTTTTGTAATTGATTCAACTAAAATTTTATCCCCAGAAACATTTCTTGCGAGATCCGCTAAAATAGTAAAAGTTGTTAATACATAAGGCTTTAAATAGGTTGGTTTATACGCCTTTTTATTCACGCATCCTGTCAAGCATAAAATATTGAAAGCAATAAAAACAGAGAGGGTAAACAACCTATTTTTTTTAGAAATCAAGCCAGAGAAAATCTTTCTTTGTTGATCAATCATTTATTCAGATTTATAAAATATTTATATTTTTTCTAAATATAATTCAAAGATATACACAAAGAAAATTGTAAACTCAAACTGATTTGATTTTGTAATTAATAGATTGAGACTGAATCCATTCTTTTGATTGCTTTAGAAACGCTACCCAATCCACTCTTTCCAGCTCAGCAGCATTTGATACTAATTGGGGAGCTTGTTGCTTGATAAGTTCTAAATCAGGTTGAGTCACTCCATTATTGAGAGCCATCCAATCAGCCATTGATCTTCCAACCACTCTTGTTAAATAAGCAGCACTTAAGGCCTGAATTGTTCCAGCTGCAACCCAAGAGGAGCCATCAAGCTTTGCTAAACTCAACAAGGACTGTCCACTCCACTCGACCACTCCTTGAGCAATTGCAGCCATTGCTAGTTGTCTTGAGACTGCCTCAAGTAATTCTGGCTTCATTTTGGAAGACCATATTTTCGACATTTCTTTGATCATCAAGCCATTAACAACTGCAACTGCAAGTAAATCAGTTGAGGCTACAGGTGAAGCGAAGACGATACCAGCAACTATCCACTGAGATCTTGTTTGAATGACCTTGAATTTTTCTCTTCTTAATTTTTCTAAATCTTTTTGCCAAGAAGTATGCAATCGAGACAAAAGTCTTTGCTTAGTAATGTCTGTATTCTTCTTTGGATTTTCAAGAAGTTTCTTAATTGGAGAAAGAACTGTTGCCATCTCTGTTTGGGATCCATCCCATTTCAAAACTCTGTTAGTCCACCTATCTGGTAATTGAGCCTCTAATGCATTTCGCTCATCAGACCAATCAGTAGATTCTTTACTGGCAACCATTAGCCAGGCTGGTTGATCTGTAGGGATATTTTTTATCCACAAAAGATCAGCTGCGCTCATTGGAAGTGTCAAAGAATAAACAATAAAATCTTGCTCTTGAATTAAATCTGGCAAAATCCAATTTCGATCTCTTACAGGAAGAGCTGGTGGGAAAGAAACTTTTATTTGATTTTTTATTCCTAAAACTTTTTCCAATTGCTCTTTATCCGGTAATTTTACGCCTTTTGTTTTCAAGAAACCAATGCTTTGATCTTCGCTTCTATCAATAATTTTTTGCAAGGAATTTATTCTTTCTTTTTTTCTTTCACTTTGCTCTCCATCCTCGAGTAGGTACTCAAAATTCTCTAAAACGTCATGACATCTCCTTACCCATCCTTGAACAGTAGAGGGAGCATCAAATGAAACCTTTCCTGGTTTTAAAAAATAAAAAATACAACCAAGTCCTAGTAGCAATCCAAGTCCACCCCCAGGGATATGGGCTACATCACTCAAAACCCATTGACCTGTAATAGTTAGCCCAATAAAAAGACTAATTTTAGGAATCGAAAAAGAAGGCAAAGAGAGCGGAGATTTTGTTAATGAATGATTTTCCACGATTTCAATAAATACAGTTTCTTCTTAGCTAACTTTCATTTTAAAGCAAATTTTCCCTTAATAACAGCAAAGAAAGAAGGTTTTACGTTTTTAAGAAGAAAAATTTATGCATAAAGAATTGAAATCATTCCGCTGGGATCAATGTAATTAGATGTGAAAGTGCTAATCAAGATATTCAAATATGTCGCAAAAGTACCGGCTATGCGTCACACTTGCCCCTATTGGCAAATATGTTCATGGGTGACTCTTACACCAATAATCAGTCAGGTGTTGGCGATTTCCAAAACCAAAGACAAAATGGTCGTAATAATTTCAGAGGCGGTCGAGGTCCTAACAATAGAGAGGGAGGCTTTCGTATTCGCTTAAGTGACAATGAAATGAGAGCAGCTAGATCATTACAAGAAGCCTTTAATCTTCGATCTACTGTCGCTGTTCTAGGGTTCTCAGTTAGAACTCTTGCGCAAATGCTTGAAGATGGAAGTCTTGAAAATTTAGTCAACGAATACAGGTCTCAAGCCCCCGCCAGTGACCA
>QCHU01000035.1 GCA_003279455.1 Prochlorococcus sp. AG-402-G19
TTATTCATATTTATTTTACATTGGAGTTTATATTTCCAAGTTCAGTTGTTTTTTTGCAAGTTCTTTGTGCTGAGAATTCTTCAAATTTTTAACTAAATCTAATAGGATATTTTTACTAATGTCAGTTCCGATTGAACCAAGAGCCATTAGTCCATAGTATGCAGATTTATCCGAGCCTTTTTGTATTACATCGCTTATAGCCATGCAGATTTCTAAGCTTTCACGTCTTTGAATGATTGTCAGTGTTTTGATTACTATCTCTTCTCTGAAATCATTTAAAGGTGATTTTGCTATGTCAAGTAAATCAAAATCAGAAAGTAAATGAGCTTTAAATTTTAGTAATTCTAGACCAGCTATTTTCATTTTTTCACTTTTCTCTTCTAATATTTTTTTGATAAGCTCAATCGGTAATGTTCCTCCCCAACAAGCCAAAGCTTCTACGACTTTGATATTCATAGTGTCATCACTATAAAGATTTTTTAACAGCCATGCTTTGGCTTCATCTTGATAAGTAAGTCCTGCAGCTAGGATTAGTTCATCTTGATTGCCATATGTATGAATTAGATCTTTGATTTTGATCCATCCTACTTTTGATAATTGTCCTAAGCGAATTGCGATTTCTTGCCTGAGTTCAAAGTTAATATTTGGATTGTATGCATTTTTAAGCCACTCAGCGCTAGGCTTGGTTTTTTTTGCGTTATTAATGGTATCCCATATATTGCTTTCTTCAATAATCATAAAATTTAAATTGAATGGGATTTGAAAATAATTAATCAAAGTAGTTTTATAAGTTACTCTTTGTCTATTAATCAAGTCAAGTATATGATTTGTCTAGAGATTAATTGAAAGTCTTTTCAAATTCTATTTATAGCTATTAAATAGTAGATATATTAAGAAAGCCTAGAAAAATGTATTCTAGGCTTTCTTGATTTTGTTTGAGTGTTAATCTTTTAATTTTACCTTGCACCAAGTTGTGCTTCGAGCTCTCGTTCTAATTTTTCATCTTTTACGTCTGGTAAAACATTAGAGATAGGAGTTTTGTGGGTGCTATAGAAAAGCATTCCTATAAATACCATTCCTCCAACAATATTTCCAATCGTCACTGGTAAGAAATTCCAAAAAATTACTTTTGTAAAAGGAATACCCGAACCAAGTAGAGGGCCAGTTGTATGCAAAAACATATTAACTACTATGTGCTCCATTCCCATTGTTTGGAATGCAGTTATAGGTAGCCAGCAAGCAAGTATCTTTCCTGGAACACTTTTACTTACAAGTGCCATTGTTACACCTAAACAAACAAGCCAGTTTGCAATTACCCCACGTAAAAATGCAAGGAAAAAACCAGTACTTCCAAGTGCTTCATATTTCACAACTGTGTTTGCTTTATGTATAGCTATTATTTTTGCTGCTACAACTGCCCATCCTTTTCCACCTTCAGCAGCAGCTAAAGGATCTACATTTCCAGCACTAGATAAACTAATTGAAAGTAGTACGGCAACAAATGCTGTACCTAGAAAATTACCGATCCAAACCCATAGCCAATTTCTTACAGTTGCAGTCCAAGAACTTTTACCTGCCCATACAGCCATAGGCAGTAAAGCAAAATTACCAGTAACAAGCTCCATTCCAAAAAGAACAATACTTGCAAAACCAAAAGGAAATATGAAAGAACCTAACCAAGGCATCCCAGATTGAATACCTATCGTAATGGCAAGACATGTAGCTAAACCTAAAATTGCTCCTGAATAGAAGCCTCTTATTAGCAAGTTTTTTACGCTTACAGATGATTTTTTTCCACCTGCAGCAATCATTCCATCTACCAATTCATTTGGTAAGACGTAATCCATTTGAGAGGCACTTGCAGTCATAAATTTAAAAAGTAAGAAAAATAATTTTTTATAAAATCGAATTAATTACTAATTCGATTCATAAATTTGGAAAAGATGTCGGGGCTGCCATTAGCTCGATTAATCAGCGGTTTATCTTTGCCAAGAGGACTAAACCAATTCATAAATCGAGATAATGAACCAGATTTTTTACTTAAAAATATTTTTTCTTTTGCGTCAAAATTTGAAATAAGTAAATCTTTTAGTACATCTTTTAATTCATCTTGAGGGACAGATTTTTTTATTAATTCTCCTAATTTATAATTAGGCCCTTGTGATCCACCAATGCTTATATCATAAGCTTCAACAGTTTTTCCTTCTTTGTCTTTAGCTTTTTTACCCGTTAAACCAATTCCTCCCATGTAGGCTTGCCCACAACTATTAGGACACCCGGTCCAATGAATCTTTAATTCGTCTTTCAAATCTAATTCTTTGTCTAATTCATGCGAGATTTTTAAAGCTTGATCTTTTGTATTTGTCAGAGCGAAACCACAATAGGTATTTCCAGTACAAGAAACAGTACCTGCGGCAATATTTTCTGGTTCTAATGGAAACTTTTGTAAGATAGATTGCTCCTTAAATTCTTCAATTAGATTTGTATCTATACCAGTAATAATAATATTTTGGTCTTCGGTAAGTCTTATTTCTTTATCACCAAAATTCTCGCATATATTTGCTAGATCTTGTAAATCTTCAGCCAAAAGACGACCTACTGGCACATGAATTCCTGCAAAATATTTACCTTCTTGTTTTTGAGAATGAATTCCAAAAAATGACCTTGGTTTATCTGAAAATATTGAACCTGGATCTTCTTTTAATGCTCCATATTGCTTTTCGATAAGATCTCTAAATTGTTCAATACCAATTTTATCTAAATAAAATCTAAACCTACCTTTAGGTCTTATATTACGTTCCCCATTATCTCTCCAGAGGGATAAAATAATTGATGTTAATTCATAAATTTTTTCTTCTTCAACCCAGGCATTCAATGGAATTGCATATTCATTCATTACGGATGAAAGTACACCTCCAATCCAAACACTAAAACCTAAAATTCCATTAATTTTAACTGGATGAAAAATTAAATCATTATGTAAAAGAAAATTATCTTTAGAGCCTGCTATAGCGGTATTCCATTTCCTTGGAAGATTTGAAAATTCTGAGTTTCCTTTACCTTCATTAGTCAAATGATCTTGCATTTTTGATGTATATATCCTTGTGTCTATAATCTCTTCTGGATCAACTCCAGCGATGGGATTTCCAGTAACATTTCTTGGATTATCAAATCCAGATTGAGTTGTTGATATGTTTACTTTTTTTAATCTATTTAATATCTCAGGCAAATCACTAATCAAAACACCTCTAAGTTGTATATTTTGCCTAGTTGTTATATCACAACTTCCATTCTCTCCATATCTCGCAACAATTGATGCAATTACTTTTAATTGTTCTGCATTGATTATTCCATTAGGTATTCTTAGCCTTAACATAAACTTTCCAGGGGTTTTTGGTCTCCAAAACATCCCATACCATTTCAATCTTAATTCTAAATCAGTTTTATCCATTTGCTCCCATCCCATTTCAGCAAATTTTTCTATATCCTTCCCGATTTCGAGTCCATCTTTAGCAGCTTTATTTTTTTCAACTTTATTTAGTTTTTTGCCTTCGAGATAGTATTGAACCATTAGTATTGAGAGTTGACATTTATAATTAACCTTCAAAATCTAGACTTTAGGTGTATCAGTTTTTACCAAATTTTTTATTTATTTTGGTATCATTAAATACATCATATCTATCCATTTAATTGATTAATTGGTCTCAAAGTTTCTCATTTAGTATTGGCGTCCAATTTCTCCGAGGCTTCTAATCGCTCCACTTTTGAGCATTTCCCAAACCTCTTTCATAGCAAAGAGGTCTCTATGAAACGTACTTTTGAATCTTCTTCTTCTTCTGTATTGAGTGTTTCTTCGATCAACCCCCTCTCCTCGTCTGAAATTATTTGTTCCGGAGTATCTAGAATTTCTCATCATCTCAATTTTAATAAATTA
>QCHU01000036.1 GCA_003279455.1 Prochlorococcus sp. AG-402-G19
CAGTCAGCTTGCACATAGAAATGCCCTTATTCAAGATGCTAAGGATCTTGGAGGGGATCTTGTAACTGTTGATGATGATGCGGAATTAGAGTTTCTTAGAAGTAGTTTTGGAAAAACAGAAAGTAGTTGGTTGCAATCTTATGCATATAATTCAAGCGAACAGTTATCGCGATTGATTCTTGATTGGAATAAGAATGATCCAATCATCAATACTGATCCATTAAGTAATTGGAATGAATATTGGGGTAATCACACAAGTTATTTAAGGAGCTGGGGAAATGGAGATGTTTCTTATGGTGATCGCACGTATGGTCATGCTCCTGATCATGCAATAGCGGAAGTCCCACTTTCCTATTTCTCAGTCTCGGATTTAACGATTACAGAAGGGGATAGTGGAAACATCACAATTAGTCGAACAGGAGGAGGTAATACGGTTCAGAACTTGACGTTGGCATCGAGTAATGGAACAGCAATAGGAGGAGCAGATTATACGGCGATTAATCAGACGATTACATTTGCAAAAGGTGAGATATCGAAGACAGTATCGATTGCTTCGATAGAGGATACGACAACTGAGTCAGATGAAGCGTTTAAGTTGACGTTAACAGCATCAAGTACGGATGCTGTTCCAGCTCAGATTACAGATGGTAGTGCGACTGTCACCATTACTGACCCTTCGACCTTAAAAATTACTGGACCGTCTGGTATTGAAGGTGCTGCTAGAAGTAGTGAATTTGAAGTCCCAGAGAATAAATTAGAAATTTATACATGTACCGCAAATAAGCCAGTTACATGGTCAATATTGCCTGTTTCAGGGAGTGAAGCACTTGAAGCAGACTTTTTTACTATAGATTCAAATACAGGTGTTTTAAAATTTAAGTCTGCTCCAGATTACGAGACTCCAAAAGATGTCGGTAAAATAGGTAATTATGATTTCTACATTCAAGCTGAGGACAATAATGGAAATAAAGCTACACAGTGGGTCGAAATTGTAGTAACTGATTTAGATGAGACGTCTACTTATACAATTACTCCAGATAGTCCTTCGATTACAGAAACCGATTTAGGAGTTAAAACACTTGCCTTTACCGTTGAACTTGATAAAGCCGTTTCTGAATTAACTTACGTTAATTATCAAACTCTTACTTCTGGAAGTGCAACGACAGGAGAAGACTTTGTGACTGCAGCTGGTGTGGTTACTTTTGTTAAAGGTCAAAAAGTTGCCACCCTAAATATCTCTGTTAATGGTGATAAAGACGTCGAAAGTGATGAAACCATTCAAGTTAAGTTCTCAGGTTCTGCCTTAAGCAGTGAAGTCATAGCGACAGGAACCATCAAGAATAACGATATTGCAGGAACAGATTCCAACGATACTCTTAACGGCACCACAGATAATGACAACCTCAAAGGTAGTGGTGGATCTGATGTAATTGATGGTGGTGCTGGAATTGATACAGCTACTTACACAGGGAAGTTCAACGACTACACCATCACCAAAATATTAACCAAAATTCAAATTACTGATATCAGAGTCACATCACCAGATGGTGTTGATACGATTCAAAACATCGAATATGTCCAATTCACTGATCAACTTGTTGCTTCTGACAAAATCAATGTCGTCAAAACATTCAGCGGAAACTTTAGAGACTACAAGTTCTATAAAAAAGGTGATGGCAACTATGAGATTAAATCTAGTACCGGAACAATCGATGAGATTACAGGAATTCCCAAGCTCATCTTTGATGATAAAACTGGAGATGAAAGCGTGAGTGCCATTGCTGATATCAAAGGAGTCTTTGATCAAGTAACTGGTAAAGAAAATGCAACCGGTGAAATGTTTAGGCTTTATAATGCTGCCTTTGCTCGTTTTCCTGATTCCTCTGGACTGGAGTATTGGATCGATAAATATAGTTCTGGGATAGACGATGCAAGAGCTGTTTCACAATCCTTCCTTGATTCCGATGAATTTAAAGAACGCTATGGAGACAATATTAGTCATGAAACGTATGTTGAAAATCTCTATCTAAACGTTTTAAATAGAGAATTAGATCAAGGTGGATATGACTACTGGGTAGGTAATTTAAATAATGGTGTAGAGCAAAGACATGAGGTTCTTCTAGGATTTGCTGAATCAGCAGAAAACAAAACTCTCTTCTCTGAAACAACAGGCATTCTTGTATAGCCAATTAGATATCATTCGCATGGTTTCATGCTTGAGTGAAAGCTCTTCTAACTTTGTTCTACTCTTCTAACTTACGTCTAACCGCGATTTTTGCTTGTAATCGATTGGTATGAATGGACGTGATGGAGTTTTTATTCAACGTATAATCATCCCTTTCATAGAAGGGGTTCTCAGGTGTTCTGTTGGAGCAAATTTAATTATTAACTATTTAGTTTGAGTAGCTATAATTTTTCGGAATAAAACATTTGAAATCTATTTTTAAAGCTATAGAAGAAAAAGATGGCGAAACTTAACAAAGAATAAACTTGGCAATGTTAAACTAGACTTTGTATTTCTTATAGCCCTAGGTTTGGTGCTTCCAAATTTAGTATATAAACACCTTAAA
Source organism: Prochlorococcus sp. AG-402-G19 (assembly GCA_003279455.1). Classification (GTDB taxonomy): domain Bacteria; phylum Cyanobacteriota; class Cyanobacteriia; order PCC-6307; family Cyanobiaceae; genus Prochlorococcus_B. Next base: position 2,571 of record QCHU01000036.1, read on the forward strand.
CTCTTATTATGTATTTAAAAGAAAAAAAAAATAATAATAGGACAATGATATCAATAATTATATTTGGAGTTATTGGTACTAGTTTAATTCCAATTAATTCATCGTTATCTAATCAATTTAAAGATGAATATGAAAAACAAATAGAGAAAAAGAAGGCAAAAGTTGATCAATGTAATTATATGTATAAAAATGCTCAATGGGCTTCAACTGAATTTTCTACTAGAGCTGTACGAAATAACAAAAAGATTCAGATAACTTCGCGAGGAAGAATTTATATAAATCCAAAAACCAAAGATATATACGAGCTAAATAAAAATGGTATAAATGACCCTTGTTTTATTGTCCGAGGTGAAAACGGAGGTCTTCTGTCAGTAAGTGATATAAACCCTATTAGAAGAAAATTAAATAAGGCTTTTCTATATATCAATCCTTTAAGAAAAATAGAATCAGCATTAAGTGAAGAAAGACATACCTTCTTAATTGAAGGAGAACAGCTTGTCGTATATGCAAAAGATAAGGATTCTATTGATAGAAATGTATGGGGAATTAGAAAAAAATTTAGAGATCCAAATTACAACATAGCGTTAGTAGAATCTGATGATTCTAGCTCTGGTTCTGGTTCTGGTTTTGGTGAGTTACCTATTAGAAAAGGAAATTATTTAATTTGTTCTAATGGAAGTGAAATAAGTTCAAAAATTTTCATCGCAGATCCTATTGTACCTCTTCCTCCAAAACAGGTGATTACGATAAAAAAAGTAAAAAATCCAAAGTTTGGTGGGATTATGGAGCCAGAATATTTTGAAGAAGAAATAATTTCTTTTGTGCCCAGATTGCATTACAATAAGAATGATAAAGACCAAGTATCATCATTTGTTTCTGACCGTTATACAGAACTTTTTAATGCTAAAAGTTATGGTAATTCTTTACTTTATGGAATTAAATCTAAGCTTTTACCAATATCAAGTATAGAAGATTCAGGTCTTGAAACTAATGAAATGAATGAAAAAATAGAGAAGCTTCTATCTTCTCCTCTTTTACAAGAGAAATTCCCAATAATCTATAAATCC
>QCHU01000037.1 GCA_003279455.1 Prochlorococcus sp. AG-402-G19
TTGGTGTTCGCGGATTTTGGTTTACTGATGCCCAATTCATACCCTCCCGAGGACATATGCAAAACGCAAAAGATATTCTTCAAGCTATATGTGATGAAGGTCTGAATGATATTCATTGGGCCGCATATATACGAGCTGACAATTTAGATGAAGAATTAGCAGAATTAATGGTTAAAACCGGTATGAGCTATTTCGAAATTGGAATAACCTCTGGATCTCAAGAACTTGTCAGAAAAATGAGAATGGGATACAACTTAAAAACAGTTCTGAAAAATTGTGAACTTCTAGCTAAAGCAGGTTTTAATGCACAGGTTTCAGTAAATTATTCATTCAATGTTATAGACGAGCGTCCAGAAACAATAAAACAAACAGTCGCTTACCATAGAGAATTAGAGAAGATTTTTGGGGCTGATATTGTTGAGCCTTCAATCTTTTTTATAGGACTTCAACCACATACTTTACTAGAAGAATATGGACTAAAAAAAGGTTTATTAAAACCTGGATATAACCCCATGAGTTTAATGCCTTGGACTGCTAGAAAACTACTCTGGAACCCAGAACCTATGGGCAAGGAATTTGGAAGAATTTGCTTGGAAGCATTTGATACAAATCCAAATGATTTCGGTAGGACTGTTATGAACTTATTAGAAAGAGATTATGGGGTTTCATCGTTAGACGAAGCATTAACTGTCGAAGCTAAAAACCGACCGGTTTTAGAAAAAAGTCTTCGTTGAAAGAATATCGTAATTAACAAAATTATTATTCCATTTACACTACCAATTGGATTCACCATATTTTTGCTTGGTCCCAATAAAAAATAAGGAGTATCAATAGAAAAACTAACCATTCCCGAATCAATGAGATACCAAATACTAACAAATCCTCCATGCAAACCTATACATCCCCATAATGAGCCTTTATCAATAGTTCGTCTTAAAGTTAGAACTATTCCAAACAAAAAGAGTCCACTCAAGAAAGGAATTAAAGCTAATAAACCAATATCAGATCTAAAATGTGCAAGACTAAAAATTATAGATTGAAAAATCACTCCTCTTCTATAGCCATACAACATAACCATTTCCTCCATCAACCATCCTCGAAAAATTATCTCTTCAGCAAAAACAATACCCACTATTAATAATATTGCGTTTAATAGTTGATTAAATTTGATATAGTCAGTTCTATCAATCCCTCCACATAATAGCAAACACAGAAAAAGAATAATTAGTAAAAACACTGAAAATATAAATCCACTAAGAAATAGTTTTAAGGCAGTAAATTTATTTTTAAAATTTAACCCTATAGATAGCCATACGTGATCAGTTTTCCATCTAATTTTCCCCCAACTTGGTAAAAGAATTAGAAACAAGACGAATGTAATTATGGTACCTATGATACTTAAATTATTCGAACTGATATCTCTAAAAAACAAGTAAAAAATTTGACTAATTAACCATCCCGTAGGATATAGAAACAAAAAAAGAGTGAGTGTTGGTATCCATTGCATCTTTTGATGCAACCATCTATTCCAAAACCTGTTAATTAATAATTTCAGCTTTCTAATTCTATAGAACTTGTCAGGCCTTTTGCCTTTAAAGATTCAGAATAAAATTCAGCTGGTTCTAAATCACAGGTAATAACAAGTCCGATGCCAGTTTTATGTGTTTCCAACATAATACTCAAGGCATCCTGTTCACTTAATTGCGGGACTACCTGCCTTAAAGTTTCAACGACATAATCCATCGTATTAACTGGATCATTATGAAGTAAAACCTTATATTTGGGAGATATTTTTCTAACTCGCTGAACTTCTCGATCAATAACCGCAGTATCTCCATCTGTTTTATTTGTAGAAGCAACCATAATTAAACTGCCTGAATGTACAGCACTTTTCAACAAGGAACTTACCATGAGATTAAGCATTAAAGTTTTAATATCCTTTGCATAGCTTTTTCGACATTTTCTCTGCTGTTGAAGGCGGACAATCGAAAATAACCTTCCCCAGCAGCTCCAAAGCCACTTCCTGGTGTACCGACGATATTTGCTTTTTCAAGTAATAAATCAAAGAAATCCCATGAGCTCAAGTTATTGGGTGTTTTGATCCATGCATAAGGGGCATTGATTGCGCCAAATACTTCAAATCCTGCAGAAGTCAAATTGGCTTTAATTATTTGAGCATTATCCATATAAAAACTTACTAATTTTTTGATTTGAATCTGCCCTTCTCCAGAATAAACAGCTTCCGCACCTCTTTGAACAATATAACTGACCCCATTGAATTTAGTACTTTGTCGACGATTCCATAAGGACCACAAATCAACTTCTTCCGTACCTGCTTTACCTTTTAAAGACTTTGGAATAACCGTAAAAGCACATCTTGTTCCAGTGAACCCTGCATTCTTTGAAAATGAACGAAACTCAATCGCACAATCTTTAGATCCCTCAATTTCAAAAATCGAATGAGGAATAGAGTCATCTTTAATAAAAGCCTCATAAGCAGCATCAAAAAGAATCAAAGAATCGTTTTCTTTTGCATATTTAACCCATGAAACTAATTGTTCTCTTGTTGCTACTGCCCCAGTTGGGTTGTTAGGGAAACAAAGATAAATTAAATCAAATTTTTCTTTTGGTATTTCTGCCTCAAATCCATTCTCAGAATTAATTGGGATATAACTTAAACCTTTATATTCTCCCGATGAGTTGGCTTCTCCTGTCCTACCTGTCATGACATTAGTGTCAACATATACTGGGTAAACAGGATCAGTTACGGCTATTTTATTTTCCTTACCAAGAATATCTAAGATATTGCTGCTATCGCATTTTGAGCCATCTGAAATAAAAATTTCTTCTGCTGAAATCTCGCAACCCCTAGATAAATAATCATTTTTAGAGATACTTTCGCGAAGCCATTGATACCCCTGCTCTGGGCCATAGCCCTTAAAGTTCTCATGAGTTCCCATTTCTTCAATAGCCGCTTTCATGGCTTCACGACAAGCCAAAGGCAAAGGCTCAGTAACATCACCGATTCCTAGTCGGATTAAGTCAGTATTTGGATTCTTAGAGTTAAAGTCTTTAATTCTTCTAGAAATCTCTGGGAAAAGATACCCTGCTTTTAATTTCAGGTAATCGGCATTAACTTGTACCACTGGGAAATCTGTAAGATTTAATTCAAGGATAATCCCTTAAACACCTTTAAATCTTCAAACACAGATGATTCCATAATTAAGAACTAATTTTTTAATAAGAACTATCCTCAAAAAAATTAACTACGAAGTGATCTTGTGATAATATAAATATAAGAACAAAAAAGGTTTAAACCCCTTATGTTCTTATTTAACGTCAGATTTTCTTAAGGAGACACCTACATTAAACGCTGGCAAATCCAGCAGTTTCAACCGGACTATATTTGATTCCCATTCCGAACAGTATTCTAAAATCTCTTTAAAATTGTTTGGCGTTATAACTTTCTAAATGTTCTAATTGCAGTTTTTCTGCTAATTAATTTTTTTAATAGCTTGAGAAAGCTCAACATTGTATATGCCCCAGCAAATTG
>QCHU01000038.1 GCA_003279455.1 Prochlorococcus sp. AG-402-G19
CTTAAAACTGCCCCATAATTGCACAAAACTCTATAATCCTTAAAGCCTTGGTTTATAAAATCTTGATAATATTTTGCAGCTTCTAAAAATTTCCCTTGTGAATGGAATTGAACTGCTTGATTAATTATCTGTTCTTTAGAAAGTACAGATAAAATATTAGTACTAAAAATAAGATTCTCGTTGATTTTTTCTAAATCAAAAGGAACTGGGTATGTTTCTATTTCATTAACTGGTTTATTCCCATTCTCTTCTTCTCCAATGGTTTCCATGAATTTCTCTTTATGAGTCTAAAAAGAAAACTATGTCGCCAACATAGCAAAGCTATTCTTAATTTTTTCTGTAAATAAATAAACCTTAGAAGTTTTTATAGTCTAAGTGATCAGAACTTTTCTATTACTTCAAAACTTCTCAAAAGTTAGAACAAAGTTAGAAGAGCTATAAAAATTGCCGAAAACCCCTTACATAATTAGCTTGCTATACGTTGAATAAAAACTCCATCACGTCCAGTTGTACCAGTTGATTGCAGCCAAAAATAGGGTTAGACATAAACGCTAAAAAGTTAGACAAAGTTAGACAACCAGACGAGCCACCTTGAGATTCCAGTAAGTCTTTGAACTGAACTATCCTTATAATTCTCTCGGAAAGAATGGTTACGCGAACCCTCGTCCTCTGGATTTAGTGACATCACCCACCGTTAAGAAGTGAGTCTGATCACTGCCAACGTCATAAAGAGTGTAATTAGCCCCTGCTCCAATTCCTATCACTGCACGTTTAGGAAGAGTATGTTCCTGGTTTCGTTTTCCATTTAAATCTTTTACTTTTGAGTCAACTACAGCATCAGTCAACTCAAGATGAAATTGCTGTTTACTTCTAGCCGTGAATAATCTATTCACATTAAGGCGGGTAATTCGATCAAGAAGAGTAAGTGGAGGTGTTTGCATTGTCAGAATGTCTCCTACATCTTTTGAGCTTCCATGAATCAAACCACAATCAAGTTCTACAAATCCAAATTGTAGTGATGATATCCATCCCAAATAATATGGATCTACAGCATTCATAAGAGCATTGACAGCATCGTCTCCTTTATTGAGTCGTAAAGCATCTGCCTTTCTCTCCCCACGGTAACCTGATTCTGCCAATAATTGATCCTCCCACCAGCCATAGATACAGTGAGGTTTCAAATCACCACGATGAGGATTTACTAATCTATTTAAAAGTGCATCACAATTCTTATCTGGTCCTACAACGTCTCCTAAAACAAAAAGAGTTATATCTCCGCGAGTATTTTTTAAATCTTTTTGAATCAATTCATAGGTCTCAAGATCACCCATAAGACCACTTAAAAGTGCCCAACGTTCAATCATCGTTCGCACACGTGACTAGCATCTTCAGCCAATTCAGCAAATTCAAAACCGTTGCTCAAACGCCATGCAAACACATGAGGTAGACCAGCCTCAATAATTGCCTCACATGTTCGATCAATGTCGTAAGCAACTTCTCTAATCTCAACATCATTCTTTATTTCGTCATGAATAACATAGGTAGCATTTACTCCTCCATGACGAGGTTCTCCGACAGATCCAGCATTTACAATTTTTCTAATAGGTAAAGTCATTTTTATATCTTCTCTTTCACGATCGGAAGCATTTTTAATATTTACGCGGATTGATCCATTCCCTAATTCACGTACATATGGGAGATGAGTATGACCGCAAAACAAAGTATCGGCTCCACTCATCTCAACTCGTTCTAATGCTGCGAATGCATCCATATCTGGAAGCAGATACTCATGCTGACTGTTGGGACTTCCATGTACGAATAACGATCTACCTCTTCTAATCGAGGTGGGGAGACTAGCTAGAAATTCTTTATTTTCATCAGTCAACTTCTCCGTTGTCCATTGATGAGCCATATGCCCTCGCCTTTCTGCAAGCTGAGATGGATAGCTGCAATCACAAGCATCAAGACCATCAATTATGTCTTCATCCCAGCAACCCTGACAGGTTTCTATCTTCCTATCTCTAATAAGCTCAACAACTTCATTTGGCTGAGGACCATAGCCAACAAGATCGCCAAGACATGTAATGGTCTCAATTCCTTGCCGATCAATATCACCTAGCACAGCTTCCACTGCTGAGAGATTGGCATGTAAGCAAGAAATTACTGCGTGTTTCATATCTTCAAGTTGAATAACTAGGCTGCATTTGTGTATCTCTAAGAGGGGCTTGATGAAGCTCCAAAACTGAATCATTCAAGAGACAAAGCTGAATAGTTGATTCAATTCGTACGGAGTCAAGATTTTTCCCTTGAACAACAAGTTCAGATATTCTTGTAGGTCTACCACTAGGAGGTGAGACAGTATTAAGAGGTAAAAATTGCGAACCTTTTTGACTAACAATCCAGTTAAAGAACATAGATCTACCATCGGGGATATTCATCAAGGCTTTAGCTCTATAAACATCTCCATAAGCACCATTAACCAGTTCGAACCAAAAGGTATTCAGACTAGGTGGATCCCAAACATTCCGATGAAGCTTGAACCTGCATGATTCAATTTGATTGAAATTTAATGTGTCATTAATGGGTAATTCCCTATCACGTCCAAAATGAAGGTATTTATCTGGTTCGAGATTTAAAGTTGCAAGTTGTTTGATTACGCGCGGATCAATTCCAGCCAAACCAAGCTCTTTAGGAATTCGAAACTGAGGGAGCTCAATCAATATCAAAGAATCATCTTGATGCGAAATAGAGTCTGTACTGGACCTTGATAAATCTATTAATTGAGGAATTTGATCTTTAAGAAAGGCATAGTCAATATCTGTAGAAGCTACTTGCTGTAGATCAATATCTCCGTAACCAGATAGACGCAAAAAGCCACAACGACCTTTGTGTGACTTGAGATTATTAAGAATCCAATTCGTTTTGCCACAGCCTGGCGATCCTGAAATCAGCCACGTATTGCTGCCCATACAGCACACAAATCAATGTATAAGAATATACACTGGATATAAAAACGATAATCATTATTGTTTTATTACCTAGATATTTGATTATTTAGGCACCCTGTCTCAAAAAAAAAGACAGCCTTTCCCGTCTCAAAAAGTTAGACAAAAAGGTTAGACAAGCGTTTTGTCTAACCCTTGAGAACCCTTGCTATAACTAGTCTGCTATACGTTGAATAAAAACTCCATTCAGACAAGTTATACCAATTGATTACGAGCAAAAATCCGTGTTAGACCAAATCGCCAATTTGTTAGAACAAGTTAGAACAGTCCAGATTCAACGAGAAGAGACAAAGGTGAGACGAAATAAGAATGCTACTGATGTTTTTTTATTCCTTAGTTATCCTGCTATTTATAAAACCAGATAATCTGGTCAAAACTAGACCAGCCACATCAGAATAATATGGCCATTTAAAAACTAATAGTAAAATTTTCTATCTACCAATTTTCAGCGGCTTTAAGTGAAGCGTGTTTACTTG
>QCHU01000039.1 GCA_003279455.1 Prochlorococcus sp. AG-402-G19
AGTCCCCTCTTCGCTATTTCATTAAAAGTCCACTAGGTCTGCACTTTTTTTGTAATCAAAACCATTAGTTAACCCTCCAATGGGAGGGTTTTCTTCTTCAGTAATCATTTAGTACTAAAAAAAATGGACATGAATCCTTTCAAGCCGTTGATCCAACATTGTGAAGAGTTCTACGGAAAAATACTTTCCATAAAAGAGCCATTAAACCATTTTTATTTAAAACTACGACTAAGGAAAGCTAACGCCAACGCTTAAAAATTATGTACGGAATTAACGAAGTAACAATCATTGCCAGCTTGGCTATTCCTGCAGGTCTGTTTATTGGCTTTTCAACAATCCTTATTTATAGACTTCGCCAGTGCATGTAATGACAACATCTACCCAAGTACAACCAAAGAAGAAATCATGGTTCGGATTAGGTGAGTTTATTGGTGGGATTCTGTTTGATCTTTACGCTCGTTACTAATCAATAGACCACCGCAAGACAGTAGTAGTAGAAACACCCCACAGTCATTCGCTTTGTACTACAACACTGCCTTATCCCAACTAATTAAACTCTTAGATATTTGAATCATCGAAATGTTTACGGCATATCACGCAATTATGTTCGCAGTTTTATTGATAGGTGTTGCTGGTGTTATTTTTCAAGCTTCCTCAGAGGAAGAGTCTCTAGCAAACAATCCAATTCCAGTTAAGGCTATTGATTCAAAATTCGACTTAAACACCTACTAAACAAAATCTAAAAATGCCAAACCAAGTAATTGTAATTTGTGCATCAGCTTTGCTTGCTCTTGGTGGTATATGGGTTTTAATCTCTGGTTTTGATGATGATGACAATGATGGAGATGGGATGATTTTTCCTGAGTTCCAAGGAACATTTTGATTCATAAGAAAAATTTATTCCACGGTTAGCCCTACCCCGATCTAATCACTAAAAAAGAAGGCAGCTTTTAAATTCAATTAAACAGTGATTCTGGTCTGCGTTTCACTGAACAACATTCTCTCCACTTATCAGAAATGACTGCTGCAAGTTATAAATCTACTGCTTTAAAAGTTTTGATTCTTTGGAATCTGCCCGCATTACTTTTACTTGCTGGTGCATTTCAAGTTGGTTCCTCTGTAATCGTTTAAAAGATTATGGAATCGTTGTTTAAAATATTCCGAACTAAATGGTTTAGATCAGCCCCAGTTGTTGCAACAATTTTTATGTCGATTACAGCTATCAACATTATTGTTTTTAATTACTTTTTTCCAGATCTTTTATTCCATCCAATGTCCTAAAAGTGAATAAGCGTATACAGTTCTTTTTGATTTCAAAGATAACAATATTCACAGCCATTGCTTATTCAGGCGTCATAGCTTAAGGAGAAACATCAAAGCTTATCCACATATACAAATACTGAGTTAAGTAATAGAAAAACGTCTACTAATTATCCTTTGTCAAAAGAGACATAGTCTTCGTATAAAAGATCAGTTCTAAGTGATTCTTCTGTTGATTCTTTTTCTTAAATTCTTTAATTGAACATTGAATCTTAATTGCTTTATGTGATCTAGTTTTTCTGCTCTATCCGCTGGCATTATCCTCGCTGCTTCAACCATTGCGAAAGCATATTTATGCGTATCTTTTAGCAAAGAACCCATAGTCGAAGTAAGGACTTATAGGTACACTCAAGCGAAAACGATAACCATTAGTCTATATCTAAATAAAATATGAGTATTAGTGCTGAGAGCTACAAAAGAGAGTTTGAGCCTTTAATAGAGAAAATTTGGCTTATTAAGTAACATGACCAGAAAAGAGTTTATGGATAAATTCTTTGATCTTTGCAAAGACGCTCAAGAAGAAATTCCACCAAATGTGATTGCAGAAATTCTCAGAGATTATGCAGATAGGTTGGATTAGATGAAGAAACTCTTTGCTTTTGTTCTTGGTCTGCTTTTGTTTATCTGTACTTTTGCAGTTCAAGCAGAACAAATAGCTGATGCACCTGCACCTGAACCTATGTCGGAAGACGCACTCAATTACTTACTGAGTGAGGACATGTATCAAGGAACTCTTTCTTGGCAAGGCAACAAAGCTTCTAGCAAATTTAATTACGACAAGCTAAAGAAAAAATAGATAAGAAAGCCCTACCTCATATGACTGAATCTGAAGTCCATCCCGAGAAATATTTTGACCAAGTAGAGGTGTTTGGCTCCATGGGAAAGCGTTTATGGATCCATGGTCCAAAGTCACCATAGAGATTCTTTATAAATGAACCAACATGCCCTGTAAGAAACCCGTTCGCCAGAATCGATGGAGTTGTAAGGGAAGAGGGAATAAAAATGTTTGATAGTTTGTTTTAGCAGAGTTGGGATGAAGATGGAAAGAAGAGTATTGGGATTTCTAAAACCTTTCATCTAAAACAATATGAGCGAAGCTTCAATTGATAGAGAATAAAAATGGTACAAGTCTCAAAAAATTGAGTCCTTAAGTTTCTGTAAAATCAGATAGTTTCGTTAATATGCTCTTTGGCATCTTGATAAGAAACCTGACAAAACCATTAAAAAAAATAGGTTACACCCAATAAAAAAGGGGGCAATTTACCCCCTCATGATCGTCTCTCATCCACTGATCGTCTTTACTAAGAAGTGACTTCCTCTTTCTACTTCATGGATGGAGCAAGAGATTTGATCTCCTCTTGAAGTTCATGCTCACGATCATCAAGAACCTTGACACGTGCTTGATAACTCTCTTCCAACCTCTTACGAGAAGTCTCGATATTCTCGAGTTCTTCTTCTCTTTGATTTCGCTTGATCTTTTCTAGCTGACTATCAGAGACAACATAAACTGTTCTCATAGGAGTGAAGAAAGAATCAGCGAATAGTGCGTCAAATAAAGAAGAGTACATTACATACATTTCGAAGGACATCTCTACTTTGACTCGACTACTTGGAATTTAAAATGTTGCAAACCGAAGAATCAGATACGGCCTCCACAACCAAGATCGGTTGCCACTACTAATTAATTGGGTATACCGACAAATGTTCTTTTATCAAATTGAATGATCATTTAACTGTTCCTATTTCACTTCCTCTACGGCATTTTCTACCTTCTTTAAGTGTTCTGAATAGCCACCAAATAGATATTAGTAAAATAAAATAGCTAATAACGCCTTAGATAATTAAGCTAGATTCATTTACCGCCATTACATTGAATAATCGCTACGACTGCTGAATTATGTTTCTGATCTAGTTTTTCCATACAATAAATTTCCGCTGTGGTTTTAATTGCTACTGGAATTTGAGTTAGAGCTAAAAGCATCAGTGCAAATCC
>QCHU01000040.1 GCA_003279455.1 Prochlorococcus sp. AG-402-G19
TTCTTTAGTGTCAACTAAATAAATAATGAAGTTATTAATCAGTACAGGTGAAGTTTCTGGAGACTTGCAGGGAAGTTTACTTACAAAGGCTTTATTGACTAATGCAGAAAAAAGAAAAATTGAATTAAAAATAATTGCTTTAGGTGGTGAAAGGATGAGAGAAGCTGGAGCTAAATTAATATCTAATACCTCCTCAATAGGTGCAATTGGTTTTCTAGAAGCTATTCCTTATATTCTGCCAACCTTAAATGCACAGTCAAAAATTGACAATTACTTAAAATCCTCCCCTCCCGATGCAGTTATTTTAATTGACTATATGGGGCCCAATATTCGACTGGGATTAAAAGTAAAAAAACAGTTTCCTCATGTTCCAATAATATATTATATTGCGCCTCAGGAATGGGCATGGAGATTAGGTGATTCGGGTACAACTGATTTGATTAGTTTTACAGATAGAATATTATCTATATTCGAAGAAGAAGCTGAATTTTATTCAAATAAGGGAGGAAATGTAAAATTCGTGGGCCATCCAATGTTGGACTTTTATAGAAATATTCCTACTAGAGAAGAATCATTGAAAAAAATAGGATTAAGTTCTGATAACAAACTTCTTCTTATTATTCCGGCTTCTCGTAAACAAGAACTTAAATATATTTTACCTACACTGTTAAAAGCGGCTAAGCTTCTTCAAGAAAATGACCCTTCTATCATCGTTCTTATCCCATCAGGTTTAAAAGAATTTAATCAATTATTAAATGATTCATTAAAAGAATATGGAATATCTGGAAGGATTATTTTATCAAATGAAGTTGATCAGATTAAGCCATTTTTGTTTTCGGCTGCTCATCTGGCTTTGGCTAAGTCTGGGACGATAAATATGGAATTGGCGTTAAACTCAGTTCCACAAATAGTTGGATATAAAGTAAGTAGAGTCACTGCTTTTTTTGCAAGATATTTCTTGCGATTCAATGTTAAATATATTTCTCCAGTCAATCTTCTTTTAAACAAAATGTTAATACCAGAGTTTGTGCAAGAGGATTTTAAAGCAGAAAAAATTTTTAATGAAGCATTGAGAATTCTTGAAGATAATTCGAAAAAAGAAGATATAATGATTGGGTATAAAAAATTGAAAGATAAATTAGGAAAGCCTGGAGTTATAGATAGAGCATCAGAGGATATTCTGGACTTATTAGTTCAATGATTCCTATGAATAAAATCTTCAGAACACTAATAGTATTTTTTATGCTATTGCAACTATTAATAGTTTCCCCAGTCAAAGTATTTGCTGAATCACAAGAAGCTATTTTTGCTGGTGGTTGTTTTTGGTGCCTAGAGCATGATCTAGAGAAAATTGATGGAGTATTATCGGTAGAAAGTGGATATTCCGGAGGAGATTTAATTAATCCCACATATGAAAATCATAGTGGCCATCAAGAGGTTGTTAAAGTAAGTTATAATCCTGATATTATTAGTTATAAGGATTTACTTAAGCGATATTGGTTCAATATAGATCCTTTTGATGATGAGGGACAATTTTGCGATAGAGGTGATTCGTATAGGCCTGTTATTTTTACCTCTAATCAAGAACAAGAGATTGATGCAAAAGAGAGTCAAGAAATGATCTCTGTTTTATTAAATATACCTTTGGAACAATTAAAGGTTGATATTGTTGATTCAAAGCCCTTTTGGATAGCAGAAAAGTATCATCAAGATTTTGCAATTAAAAATCCCCTTAAATATAACTTTTATAGAACTAGTTGCGGTAGAGACTCTAGATTAAAAAGAGTTTGGGGCGATTACAATTAGTAAAAAATTCTAAATTTAAAATTTATAAAATTAAGTATTAATTGGAGTTTATACTCAATTCTTTTATCCAATTAACTAACATTCTTACTCCATAGCCAGTCGCACCCTTTGGCGTAATATCTCTATCTTTTTCAGTCCAGCATGTACCTGCTATATCAATATGAGCCCAGGGAATACTTGAGGTGACAAATTCTTTTAGAAACAAGGCAGCAGTAATTGAACCCCCTGGCCTAGGTCCTGTATTTTGCAAATCAGCAATAGATGATTTAATTCCAGCTTTATATGAATCTTGCATGGGCATTCTCCAAATACCTTCTCCAGCTTTACTTGCGGCTTGAGTTAATTGGCTAGATAGATTCTCATTGTCAGTCCATAACCCAGCTATTTCATCACCTAGTGCAATGACACATGCACCAGTAAGAGTAGCAAGATCAACGATAGCGTCAGGCTTAAGCTTGCAAGCGTATACCAAAGCATCAGCTAAAGTTAATCTCCCCTCGGCATCGGTATTGTTTACCTCAATAGTTTTTCCATTGGAAGCTTTGATGATATCTCCAGGATGCAATGCAGAGCCATTAATCATGTTTTCGCAAGAAGCAACAATGAAATGTACCTCGATGTTATTTGGTTTTAGTTCTGCGATGGCTCTTGCTGCCCCAAGAACAGAAGCACTCCCTCCCATGTCGTATTTCATTTTTTCTATTTGAGAGGCTCCTACTTTTAAGTTGTATCCACCAGAGTCAAAAGTTAAGCCTTTACCAATTAATACGATTTTGTTTTTAGCAGTTTTTGAAGAATATTTTAAATGTATAAATTTGGGGTCTAGATCTGATCCTTTAGCAACTGCTAAGTAAGCTCCCATGCCTTGATCTTCACACTCTTTTTTATCAAGAATTTCTAAATCTAGATCAAATTCATCGGCTAATTTTTCGGCTTCTTTGGCCATTTGATATGGAGTTAGAAAATTGGGCGGAGCTGAAACAAGTTCTCTCGCAAATTTAACTCCTTCGCAAATTGGATATATTTCAGCGATTGCTGATTCAGTCGCTTTTACATCCAGGCCTATTAATTCAACTTCATCTATTGCGGTTGATTCTTTTGGTTCGGATTTAAATCTAAAATCTTTTATTGAAGACAATCGAACGGCTTCACCAACAGCGGATGCAGCCGAGGATGGGTCAAATGCATCCCAAGGGAAAGAAATTCCTAGTTTTTTTTCATAACCCAAAACTTGACGAGTTCCTGTTGAAGCTGCTTTTCGTAAGTCATCAATTCGCAGATTTTCAGCTTTACCTAATCCAACAAATATAATTTTTTTTATATTGCCTTCTACAAGTTCAATTGATAATTTCTGGCTTTTCTGGCCTTCGAACTTTGCGTCATTAAACCTTTGTTTCAAATAAGTATCATTTATTATT
>QCHU01000041.1 GCA_003279455.1 Prochlorococcus sp. AG-402-G19
TTTTTGATTTAAAGAGACACCACAATATGCTTAAGGAATGTAGGCATTAAGGTTAACATCGCTAGAGGACAAAATCAAATTGGTAAGTTGGCAAAAAAAAGATATTCTTAGTTACCACAACTTAAAGACAAAAATATGTCGCCAATATTGTTCAAAGACAATATGCCCGCTCTGCAAAATAAAGACTATTTCAATTATGGAGGTCAAGGCCCACTCCCAACTCAATCATTAAATGCAATAACTTCGAGTTGGCAAACAATTCAAAACTTAGGTCCATTCACAAATAATGTTTGGCCATACATTACGAAAGAAGTCATGGCCACAAAAAATCTTATAGCGGAGATATGCGCTATTAATCCTAAGAGAATTGCCTTTACTGAAAATGTCACCTCTGGATGTATCTTACCTCTACTAGGACTACCATTTCTTGATGGTGAT
Organism: Prochlorococcus sp. AG-402-G19; assembly: GCA_003279455.1. GTDB lineage: Bacteria > Cyanobacteriota > Cyanobacteriia > PCC-6307 > Cyanobiaceae > Prochlorococcus_B. Next base: position 439 of record QCHU01000041.1, read on the forward strand.
AACTTATTGCTTAGCGATTGCGAACACCCTGGGATAGTCGCAGCATGTAAAGAACTAGCTCGAAAAAAAAATCTAACAATCGCAATACTACCCGTATCAAGACTATGTAATGGCAACGACAAGAAAGATGAGACGTATAAAAGAGCAATTGAATTAATAGATGAATACCTACAAAAGAATACGAAGCTTGTTGTGCTCTCGCATCTTCTTTGGAATACAGGCCAAATCATGCCAATTGAACTTATTTCCAAAAGACTTAAAGAGCATTCAAGTAAACCTTATTTATTAGTTGATGCTGCTCAAAGTTTTTGTCACATACCAATTAAAGGTGCTTGTAACAATGCGGACATCTATGCGTTCACAGGACATAAATGGGCTTATGGACCTGAGGGGCTGGGAGCTGTTGCTCTCTCAAAAAGAGTGTTAGAAGAGTCAAATCCAACATTAATAGGTTGGAAAAGCTTAAAAGTTGAAGAAGGAATATATGTCAATAATAAAACTCCTTTTCATTCTGATGGCAGACGTTTTGAGATCGCGACTTCTTGCGTACCTCTTTTAGCAGGTCTAAGGAGCTCTCTAACAATGCTAAAGAATGAAGGTCATGAGACTGAGCGCTTTTATAAAATTCAAAGCCTCAGCTCTATTCTTTGGAAGAAACTAAACCAAGTCAAAAACATTGAACTTGTTTTAAACAGTCCTCCACCTTCTGGAATTATAAGTTTTACTATTAATGGAATCAATTCTCCTGAAGAGGTTGTCAATTATCTTGGTCAAGAGAATTTATGGATAAGAGTTCTCGAAGATCCTAAATGGCTTCGTGCTTGCGTTCATGTCACAACAGATTTAAAAGAAATCGATAACCTCATCTTTGGTTTAAAGAATTTCATCTCTACTAAATACTCTATGTGAATTTTTTTTTAAAGATAATGCTTTTCTCGCTTGTTCACGATCATCAAAATAAATTGTCTGATCTTTTAGGATTTGATAGTCCTCATGACCTTTCCCTGCGATTAAAACAACATCGTTTTTCTTGGCTTTTGCTATGGCTAGTTGAATTGCTATAGATCTCTCTGGCTCAACAGAAATTTCAGAATCAAAAGTTATACCTTTTTCAATATCTTTAATAATTTCGCTTGGATCTTCTTGCCGAGGATTATCAGATGTCACCACTACATAATCTGCAAACTTAGCAGCAACCTCCCCCATCTTAGATCTTTTACCTTTATCTCTATTACCACCACAACCAAAGACACAAATTAATTTTTTTTTCGTCAATGATCTCGATGCGATTAAAGCATTTTGCAAACCATCCGGTGTATGCGCATAATCTACTATCACTAATGGATAGCCGTCTTTGACTTTAAATCCATCCATATTTATCAGTTCCATTCTCCCTGGTACTCCAGGGAACTTGTTCAAAGCTGCCAAAAGATCATTTAATGGGAATCCCCTTTGAACTAGAACTCCTACTGCTTGCAGGGTATTCATTAAATTAAAATCACCAATAAGTGGTGAAAAGAATTTCTCTACCCCAAAGGGCGTATGCAATTTTCCCTTATATCCATCTTGTAAAATTTGAAGATTACTAATGTATAAATCTGGTTTATCTCTGGTTTGAGAATTCTCTTTTAATGAGCATGTCCAACATTTTTTGTTTAGCTCTTTTGCTAATAATGCTCCCCATTTATCGTCTATATTAATTACTGATCTAGGACAATCATCTTCTATTAAATATGATCGAAACAAACTAGCTTTAGCGTCAAAATAAGATTCCATTGAATCATGATAATCTAGATGGTCCCTTGAAAGATTTGTAAATATTGCTCCACTAAAATCACAACCAGCAACTCTATTCTGAGACAAAGCATGTGAACTTACCTCCATTGCTGCATATTGAACTCCTGCCTGAACAGCTTTACTAAGTTGAGCCTGCAATGGGACAGCAAAAGTAGTTGTATATTTTGAAGTTTGCTCATGGTTAGGCCATCGATTAATTAACGTTCCAAACAAGGCGGATGGATAGCCAAGCGAAGCAGTCAAAAATTCAATTAAAAATGATGTAGTCGTTTTACCATTAGTACCTGTAACACCTATTAAACAAATCTCCCTAGATGGTTTACCCCAAAAATCTGCAGCTAATTTGCCGATAGATAGTGATACAGGATCGGGAATAATAACTACGGGGTCTTCATTAGTTGGTGGATTCAAAAGAGATGCATTTTTACTGATAATGGCTGCACAAGCACCTCTATCAATTGCTTTGGCCCAATAAATCCCTCCATCAACTTTTTCACCTTCTAAACCTAAGAACAAATCACCT
>QCHU01000042.1 GCA_003279455.1 Prochlorococcus sp. AG-402-G19
ATCCGAAATATTGATTAATATTTTTTGATGTTTTTTTTATTTGATTCTTAATTTCACAGATCAATTCACTATCTACTTTTCAGCTAAGTTTAGTCTTTTTTAAACTCTTTAGCAATTGCCCATCTTTTTATTTTTTTAGCTCGAGTTACGATCAAAGTCATTTTATTTGAAATTAACTTTTAAACATTGTTCTTCTCTTTCATTAGCTAATATTAGTTGTTATTTTAGATTTTTTCATTAGTTGAATGATTACTTCATCCGTAAGCAAATAACACGAATTTGCGAACATTTACAATTAAGAAGGACATTAAAATTAGTCGTTCCATAAAGTCATATCTGATTGGCCTGAAGATCTTTGCATCCATGCAACTTTCCATTTTCCCTCAATTTTTTTAAAAATCGAAGTTACTGTTGGGAGGTCGTCGTTTTGTGTCCCCTTGTATGTAAATTTTGATCCTAGAGTGAAAACGCATATGGCAGCATTTGAGCTTAAGAGTTCGAATTTATGTACCTTTGTGATTTCTGCGCTTTCTAATACAAGATCTCCTGAGGACCACATGTCTTGAAAACCTTTTGCATCAATGGGATTCCCACTTGGTCTTATAAACAAAAAGTCTGGGGTTGCGTTGTCTACAAAGAATGATCCCATTCTCTCTATTGAAGCAAAAGCTTTTAGGATGGTGATGATTTCTTCTTTAGAAGACATTTGCCAATTAAAAACAATAAATTTAGGATTACATATTTAATCAATATTGGATCTTTATTTGGTCATCTTTTCTTATTGTGCTAACAATAAGAACTAGCTCCAACTTGGAAAGTACAAAAAAATAACCGAGTTGAAAAATAGATTTTTTACGCAGCTTCTTTTGAAGATTGATTTGGAAATAGTGATATGAGCTCACCTTTTGGTGTCTCATAAACTCTCTCTATAATTTTACCTTCATTAATGATTACTTTGGTATTCATTGATCCTGAGGGTAATGTCTTAATAGCTGGCACGACAGCTTCTTTTAAATTTGGATACTAAATCTTAAATTAGAGACTTAAATACTCTCCATTATCTAGCGAGGAATAATCGTCGAAAAATATATGAATAATCCAGTATTATAAGTATACACTCACTTGATTTATACCAAATATTTTCACGTTTAATAAATGACTTGACCAGTTCTGCCTAATCCTACATAGCTGTTGATGTGCTGAAAAGAGCAATAGTCTTGAGTAATCATTTTTAAAAATCTAATTTTGATGTTGGGGTAATAACAAAAGGTTTAAATACTTATGAAAAAAATGGACATAATTGCCATCTTAAAATTAGATGATATTTAAAAATTTTGGCTCATCCCATATCTTGGTATTGGCTTGTTGGCTTTTTTCTATGGATGGTTCACAACGTTTTGGTTCTTAATCGTAAAGTTAACATTGACAAAGAAAGACAAATATCAAAGCGATTTAATGCAATCTCAAGGCTATATCCAGAAGGTACGTACATTTCACATAGATAATAATTACTAGTTGATTATTATTCCCATCAGCCCTTTCTTGGTTCCCTTAATAATGGGGTGGCTTAGAAGTTTCTTCAGGGAAATATTCATCAGTTTCATTTTCATATGTGTCACCTTTCTTTTTGAAGTAATCCTCTGATGGATCGTAACCGTCGTTGTCTGGATTGATTTTACCTTTCATAGCTTAATATTTTTCTTTGTCTAGATCAGTGGATCTGTATAAGTATGTTATCCAGCTATGCAATACAAATAATACCTGCTTTGGCCATTGAAATTAAGACAAAATGATGAAAGCTAGGAACGGCTTTGTCTAATGCTATGAGAAATATAAGCAATGACATTGATGTCATCGAAAGATATTGCATCCAATGAATACCTGCTTTATCAAGTCCATTTTTGTCAAAACTTGTACTAGTCATTTCATTAAAGCTATGGTCGGTGACCTTAACGCAAAAAATTATTTTTTGCTAGTTATTTCTTTTTCTTGATTGATGCCTTTACAAAATTGATTAACTTCTCTGTACTGGAATTTCAAAGTTTCTAATCACCTCTTCACCCTTTCTGAAGATTGTATTAGCATATTCAGTCCATTTCCCCTGTCCCCAATAACGGAAGCAGCTAGTTTCTAATAGCAATAGGTATAGGAGCGCTTCTTGATAGTCATGGGTTTTTGTTAACGATGGATTTTGAACTAATAAATGGTCAAATGTTTCGTGAAAATAGGAACTAAGTTTTGAAATTGGTTCTAAAACATTTATATATCCATCTTCCCAACTCAAATCGTTAGTCCAGCTGGCTCCACTCAAAGAAAAAGATTGATCTTCCTCTTTTAATTCATTAATTGCTTTTTTAACCAAAGTAGGAGTTATTGAACCTGAGATTTTTTCCCAAATTCTGTTTTGACCGACTGCTTGTATCAATGGATAATTATTTTCATCAATATCTAAAGTCTCAAGGAAGTCGAGATATTCAGATCCGTTCATAGCAATTGTGGGGCTTATGTCGGTTTTTGGACCAATTCTTTTACAAGCTTGAATAAAAGCTTGAGGAAATTCGTTCATCATTACACCGCCATTTTCTCCATCAGCAATTTGGGAAACCAGCGTGGGGATAATATGTTGACCTAAATGTTGTTTATTTAGCCCTATTGCCTCGTAATAAGGTTGCATTTGTCCAACAAGCTTGGTATCTGACCCTTGAGTTTTTATTAGTGAGAGAATAGAAATACTCTCTCCATTACTTCCTTGTGCTT
>QCHU01000043.1 GCA_003279455.1 Prochlorococcus sp. AG-402-G19
ATGGACAGGTGTTTTAATCTCCTTGATAGTGCATCAGTTTATTAATCATTAGCTTTGTGGTTGCTTTGGGAGCACTAGGTCGCAGGTTCGAATCCTGTCGCCCCGATCAGTGAGAGACAGGTTTCCCAGCCTGTCTTTTTTAATGGAAAAATGAGACTGGGATCTCAGCGGGATCTCCCGAGTAGTTACTTGCTAGTGATAGCTTTATTTCTTGTTTTTCCAGCCGAACATCTCAGCCATTTTTCCAGTTGAAGCAAAATATCCAATTGCTCCAAGAAATAACCCAAAAGCAATCAGATTTGGAACGATGCCACCAATAATTTGAGCTTTAGCTAAAAGAATCATTTTTATTGATGAGGAGGTACTTTCTCTCCTCGTCTGACTTTTGCTTTTCTGGTTTGATCAAAATAAATAATCACACCGCAGAAAAACGCTAACCCAATCAAATTAGGAATGATTCCACCAATTATTTCGAACTCATCAAAGAATTCCATTTAGGTATTCAGCTATTTACCGAGAAACCCCATTGTAAAACTATTAAAACCAAAGCAGTAGTCACAAAAGGCGCTGCCGGATACTGATTCTTTAGTTTGTTAATCGAAAATTGTGACCATGAGAACTGTTTTTCGTTGGTCTTTGTTTTCTTATCTTTTTTAACTTTGGAGGTAGTCCGAGTTCTCTTCTTCTTTTGGCTTCTCCCATGCTTATCTGTTAAAAAAACGATACTAAAAGGAGAATTTTCTGATTGTGACCTTAAAAATTATTTGATTAAGTAATGATCTTAAAAAGTAAACCGTAACTAGTTAGCCCTACCTCGACCGAACTATTTTTCTCAAAAGCTTCAAGTTATGCTCTTCTGACGTTGATTCCCGCAGTAGTGAATCAATTAGAGTTAAGGAAGCTGTACCGCATAGCAACTTCCTTTTCTCGCTAAACATTATTCACCTAATTAACTGTATTTTTTAATCCAATAATGCCAAAATTCTCTGCTGATTTTTACGAATCAATTATTGAAGCTTCAGACAAAGGAGAACTATGGGGAATAGAAAATACTGATTTAACCCCATTAGAACTTCATTTGATTCTTTCTCATGCTTCTATTAAGTGATCGATTTGAACAACAAATCAAAGTTAGGCAAATTAGCAAAAGAATGTAAAACGGATATTCAAAAGATCGATTTCTTTAACACTTATCAAGAAGCTTTTGTCCCTAACAAAACTGATGGTACATTTTCTCTTAAAGAAAATGTCTCTAAGGAAATTGATGATGCTCTTTACGTCTACGCAAATATGAAAAGAATGACGGAAGACTAATTAGATGAACTAAGAGAATTGGCTTGGAATAACTATCCAGCAAATTTTAAAATATTTCTTTTTGACTTTTGTTTTTTGAATACGAACTGAGTGAACTTTAACTTGGTTATTTGAAATGCTGTTGCCATGATTCCGATTCTCGCTACCTCTACTAAAGCAAACCCACCACACTCAACACCAACAGTCATTGAACCTAGGTGATTATCAATCTGCTAACGATGACGATTGGTTGATCTTAAAGAGCCCAGAACTTTTTAAATAAAAGAATTAAAGGGATTTAACGGAACAATGAAAATGCTCTTAAGATATGGAACCTACTTTTAAGTTCAAAGTGAAAAAGGTTATTTCATTAGTTTTTGCCCTCTCAGTTATTGGAAGTCCTTCTCTTGCTTGGGGTTGGGGCGGAGAAGGTGGTTGCTCTTATTCAAAAGACAAAACAAATCAAGATGCTAAAACTGAGCAAGTAGAAGAAACTGACGCTTAATTTGGAAGATCAGGCCAACCAGGAAGAATTTTTAACTGAATATTTTGCTGGTATAAAAAAAGGTGATTTCTACGAGGAACCCGTTCAAGGGGAGTATCCCGATTGGTAGATTTACATATCGGTTGACAGTCGATTTTCAAGGGGGCAGTTAGCCTCCTATTATTTTGTATAAATGAACTACAGCACTTCGACTGACTGGCGTTATCTATTAATTCTTGTTAGATGCACGAAACAGAAGAAAATCCACTATTCCTGCAGGTCAAATCCAGAGACACCGTTTTAGTAGGTGAAGATGAAATTTGCAAAGTTCTCTCATTTGTTGGAGGTGCTAGAGATCCATTAGCTCCGACTCTTTTTCAAGTCGCAAATGTAGATACAGGCGAGATTAAATTTGTGCATGGTGAAGAGGTTAGAGAGATAGTTTCCACTTACGAGCAAGAAGTACAAAAAAGAATTGAATCTCCGACTGAAGGACCAATAACTAATATCCTTCCAACGGTTGAAAACTATGAGAAAAAA
>QCHU01000044.1 GCA_003279455.1 Prochlorococcus sp. AG-402-G19
TCTCAGGGACTTCTAACCATGCCGGTAAAATTAAGATTGATTTTCCTATGGGATCAGGTTTCCAGTTTTTTTTCCAACTTAAGCTCCAATCTTCATCTTTTACTTGTATCCATTTGCATGCAGGCAAAGTCAAGTCAAAAGGTTTTGCTAACGAACTTAACGATTGGACTAAGATCTCCTGATCTCTGACTAACCAATCGTTCAAAGGAAGCCAAACAAATAGTGTTTTAGTGGAGTTGTTATTAGGATGATGCTCAAAAGAGAATCTGTGAATATCTAGTTTGTTCAAAAACCAATAAAAAGAATCTTCCAGCTCAACTGCAAGCTCTTGCTCCAATCTCAACCAAGAGACCTGAGGATGTTGCAAATTTATATGGTTGTCAACGACCAAACTATAAAGTCACGGAATGAGCTTCGTTTATTCCTTGCATTGCAAGAATAGAGCCAAGCAACTCAGAGGGGATAGGGTCATCGATACTTAAGACCATAACGGCCTCACCTCTAACGATCCTTCTTCCTACTTGCATTGAGGCAATATTCACATTGTATTTCCCAAGAAGTGAACCTATCTGACCAATAATTCCAGGCATGTCCCTATGTCTCGTAAAAAGCATATGCCTACTTGGCACAAAATTTATAGGGTACTCATCAATACTTGTAATACCAAGATCACCATCACCAAAAACAGTCCCTGAAACACTATGTCCACCTTTGTCGCTAAAACTATCTAACTGTAATGAACCTCGAGCAAACTCTGGGCTCAATTCATCCTTAATTTCGACGACATCAATGCCCCGTGCTTTTGCTTCCAATGAAGCGTTTACATAATTGATTTTGTCTCCCAATGCACTAGTAAGTAATCCCTTCAAAGTAGCAATCACTAGTGGCTGAGATGGATGTTGAGCGAATTCTCCTTGCAAACGAACTTCTAATTTTTGAATCTGTCCCCCTGAAATTTGACTAACTAATAATCCTAGTGTCTCCGCAAGCTTTAAATGTGGTTTAAGACTATCCATTATCTCTGCGCTTAGACCCGGAATATTTACCGCGCTGCGTGCGGGCAAACCTAAAAGAACATCTCTAATTTGTTCTGCAACATCAATCGCTACATTTTGTTGAGCCTCAACAGTTGAAGCACCTAGATGAGGCGTAAGTACCAAGCCTTTGTTTATTGCGCGTAGAGGGGAATCCTCAGCCAAAGGTTCTGTTGCAAAAACATCAATTGCAGCACCTCGTATGACATTTTCTTCTATTGCATTAGCTAAATCATTTTCATTAATAATTCCGCCCCTTGCACAATTAACCAATCTTGCAGTTGGTTTCATTTTTCTCAGAAGGGCCATATCAACTAAATTCTCTGTATCAGGTGTCCTTGGAAGATGAAGCGTTACATAATCAGACTGCTTGAACAACTCTTCAATATCACTTAATCGAACCTGCATTTGCTGAGCTCTTTCAGTCGAAACGAAAGGATCAAATCCTATAACTTGCATACCCATGGCATTCGCAACCTTTGCCACATGAGACCCAATCTTGCCAAGTCCAACTACTCCTAAAGTTTTCTTGTAAAGCTCATTCCCTACATATTTTTTGCGATCCCAACCTCCAGAAAACATACTTGTATGTGCTTGAGGAATATTTCTAGACAATGAGAGAATCATTGCTAAAGCATGCTCTGCTGCTGCAATCGTGTTTCCACCTGGAGAATTTACAACTAGGACACCCTTTTTAGTTGCACTTGGCACATCAACATTATCAACGCCAACTCCTGCTCTACCAATGATTCTTAATTTCTTAGCCTCAGCAATCACATCTGAGGTAACTTGTGTTCCTGAACGGATCATTAATCCGTCATAATCACTAATAATATTCTTTAACTCATCTATCGAAAGACCTACTTTTTGGTCAACCTGAGCAACCTGAGTAAGAATATCTATACCTGCTTGATCAATGGGATCAGAAACAAGAACTTTCGTCATTAAAGGCGATAAACGTGCCGATCTGAACTTTAGTGATCTATTTGCTGCTGGCCAGAATTATGTTGAGCAGGATTGAATATCCAAACATTTCAAGGAGCTAATTAGTGTCCACATTCGTAATCATCTCGAAAGAAAAGAAACCAGTAAAAGAGTTACTTCTCAAATTAAGAGAGGCTCAAACACCTATTCTTAATTGCGATCTGGTAGAACCATTGGATAAACAATCTGAGCATGAGGATTCAAATCCAGACACATCTGAAGA
>QCHU01000045.1 GCA_003279455.1 Prochlorococcus sp. AG-402-G19
ACTAATTAAAGAGATATTTATTAAAAGATTAGATCTATTGATAACTCTGATAAGTATAAATAGACCGAACTGATTAGCCCTAATTCAACCGTCCTGCAGAAATTGAGGGGTTTGCTCTAAATATTTAAGGGATTTATAAATCCGTTGAATTCAAAAATCTTATTAAGAAGTACCCCATTCACAAGAAAGTTCACATTCGGTCAAACTTGATTTCTCAAGACGACTTAATATCCTTGCCATGTCAATAGAAGAAAGACTCCCATCATCATTCCATTTAAGCGTCGTTTTACGTTGAAATGGTATATTTTCGTTCTTTTTTTCAGAAGGAAGAAATTTTGTAGTGTTTTTTTCAATAAAGTCTAAATAAGATTTTGCACCATGTAGATTCCCGGTATAAGTGCACTGATTTGCAGAACAAGCTCTAAAGATTCTGCCAGACATACCTTCTATGCAATGAATTGATCCACCATTTTCAGTGACGTGGAATGGCTCTCTAAAGGGCATGGCTAATACTCCATTTCTGGAATGAGACATATTTTTGTATCAACAGCTACATAAATACAATAGGGCTTAATACTCATTTACTCACTTTAGTAAATTTAATTTCATTCCAAATCCCTTTCATGTCAGCATAAGTGCTCTTAATAATTAAGGAGGAACTGATTAATTTATTTTCAGATTTGTGAATGGAAATCTTTCGTGGTTTTTAATTGAGCTAAGCCAATCCAATACATCAACCTCTTCAAAAAATAAATAATGTGTAATGCAAAAAAACAACAGGAACTATCAAAAGCACGTCTCCAAGAAAGGGTTAAAAGTCTATTTTTGACTGCCTATTTTTTTTTAATTCACCACGCTTCTTCTTTGAATCGACTCTTTTCCTTTGGGATGAGCGTGTTGGCATCGTCTCCCTTCTCTTCTTTGGACTTTGTTTTAAAAGGTCTCGTAAGGTTGAGGAAAGTCTACTTAAAGCTAATTGTCTATTCTGATACTGGGATCTATTATCCTGAACGGCTATACAAATACAGTTATTGATAAGCTTGACGTCATCATGATTTAAAATCCTATGCTTCTGAAATGGACTTAAAGCTTTTGAGTCAGATACGTTAAATATAATTTCAACTCGACTGTCTATCTTATTTACGTTCTGTCCCCCTGCTCCTGACGATCTAGTAAATCTCCACTTTATTTCATTGGCTGGTATTTCCAAGTTAGACTTAATCCTTAGATTCATTTATACCACTATCCAGCCAATCTAAGTGAGCTCATTTCTAAAGGATTTTGCGTTTTTGATTCTTTACGCACATTGGGAAAGGAGCACCCGAGCAAATCAATGTTGATGACCTCTGGACATTTTTTGTTAGGACCACATACAAATAAATAGGTCTCACCATTTAAACTTTCATCTGGAAGCCTAATACAAATGACTCCAAAGTTCTTTTCTAGTAATGTCCAAACTTTCTTTTTATCTATACATTCTTGAAGGAGCTCACTAATTTTGCTTTCTCTACTAACTCCTTTCATACTTAAAGCAAAATAACGATTAATAAAAATATCCTTAGCCTTAGTTTCAGACTCATTGCTAAGTATTCGTGCCATGTAATGGCAGTCGGTTAATAAATATTCTTGACTATCTAATTTAGACAGTACCCATCCAATATCTTTTTCACTAACCCCTTGTTCACTAAGAACAAATTCGAATGTTAGCTCTTGAGCTGGACCTCTCCCCATCTAAAAGGTTCCACAAAATTTTTATTGATTATGACATATAAATCTAATATTTGGTTCTGTCCTCTCAGGGGCTTTTTGTCTAACCATACAACAACCAAAAGACAAAGACAAAGATTAACAATGGCACTTAGTTATCAATCAAGGCAAATGTTGAACAGACAATTAATATATATAAAAGACGCTTTTAATAATAATTATTATTATTCGATAATTCAACATTTCTAACTAATACAAGTTTTTTACTTATATCAAATGATCGTTTAAAAAAACATATTTTGAA